>JBIQLB010000007.1:0-114575 GCA_044464665.1 Nocardioides sp.
ATGATGCGCGACGCCAAGATCACCCAGATCTACGAGGGCACCAACCAGGTCCAGCGCATCGTCATGGCCCGTCAGCTCCTCGCCGGGATCCAGAGCAGCCTCTAGCGCGTGAGGGACGTTGGTCACCCCCGCGGTCCCCGGAGTCACTGGTGAACGGCGCGGGTCTGGGTATACCCAGGAGATAGCAGACCGCAACCGATCGCATCGGGGAGAGGGGTGGCCATCATGGTCGACCAGAACGAGCGCGAGTACTACGAGGGTCAGGGCGTCGACCCGGAGGACCAGCTCCAGCCCGAGGACACCCTGGACGACCGGGGCGTGGACGACGTCCTCGACGAGGGCTACTCACCGCCGGACCGCGAGCCGCACGACCGCAGCGGCGCCGCGCGCAACCTCGACGAGTGGCTGAGCCAGGAGGAGCCGGAGCCCGACCCCTACGGCCCCGATCCCGGCGTCGCCGATCGCCGGGCCGGCCGGCTGGTCGCGCCGGACGAGGGCGAGGCCGAGGACGTGGACAGCGAGGAGATCGCCCGCGACGTCGGCATCGACGGGGCCGGCGCCAGTGCCGAGGAGGCCGCGGTCCACGTCATCGACGGCGAGGGCAGCGACGAGACCGAGTGGGTCTAGCCCTGCTCAGGCGTCGCCGTCGCCGCGGATGGCGGCGGCGACCGCCTGGGGCACGGCGGGGTTGAAGACGCTGGGGATGATGAAGTTCGAGTGCAGCTGGTCGTCGGTCACCACGCCGGCGATCGCCCCGGCCGCTCGGATGAGCATCTCGGTGGTGATGTCGCTGGCCCGCGCGTCGAGGAGCCCGCGGAAGACGCCGGGGAAGGCCAGCACGTTGTTGATCTGGTTGGGGTAGTCGCTGCGCCCGCTCGCCACCACGGCGGCGTACCGCGCGGCGTCGGCGGGGTCGATCTCCGGGTCGGGGTTGGCCAGCGCGAAGACCACCGGCTCCTCGGCCATGTCCTGGATCCACTCGGCCGGGAGCACGCCGGGGCCGCTGACCCCGATGAAGACGTCGGCTCCGTGCAGCGCGGACCGCAGATCGCCGCGTACGCCGCGCGGGTTCGTCCGGGCGGCCAGCTCGGCCTTGGCCGGGGAGAGCGCCGCGTCGTCGCGGTGCAGGCAGCCCTCGCGGTCCCAGACGACGACGTCGGCCACGCCGGCGGCCATCAGCAGACCCACGATGGCGGTGCCGGCCGCGCCGCCGCCGGCCACGACCACCCGGGCCGTGGTCAGCCCCTTGCCGACGCAGCGCAGCGCGTTCTGCAACGCGGCCAGCACCACGATCGCCGTACCGTGCTGGTCGTCGTGGAAGACCGGGATGTCCAGCCGCTCGCGCAGCCGGCGCTCGACCTCGAAGCAGCGTGGCGCGGCGATGTCCTCGAGGTTGATGCCACCGAAGCCCGGGGCGATGCCGGCGACGATCTCGACGATGGCGTCGGTGTCCTGGGTGGCCAGGCAGATGGGCCAGGCGTCGATGTCGGCGAACTGCTTGAAGAGGGCGGCCTTGCCCTCCATGACCGGCAGCGCGGCGCCCGGGCCGATGTTGCCCAGTCCGAGCACGGCCGAGCCGTCGGTGACCACCGCGACGGCGTTGCCCTGCACGGTGAGCTTGCTGATGTCCTCGGGGTTGGCCGCCAGCGCGGTGCTGACCCGGCCGACGCCCGGCGTGTAGGCCATCGACAGGTCGTCGCGGGTCCGCAGCGGCACTTTGGAGCGCACCTCGATCTTGCCGCCGAGGTGGAGCAGGAAGGTGCGGTCGGAGACCTTGTGGACCGAGACGCCGTCGATGGCGTCCACCGCGGCGACGAGCTCATCGGCATGCTCGGAGTCGGTGGCCGAGCAGGTGACGTCGATGACCAGCGAGTCGACCTTGGAGTCGGCGACGTCGATGGCCGTGACGATGCCACCGCCGGCGGCGATCGTCGAGGCGACCGTGCCGATGAGGCCGTGGTCGACCGTGGTGGTGAGACGGATGGTGATCGAGTAGGAGGCGCTCGTGGCGGCGCGGCGGGCGGAGTGGGACACCCCTTGATCGTGCCAAGGAATCAAGTGACTCGCAGGTACGGCGATCAGCCCCAGATATCGGGCCCCCAGATATCGGGCAAGGAGCTGGCCCTGCCGGTGAACTCCGGATCGCGCTTCTCCAGGAAGGCCGCGACGCCCTCCTTGCCGTCGCCGACGGAGGTGTGCCACATCGCCAGGCTGTCGGCCCGGTGGGCCTCGATCGGGTGCTCGAGCGCCACGCCGCGGTAGAGCAGCTGCTTGGCCAGGCCGAGCGCGACCGGCGAGCGGCCGACGACGAACGACCGGGCCAGCTCGTACGCCGCGTCGAGCAGCTCCTCGGGCTCGTGGACCGAGCGCACCAGCCGGCCGGCCAGCGCCTGCTCGGCGGTGAGGATCTCCGCGGAGTAGACCCACTCCAGGGCCTGCTGCAGGCCGACGATCCGGGGGAGGAACCAGGAGGACGTGGCCTCCGGGACGATGCCGAGCCGGCCGAAGACGAAGCCGATGCGCGCCTTGGTCGAGGCGAGCCGGAGATCCATCGCCAGGGTCATCGTGGCGCCGATCCCCACGGCGGGGCCGTTGATGGCGGCGATGACCGGCTTCGGGCAGGCGTGGATCGCGAGGGTGACCTTGCCGCCGGTGTCGCGCACGCCGGACTGGAAGGGCTCCTCGGTCATCCGGTCGCGCAGGTCGGCCGGCGTGGGCGCGGCGGACTCGTCGAGGCCGAAGACGTTGCCCTCGGCGGAGAGGTCCATGCCGGCGCAGAAGGCCCGGCCGGCGCCGGTCACCACGATCGCCCGGATGGTGTCGTCCTGGGCGGCGTCGAGGAAGAAGCGCTCCAGCTCCTCGGCCATGGTGACCGTGAAGGAGTTCAGCGCGTCCGGCCGGTCGAGGGTCAAGGTGGCGATGCCGTCCTCGTCGACGGTCACGTCCAGTGTCTCGAAGCTCACTGTGGGAGTCCTGTCGGTTGGCACAGCCGGCGCGGGATGTCGCCGGTGCTGTCGGTCTTGATGTAGCTGAGCAGGGCGAGGGCGCGCTCGCGGTCCCAGTGGACGGCGAGGTCGCGGATCGGCATCGAGCAGGTGAGCCCGTCGCTGCCGTTGACCTTCGTCATCGCCCAGCCGAACCGCGCCAGGTCGAACGGCCCGGTGCCCTCGCTGATCCTCAGCGAGGAGGTGGCGGCGTTCGCCACCGCGGAGTAGCGCCACGGGTTGAGCACGGTCCACGGCGACTTCACCTCGGCCCCGATCGCCGCGACCACCTCGCGCTGGTGCTTGGCCCGGTCGATGTCGCCGATGGGGGAGGTGTGCCGCGAGCGGGCATAGCCGAGCGCGGTGATGCCGTCGACCTGCTGGCAGCCCTTCTTGATCCTCAGGTTGGCCCGCGGGTCGACCATCCGCTTCGTCGGGCAGATCTCGATGCCGCCGACGGCGTCGACGGAGTTCACGAAGCCGCCGAAGCCGATCTCGACGTAGTGGTCGATCCGGACGCCGGTGTTCTGCTCGATCGTGCGCACCAGCAGCTTCGGGCCGCCGTACGCGAAGGCGGCGTTGATCTTGGTCGTGCCGTGGTTGGGGATCGGCACGATCGAGTCGCGGGGGATGGAGAGCAGCAACGGGGGTCCGCCGCCGGTGTGCAGCAGCATGATCGTGTCGGTGCGCTGGCCGACGTCGCCGACGCCGCCGGTGCCCATCCGCCGCTTCTCGGCCTTGCTCAGTCCCTTGCGGCTGTCCGAGCCCACCAGCAGGTACGTCGTGCCCGGCTGCTCGTCGGGCCGGGCGCCGGCCGGCGCCGCGTCGACCTTGTCGATCTTCTTCCAGGCCATCACCGGCACCGCGATCAGGAAGGCGACCCAGGCCACCAGCAGCAGGAGCAGGATCCGGCGGACCGTCCGGCCGGTCCTGCGCTTCTTGGGCGGCCGGGCGGGCGCCGGCGGCGGGGGAGTGGGCCGGCGCGGAGCGTGCGGGTGCCGGCGGTCGTCGGCCCGGCCCGCGCGGGCGGCGTCGGCGCGCGGCATCACCCGGGTCGGCTCGGCCTCCTCGGGCGGCGTCTCCCGGGGACCCTGGCCGTACAGCCAGTCGAACTCGGGCGGATCCTGCTCAGGCACGGCCAGAACCTACCCGGTGCGGCCTCACCGAGCCCGGAACCAGCCCGGAACCAGCCCCGAACCAGCCCCGAACCAGCCCCGAACCAGGCCGCAACCGGGCGCGAGCCGGACCGCAACCGGCCCGGGACACGCCGGCAGGGGTCGCGCGCCGTCCCGGCGCGCCGTGGCCGGTGTGACCCGTGTGACTGGTGATACTGGGCGTCATGCAGTCCGCCCTTCCCCCGGACCACCGCGCGCAGATCGGCAGGATCAGGTTCCGCCGTTCCGTCGCGCTCATGGTGATGACCCTGCTCCTGCCCGGGTCCGCCCAGCTCGTGGCCGGCCGCAAGCACATCGGCCGGATCGCGATGCGGATCTGGTTCGGCCTGATCGCCGGCGCGATCGGGCTGCTGCTGATCGGCCTGGTCTTCGACGACTTCGTCTTCTGGTTCCTCTCCAACACCCTCGTCCTGGGCCTGCTCCGGGTCGTGCTGATGGCCCTGGCCGTGGGCTGGGCCCTGCTCTTCGTCGACGCCTGGCGGATCGGCGAGCCGCTGGCGCTGCGGCAGAAGCAGCGCCTGGCGATGGTCGGCATCAACGGGGTGCTCTGCTTCGCGGTCGCCGGCTCGCTGCTCTTCGCCTCGCACATGGTCGGCGTGCAGAAGGACTTCATCGCGGCGATGTTCGGCGACGGGCCGGCGAGCAAGGCGGCGGGCGGCCGCTACAACGTGCTGCTGCTCGGCGGCGACTCCGGCTCCGACCGCTGGGGGCTCCGCCCGGACAGCATCACCGTGGCCAGCATCGACGCCGACACCGGCAAGACGGTGCTCTTCGGGCTGCCGCGCAACATGCTCAACTTCCCCTTCGCCAAGGGCTCGATCATGGCCGAGCAGTTCCCGCGCGGCTACAACTGCGGCGTCGAGTGCGAGCTGAACTCGCTGGCCACCTGGGCCGCGGACCACAAGGCGCTCTTCAAGGGCGTCGCCAACCCGGGCGTCGAGGCCACCAAGGAGGCCGTCGAGGGCATCACCGGGCTGAAGATCAACTACTACGCGATGGTCAACCTCAAGGGCTTCCAGAAGATGGTGGACGCCGTGGGCGGAGTGACGCTGCGGGTGCGCGACTCCATCCCGATCGGCGGGGTCGGCGGCCCGGTCACCGGCTACATCAAGCCCGGCAAGCGCAAGCTGAACGGCTACCAGACCCTCTGGTTCGCCCGGTCGCGCGAGTCGGCCGACGACTACTCCCGGATGGCGCGCCAGAAGTGCGTGATGAACGCGATGCTGCACCAGCTCAGCCCGGCCAAGGTGGTGCTGAAGTTCGAGGACATCGCCGCGGCCAGCGAGGAGCTGATCTCCACCGACCTGCCCGCCTCGGAGATCGACCGGTTCGCCCAGCTGGCCCTCCAGGCCCGCAAGCAGCCGATCAGGACGGTGTCCTTCGTGCCGCCGATGATCAACACCGGCCGACCGGACATCGCCAAGATCAAGCGCGCGGTCAAGGACGCCATCGACCCGCCGAAGAAGAAGGCGAAGAAGGCCGGCACGTCAGGCGGCACGGAGGCCCGGCAGTCCACGCCTCCGGCCAACCAGGGCACCACCGGCGGCGCCATCGGCAGCCTCAAGACCGGGTACGCCGCCAACCAGGCCAGCGACCTCGGGGCCGCTTGCTGACCCGTCCGGCGCCGTCTGCCGACGCCGGACGCACCCGGGGACCGTAGGGTTCTGCCGTGCCCGAGGGAGATGTCGTACGAGTCGTGGCCGTGGTGGTCACCTGGAACCGCCTCGGGCTGCTCCAGGAGTCGCTGGCCGCGATCCGCGCGCAGAGCCACCCCATCGCCGGCATCGTCGTGGTCGACAACGCCTCGACCGACGAGACGGCCCGGTGGCTCGCCGGGGAGACCGGCCCAGGGACAGCCCTGGACGTGGTCGGCCTGCGGGAGAACACCGGGGGCGCGGGCGGCTTCGCGGTCGGGATCGAGCGGGCGCTGGCGCAGGCGCCCGACCTGGTCTGGCTGCTCGACGACGACACCGTGCCCACCGAGACCGCCGCCGAGGAGCTGGTCCGCGCCTGGGCGAGCCATCCCGGCCTGGGCGACTCCCCGCGCCCGGCGGTCGTCGCGAGCAAGGTGGTGTGGACCGACGGTCGCGACCACCCGATGAACACCCCGCGGCCCAAGCCCGCCGTCTCGGCGTACGAGCGGGCGGCCGCCGAGCGCATCGGCGCGGTCGCGATCCGCTCGGCCTCCTTCGTCTCGATCATGTGCGACGCGGACCGCATCCGCGAGCGGGGGCTGCCGGTCGCCGACTACTTCCTGTGGAACGACGACTTCGAGTACTCCACCCGCCTGATCCGCGGCGGCGTCGGTCTCTACGTCCCGGGCAGCGTGGTGGTGCACAAGACCAAGGTCTTCGGCTCCACCGACGCCGACCCCGGCGACCGGTTCTTCTACGAGGTGCGCAACAAGCTCTGGCTCTTCGGGCGCTCGACCAGCCTGAGCGTGCCCGAGAAGGCGCTGTACGGCGGATCGACGCTGCGGCGCTGGGCCAGGACGGTCGCCCGCTCCGAGGACCGGCCGCGACTGCGCAAGGCGCTGATGAAGGGCCTCCGCGCGGGAGCCCGGAGGCCGCGGAGCAACGCCGAGGCACTCGCCGGGGCCCGTCCCGCGCAGCCCCGGAACGACGGCGAGCCGTTCAGCCTCCTGATGAGCACCTGGGCCGGCGACGACCCCGAGCACCTCCGGCTGGCCTTCGAGTCCAGCACCCGCCAGCAGCAGCGGCCCCCGGCCGAGGTGGTGCTGGTCCAGGACGGGCCGGTGCCGCCCGCGCTCGCCGCCGAGATCGAGCGGCTGGTCGCGGAGAGCGCGGTCCCGGTCAACCGCCTGGTGCTGCCCGAGAACGCCGGCCTGGGACCCGCCCTGCAGGCCGGGCTGCTCGCGGCGTCGTACGACGTCGTCGCCCGGATGGACGCCGACGACGTGAGCGAGCCGGAGCGGTTCGCCCGGCAGCTCCCGGTCATCGAGGCGGGGGCGGACATCGTCGGATCGGGCCTGATCGAGTTCGGCGCGGAGCCCGACGACGTGGTGGGCCGTCGTACGCCGCCGGCGACCGCCGAGGAGATCCGCCGCGCCGTGCGCTTCCGCGACCCCTTCAACCACCCGACCGTGGTCTACCGTCGCGACGCCGTGCTGGCCGCGGGCGGCTACCCCGATCTCGACCTGCTCGAGGACTACCTGCTGTTCACCCGGATGGTCGAGGGCGGCGCGGTGCCGGCCAACCTGCCCGAGCCCCTGGTCCGCTACCGGGTGGGGGCGGGCGCCTACGCGCGCCGCGGCGGGACCTCGCTGCTGCGCAGCGAGCTGGAGCTGCAGCGCCGGCTGCGCCGGCTGGGGATCACCACCCGGACCGAGTACCTGCGCAACGTCGCGGTGCGCGGCGGCTATCGCCTGGTCCCGGAGAGTGTGAGAAAGGTCGCGTACCGCAGCCTGTTGGCGAACAGGTCCTCCGCGGCGCGCCGGTAGACTGTCGCGGGCCCCTCAGGTGTGGGTCTCCCTGACTAGGAGTGTGTGTGGACCCCGATCTCGTCGTCGTCGGATCCGGTTTCTTCGGTCTGACCGTCGCTGAGCGCTGCGCGAACGAGCTGGGCCTCAAGGTGCTGGTGCTCGAGCGCCGCCACCACCTCGGCGGCAACGCCTACAGCGAGCGCGACCCGGAGACAGGTGTCGAGGTGCACAAGTACGGCGCGCACCTGTTCCACACCTCCAACGAGAAGGTCTGGGAGTACGTCAACCGGTTCACCAGCTTCACCGACTACCGGCACCGGGTCTACGGCTTGTACCAGGGCCAGGTCTACTCGCTGCCGATGAACCTCGCGCTGATCAACCAGTTCTTCGGCAAGAGCCACACTCCGCAGGAGGCCCGCGAGCTGATCGCGAGCCAGGCCAGCGAGATCGCCACCGAGGACGCCACCAACCTCGAGGAGAAGGCGATCAGCCTCATCGGGCGCCCGCTCTACGAGGCGTTCATCAAGGGCTACACCGCCAAGCAGTGGCAGACCGACCCGAAGGAGCTGAGCGCGGACATCATCACGCGGCTCCCGGTGCGCTACACCTTCGAGAACGGCTGGTTCAGCGACACCTACGAGGGCCTGCCGACCGACGGCTACACGGCCTGGCTGACCAGGATGGCCGACCACCCGAACATCGAGGTCCGCCTGAACACCAATTTCTTCGACGTCCGCGACCAGTACACCGGCCGCGTCCCGATCGTCTACACCGGCCCGGTCGACGAGTACTTCGGTCACCGCGAGGGCCGCCTCTCCTGGCGCACCGTCGACCTCGAGGAGTCCGTCGAGGACGTCGACGACTTCCAGGGCACCGGCGTGGTCAACTACAACGACCAGGACGTGCCGTTCACCCGGATCATCGAGTTCAAGCACTTCCACCCCGAGCGGGCGAAGACCCACCTCCCCGGCAAGACCGTGATCGTCCACGAGTACTCCCGCTTCGCCGAGGAGGGCGACGAGCCCTACTACCCGATCAACACCGCCGACGACCGTGCCAAGCTGCTGAAGTACCGCGCGCTGGCCGAGAAGGAGCCGATGACGCTCTTCGGCGGGCGACTGGGCACCTACAAGTACCTCGACATGCACATGGCCATCGGGTCGGCGCTGTCGATGTTCGAGAACAAGCTGCGGCCCCACTTCGCCGAGGGCGCGGAGCTCAAGTCCGGAGGCGTCGATGAGTGAGGCAACCCCCGACCAGGCGACGCGGCGCCGAGTCCTGCAGCGCTTCGTCCTCCCGGGCGACCGCGACCTCGACGTGGTCCCGCTGTACGTCGACACCGAGGGCGCCATGCTCGATGCCGACAAGGAGCAGATCGGCACCAACAAGGGCGCCCAGAAGGTCAACAAGGCGGCCGCCCGGCAGGCGGTCTCCTCGGGAACGACGCTGCACCCCGACCAGATCCTGGACCGGCACAGGCTCCGCGTCGAGGCCGGGCAGCGGGTCTCCCTGGGCAGCTACTTCAACGGTTTCGCGGCCGGCTACTGGCGGCGCTGGACCGTGGTCAAGGACGTCCGCCTGGACATCACCGTCAGCGGCGCCGGCGCCAGCGTGATCGTCTACCGCTCGATGGCCAACGGCCGCTCGCAGCGGGTGGACGGCTGGACCTGCGAGACCGCCGGGGCCAGCTCGGTCTCCTTCGACCTGAGCCTCACCCCGTTCGTGGACGGCGGCTGGTACTGGTTCGATGTGGTCGCCGGCGACGAGCCCGCGGTCGTCGAGGAGGCGTCCTGGAGCGCCGAGGTCCCGGCCGACCGCGCCGAGACCGGCAGCATCACCATCGGCATCACCACCATGAACCGGCCCGACTTCTGCGCCGCGCTGATCGCCCAGATCGGCGCCGACGACGCCGTGCGCGCGCTCACCGACGAGGTCCTGGTCATGGAGCAGGGCACCGACAAGGTGGCCGACGACCCCGGCTTCGCCAAGGCCGAGGCACTGCTGGAGGGCCGCCTGCGGATCATCGAGCAGGGCAACATCGGCGGCTCCGGCGGCTTCGCCCGCGCGCAGTACGAGGCGCTCAAGGCCGACCGGTCGACGTACGTCCTCTTCCTCGACGACGACATCGTGGCCGAGCCGGAGAGCATCCTGCGGGCCGTCACCTTCGCCGACCTGGCCACCCGGCCGACCATCGTCGGCGGCCACATGTTCAGCCTCTTCGCCAAGTCCCAGCTGCACAGCTTCGGCGAGATCGTGAACCGGCACCGGTTCTGGTGGATGTCGCCCAAGGTCGCCCAGGACCAGTGGGACTTCGGCGCCCGCAACCTGCGCAGCACCCGGTGGCTGCACCGCCGTCTCGACGTGGACTTCAACCCCTGGTTCATGTGCCTGACCCCGCTGCAGGTCGTGCGCGAGATCGGCCTGAGCCTGCCGCTCTTCATCAAGTGGGACGACTCCGAGTACGGCGTACGCGCCCAGGACCGCGGTATCCCGACGGTCACCCTGCCCGGCGCCGCCGTGTGGCACGTGCCGTGGACCGACAAGAACGACGCGCTGGACTGGCAGGCCTACTTCCACCACCGCAACCGGTTCGTCGCGGCGCTGCTGCACTCGCCCTTCGAGCACGGCGGCCGGCTGATCCGGGAGAGCCTGAACCACTCGATCAAGCACCTTCTCGCGATGCAGTACTCCACCGTGGAGCTGCGGCACCGCGCCCTGATGGACGTCTTCGCCGGGCCCGAGGAGCTGCACAAGGTGCTCGGCACCAAGCTGGCCGAGGTGCGCGCGTTCCGCGCGGAGTTCCGCGACGCCCAGGTCTCCGGCGACCCCGAGGCGTTCCCGCCGGTGCGGCCCTCCAAGGCGCTGCGCTCCACCGACACCTCGGAGATCCCGACCAGGCCGACCCAGCTCGCGCTGGCGATCCTCGGCGGCCTGCGGCAGTTCCGCGGCGCACGGCCCCAGTCCCGGGAGTTCCCCGAGGCCAACCTGCCCGCCATGGACGCCCGCTGGTACCACCTGGCCACCCTGGACTCGGCGATCGTGAGCATGCCCGACGGCACCTCCGCGGCGTTCTACCAGCGCGACCCGGAGCACTTCCGCGACCTGCTCCGGCGCACGCTGGAGATCCACCAGCGGCTGCACCGCGAGTGGCCCGAGCTCTCCGCCCGCTACCGCGACGCGCTGGCGGAGATCACCTCGCCCGAGGCATGGGAGGCCACCTTCGAGGCGGCCAGACCGGCACCGCCCGTGGAGGGTCGATGAAGGCTGGCGACCGGGCCGACGCCGAGGCGCGGGACAAGGCGCGCGACAAGGCCGGCAAGCGGCCCAAGGTCGACGAGCGCGGCCGGCGCCGCAACGCGGCCAAGAAGGCGCGCAAGCTGGCCGAGAAGCGTGCGGACTCGATGCCCGTCGTGGCGCCGCTCGACGGCCCCCGGCAGGTGCGGGTCGTCGACGCGCCACTGGTGCCGCCGGCGCCGAGCGGGGGCCTGCGCGAGGTCCTCGGCCAGCGCTACCTGCTGCGCCTCATCGTCGGCCGCGAGCTCGCCAAGCGGTACGCCGCCTCGGTGCTCGGCCTGCTGTGGTCCTACATCCAGCCGACGCTGCGGTTCATCGTCTACTACTTCATCTTCGGCTACGTGCTGATGACGCACGCGGGCACGCCGATGTTCGCGCTGCGGCTCTTCACCGGCATCGTGGTGGTGCACTACTTCACCGAGACCTGGGCCGGCGGCACCCGGTCGATCTGGGCGAACAAGAGCCTGGTCCTCAAGATGCGGGTGCCCCGGGAGATCTTCCCGATCGCCTCGATGCTGACCGCGGCGTACCACACCGGACCGCAGCTGCTGATCCTGGTGATCGCCTGCGCCATCGTCGGCTGGCACGTGACGTTCCCCGCCGTGATCGCCGGCCTGCTGGGCCTGGCGATCCTGGTGACCTTCTCGATGGCGCTGGCGCTGATCTTCTCCGCGCTCAACGTCTTCGCCCGGGACTTCCAGAACATCGTCACCACGATCACCCAGTTCACGCACTTCCTGGTGCCGATGATGTACCCCTTCTCGATGATCTACTCGATGCACGACGACCATCCGGTCGTGTATCAGATCTACATGGCCAACCCGATCTCGGTCGCGGTCGTGCTGATGCAGAAGCTCTTCTGGTTCAGCGCGCTCGACGCCGACCAGCAGCAGTCGGTCGAGATGCCGTTCCCGCCGGACCTGTGGACCCGGGGCGTGATCGTCCTGATCGCCAGCCTGATCCTGCTCTGGCTCGGTCAGCGGCTCTTCAGCCGGCTCGAGAGCAAGTTCGCGGAGCGTCTGTGATGTCGGAGTCGATCGTCGTCGAGAACGTCTCCAAGACGTTCAGCATGCAGTACCACCGGACGCTCAAGCAGATGGCCGTCGCCACGGTCCGCGGGCTCCCGCTCAACGAGTCCTTCCAGGCCGTCAGCGACGTCTCGTTCGTGGTCGAGCAGGGCGAGTCCATCGGCCTGATGGGACTCAACGGCAGCGGCAAGAGCACCCTGCTGCGGCTGATCAACGGGATCATGCGACCCGACCAGGGGCAGATCCTCACCCGCGGGCGCATCGCCGGCCTCATCGCCACCGGCGCCGGCTTCCACCCGCAGCTGAGCGGGCGGGACAACCTCTACCTCAACGGCGCGATCCTGGGCATGAGCGAGGCGGAGATCGACCGCAAGTTCGACGAGATCGTCGACTTCGCCGACATCGGCAGGTTCCTCGACACCCCGGTCTCGCACTACTCCTCGGGCATGTACGCCCGGCTCGGCTTCTCCATCGCCATCCACGTCGACGCCGACATCTTCCTGGCCGACGAGGTGCTGGCGGTGGGGGACCGTCCCTTCAAGCGCAAGTGCCTGGCGAAGATGCAGGAGATCCGCCAGCAGGGGACGACGATCTTCTACGTCAGCCATGCCGCCGCCTCGGTCCGCGCGATGTGCGACCGCGTGCTGGTGCTGGAGTCGGGCAAGCTCAACTTCGACGGCGACGTCGACGAGGGCATCCGCTACCTGCAGTACGACGACGAGGCCGACGAGCCGCTCTCGCTGGACGGCGGGGCCGACGAGGAGCTCGGCGCCGACATCTGAGGCGCCCGGCGGGCCGTTTCTCGTGCCCATTCGGAAATCATTTGAATGACACCGATGTAATTCGAGAATTACAGGTTTGTAATTCACCGGAACTGCTTGCGGATACCCCTGTTACTGATGTGAAACTTGGTACTCGTGTGATTACTTCCCCACACATGGAGTCCCATTTCAATGCGTTTGACCCGTGCTCGATACGTCACGATCTGTCAGCAGTTCCTGGTGACAGCGCTCGTGGTGGCCGTCGGCCTGTCCGCGGCCGGCGTGATGACCCTGCAGATCGTCGGACCTACCACGCCTGCGCCGGACGCCAGTGACCTGGCGCCGGCGATCACCGTCTCCGACGGATACGCCGACACCGAGGTGGTGACCCCGCAGGTCTCCGAGGTCAAGGTCACCGGCATCGACGCGACCGCGGCGCGGGAGATCCCCGGCGTGGTGAGCGCCCCGGATGCCGCGAGGACCGCGCCCGAGAAGACCGAGCAGGCGTCGCCCGGTGAGGCCGAGGCCTCTCAGGAGACGGCGCGGACGAGCGGGCCGCAGAAGCTGGCCGCCCTCTCCGCCCCCGAGAAGGTGCGTGGCTTCGCCACCGTCGGCGTGACCTGGGACCACGACGCCCAGCTGGCCGAGGACCAGATCTCGGTGCAGATCCGGACCCGGAAGAACGGCGTCTGGTCGGACTGGACGACCGCGGACTACCACGACGAGCACGGCCCGGACGACGGCAGCGCCGAGGCGGCCAAGGTGCGCCCCGGCACCGACCCGGTCGTGGTCGGTGACGTCGACGAGGTCCAGATGAAGGCCGAGACCGAGACCGGGGAGGCCCCGGCCGATCTCGAGCTGGCTCTCATCGACCCCGGCGCCGGCGCCGTGACCAAGCAGCCGGCGGCGATCGACACCGCGGCGATCCCCGCCTCCGACCGGGACGCGACCAGCGCGCCGCCGATCGAGCGGACCGCGCCGGCGGCCGACGCCGGATCCGGTGCCCTGTCGACCGACTCCGGCGACATCGCCCTGGCCGCCATGGCCACGGCGCCGAAGCCGACCATCTACTCCCGGGCGCAGTGGGGCGCCAACGAGAAGATGCGCGACAAGTCCTCGCTGAAGTACGGCACCGTCAAGACCGGCTTCATCCACCACACCGTCAACGCGAACAACTACACCGCGGCCCAGGTGCCGGCGCTGCTGCGCGGCATCTACGCCTACCACACCCAGTCCCGCGGCTGGAGCGACATCGGCTACAACTACCTGGTCGACCGGTTCGGCCGCATCTGGGAGGGCCGGTACGGCGGCGTCGACCGGGCCGTGGTCGGCGCGCACACCCTGGGCTACAACGAGGTCTCCTTCGCGATGTCGGCCATCGGCAACTTCGACATCGCCGAGCCGCCGCAGGCCGTGCTGGACGCCTACGCCCGGCTCTTCGCCTGGAAGCTCTCGCTCTACGGCATCCCGGCGCGCGCCAAGGGCCTGGTGGTCAAGGGCAAGAAGCTCAAGGCGATCAACGGGCACCGCGACGTCGGCTCGACGGCCTGCCCGGGCAAGTACCTCTACGCCAAGATGGTGCCGATCCGGAAGGCGGCCGAGGCGATCCAGAACGGCGCGCAGGACCCGACCGCGATGCCGCCCCTCCCGGTCCCGTCCGGCACCCCGGCCCCCACGCAGGCGCCGGTCACCCTGGCGACCCAGCCGGCCGTGCGCCCGCCCGCCCGGACCAGCCTGGCCGGTGACCCCTGGCCGGACCTGGTGACCAAGGACGCCAGCGGACTGATCCGCGTCCTGCCCACCGCCGGCATCCTCGGCTACGCCCCGCGGGTCGTGGCCGGCACCGGATGGGCCTCGAAGTCGCAGATCGCCGCCATCGGCGACGTGACCGGCGACGGCAAGGGCGACGTCCTGGCCCGCGGCAAGGGCAAGAAGGCCAAGGCGAAGGTCTTCCGCACCGACGGCTCCGGGCACCTGATCAACGGCGGCATGGCGCCGACCAAGGCGTTCCGCTTCGCGAACATGATCGTCGGCGTCGGCGACCTGACCAAGGACGGTCGCAACGACGTGGTCTCCCGCGACCGGCGTACGAAGTCCCTGATGCTGCACCGCGGGCTCGGCCGCGGCCGCTTCGCGGCGCCCAAGGTGCTGCGCAAGAAGTGGGGCTACACCAGCACCTCCGGCGCGATGGACGTCAACAAGGACGGCGTCGTCGACCTGGTCGCCGTCGACTCCGCCGGCACGCTCTGGCTGATCCCCGGCAAGCGGGGCGGCAAGCTCGGCGCCCGGGTCAAGATGGCCTCGCTGGGTCGCGGCGTGACCGGCGTCTTCGGCGTCGGCGACCTGACCGGCGACGGCCGCAAGGACATCGCGGTGATGCGGTCGGGCGGCCAGACCACCGTCTACGCGCTGAAGGCCAAGCCGAAGCTGGGCCAGGCCTACGGCACGTACACGGCGCTGGGCGGCCTCGGCAAGCTCACCTCGGGCCAGCTGACCAAGGGCCGGGGCCTGGAGATGCTCGGCCGCGACTCGGCGGGCCGCGTCGTGGTGGTGCCCCACAACGGCCGCATGAACGTCGGCGCGATGCTGCCCGGCAACCTCCGGGTGGCGGCCGCGACCCAGATCCTCTCGGTGGGCGATTGGAACCGCGACGGCTACGGCGACATCATCACCCGCGAGTCCGGCGGCGACGTCCTGGTGCTGCGCCCGGGCCAGGGCAACGGCCGCTTCGGCCGGGGGCTGTCCTTCGGCGCGGGCTGGAAGGCGTTCACCCAGCTTGCCGCGGTGGGCGACGTGACCGGCGACGACTACCCGGATCTGATCGGCAGGACCGCGTCCGGGCCGATGACGATCTTCCCGGGGGCGAAGAACGGAGCGTTCAGCACGCCGCTGCGCGCGCCGACGCCCCTGAGGACCTACAACCAGATCGGCGCCGAGGCATGGCGCCCGTCTGGACCCGTGTTGGCGGCGGGGGCCGGCTTCGTGCCGCTCGCCGGCGTCGACGCGGGATCCGCCCTGCGGATGGCCAACGGCGGAGCCGCGGCCGCGTACAACTCCTATGTCGGCGTCGGTGACGTCGACGGGGACGGGGTCGCGGACGTGCTCGCTCGTGAGGCCGGGACCGGAACGATCTGGCTGCTCCCGGGGAAGACATCCGGTGGCTTCGCGCCACGGGTGTGGGTAGCAGCCGGATTCGCCGGCTATCAGCTGATCGGCTGAGTCCGCACGGTATCGGTGGCCCGTTCGCTCTCGTAGCGAGCGGGCCACCGGTCTTCCTCGGGGTGGGCGACCAGGACCAGCGACCCGCGTCCGGCCAGCACGCCGGCCAGCAGCCGCATGCCCGGCTGCCCGAGCGGGTCGACGTCGGTCAGCACCCGGTCGTCCACCGCCTCGACATCGCCGAGCTCGGTGGGCTCCATCGGCACGAAGACGTCCGCCTGTCCCGGCCAGAGCAGCCCGTAGTCCAGGACGCCGTCGGGCAGCGGGTCGGCTCCCGGGAATCGGACGGCGAAGGGCAGCAGCGCGCAGGCCAGCACCGTCGGCGCTCCGCTCGCCACCGCCTCCTCCAGGCCGTCGGGCCCGGTCACGACCAGCTCGACGGCATCGGCCGGCTCCTCGCCGGTGACCATGCGCAGGCCGCAGGACCGGGCCGCGCCCAGGAAGACCGTGCCCAGCCAGTGCGGCGGCAGGGTGACCCGGATCGTCGCCCCCGGGTCGAGCATCAGCTCGTCGGAGAGCAGGTTGGCCGTCTTGCTGACCCAGTTGGCGTAGGTCTGCACGGAGAGCTCGGTGCGCTCGCCGGTGGCGTCGTCGTAGAAGGTGACCAGCGGGCGGCCGGGCTCGGCGCGCAGCCGCCGGTCGAGCAGATCGGGGAAGGTCGGCACGCCCTCACCGTAGACCCCCGCCCGTAGACTCCGCCGCGTGAGTGAGCAGCTGTGGGCCGTGGTCCCCGCCGGCGGCGCCGGGACCCGGCTCTGGCCGCTGTCGCGGGCGGCCTCCCCGAAGTTCCTGCACGACCTGACCGGCTCCGGCCGCTCGCTGCTGGTGGAGACGCTGGAGCGGCTGCGGCCGGTGGCCGGCGAGCGGATCATGGTGGTCACCGGCCAGATCCATGCCGAGGCCGTACGCCGCCAGGCAGGCGGGCTCGCCCAGGTCCTCGCCGAGCCGTCGCCGCGCGACTCGATGGCGGCGATCGGCCTGGCCGCCGCCATCGTCGAGCGCGAGGACCCCGACGGCATCGTCGGCTCCTTCGCCGCCGACCACGTGATCGCCGACCCGGACGCGTTCGGGCGGGCCGTGGCCGAGGCGGTCGATGTGGCCGCGACCGGCCTGATCGTCACCCTGGGCGTCGTGCCCACCCATCCGGCCACGGGATTCGGCTACCTGCGCTCCAGCGACGCGCTGCCCGGCTTCCCCACCGCCCGCGCGGTCGTGGAGTTCGTGGAGAAGCCCGACGCCGAGCGGGCACGGGCGTGGGTCGCGTCGGGGGAGTACCGCTGGAACGCCGGGATGTTCGTCGCCCGGGCCGGGGTGCTCCTCGACGAGCTGGCCGAGGAGCACCCCGACCTGGCCGCCGGGCTGCGCGCGATCGCGGCCGAGCCGGAGCGGCTGGAGGAGATCTGGCCGGGCCTCACGGCGATCGCCATCGACCACGCGGTCGCCGAGCCGGCCGCCGCGCGTGGCCGGGTCGCGGTCGTCCCCGCCGACCTGGGCTGGACCGACGTCGGCGACTACGCCGCGCTGGGCGAGCTGCTGGGCGATCCGGGAACGCTGCGCGTGCTCGGGGAGGAGGACCGGGTCGTCGGCATCGACGCCACCGGGCTCGTCGTACCGGCCGGTGGGCGCACCGTCGCCGTCCTCGGTCTCGAGGACGTCGTCGTGGTCGACACCGACGACGCCCTGCTGGTCACCACCCTCGCCCGGACCCAGGAGGTCAAGGCGGTGGTGGAGCGACTGCGCCGGGAGGGCCGGCCGGTCACATGATGCCGGGCTCGGGGCTCTCCTCGTTGGGCCACTGGGCGACGAAGGCCGAGACGACCGCGCCGCTCGTCGAGCCGCAGTAGCGCCAGTTGCCGCGCTGCAGCTTCTCGTTGCCCGGGTCCTTGGCGTCGGCCGACCACCGGGTCAGCGCGATGTGCTTGCCCTCGGGGAAGGCGTCGCCGTCGGACTCGTTCCAGGGCGCGGCGATGAAGCGGGTGTTCTCGTCGCCGAACTTGTCCGCGATCGCCTTGATGAAGCGCATCTGCTCCTGGTCGTCGGCGACCGTCTTGTCGTACCAGAGGATCACGTAGCCGTGCTCGAGGTTGTGCACCAGCTCGGGGATCTCGGGACGGTCGGAGCTGGTGTAGAAGCGCCGCTCGAAGGGAGCCGCCTGCGGGCGGTGCGGGCCGAAGGACGGCGGCGCGTCGTCGTAGCCGATCGCCTGCGGCGAGGGGACGTGCGTCTGGTTCTCGTCCGTCGGCTTGGTCTCGACCGGGTCGCAGGCGGCGGCGGTCTCGGAGACGCCGATCTTCGCCACGCTCTTGCTCGCCAGCGCCTTGGTCTCGTTGCGGTCCTTGAGGTACGGGACCAGCGCGGCGGCGAGGAGGCCGAGCACCGCGACGACGCAGACGCCCAGGATCAGCATGCTGCGCATCCGCTCCTTGCGGGCCTGCTCCTGGCGGAGCTGGTCGATGCGCGCGCGCCGCTCGTTGTCCTTGCTGTTCTTCTTGGCCACGGTCCTGGGCTTTCTCGTCGGCGGCGGGGTCGCCGGCGGGGGCGAGGTCGGAGGAAGTCTACGAAAGCGGGGCAAGGATCGAGGGCCGGTCCACGTTTCCGGACCAGCCGAAGGCACGGGCCAGGTACGCCGCGCGCGGGTCGACCGGCTCGGGGAGTCGCACGCCGCTCCCGTCGTACGTCGCCGCGATGCCGAGCTCGGCCAGCGCCGCGACCAGCTCCTCCGCGCTCGCCGGGGCGCCGAAGGCCTCCTGCTGCGTGCCGGCGAGCGCGGCGAGGACGGCCTCCCGGCTGCCGAGGCCGAACATGTCGGCGCCCCGCTCGCGGACCAGCACCCGGGCGCCGGGACCGTGCGCGCCGGGTGGCAGCACCCGGTGGGCGAGTCCGCTCACGATCGTCACCGGTCGCCGGCCGAGCTTGCCGCTGGCCAGCTCCGCGGCCGCGGCGATCTCGTCGGCCACCGCCGGCGCGGTGACCGCGAGCTCGTTGCCGTAGTCGTCGGTGCGGCCGGCGAAGGACTCCAGCGGCTCCAGGCCGGCGACGCCGATCGCCAGGTCGGTCTGGCCGTGCCGCCAGGCCCGCCCGGCGGTGTCGCTGACCACGACGGCGACGTTGCGGCCGGTCAGCGCGGCCAGGCCCTCGCGCAGTCGCCGGGCGGAGGCGTCCGGGTCGGCCGGCAGGAGGACCACGGTGCCCGGCGCGACGTTCGAGGCGTCGACACCGGCCGCGGCCATCACCAGGCCCAGCCGGTTCTCCACGATGCTGGTCGGCCCGCGGCGGGCGACGACCCGGACCGTCTCCGCCGCGATCGCCTCGGCGCGCTCCATCGCGACCACCCGGCCCTCGGCCTTGCTGACCACCTTGCTGGTGATCACCACGACGTCGCCGTCGGCCGGATCGGCGGCGGCGACGATCGCGGCCAGGTCGTCGCCCTGACCGATCTCGCCGATGCCGTCGACCGAGCGCAGCCGCAGGTCGGCGCCGGGCCGGTCAGTCACGGGCGATCGCCACCGCTTCGGCCACCATCGCCGCGGTCGCGTCGGGGTCGGTCATCATCAGCGGCACCGCGCGACAGCGGATGCCGGCCTGCTCGACCCGCGCCACCGAGCCGGCGTCCACGGTGTCGACCAGCCAGGCGTCGAGGATGCCGCCGGAGGCGCGGGCGCCGTAGTGCTCGGCGACCGCCGCCGCCGTGCACTCGACGCCGATGATGCCGAGCACCTGCCGCGCCATGCCGTGGACATGATCGTCGCCGACGATGCCGGAGACGCCCACGACGGGGGCCGCGGTGGCGCGCACGGCTTCGCGCACGCCCGGCACGGCGAGGATCGAGCCGACCGAGACGACCGGGTTGGACGGCGGGATCAGGACCAGGCCGGCCGAGGCGATCGCCTCCAGCACGCCCGGCCCGGCGGTGGCGTCCTCCAGGCCGATCGGCACGACGGCGTGGGCGGGCACCTCGGCGCGGTGGCGCACCCAGTACTCCTGGAAGTGGACCGCCCGCCGGTCTCCGGTCTCGGGGTCGTCGATCACCACGTGGGTCTCGATGCGGTCCTCGCTCATCGGCAGCAGCCGCACGCCGGGCTCCCAGCGGCGGCACAGGGCGGCGGTGACGTCGGCCAGGCCGTAGCCCGCCTCGAGCATCTGGGTGCGGACCAGGTGGGTGGCGAGGTCGCGGTCGCCCAGGCCGAACCAGTCCGGGCCCACGCCGTACGCCGCCAGCTCCTCCTTCACCCGCCAGGTCTCGTCGGTCCGCCCCCAGCCCCGCTCGGTGTCGATGCCGCCACCCAGCGTGTACATGACGGTGTCGAGGTCGGGGCAGACCTTGAGGCCGTGCAGCCACAGGTCGTCGCCGGTGTTGGCGATGACCGTCACCTCGGTCCGGGAGCCGGTCCGCTCGATCTCCCGGAGCAGTCCCTGGAGGAAGCGCGCGCCTCCGACGCCGCCGGAGAGGACGGTGATCGAGGAGGGCAGGGGAGGGGGCGAGCCGGCGGATGACATGGCACCAGTGTGCTGGTCGGCGGAGCGCCCGGAGAGACCGGTACCAGATCCGGGCTTGACTTCACGGGTGCGACGGGCATGTAATCACATCATTGTGGTTTTCAGCTCCGACAGGCCGAGAGGTCGACTACGGTGAGGAAGATCACGTCGCACCACTAGCCACACAGTGCAAGCCACATAAGGCGGCGCCAATCAACAAGGGCGGTCCGTCAGGATCGCAGGGTCGAAGGGGAAGCATCGTGCGCGAGCTGTATCTGCTCGAGGGTGAGGCCGATGAGCACGGCTGGCAGGAGCGCGCCCTGTGCGCGCAGACCGACCCGGAGGCCTTCTTCCCGGAGAAGGGCGGGTCCACCCGCGAGGCCAAGCGGGTCTGCCTGACCTGCGACGTCCGGGCCGACTGCCTGGAGTACGCCCTGTCCAACGACGAGCGCTTCGGCATCTGGGGCGGCCTCTCCGAGCGCGAGCGCCGGAAGCTCAAGAAGCGCGCCGTCTAAGGCACCAGCCGCCGGCCGTGGAGCCACGGCCTAGGGTGATCTCCCGTGAAGGTCACCGCCATCCTGGTCAGCCACAACGGCGCGCGCTGGCTGCCCGCGGTGCTGGCGGGACTGGAGGCCTCCACTCTTCTCCCGGCCGAGATCGTCGCCGTCGACACCGGCTCGACCGATGCCTCGGTCTCCCTGCTCCGGCAGGCGCTGGGCTCCGGCGTCGTCTCGCTCGATCCCGAGACGCCGTACGCCGATGCGGTGCGCGCCGGCCTCGCCGCGGCCGGACCGGCCCAGCCCGACGAGTGGGTCTGGCTCCTCCACGACGACAGCAACCCCGCCCCGGACTGCCTGGCGACCCTGGCCGAGGCGGCCGAGGCCGCGCCCGACGACGTCGCCGCGCTCGGGCCCAAGCTGCGGGAGTGGCCCTCCCTCAAGCGGCTCCTCGAGGTCGGCGTCACCCTGACCGGCACCGGACGGCGCGAGACCGGGCTGGAGTCCGGTGAGTACGACCAGGGTCAGCACGACCAGCAGCACCGCGTGCTGGCGGTCAACACCGCCGGCATGCTGGTCCGCCGCGACGTGCTGGAGTCGGTCGGCCTCGACCCGAGCCTCCCGGTCTTCGGCACCGACCTGGACTTCGGCTGGCGGGTCGCCCGCGCGGGCCTGAGCGTGCGCGTCGAGCCGAACGCGGTCGCCTTCCACCTCGGCGCCTCCCGGCTCGGCGTCCGCGACGCGGCGCTGGTGAGCCATCCGCTGCGACAGGAGCGGGAGGCCGCGCAGTACACCCTGCTGGTCAACAGCCCCTGGTGGACGGTGCCCTTCCGGTCGGTGCGGATGGCGATCGGCGGCCTGCTGCGGGCGCTGGGACTCCTGCTGGTCCGCGCGCCCGGCGAGGCGGCCGACGAGATCGCCGCGCTGTTCGGGGTCTTCCTCCATCCCGGGCGCGTCCTCCGTGCCCGCCGCGAGCGGTCCGGCGCGGCCTCGGTGCCGCACAGCGAGGTGCGCCCGCTGCTGGCGCCGTTCTGGCTGCCCTACCGCCACGGCCTGGACTACGTGACCGACGTGGGGATGGCCGTCGCGGCCAGCACCCGCAGCCAGGCGGCCCGCCGCCGGCCGGGGAGCGCGGACACCCGGCTGGTCCCGGCGCTGCTGCGCAGCCCGTCGGCCTGGGGGCTCCTGGTCGCCCTCGTCCTCGCGCTGGTGGCCGGCCGCTCGCTGCTCGGCTCCGGCGACCTGCACGGGGGCGCGCTCCTGCCCGTGCCCGACGGCGTGGGCCACTGGTGGTCGACGTGGGGATCGTGGCGGCACACGGTCGGCACGGGATCCTCGGCGCCGGGGCCGGCGTACCTCCTGCCGATGGCGCTCGCCGGCACGGTCGTCCTCGGCTCGACCGGCCTGGTGGTGACCGCGCTGGTGCTGCTCTGCGTGCCGCTGTCCTATGTGGGCGCGCTCCGCTTCCTGCGCCGGATCACCCGCGGCCGCTGGGCGCCGGTGTGGGGCGGACTGGCCTACTCGATGCTTCCGGTGGTGAGCGGCAGCCTCGCCCAGGGCCGGCTCGGCACCATCGCCGGCGCGGTGATCCTGCCGTGGGTGGCGGGCTCGGCGCTGATGCTGGCCACGCCGTCCTCGGGGAAGGACGATCGGGTACGCCGTTGGCGCGCGGCCTGGCGCACGGCGATCGGCGCGGCCCTGCTGGTCGCCTTCGTCCCACCGGCCTGGCCCCTGCTGGTCGTTCTCGTCGTCCTGGTCCTGGCGACCCGGACCGGCGCCGGCTTCGGCCCCCGCGAGGCCGCGGTCGTCCTCGGTCTGCCCCTGCTCGCCGCGCTGCCCTGGGTGATCGGCGTGCTCGGCACCCCCCAGGCCTGGCTGGTCGAGGGCGGGCGCGCGGCCGCGCTGCCGTCGAGCCCGGACCTCGTCGATCTCCTGCTCGGCCGTGCCGGTGGGGTGTCCGCGCCGGCGTGGGTCAGCGCCGGGATCGTCCTCGCCGCGCTGGTGGCCTTCGTCCGCGCCGACACCCGCTCGGTGGTGACCAAGGCGTGGTCGATCGCGGCGGTCGCCGCGCTGATGCTGGCGGTGGTCTCACGGGTCGCCGTCACGCTGCCCGGCATCCCCTACGAGTTCCGTCCCTGGCCCGGCTTCCTGCTGCTGGTCGTGCAGGGCGCGATGATCGCGGCCGCGACCGTGGCCGCGGACGGAGCGGTCCGGGTCGCCTCGTCGGCGAGCTTCGGATGGCGCCAGCCGCTGGCCGCGATCGCCGGGGTGGGCGCCCTGCTGATGCCCGTGGCCGGCGCCGTCTGGTGGCTGGGCGCCGACGGTCCGGTCGAGCGCTCGACGGTCGACGTGCTGCCGGACTACATGGTCGAGCTGGCGCGAGGCACCGACACCAGCGCGGTGCTCCGCCTCAGCGGGGGCCTGGCGCGCGGCATCGACTACCAGGTGCTGCGCTCGGGGCCGGTCCGGCTGGGCGACGACGGCGTGCTCGCGCTGACCGCACCGGACGAGGAGTTCAAGGCCCTGGTCGAGCGACTGCTGTCCTCGCCCGGTCCGGACGACTCCGCCCTGCTGGCGTCGTACGGCGTCAAGTACGTCTACGCGCCCGCGCCGGTGGCGTCCTCGGTCAGCGGCGGGCTGGACGCGACGCCCGGCCTCGGCGGGGCCAGCGCGCCGTCGCACGGATCGCGTGCCTGGGTCGTCCAGCACGACACCTCGCTGAGCGCGCTGCCCTCGGAGCGCGCGGCCCTGCGGCCGCTGTGGGTGACGCTGGCCCTGCTGAGCGCGATCCTGATGATCGTCATGGCGGCGCCGGAGCGGAGGAAGCGATGAGCGCGGGCAGGCGGACCGGACTCGTCGGCCTGGCGGCCGTGGTGCTCGCCCTCGGTGGGCTGGCCGTGGCCGGCACGGCCCCCGACGACGTCGGAGCCGCGACCACGTCGTTCGAGAGGGTCGCCCTGGACAGCCGCACGTTCGTCTGCACCGGCGGGCTGCCCGGCTCGCGGGCGCAGATCGGCAGCACCGTGGGTGGACGACAGCCCGAGGCCCCGATCGCGCCGGGAGCCGAGCCGGTCGTGGCGGAGATGGGCCAGGAGACCGCCGCCTCGGCGTACGCCGCGCAGAGCGCCCGGGCCGACACCTGGTCGGCCTGGCTGCCCTGCCCGGAGCCGCGCGCCCGCTGGTTCTTCGTCGGCGGGGGCGCCGGGGTCGGTCACGACACCGTGCTCACCGTGCACAACCCGCGCACCGGCGCCGCCGTCGTGGACATCGACGTCTTCGGCGCCGACGGCCCGGTGGACGCGCCGCGCCTGCACGGCATCACCATCGAGCCGGGCGACACCGCGACCTACGACCTGGCCGACGTGGCGCCCACGCCCGGGGACGTCGCGGTCCGGGTGATCGCGCGCCGGGGCCTGGTCGCCGTGAGCGCCGCCGACTCCTTCTCTCCGGGCACGGTCGGCAAGCCGGTCCGCGAGTGGCTGCCCGCGCAGACGGTGCCCTCGATGCGCACCACGCTGGTCGGCCTGCCGGCCAAGCCGGCGACGGCGACGCTGATCGTGGTCAACCCCGGCCAGACCGAGGCGCTGGCGGAGGTCAAGGTGATCGGCGCGGACGGCACCTTCAGCCCCACCGAGGGCTCCTCGGTGCAGGTGCCGCCGAGGTCGATCGCCAAGCTGCCGCTGACCCGCGTCTTCGACGGCTCGCCGGTCGCGATCAGGATCGAGTCCGACCGCTCGCTCACCGCGACGGTGCGCTCGCTCGGCGGCGGTGACCTCGGCTTCGCCACCGGCGTACGCCGCCTACGCGACCTCACCACGGTGGCGGTGCCCGAGGGCAAGGGCCGGCTGGTGCTCTCCGCGGCGAGCCGGGCCGGCACGGTCGCCGTCACCACGTACGACGCCGCCGGCCAGCAGATCGGCTCGCGGGAGGTCGAGGTGGCCGAGCAGACCACCGTGGCCGTCCCGCTCGGCGCGAAGGTCCGGACGGTCGCCCTCGACGCCTCCGGCCCCCCGAGCATCGTGGCCGGCCTCGTCCACCAGTCCCCGCGCGCCCTGACGACGGCCGGCATCACCCCGGCGATCCGCGAGATCCGGCTGCCGGTCGTACGCCAGGGCTGGTAGCCGATCAGCCGGCGTAGCCGGGGTCGATGTCCTCGGCGGGCAGGCCGAGCACCTCGGCGAGCTGCTCCACCACGACGGTGAGCAGCATCGCCTCCAGCTCCGCCCGGGTCTCCGCGCGGTGCTCGATGGGGCGGCGGAAGAGGACCAGCCGCGAGGGCACTCGGCCCCGCCCGGGGATCCAGGTGGTCAGCGGCACCGTGCCGGAGGACCAGTGCTCGGGCAGCAGCGGGACCTCCTCGACCGCCAGCTCCACCTCGCCGATGCGGTCCGCCCACGGCTCGGCCACCGCCGCGGTGATCTCCAGCGCCAGCTCGTCGAATCGCTGGCTCCGGGTGCGCCGGGCCGGGACCGCCCCGAGAGCGGGGCCTCGCATCCCCCGACCGTGGTAGTCGCGCATCCCGCGAGCCTAGCCGCGTGCGCGGAGCCACGGGGGTAGCCTCTGCGGCGTGAGTCTGCTTCGTCGTTGTTCGCGCACCGCCTGCGGCCGTCAGGCGACGAGCACGCTCACCTACGTGTACGCCGACCAGACCGCCGTCCTCGGTCCGCTGGCGACGTACGCCGAGCCGCACGCCTACGACCTCTGCGACGTGCACAGCGAGCGGCTCAGCGCCCCCCGGGGCTGGGAGGTCGTCCGGCTGGCCCGCGAGGACCCCTACGCCCCGAGCGAGGACGACCTGCTCGCGCTGGCCGACGCCGTGCGCGAGGCGGCCGCGCCGCGCCCGGCCCAGGAGGAGTGGGCGCAGGTCCACCCCTTCGAGGTGCACGAGGGCGTCCGCCGCGGGCACCTCACCGCCGTCCGCCACCAGGACTGACACCGTCGTGGCGCGACCACGCGCCCACCGAGTCGAGGAGTGACCCCGTGCCCGCGGATCTCAGCGCTGTCGTGAGCGCCGTCTTCAAGGCCTACGACGTCCGGGGCCTGGTGCCCGAGCAGATCGACGCGGAGCTGGCCCGCGCGACCGGCAACGCCTTCGTCGCCGTGACCGCCGCCGACCGGGTGGTGATCGGCCACGACATGCGCCCGTCCTCGCCGGAGCTGGCGCGTGCCTTCGCCGACGGCGCGATGGCGGCAGGGGCCGACGTCACCCTGATCGGGCTGGCCTCCACCGACCAGCTCTACTTCGCCTCCGGGACGCTGGGCGTGCCCGGCGCGATGTTCACCGCGAGCCACAATCCGGCTCAGTACAACGGGATCAAGATGTGCCGCGCCGGCGCGCAGCCGATCGGCCAGGACACCGGTCTTTCCGAGATCCGTGACCGGGTAGCGGACGGGAAGAGGCTGGTGGGGGAGCGAAGCGGCAGCCTCGTCGAGACCGACCTGCTGGAGGACTACGCGCGCTTCCTGCTCGATCTCGTCCCGGTCTCCGGCCGGCGGCTCAAGGTCGTCGTGGACGCGGGCAACGGCATGGCCGGGCTGACCGCGCCGGCGGTGCTGAGCCACCTCGACCTCGATGTCGTGCCGATGTACTTCGAGCTCGACGGCACCTTCCCGAACCACGAGGCGAACCCGATCGACCCGGCGAACCTGGTCGACCTCCAGGCCGGCGTACGTGCCGAGGGCGCCGACATCGGGCTGGCCTTCGACGGCGACGCGGACCGGTGCTTCCTGGTCGACGAGCGCGGCGAGCCGGTCGATCCCAGCGTGCTGACAGCGCTCATCGCCGCCCGCGAGCTGGCCCGCCACCCCGGCGCGACGGTGATCCACAACCTGATCACCTCCCGCGCGGTCCCGCAGATCGTGGCCGAGGCCGGAGGCACCCCGGTGCGCACGCGGGTCGGGCACTCCTTCATCAAGGCCCGCATGGCCGAGACCGACGCGGTCTTCGGCGGCGAGCACTCGGGCCACTTCTACTTCCGCGACTTCTGGCGGGCCGACTCGGGGATGCTGGCCGCCCTGCACGCGCTGGCCGCGCTGGCGGAGTCCGCGGAGCCGCTCTCGGCCGTGCTGGCGCCGTACTCGCGCTATGTGGCCAGCGGGGAGATCAACTCCACGGTCGCGGACCAGGCCGCCGTGCTGGCCGGGATCGAGGCCGCGTGGGCGGGCGAGCCGGGCGTGGAGCTGGACCATCTCGACGGGCTGACCGTGGCCCACGACGAGTGGTGGTTCAATGTGCGGGCGTCCAACACCGAGCCGCTGCTGCGGCTCAATGCCGAGGGACGCGACGAGCCGACGATGCGCCGGATCCGCGACCGGGTGCTCGCCATGATCCGAGGACAGGAGTGAGCGAATGAACCTCGACGCCACCTTGCTGGAGCTGATCGTCTGCCCGGCCTGCCACGCCTCGCTGGCGGCCGACGACGCCGCCGAGGAGCTGGTGTGCACCGGCTGCGGCCTGGCCTACCCGGTCCGCGACGACATCCCGGTGCTGCTGGTCGACGAGGCCCGCAAGCCGGCCTGAGACGAGCACTCGGTGTTCGACGACGGGCTGCTCGACGACGAGCGGGCGCTGCAGCGAGCCGACCTGCGGCTGCGTGAGATCGCCGAGGCCGGCGCGCGGGTACGCCGGGAGTCGGTGTCGGCCGCCGAGTCGCTGGCCGAGGCCGTCCTCCGGCTGGCCGAGTCGCCGCCGCGCGCCGTGGTCGCCGCCGGGCCCGACTCCCGGCTGCTGCGCGCGGTGCTGGAGCCCACCTGCCCGGTGCCCTTCGTGGCGTGGCCCGGGCCGGGCCTGCCGGGATGGGCCGGCGCCCTGGACCTGGTGGTCGTCCTTGCCCCCGAGGGCTCCGATCCCGGCACGGCGGCCGGTGTGGCCGAGGCCGTACGCCGCGGGTGCCAGCTCGTCGTCGCGACGCCGGCGGACTCCCTGGTCGCCCGGCACTCCCCGGGCCGCTACACCACGCTGATCCCGACCGCGACCGGCGACCAGATGGCCGTCGCCGTGGTGATGCTCGACCTGCTGGACCGTCTCGGGCTCGGACCGGACACGACGCCCGAGCAGGTGGCCCGCGCGCTGGACGAGGTCGCGGTCGCCTGCAGTCCCTACCGCGACCTGGCGGTCAACCCGGCCAAATCGCTGGCCATCGGCATCGCCGAGACCAGCCCGCTGCTGTGGGGCGGGACCGTCCTGGCCGCTCGCGCCGCCCGCCGGATCGCGGAGTCGCTGCGCCGGGCCTCGGGCCGGGCCGCGCTGGCCGCCGACGCCGAGCACCTGCTGCCGGTCCTGGCCTCCGCCGCGCCGGCCGACCTGTTCGCCGACCCCTTCGCCGACGAGGACGTGGCGCCGCGGCCGTCGCTGACCATCCTCGACGACGGCTCGCCGGATCCCGTGGTCGCCGAGACGCGCCGGCGGCTGGTCTCCGCCGCGGAGGAGCGGGGTGTCCGGGTCGAGCTGGTCACCTCCGAGGCCGAGGGCGACGTCGCCCGCTACGCCGCGCTGCTGACGACCGGTATGTTCGCCGCGGCCTACCTGGAGGTCGGGCTCTCCGGGGAGTGATCCGGGAGCGGTGAGTCTGTTCCCTATCGCTGCGTGGGATCGGGAACAGACTCACCGCCTCGGAGGATCGCCGGCACATGCGCGACGGCGACCACGATGCTGCCGAGGAGGAGGCCGAGCACGGCCGAGGCGAGGGTGTTGGTCAGCCAGCCCGCCGTGACGGAGACCGCGTGCCAGGACTCGCCGATCCAGTGCTCCACCTCGTGCTCGGCATCGTGGACGACGTCGTAGGGCCAGACCAGGCCGAGCTCGTGCAGGCCGTTGAGGACGATGTGGCCACCCACCCAGAGCATGGCCGCGATGCCGACCACGGAGATCGTCGACAGCAGCACCGGCATGCCGCGCACCAGGCCGCGGCCGACGCGCTGGGAGAGGGCGCCGGAGCGCCGGGCCAGGCTGAGGCCGACGTCGTCCATCTTCACGATCAGCGCGACCACGCCGTACACCAGCGCGGTGATGCCGAAGGCCACGGCCACCAGGATGAGCGCCCGCGAGAGGAGCGGCTCGTCGGAGACCTCGTTGAGGGCGATCACCATGATCTCGGTGGAGAGGATGAAGTCGGTGCGGATCGCGCCGGCGACGGTGGTCTCCTCGGCGGAGCGGTCCAGGGCCTCGACCATGGCCTGGCCCTCCATCCCGTGCTTGTCGGGATCCGCGTGCGGGACCGGCTCCTCGTGGTGGCCGCTGATCCGCTCCCAGACCTTCTCCGCGCCCTCGTAGCAGAGATAGGCGCCGCCGACCATCAGGATCGGCGTGACCAGCCACGGGAGGAACTGACTGAGCAGCAGAGCGCCCGGGAGGATGAAGACGAGCTTGTTGCGCAGCGAGCCGCGCGCGATGCGCCGGATGATCGGCAGCTCGCGCTGGGCGGCGACGTTCTGGACGTACTGCGGTGTCACGGCGGTGTCGTCGACGACGACGCCGGCGGCCTTGACGCTCGCCCGGCCGGCGGCCGCGCCGACGTCGTCGATGGAGGCCGCGGCCAGCTTGGCCAGGGCGGCGACGTCGTCGAGCAGCCCGAAGAGTCCTGCGCTCACGGGTGAACCCTACGTCCCGCTCCACGCCGCGAGGCCGTGCCCGGGCCGGCGGGTAGAGTGACGGCGCGCCTTTCGCACGAGATCGTGGCCAGACGCGGCACCGAGAGTGCCTGTCCGCTTCCGTCACACGTTGGTTTTCGAGGATTCATCACATGGACTTCAAGGTCGCAGACCTGACCCTTGCCGAGTTCGGGCGCAAGGAGATCGCCCTCGCCGAGCACGAGATGCCCGGCCTGATGGCGATGCGCGAGCGGTACGCCGGCGTCAAGCCGCTCGCCGGCGCCAAGATCGCCGGCTCGCTGCACATGACCATCCAGACCGCGGTGCTCATCGAGACGCTGGTCGCGCTGGGCGCCGAGGTCCGCTGGGCCTCCTGCAACATCTTCTCCACCCAGGACCACGCGGCCGCCGCCGTGGTCGTCGGCCCCGAGGGCACCGTCGAGGACCCCCGCGGCGTCCCGGTCTTCGCCTGGAAGGGCGAGACCCTGGAGGAGTACTGGTGGTGCACCCGCCAGATCCTCGACTGGGCCAAGGAGGACGGGCAGAGCGAGCAGCCGAACATGATCCTCGACGACGGCGGCGACGCCACCTTGCTGGTCCACCTCGGCGTCCAGGCCGAGAAGGCCGGCATCGCGCCCGACCCGGGCAGCGCCACCAGCACCGAGCAGCGGGTGATCTTCGAGGTCCTCGCCGAGCAGCTCGCGGCCGACGCCGACTACTGGACCCCCAAGGCCAACGCCATCAAGGGCGTCACCGAGGAGACCACCACCGGCGTGCACCGCCTCTACGACATGATGAAGGAGGGCACGCTCCTCTTCCCGGCGATCAACGTCAACGACTCGGTCACCAAGTCGAAGTTCGACAACAAGTACGGCTGCCGGCACTCCCTCATCGACGGCATCAACCGTGCCACCGACGTGCTCATCGGCGGCAAGGTCGCGGTCGTCTGCGGCTACGGCGACGTCGGCAAGGGCTGCGCGGAGTCGCTGCGCGGCCAGGGCGCTCGCGTGGTGGTCACCGAGATCGACCCGATCTGCGCGCTGCAGGCCGCGATGGACGGCTACCAGGTCGACACCCTGGAGAACGTCCTGCCGATCGCCGACATCGTGATCACCGCGACCGGCAACAAGGACGTCGTCACCGTCGACCACATGCGGGCGATGAAGCACAACACGATCGTGGGCAACATCGGCCACTTCGACAACGAGATCGACATGGCCGGCCTGGAGACCCCCGGTGTCGCCGAGCGGACCAACGTCAAGCCGCAGGTCGACGTCTGGACGTTCCCCGACGGCAAGGCCGTGATCGTGCTCTCCGAGGGCCGGCTGATGAACCTCGGCAACGCCACCGGCCACCCGTCGTTCGTGATGTCGAACTCCTTCACCAACCAGGTGCTGGCCCAGATCGAGATCTACACCCGTCCCGAGGACTACCCGGTCGGCGTCTACGTCCTGCCCAAGCACCTCGACGAGGAGGTGGCCCGGCTGCACCTCGGCTCGCTCGGCGTGAACCTGACGACGCTGACCGACGCGCAGGCGGAGTACCTCGGTCTCGCCGTCCAGGGGCCCTTCAAGCCGGACCACTACCGGTACTGACGGATCCCGATGACGCAGCACGACTCGGTGGGCCGGGTCAGGGTCCTGGTGGTCGACGACGACCCGGCCCTGGCCGAGATGCTGACGCTCGTGCTGCACAACGAGGGGTTCCACAGCCGGATCGTCTCCCGCGGCGACGAGGCGATGACGAGCTTCCGGGACTACCAGCCCGACGTGGTGCTGCTCGACCTGATGCTGCCCGGCGTCGACGGCATCGAGGTGTGCCGCTCGATCCGCACCGAGTCCGGTGTGCCGATCGTGATGCTCACCGCCAAGAGCGACACCGTCGACGTGGTGGTCGGCCTGGAGTCCGGCGCGGACGACTACATCACCAAGCCGTTCAAGCCCAAGGAGCTCATCGCCCGCATCCGTGCGCGCGTGCGGCGTACCGAGGTGCCGGTCCAGGAGACGCTGCGGGTGGGCGACCTGGAGATCGACGTGGCCGGCCACACGGTGCTGCGCGCCGGGGAGCCGGTGGGCCTGACGCCGCTGGAGTTCCAGCTCCTGGTCTGCCTGGCCCGGCGGCCGTGGCAGGTGTTCAGCCGCGAGATGCTGCTGGAGCAGGTCTGGGGCTACCGGCACGCGGCCGACACCCGGCTGGTCAACGTGCACGTCCAGCGGCTGCGGGCCAAGGTCGAGCACGACCCGGAGAACCCCACGGTCGTGCTGACCGTCCGAGGCGTGGGCTACAAGGCGGGTCAGGCCCCCGGGACGTCGCCCGATGAGCCGGCGTCCGACTGACGTCGGCCGGAGCGCGCTCGCTCTCTGGCGCCGCTCGATCCGGACCCGGGTGGTCGTCGCCACCGTCCTGCTGAGCGCCGTCGTGGCCGGGTCGGCGGGCTGGCTGGTGATGCGGCAGATCTCCGACGGCCTGGTGAGCAGCCGGGTCGACCAGGCGATCGCCGAGGCGACCAGCGAGACCGATGCCGCCCGGGAGCGGCTCGGCTCCGCGGGCAGCACCGACTTCGACCCGACGACCCAGCTGCGCCAGCTGGTGGAGTCCCTGCTCGCCCGCGGCAAGGTGCGTGGCTTCTCCGTGGTCGTGCTGGGCCCCTTCGACCCGGAGGCGCCCGAGTCCCCGACCGGGGCTCCGACGACCGGCATCCGGGCCACGCCCGGCATCTCCCCGGAGAGCGTGCCGGCCCGCCTGCAGCAGCGGATCGCGCGCAGCGCCACCTCGGCCTGGACCTTCACCCGGCTGCAGCACCGCGAGGGCGCGGATGGTCAGGACGGCCCGGCCGTGGCCGTGGGCTCGCGCGTCGTGCTGCCCTCGGACGGCGGCACCTACGGGCTGTACTACCTGTTCTCGATGGACGAGGAGCAGCGCACCCTCAACCTGGTCCGCCGCTCCCTGCTCACCTCCGGCATCGTGCTCCTGGCGCTGGTCGGCGGCGTGGTCCTGGTGGTCACCCGTCAGGTGATCGGCCCGGTCCGGCTGGTACGCCGCGTGGCCGAGCGGATCGCCTCGGGCCGGCTGGGGGAGCGGATGCAGGTCCACGGCGAGGACGACATCGCCCGGCTGTCCACGTCGTTCAACCAGATGGCCGACGCCCTGCAGCAGCAGATCCGCCAGCTGGTCGACCTCTCCCGCACCCAGCGGCAGTTCGTCGCCGACGTCTCCCACGAGCTGCGCACGCCGCTGACGACGGTGCGGATGGCCGGCGACGTCCTGTACGACGCCCGCGGTGAGTTCGAGCCCATGTCGGCGCGCGCCGCCGAGCTGCTGCAGACCGAGCTGGACCGGTTCGAGAACCTGCTCACCGACCTGCTCGAGATCAGCCGCTTCGACGCCGGGGCGGCCGGCCTGGAGCTCGCCGAGGTCAACCTCTCCGACATCGCCCGTCGTACCGTCGACCTGGCCCGGCCCGTGGCCCGCGAGCGCGGGGTGGACCTGGTCGTGGACGCCCCGGAGCCGTGCGTGGCCGAGGTCGACGGCCGCCGCATCGAGCGGGTGCTGCGCAACCTGGTCACCAACGCGATCGACCACGTCGACGTGCGCTCCAACGCGCGGCGCGACCGCCGGGTGATCGTCCGCGTGGCCGGCAACGCCGGCGCGGTGGCGGTCAGCGTCCGCGACTACGGCGTGGGCCTGGAGCCGAACCAGGTGAACATGGTCTTCAACCGGTTCTGGCGCGCCGATCCGGCGCGGGCCCGCTCGACCGGCGGCACCGGCCTGGGCCTGGCGATCTCCCTGGAGGACGCCCAGCTGCACGGCGGCTGGCTGCAGGTCTGGGGCGAGCCCGAGCGGGGCGCGCTCTTCCGGCTGACGGTCCCGCGCCGGGCCGGGGACCCGCTGGGCGACAGCCCGCTGCCGCTCGTGCCCGACGACGCGGGGGAGGCGCGCTCATGAGGGCCGCGCTCCGGATTGCCGTCTCCCTGGCCGGGCTCGCCGCGATGGCCGCGTGCACGACGCTGCCCGACAGCGGGCCGGTGCACCGGCTGCCCGACTCCACGGGCCGCGCCGGCACCACGGCGCCGTACTTCGCGCCGCCCGGACCGCGCGCCGGCGACAGCCCCGAGGCCATCGTGAGCGGGTTCCTCCAGGCGATGCAGGCCAACCCGCCGAGCACCGCGGTCGCTCGCGGCTTCCTCACCGAGCAGGCGCGCTCCACGTGGAAGCCCAACCGCGGCACGATCGTGTACGACGCCTCCACGGTCGAGCAGGAGGCCGGTACGACGGGCCAGGTGATCGCCCGGCTCAGCGACGCGCACAGCCTGGACTCCCGTGGCGGCTGGATCGGGGGCCCGGCCGGCCATGCCACCACGCTGACCATGAACCTCGTGCCCGAGCAGGGCGAGTGGCGGATCGCCGACCCGGTGGACGCGCTGGTCGTGCCGTCGTCGTACTTCACCAGTCTGTTCGTGCCCTTCGACCTCTACTTCCTCGACGGCACCCACAGCGTGCTGATCGCCGACCGGGTCTACATCCCGCGCGGTGAGCAGACGGCGACGAACCTGGTGCGCGGCCTGCTCGCCGGGCCCAGCCCGCGGCTGCGTCGGATCGCCACCAGCGCCTTCCCGGCGCGCACCGACCTCGACCTCGCGGTGGTCGTCAACGACACCGGCCTGGCCGAGGTGCCGCTGAGCGAGGACGTGCTCCGGCTCTCGCCGGTGGAGCTCAACCGCGCGGTCGCCCAGCTGTCCTGGACGCTGCGCCAGGTGCCCGGCATCGCGCGCATCCGGATGACCGTGGACGGCGCCCCGGTGCCCTTCCCCGACGGCCGCACCGACGTCCGGGTCGACGCCGCCGAGGAGTTCGACCCCGTGGCCGGCGCGAGCCGCGACCCGGTCGTGGTCAGCGAGGGCAAGGTCGGCCGGATCGTGGACGAGAAGCTCGAGCCGGTGGGCGGGCCGCTCGGGCAGACCGGCTTCGCGCTGCGCTCCGTCGCGGTGCGGCCGGGGACCTCGTCGGCTCCCGGGCAGGTCGCGGCGGTCGCCGCCGACGGCCGTCGGCTCTTCGTGGCGCCCGACCACGGCGGCCGAGCGGCGCGCAGGGTCCGCGCCCCGGTCACCGGGACCGCCCTGCTGCGGCCCGTCTACGACCGCTTCGGCGGGCTCTGGGTGATCGACCGCACGGCCGGTGGCGCCGTGGTGCGCCTCGTCGGCGGGGACGGGCAGCGGACGATCCGCGTGCCCGGGATCACCGGCGCCGTCGTCGCCGCCTTCACCGTGACCCGCGACGGCGCCCACCTGGCGGCCGTGGTGAACCGTCCGGCCGGCGCCACGGTCCTGGTCAGCGACCTCGGCCGCGGGGAGGACGGCTCCCTGCGCGCCTTCCGGGCACGCCGGGTGCAGATCCCCGGCGACTCCGGTCCCGCGATCGACATCGGCCAGACCGCGGCCTCGTCGGTCGTGGTGGCGGTACGCCGCGCCGAGGACGGCGCCGGGCAGGAGAGCGACGAGCGGGCCGACCTGGTCGTCGTCGAGCTCGACGGCTCGCCCGGCGACCCGGTCACCCGGGTGACCGACCTGCCGCGCGGCGGGGTGCTCTCGCTGGCGGCCTCGCCGGACGCCGCCATCCCGACCCGGGTGCTCGTCCAGGGTGGCCGCCTCTTCGAGCTGGGGCCGTCCGGGCACTGGCTGCGGGTGGACGCGCCCGAGATCGTGGCGCTCGCTCCCTGAGGATCCACAGGGACGGCCCGGCCGTCCCCGGATCCGGCGCTGGAGCGTCACCATGGGCCGCATGCTCGACGCCGCCCGCGACCTGGTGCTGGGCTCGGTGTGCGTCGGATGCGACGCGCCGGGGCGGCCGCTGTGCCGGGCGTGCGCGGACTCCCTGCCGGCATCGGGCCACCGCGTGTGGCCGGACCCGTGCCCGCCCGGTCTGGTGCCGGTCTTCGCCGGCGCGACGTACGACGGGGTGGTGCGCTCGGCGCTGCTGGCCCACAAGGAGCGGCAGGTGTTCGGGCTCCGACGGCCGCTGGGCGCCGTCCTGGGCGCGGTCGTCGGCTCCGCGCTCGACGCCACCGGCCCGTCCGGCGAGGTGGTGCTCGTGCCGGTGCCCTCGCGGCCCGCGGTCGTGCGCCGGCGCGGCCACGACCCGCTGCTGCGGATGACCCGGGTGGCGGCGGCGACGGCTCGAGCGGAGGGTCACCGGGTGCGGGTGCTGTCCCTGCTGCGGGTGCGCGGACGGGTCGCGGACCAGGCCGAGCTGGATGCCGCCGGGCGTGCCGCCAATCTCGCCGGCCGGCTTGCGGTCCGGCGTACGGCCTCTGCGGCGCTGGCCCGGGAGGCCGTCCCGGTGACGGCGATCGTCTGCGACGACGTGATCACGACCGGCGCGACGGCGAGAGAGGCGCAGCGCGCACTGACGTCCGCAGGCGTTCTTGTCATGGCGGTCACGACGGTCGGCGCGACCCGATTGCGGAGGACCCGGTGAGTGATCGGGTCATCGGTTCTCGGGGTCCGCTACCGAAACCCTTGCCGCCCGGCTAACGTCTGGTCATGGAGTCCGTCCGGGTCCGTGGTTGCGTCGGAGAGCTCCGGTCTGGAGTGCTCTGGCAAGCCGATGCCAGTCGCAGGCGAAACGGCCCACGTAAGGCGGCGACCGCCTCTGCTCGTCAGGGGGGGCAGCCGCCGATCACGGTGCGGCTTAGTCGTAAGTCCTGCCTCCCGGCCACCGTCGGACACGGTGACCCGGGGGAGAAGGGCAGTAGTGGCAGACAAGCTGCGAACCCCTCAGCAGGCGGGTGTGGGGACGAAGACCAGGTCGGCCGGACGGACTCCATCCTGCGCGTCCACGGTGCTGTCCGTGGCTAGGGGAATGACAAGTGGATAACGAGACTGGGAGGTCGTCATGGACGTCGTCGTGAGCAGCCGTCAGTGCGAGGTGTCGGAGCGGTTCCGGGAGCACGTCGAGGACAAGCTCACCAGGCTGGAGAAGCACGACCACCGGATCATCCGGGTCGAGGTGCTGCTCGAGCGGGAGCGCAACCCGCGCCAGCCCGACCGTCAGGTCCGCGTGGAGCTCACCGCCAAGTCGCGCGGCCCGGTCGTGCGCGCCGAGGCGGCGGCGGAGGACAAGATGGCGGCGCTCGACCTCGCCCTGGACAAGATGGCCGCGCAGATGCGGCGCGCCGCCGACCGCCGCAAGGTGCATCGCGGCCAGCACACGCCGGAGTCGGTGCACAACGCGATGGCACGCGCCAACGGCGTGGCCGTGGAGACGACCGAGGAGGTCTCCGAGCACGCGGTGGGCCCGGTCGCGGTCGACGGCGACGGTCCGCTGGTGGTCCGGGAGAAGACCCACGCGGCGGCGCCGATGACCCTGGAGCAGGCGCTCTACGAGATGGAGCTGGTCGGCCACGACTTCTATCTCTTCGTGGACAAGGAGAGCGAGCGTCCCTCGGTGGTCTACCGGCGCCGGGGCTACGACTACGGGGTGATCTCCCTCGACCTGGAGTGATCGGGAGAGCGGGCCTTCGTCGTGTGCGCGACGCCGAGACTTCGCCGTGCTCGTTCTGACATGATGCGCGGGTGGGAGTCGTGAGCCCAACGGGGGAGCCGATCCGGGTCGTCGTCGTGGATGACCAGGAGCTGTTCCGCCGTGGCCTGACCATGCTGCTCGGCGCCGAGTCCGACATCCGGGTGGTCGGCGAGGCCGGTGACGGCGTGGCCGCCGTCGAGATGATCGAGGCCTCCTCGCCGCACGTGGTGCTGCTCGACGTGCGCATGCCACGGCGCGGCGGCCTGGAGACCTGCGTGCAGGTGGCCACGCTCTTCCCGGACACCCGGATCATCATGCTCACCGTCAGCGACGAGGAGCGCGACCTCTACGAGGCGGTGAAGAGCGGGGCCGTCGGCTACCTGCTCAAGGACGCCTCGATCGACGAGGTCGCCCAGGCGATCCGCGTGGTCGCCGGCGGACAGTCGCTGATCAGCCCGGCCATGGCCACCAAGCTGATCGACGAGTTCAAGGAGATCTCCCGGGCCGGGCGCGAGCAGCAGTCGGCGCCGAAGCTCACCGAGCGGGAGCTGGAGGTGCTCCGCCTGGTCGCACGCGGGATGAACAACCGCGACGTCGCCAAGGAGCTCTTCATCAGCGAGAACACGGTGAAGAACCACATCCGCAACATCCTCGACAAGCTCCAGCTGCACTCGCGGATGGAGGCGGTCATGTACGCCGTGCGCGAGAAGCTCCTCGACATCCCGCAGTGACCGGCCCGTGATCGGCCCGGTGATCGGCCCGGTGATCGGCCCGGTGATCGGCCCGGTGATCGGTCGCTGTCGGTGGGCGCCGCTACCTTCGGGGCCATGGAGTCGCTGAGCACCGCCCAGGCCCGGCGGGTGGCCCTGGCCGCCCAGGGCTTCCTGGACCCCGCGCACGCCGCCCCGACGATGCGGACGCTCGACCGCGCCGTCGGGCGCACCGGCGTGCTCCAGGTCGACTCGGTCAACGTCGTGCAGCGGGCCCACTACATGCCGCTCTACTCCCGGATGGGGCCCTACGACACCGACCTGCTCCGGCGCGCCACCGAGCAGCGGCCCCGCCGGCTGGTGGAGTACTGGGCGCACGTCCAGGCGATGATGCCGGTCGACCTGTGGCCGGTGATGCAGCACCGGATGGAGCACTACCGGGAGCGCCGGCACAAGTGGTTCGCCGAGCTCCCCGAGGAGGCCGCCGAGGACGAGGTGCTCGCCCTGATCGCCTCCCGCGGCCCGAGCACCGCCCGCGAGCTCGACGACGGCAAGCCGCGGACCAAGGACCAGTGGGGCTGGAACTGGTCGATGACCCGCCGGCTGCTCGACCACCTCTTCATGGGCGGCCGGCTGGCCATCGCCGGGCGCAACACCCAGTTCGAGATCCGCTACGACCTGCCCGAGCGGGTGCTGCCGGACGAGGTGCTGGCCCGGCCCACGCCGACGGCCGAGGAGGCTGCCCGGGAGCTGATCCGCCGGGCGGCGCGCTCCCATGGCGTGGCCACCGAGCAGTGCCTGCGCGACTACTACCGGATGGGCGTGGCCGAGACCCGGGCAGCGGTGGCCGACCTGGTCGAGGCGGGGGAGCTGGTGCCGGTCTCGGTCGAGGGCTGGCGGCGTCCGGCGTACCTCCACCGGGAGGCGCGGATGGCCCGGCGGGTCCGGGCGCGGGCCCTGCTCAGCCCGTTCGACCCGCTGGTCTGGGAGCGCACCCGGACCGAGCAGCTCTTCGGCTTCCGCTACCGCATCGAGATCTACGTGCCGGCGCCGCAGCGGGTGCACGGCTACTACGTGCTGCCGTTCCTGCTCGGCGATCGCATCGTCGGGCGGGTCGACCTCAAGGCCGACCGGCCGCGCGGTGTGCTGCAGGTCAAGGCGGCGTACTCCGAGGAGCACGCGCCCGCCGAGACCGCGGCCGAGCTGGCCGGCGAGCTCGGCCGGTTCGCCGGCTGGCTGGGGCTCTCCGCGATCGAGGTGGCCGACAGGGGCGACTTGGCGGGTTCACTGCGTGCGGAGACCGCTCGCCTCTAGACTCCTCCCACCCTTCCCGAGGAGGACGGATGATCCGTGCGCTGCCCTTCCTGCTGCTGCTCGCCCTCGACATCTTCTGCGTGATCGACGCGATCACCACCCGCGACGACGAGGTGCGGCACCTGCCGAAGTTCGTCTGGATCCTGCTGATCCTGATCTTCACGCCGATCGGCGCGATCGCCTGGCTCGTGGCGGGCCGCCCGCAGCAGCAGCGGCGGACCTCGCCGTACGAGCGCTCGGCGCCGGAGTTCCCCGAGTACGACCGGCCCGGCCGGGCCGCGGGGATGACGCCGGAGTCCGACGACGAGTTCCTCCGGCGGGTGCGCGAGCGTGCCGAGGAGCAGCGCCGGAAGGCTGCCCAGGAGAAGGCGCAGGAGAAGGCGCGACAGGAGCGGGCGGGCGAGGAGGAGTAGAGCTCGCGTACCGCCCTTGATCTGCGGTGGTGCTGGGTAGGATGGCGCGGGCCCCTACGGGCTCGTCCCCCCGAAACCGACCAGGAAGTGGTCCGCGTGTCGCTCATCGACAAGGTCCTGCGCATCGGCGAAGGCAAGATCCTTCGCCAGCTGGAGTCCATCGCCAAGGCGGTCAACGCGATCGAGGACGACTTCGTCGCGATGAGCGACGAGGAGCTGCGCGGCATGACCGCCGAGTTCAAGCGCCGCCTGGAGGAGGGCGAGACGCTGGACGACCTGATGCCGGAGGCGTTCGCCACCGTGCGGGAGGCGGCCAAGCGGATCCTCGGCCAGCGCCACTTCGACGTGCAGCTCATGGGCGGCGCGGCGCTGCACCTGGGCAACATCGCGGAGATGAAGACCGGTGAGGGCAAGACCCTGGTCGCCACGCTGCCGACGTACCTCAACGCGCTGACCGGCAAGGGCGTCCACGTCGTCACCGTCAACGACTATCTCGCCAAGTACCACGCCGAGTGGATGGGCCGCGTCTACCACTTCCTCGGGCTGACCACCGGCGTGATCCTGCCGGACATGCGCCCCGACGAGCGGCGCGAGGCCTACGGCTGCGACATCACCTACGCCACCAACAACGAGCTGGGCTTCGACTACCTGCGCGACAACATGGCCAACGCCCTGGAGGACTGCGTCCAGCGCGAGCACCACTTCGCCATCGTCGACGAGGTCGACTCGATCCTCATCGACGAGGCGCGGACCCCCCTGATCATCTCCGGTCCCACGCAGGACGAGGTGAAGTGGTACGCCGAGTTCGCCAAGATCGCCACGACGCTGACCCGCGACACCGACTACGAGGTCGACGAGAAGAAGCGCACCATCTCGATCCTGGGGCCGGGCATCACCAAGGTCGAGGACTACCTCGGCATCGAGAACCTCTACGAGTCGGCCAACACGCCGCTGATCTCCTTCCTCAACAACTCCATCAAGGCCAAGGAGCTCTTCCACAACGACAAGGAGTACGTCGTCCTGGAGGGCGAGGTGCTCATCGTCGACGAGCACACCGGCCGTCTCCTGTCCGGCCGCCGCTACAACGACGGCCTGCACCAGGCGATCGAGGCCAAGGAGGGCGTGACGGTCCGCGAGGAGTACCAGACCCTCGCCACCATCACCCTGCAGAACTACTTCCGCCTCTACGAGAAGCTCGGCGGCATGACCGGCACGGCGATGACCGAGGCCAGCGAGTTCGACAAGATCTACAAGCTCGGCGTGGTGCCGATCCCGACCAACAAGCCGTTGGTCCGCATCGACCAGCCCGACCTCGTCTACCGGACCGAGGAGGCGAAGTTCAACGCCGTCGCCGACGACCTGGAGGAGCGGCACCGCAAGGGCCAGCCGGTCCTGGTCGGCACCACCTCGGTGGAGAAGTCGGAGTACCTCTCCAACCTGCTGAAGAAGCGCGGCGTCGCGCACACCGTCCTCAACGCCAAGCAGCACGCCGAGGAGGCCAAGGTCGTCGCCCTGGCCGGTCACAAGGGTGCGGTCACGGTGGCCACCAACATGGCCGGCCGAGGCACCGACATCATGCTCGGTGGCTCGGTGGAGTTCCTGGCCGACCAGGAGCTGCGCAAGAAGGGGCTCGACCCGGTCGACAACGCCGAGGAGTACGACGCCGCCTGGCCGGCGACCGTCGAGCGGATCACCGCTCAGGTCCAGGCCGAGCACGACGAGGTCAAGGAGCTCGGCGGTCTCTACGTGCTGGGCACCGAGCGGCACGAGTCCCGCCGCATCGACAACCAGCTGCGCGGTCGCTCCGGCCGTCAGGGCGACCCGGGGGAGTCCCGGTTCTACCTGTCCCTGGAGGACGACCTGCTCCGGCTCTTCAACGCGGCCTTCGTGGAGCGGGTGCTGCTCGCCCTGAAGGTCCCCGACGACGTGCCGATCGAGAACAAGTCGGTCACCCGCTCGATCCAGTCCGCCCAGGGCCAGGTCGAGGCGCAGAACTTCGAGTCCCGCAAGAACGTCCTCAAGTACGACGACGTGATGAGCCGGCAGCGTGAGGTCGTCTACCGCGAGCGCCGTGACGTCCTCGAGGGCGCCGACCTGCACGAGCAGATCCGCACCATGATCGACGACGCCGTCGCCTCCTACGTGGTCGCCGCGACCGAGGGCTACCCGGAGGAGTGGGACCTCGACGCGCTGTGGACCGCGCTGGGCACCTTCTACCCGATCTCGCTGCGCCATCAGGACCTGGAGGAGCAGGCCGGCGGCCGTGACGGGATGGACCGCACCGAGATCCTCGAGCTGCTGCAGGCCGACGCCCAGGCGGCGTACGACCGGCGCGAGGCCGAGGTCGGCTCGGAGGTCATGCGCGAGCTGGAGCGGCGGGTGCTGCTCTCCGTCCTGGACCGCAAGTGGCGTGAGCACCTCTACGAGATGGACTACCTGCGCGAGGGCATCGGCCTGCGTGCCTACTCCCAGCGCGACCCGCTGGTGGAGTACCAGCGCGAGGGCTTCGACATGTTCAACGCGATGAAGGAGGGCATCCGCGAGGAGACGGTCGGCTTCCTGTTCAACCTGGAGGTCCAGGTCGAGGAGGAAGAGGACGACGAGGAGGTGGCCGAGGCCGAGCACGCCCCGGTGATCACCGCCCGCGGCCTCGACACCCCGCAGACCCCGCAGAACCTCACCTACGCCGGTCCCAGCGAGGACGGCGAGGCGGAGGTGCGGGGCACGACGGTGACCAACGCCGACGACCCCTTCGCCGGAGTCAGCCGCAACGCCAAGTGTCCCTGTGGCTCGGGCAAGAAGTACAAGCAGTGCCACGGAGCCCCCGGCGGCCCCACCGGCCTCACCACGAGGGTCAACGGCTGACGGACGGCAGCTTCAGGAGCTCTCGGTCCTCGTCGGAGAAGGTGCTGACGTAGGCATCGAGGTCGGCCCGCAGGCTCTCGGGAATCGGCTCGCCGCGCTCGGTCAGTGCGCTGACCGCGTCGATGACCGCCGACTCGGGCTCGCCCGCGAACAGTGCGCCGCGCATCTCGCCGGTCCACCCGTCGTCGACGCCGGCGGCGACGGCGGCGTCGATCAGACTCTGCACGAGTCGGTCAACGTTCATGGCTCCACCGTACGCCGGCATAGGCGTCCGCGGGGAGGGAGACGATCCGGCCGTTCCGTCGCACGCCGGGACCGGCGATCGGGTGCGCTGTGCGGATCCGGTGATCTCTGCGACGGAGCTGGACGAAGAACCACACGTCGTCGACGGTGCCGAAGAAGCTGAGGAACGCACCGCGGACCCGCACGGTGGCCGGGTCGCGCAGGACCTCGTCGACGGCCTCGAGCAGGTCGCGATCGGTCCAGCTCGCGGGCTTCTGGGTTCCGGTGCCGCCGCGTGCGTGCCGCTCCAGGATGTGCCGGATCGCGCCCGGGTCGGCGAAGACGTCGGGTCGCCTCGACGGAGGGAACGGTGGCCGATCGCCGTGGTTGCGGTACTCGCCGGGCATCGGAGCGGGCGCTCATCCGAGCTCCAGCGCCGTGCAGCGCCACTGCCCCTCGTCCTCCTCGATCCGGATGGCCAGGGCGCGGGAGCGTTCGCCGTGGCGCACGTGCACGGCGAGCTCGACGACGCCGGGGGCGGGGCGGGAGAGGTGGACGCTGCGGACGACGGCCCGGGCGCGGTGGCCGCGCTCGTCGGCGGGCCGGACCCGGTGGAGCGCCTGGCCCCGGGCCAGGAGGTCCTGGTAGACCTCGGCGCTGGTCCAGCGGATCAGCTGCTGGGGGCCGCGGTCGCCGGAGATCACCTCGACGATCGCTTGCGCGAACCGGGTCGCGAAGCCCTCCAGCCCCGGATCCGGCCCGACCACCAGGGCGAGCCGAGGCCGCGCGGGGAGGTCGGGACTCCGGTCGAGCTCCAGGGCCAGCGCGCTCTGCAGCTCGCTGACGCTCGGCACGGCGCGGTCGGGTGGCGCCAGGCGGGTGACTGTGGCGACGCCGGGCCGCCGGTGGGGCCAGGCCGTCTGGCGGTGGGAGGGGATGCTCATCGATGCCTCGGGAGGGGTGAGGGGAGCCGCAGCTCCAGGCCGGGACGGATCAGGTCCGGGTCGGCCCCGATGCCGGCGCGGTTGAGGTGGTGGAGGGCCGCGACGTACGCCGCGACGGCGCGCGGACCCGCCCGCGCTCCGAGCTGTGCCCGAGCGATCCGCCACAGCGAGTCGCCCGCGCGGACCCGGTAGCCGTCTGGATCCGAGACCGACCCGGTGGCGCGGTCGGGCAGCCGCAGCCCGTCCAGCACGCGGGACTCCAGCGCAGAGCCGGGCGCATCCGCCTGCGACGCGCTCGCTCCGAGCACCACCAGCACCGCGCCGACCAGCGCGACCCGCCACGCCCTCGGACACCCGATCGACCGCGCCGGCCGCCACCGGCCCGCGGTCGCCGCCTCGACCAGCACGCAGCCGAGGAGAACGAGCCCCCAGCAGGCGGCCACCGCCAGCGTCAGGAGGGCGGCACGGGTGAGCATCAGGTCGAAGGACATCGGAGAACCTTTGCGTTTGCGTTTGTTTACGTCAGGTAACTCTCATTGACGAGTGCTGTCAATCAGTTGTCCACAGGTGGTTCCGCTCCGGCCTACCCGGGAGTAACGTGCGGCCATGGCCGACCGACGCGACGAGGACCCGATGGACGCGCTGCTGTCCGACCTGGAGCGTCAGGCCGAGGGCCTCCACCTGGCGGACCGCGAGATCGAGGTCGCCGAGCTGGCCACCGCGCAGTACGCCGAGGTCACCCTGGCCGCCCGCCTGCACGCCGCCGTCGGGGCCCCGCTCCGGGTGCGCCTGGCCGGCGACGAGTCCGTGCTCGAGGGCACCGTCGAGGACGCGGGCCTGGGCTGGTTCGCGCTCGCCCGCGCCGCGACGACCTGGATCGTCGCGACCGGTGGCGTCGTCGAGCTGATCGGGCTGGTGGATGCCGCGGTGCCCGACACGGCCCGCCCCGCCGTCTCCCGGCTCTCGATCCGCGCCGCGCTACGCGCGCACGCCGGGGAGAGCCCGGTCGTGCTGCGACTGACGACCGGCGCCGTCCGCGAGGGGCGGCTGGTCCGGGTCGGCGCCGACTTCGTCGAGCTGCGACCCGAGGCCTCGCCGGTCGTGGTCCTCCCGCTGGCCGCGATCGCCGCCGTGGGGGTGCGGTCGTGAGCCGGTCAGTCGGCGGGGCGCTCCTCGACGCCCTCGAGGGCGTAGGGGTGCTCGTCGAAGAACCGCTCGGTGGCCTCGTAGGCCCGCTGGATGTAGGCCTCCAGCTCGGAGTTCTCCACCCGCAACTGGCCCCGGCCGCCGATCTTGATCGCCTTGAGCTCCTTGCGGCGCACCAGGGCGTACACCTGAGCACTGGAGATGTTGAGGATCTCGGCAACGTCGGCAAGCTGCAGAAACCGCGGACCGGCTGGCATGAGCACCACTGTGCCACCGGTTGCGTCCAGATGCGAGCCGATGCCCTCAGCTGCCTGTGGATGAATCCGACCACCGCCGAGGACACTCATGACCGACCCGACTCCCCAGCCCGCCCGCCGCTTCCGCCCACCCGGCTGGCGTGACCCACGACTGATCGTCGGCCTCGCGCTCGTCGCCGTCTGCGTCCTGACGGGCGCCTGGCTGATGGCCGGCGCCGACGACACCGAGCCGGTCTGGGCGCTGCGCCGGGACCTCTCCGCCGGGTCGGCGGTGACCGCCGACGACCTGCGGACCGTCCAGGTGCGACTTCCCGGTGGGAGCCGCGAGCGCTACTACCGCGGCGACGAGGCGGTGGGGACGGGCCGGCTCGCGCGGGACCTCCACGCGGGCGAGCTGCTCGCCCGGTCCGCCCTCACCGGCGACGACGCCGAGGACCTCGTCGAGGTGCCGGTCAGTGTGGCCGGCGAGGATCTGCCCCGGTCGGTGCGGCCCGGCTCGACGGTGGATGTCTGGGTCACCGCCAGCGGCGAGCGGCGGGCCCGGATGGCCCTGGAGGGCGCGCGGGTGGTGGCGGTCTCCGGCGCCACGACCAGCCTGGCGCCGCAGACGACCCGGCAGGTGCTCCTCGGCGTGCCGGCCGACGAGGCCGATCGGCTCGGCGACGCGCTCGGGTCGCTCGCGGAGGGCCGTGTGGTCGTCGTACGACGGGCGACGCCGTGACCGGGCTCCGGACCTGCGTGCTCGTCCTGGCCGGCGGGGCCGCCTGGGAGTCGGCCGTCCTGCCCGCCCTCGGCGACGCCGGGATGGTCGTCCTCCGCCGCTGCGTCGACGTCGTCGACCTGGTCGCCGCGGCCTCCACCCGGCAGGCCGGCGTGGCGGTGGTGGACGGCGGCCTCCCGCAGCTGGACGCGGAGATCCTGGACGCGCTGGCCCGTCACGAGGTCGCCGTGGTGGCCGTGCTCGCGCCGGGCGCCGACCCCGCCCGGCTGGAGCGACTGGGCGTGGCCGTGCGCGTGCCGCCCGACCCCGGTGCGGTGGTCGCCGCCGTCCAGGCCCTGGCCCGCAGCGAGCCCGGGCCGCGCCCGGTCGAGCCCGACGAGGGGCCACGCGCCGGCCGGACCGTCGCGGTGTGGGGACCGGCCGGCGCACCCGGCCGGACGACCGTCGCCGCGGGCCTGGCCGCCGTGCGGGCCGCCGCCGGCGCGCGGGTGACGCTCGTCGACGCCGACCCGTACGCCGGGACGGTCGCCCAGCAGCTCGGCGTGCTCGACGAGGTCTCCGGCCTGCTGGTCGTCGCACGGCACGCCAACGCCGGCACGCTCGACGGTCCCGCGCTCGGCGGGGCGGTCCGGCGGGTGGGCGAGCGGCTCGACGTGCTCACCGGGCTGCCGCGGGCCGACCGGCGGGCCGAGGTCAGGCCCGGGGTGATGCCCCGGGTCCTGCGGACGGCCGCGCTGTGGGGCGACGTGGTCGTGGACACCGGCTTCTGCCTCGAGGACGGCGGCCGCGACGACATGACCGTGGAGGCGGTCACCGCCGCCGACGAGGTGGTGGTCGTCGGTCGCGCCGAGCCGTCCGGCCTGGCCCGCCTGGCGCGTGCCCTGGTCGAGCTCGGCGAGCTGGCGCCGGGCCTCGCGCCGTACGTCGTGGTGAACCGGATGCGTCCCTCGCTGGGCTGGAGCGACGCCGACGTCACCGGCATGGTCCACGACTACGTCCGTCCGGCGGGAGTGCACTTGCTCGCCGACGATCCCGCGACCCTGGACCGCGCCGCGGTGTCCGGCCGGTCGATCGCCGAGCTGGGCGACAGCCCGGTCCGGACCGTGCTGGCCCGCCTGGCCGACGAGCTCTACGCCCCGAAGAGCAGGTAGAGCCCGGTGCTCGTGTAGAGCACCATGATGATCAGCAGGCCCAGCTGGCCGGTGACCTGGTGCTTGCGGGGGAGCAGCGAGAGCGCCCGGTCGTGCGCCGCGATCACGCCGACGATATGGCCGGTGACGACCGACAGCACCTTGATGTCGGCGAGGACCGACGGGTGCTTGGAGAGCCAGAAATTCACCGACCAGTTGGCGGTGCCGAGCAGGTTGGAGCCGTTGACCATCGGGTCGCTGAGCTGGATGAGCGTGGTCTGGCCCTGCTCGACGAAGTAGCTCAGGTAGTGCGCGGTCATGTAGCCGACGATGATCGGGATGACCGAGTGCGCGAAGAGCGCCGGCAGCGCGCGCCGGCGGCCGGCCTCGGGGTGCGCGGGATCGACGCCCGTGGTCATCGTGGCGATCGCGAAGCTGAGACCCACGACGAGGGAGAAGACCAGCAGCGCGAGGGTGTTGAGCAGCTCGGGGTCGCCGGAGAGCTTGTTGACGAACCGCACCCAGGTGACGGTGTCCTTGTAGGAGTCGAACGCCGTCGAGCCGAAGAGCACGGCCACCACGGCGACCAGGCCGGGCAGCGGCTTGACGGTGGCGAGGTTCGCCAGCGGGCTGCGCCAGACCAGGGTCCCGTCGTCGCGGCGGGCCCACGGGGAGAGCTTGGCGAGCAGGTCGGAGTAGACCTCGAACGGATCGGCCCGAGACAGCCAGCGGTCGCCGAAGAGCGCGCCGCCGATCAGCGTCACCGCGAGGTAGCCGGCGATCCAGAGCCGCACCGGGCCGAGGTAGACCTGGCCCGGGTGGACCAGCTCCAGCCAGACGAAGGCGAACAGGCCGATCGCCGCGGGCCAGTAGCCCAGCCGCTCCGGGTAGGCGACGACGCCGCGGGACGGGTCGCCGCCGGTGATCCGGGCCAGCAGCAGGTTGAGCGTGCGGACCGGGCTCAGGGCCCGGTAGATCCGGCCGAAGAGCAGCGAGGCCGGGACGATGCCGACCCAGAGCAGCACGTAGAAGGAGCCGAAGACCGGGTTGGTCACCAGGTCCGGGCCGGCCACCAGCGCCCAGCCGAACCATCCGGTCATCGCCAGGCCGAGCACCCGCAGCGCCCAGGTCCAGGCGGTGCTGTCGAGCAGCCGGGCCAGTCCGGCCGGAACCGGTCGGCCGGCTCGCTGCCGGCCCGCCGGGTCGTCGTACCGCGGCGTGCGCCAGGCCAGGATCAGGACGCAGAACGAGACGACCAGGGCCGCGGTGCCGCCCGCGATGGCGAGGGGAGCCGGGATCGGCAGGTCCTTGGCGCCGCCGAGCCCGTGGAGAGGGACGAGCACGCCGGTCGGGAGGGAGGGCAAGTCACTCGACCTTGAGCTGGACGATCAGCGCGTCGAGGTGGTGGTCCTCGACGTCGATGACGCCGGGCTGGTCGAAGGTGAGCTCCACCGTCGAGGCGCCCGCCGGGAAGGAGACCTGCTGCTCCGGGGTGCTGTGCACGTGCAGCTCGCCGGCGTCCTCGGCCTGGATCTGCAGCAGCACGGGCTGGTCGAGCTTGGCGTCGACGCGGGTGCCGTCGGGCGTCACCGAGTCCGCGGTGATCTGGATGGGCACGACCACGGCCGCGGTGTCCGGCGCCGGCATCGGCGATCCGCTGGGCACCGGCGTCGCGGTGACCTCGACGGCGCCGCCGCCACGCTCGCCGGTGTCGTCGGAGCCCCCGCAGCCGGTGAGTACGACGGTCAGCAGCGCGACGAGTCCGACGGCGCCGAGGCGGACCAGGCGGCTCCGGGAGGGCCGGACGGGCGGCCGGGACGACGGTGACGACAGTGCTGACACGGGACGGGCTCCTCGCCGATGGGATCGGTCGTGACGACTCGCTGCTGCATGTCAGAATCCCATGGGACCCAAGGCGCGCGGCGCCGGGGGCCCGGTCAGAACGCGGCGAGAAGCCGGTGGGGAAGCAGCGCGAGAGGAGTCACGGCGTGAACGAGCGACTCCGCTCCAGCGACCTGGCCATCCTGGCCGCCGAGTCGGCCCGGACGCCGATGCACAACGCGACCCTGGAGATCTTCGAGCCCGGCGACTCCGGCTTCGGCTACGAGGCGCTCGTCGCGCACATCGAGGACCGGATCAGCTTCGTCCCGCGCTACCGCCAGCGGGTCCGCTGGGTGCCCGGCCGGATCGCCAACCCGGTCTGGGTCGACGACGCCGACTTCGACCTGGCCTACCACGTCCGCCGCTCGGCCCTGCCCCGTCCGGGCTCGATGGAGCAGCTGCGCGAGCTGGCCGCGCGGATCATGTCCCGCCCGCTCGATCCCGACCGCCCGCTGTGGGAGGTCTACCTCGTCGAGGGGCTGGAGGGCGGCCGCCTGGCGCTGCTGTCGAAGTCGCACCAGGTGCTCGTCGACGGCATCTCCACCGTGGACCTCGGCCAGGTGCTGCTGGACATCGACCCGGGACCGCGCCAGCTCGTGCACGAGAGCTGGGGCCCGCCGCCCGAGCCCTCGCCGGCCGGCCTGGTGATCGAGGCGGTGGCCGACACCGCGCGCGACCCCGGCGCCCTGGTGACCGCCGGCATGCGCGGGGCCGCCCAGCTGCTCGGCCGCGTGGCCAAGGTCGCCGGCGCCATGTCGGCGCGCGGAGCCTCGCTGGACTCGCCCTTCAACACGATGCCCTCGGAGCAGCGTCGGGTGGTCCTGGTCCGCACCGCGCTCAAGGACTACCGCAAGGTACGCCGAGTGCACGGCGGCACCGTCAACGACGTCATCCTCGCCACCCTCACCGGGGCGATCCGCGCCTGGCTGATGACCCGCGCCGAGCCGGTCGACTCCGGCCGCCGGATCAAGGCGCTGGTGCCCATGAGCGTGCACGACGAGGACCTGGAGCCGACCTCGCTGGGCTCGCAGGTGATCGGCCACCGGCTCGACCTGCCGGTGGGCGAAGCCTCCCCGGTGGTCCGGCTGCACCAGGTCTCCTACGCCTTCAAGGCGCACAGCGAGACCGGGCGGGCGGTCGCGGCCGACCGGATCGCCGGCGTGGCGGGCTTCGCGCCGACGACCTTCCACGCGCTCGGCTCCCGGGTCGCCGCCGAGGAGGCGCAGGGCGTCAACCTGGTCATCACCAACGTCCCCGGCCCGCAGTTCCCGATGTTCCTGGCCGGCGCGGAGATGCTGGAGACCTATCCGGTGCCCCCGTTGCAGCCGGGGTTCTCCGTGGCGATCGGCGTCACGTCGTACGACGGCGGGGTGTACTACGGCATCACCGCCGACCGGGACGCGCTGCCCGACATCGACGTCCTGGGCCAGTGCGTCCAGGAGGCCCTCGACGAGCTGGTGGACAGCGCCAGCGACTCCCGGCCGATCGCGCCGAGGGGACGGCGCCGGTGAGGGTCTACGTCCCGGCCACGCTGGCCGAGCTCGCGCGCTGGCACGCCGCCGGCCTGGTGCCGGCGGGCGGCGAGCGCTTCACCGCTCCCGACGAGCAGGACGACGAGCTGGCGGAGTACGCCGCGCTGACGGCGGCCGCCGAGGCGTCGGGCGAGCTGATGAGCGCTCCCGGACGCCGGGTCGTGGTCGTCGCGGAGGTCGAGGACCCCGACGGCGAGATCCCGCTCCGGCTGGTGGCCGCGGTGCACGCCGACACCGCCGACGTCGACCCCGGCGACCAGGACCCGCCCGAGCTGGCCTGGTTCGCCACCCAGGAGATCCCCGCCCTGCTGTGAGCCCCGTCGCTGCCGAGGTGAGGGTCACGGGACACAATGGGGTCATGCTGCCTGCCGCGATCCTGCTCCCGGTGCTCGAGCACCTCGGCAAGCTGCATCGCTACGAGGCGATCGTCGTCTACGTGCTGGCGTTCGGGCCGTTCCTGCTGCTGGCCGTGACGGTCTGGATCGCCCGCAAGCGGGTGACCGAGGAGGACGAGGAGTCGACCGGCTCCGAGCCGGTCACGAAGCGGGGCGACTAGCCAGCCAGTCCCGGCCGACCTTCTGCTCCGCGCGCAGCGCCTTGCCGAGGAGCTCGCCGATGAAGCCCTCGATCTTGCCGCCGATCAGCGGGATGTTGACCTCGATGGTCAGGTCCACGGTCTCGGTGACGCCGCCGTCGGTCTCGGCCAGCACGGCGGTGCCGTGCATCCGGCCCGGCTTGCCGGGGATCTCCAAGTGGACGTCGGCGCGGTCCGCGGCGTGCCACTCCTCGGTCTGGAGGATGTGGATCTCGTGGCCGACCAGCTTCTTGGCGAACGACGGCACCCGCTCGGTGCCCTGGTACTGGTCGATCCGCACGCTCGTCGTGCCGCCGTCGACGGTGATCGAGACCTCCTTGCGCAGCACCTGCTGGAAGTCGCACACCGCCTCCCGGAACGCGGCGGTGTCGAGCATCTCGCGGACCTGCGCGATGGTGGCGCCGTCGTAGCGCAGCACCTGCTGGACCTTCTTCATGCGGCTCTCCTTCTCACGGGTGCTGGGCCAGCCAGCGATCGCCCAGGTCCTGCTCGAGAGCCAGGCCCTCGCTGGTCAGCTCGGCGGTCAGCCGCTCGAGCTTGCCGCCGATGAGCGGCACCGAGGCGGTCGCCTCCAAGTCGAAGACCACGACCGTCCCGTCGCCGTGCGGCGCGGCGCTGACGCTCCCCGCGATGTGCATCGGCTTGCCCGGCGTCTCGACCTCGAACGTGCCGGCCGTGCCGGTCCAGGACTCGCGGATCACGGTGTGGGTGAAGTCGCCGACGAACTTCTTGGCGAACCCGGGCACGCCCTGCGTCGGCCGCTGCTCCTCGATGACGACGGTGGTGGTGGCGCCGTCCCGCTCGACGGTGGTGGCACTGTCGCTGACCCCGGCGGCCTCGGCCAGCTGCGCCCGGTACGCCGGGTCGGCGCGCATCGCCAGGACGCTCGGAACCGGCGCGTCGTACCGCAGCTCGTGTCGGAACTTCATGCGGTCATCATCCCGAACCGCCTCGCCGGGTGGTGCGCCGCCCCCGCCACGCCGCCGGGGTCGGTGACTTCCGGGTACGACAAGAGCACCCTAGGCTCGTGGACGTGATCATCGCTTCGCTCGTCAACGGGTTCTCGGCCACTCGGCCACGAGCAAGCTCGGGCACTCGGTAGCCTCGACCTGTGAGCAGGATCACGGCGGAGGACGCGCGCTCGGAGCTGATCGGTCGATTGGTGGCTCACGGGGAGTCTCACGCGGATCAGCGGGGCCGTGGCCTGGCGCGCGACTCCGCCGAGACGCTGCTGCGCGGCTACTACCGCCATGCCGCCCTGGAGGACCTCCTGGACCGGTCCGAGGAGGACCTGTACGGCGCGGTCGCGCACCACCTGCGCACGGCCCAGCGCCGGCCGCAGGGCACCGCCGTGGTCCATGTCTTCACCCCGACCGTCGCCGTCAACGGCTGGTCGGCCGGCGGGCACACGGTCGTCGAGGTGGTCACCGACGACATGCCCTTCCTGGTCGACTCGGTGACGATGGCGCTGGAGCAGGAGCACCACGGCGTGCACCAGGTCCTCCACCCGCAGCTGCAGGTCCGCCGCGACCTGTCCGGCGAGCTCAAGGACGTGCTGGACGAGGCGACCGCGGCCTCGGCCGACGACGCCTACGAGGTCTGCCGCGAGTCGTGGATGCACGTGGAGATCGACCGGGTGCACCAGGACGAGTTCGCCACCATCCAGAGCACGCTGGACAAGGTGCTGGCCGACGTGCGCGAGGCTGTCGAGGACTGGCAGCGGATGCACGCCCAGCTCACCCGGGCCGCCGAGGAGATCGCCCAGCGCCCGCCGCCGTGGCCGGAGGGGGAGGTCCAGGAGAGCCTGGCCTTCCTCACCTGGCTGGGCGAGAACCACTTCACCTTCCTCGGCTCGCGGGAGTACCGGCTGGAGCGCAGCGGGGAGGACGAGGTCCTGGTCGCCGTGCCGGGGACCGGGCTGGGCATCCTGCGCGCCGACCCGACCGGGCGTGGGGTGCTGCCGCCGCTCGCGGCCGCCAAGGCCCGGGAGAAGACGCTGCTGGTCCTGGCCAAGGCCAACTCGCGGGCGACCGTCCACCGGCCGGTCCACCTCGACTACGTGGGCGTGAAGACCTTCGACGAGTCCGGTGAGGTCGACGGCGAGCGCCGCTTTCTCGGGCTGTTCTCCTCCGCGGCGTACACCGAGTCGGTGACTCGCATCCCGCTGCTGCGGGAGAAGTCGCGCGCCGTCCTCGCCGCGGCCGGGCTGGACCCGCTCAGCCACGACGGCAAGGCGCTGATGGACGTCCTGGAGACCTATCCGCGCGACGAGCTCTTCCAGACCTCGGTCGAGGAGCTGGTGCCGATCGCGACCTCGGTCATGCACATCCGGGAGCGCCGTCAGCTGCGGCTCTTCTTGCGGGCCGACGTCTACGGGCGGTTCTGGTCGGTGCTGGTCTACCTGCCCCGCGACCGCTACAACACCACCGTCCGCGAGCGGATCGCCGCGCTGCTGCGCGAGCGGCTGCAGGGCGAGAGCATCGAGTACACCGCCCACGTGGGCGAGTCCTTCACCGCTCGCCTGCACTTCGTGGTGCGGCCCGCGCCGGGCACCCCGCTGGTGCAGCCGGACGTCGCCGACCTGGAGGTGCGCTGCGCGGACGCCGCCCGGTCGTGGCAGGACGACTTCGCCTCCGCTGTGCTCACCGAGTACGGCGAGGCCGAGGGCACCGTGCTGTCCCGGCGCTACGCCGGCTGCTTCCCCGAGGCCTACAAGGAGGACTACTCCCCGCGGACCGGCGCGGTCGACATCGGCCGCTTCGAGGAGATCGAGGGCGACGACGGCATCGCGCTCTCGCTCTACGAGCCCGTGGACGCGGCGCCGGGGGAGGGGCGGCTGAAGGTCTACCGGATCGGCGGCCCGCTCTCGCTCTCCCAGGTGCTGCCGATGCTCTCGGCCATGGGGGTCGAGGTCGTCGACGAGTGGCCCTACGCCCTGGAGGGGCTGCCGCGGGAGACGCACCTCTACGACTTCGGGCTGCGCTACCGCGGCCGGCTGCCCGACGAGGCCCGGTCGCTCTTCTGCGACGCCGTCCTCGCGGTCTGGAACGGCCGCAGCGAAAGCGATGGCTTCAACGCGTTGGTGCTCGCGGCGGGACTGAACTGGCGGCAGGCGATGGTGCTGCGCGCCTATGCCCGGCACATGCGCCAGGGCGGCACACCGTTCGCGCAGGACTCCATTGAGGACGCCCTGCGCACCAACGTCGACATCACCCGCATGCTGGTCGGTCTCTTCGAGGCCCGCTTCGACCCGGAGGGCCGCGACGACCGGGCCTTCGCCGACCTGGAGGCTCGCGTCCTGCGGGCGCTCGAGGAGGTCTCCAGCCTCGACCAGGACCGGATCCTGCGCGCCTACCTCGCCGCGATCAAGGCGACGCTGCGCACCAACTTCTTCCAGACCGGCGAGGACGGCGAGCCGCACCCCTACCTCTCGCTCAAGCTCGACCCGGCCGCGATCCCCGACCTGCCCGAGCCACGCCCGCGCTTCGAGATCTTCGTCTACTCCCCGCGCGTCGAGGGCGTGCACCTGCGCTTCGGCGCGGTGGCGCGTGGCGGCCTGCGCTGGTCGGACCGGCGCGACGACTTCCGTGCCGAGGTCCTGGGGCTGGTCAAGGCGCAGATGGTGAAGAACACCGTCATCGTCCCGGTCGGCGCGAAGGGCGGCTTCTACGCCAAGCAGCTCCCTCCCCAGAATCCGACGCAGCCGGCCGATCGGGACGCCTGGATGGCCGAGGGCGTGGCCTGCTACCAGACCTTCATCCGCGGGCTGCTGGACATCACCGACAATCTCGTCGCCGAGCCGGAGGGACCGGTCGTGGTCCCGCCCCGGCAGGTGGTGCGCCACGACGGCGACGACCCCTACCTGGTGGTCGCCGCGGACAAGGGCACCGCGACCTTCAGCGACATCGCCAACGCCATCTCCGCCGACTACGGCTTCTGGCTGGGCGACGCCTTCGCCTCCGGCGGCTCGGTGGGCTACGACCACAAGGCCATGGGCATCACCGCACGCGGCGCCTGGGTCTCGGTCCGCCGGCACTTCCGCGAGATGGGCGTGGACTGCCAGGCCGAGGACTTCACCTGCGTCGGCATCGGCGACATGTCCGGCGACGTCTTCGGCAACGGCATGCTCTGCTCCGAGCACATCCGCCTGGTCGCGGCCTTCGACCACCGCGACATCTTCCTCGACCCGGACCCCGACGCCGCCACGTCGTACGCCGAGCGGCGCCGGCTCTTCGAGCTGCCCCGGTCCTCGTGGAAGGACTACGACGCCTCGCTGATCTCCGAGGGTGGCGGGGTCTACCCGCGGACCGCGAAGTCGGTCCCGGTGAGCCCGCGGGTGCGCGTCGCGCTCGGCCTGGCCGAGGACGTCACCGCGCTCACCCCGGCCGAGCTGATCCGCGCGATCCTCCTGGCGCCGGTCGACCTGCTCTGGAACGGCGGCATCGGCACCTACGTCAAGAGCGCGGTCGAGACGAACGCCGACGTGGCCGACAAGGCCAACGACGCGATCCGGGTCGACGGCAGCGAGCTGCGCGCCCGCTGTGCCGGCGAGGGTGGCAATCTCGGGTTCACCCAGCTCGGCCGGATCGAGTACGCCCAGTCCGGCGCCGGCGGCCAGGGCGGCCGGATCAACACCGACTTCATCGACAACAGCGCCGGTGTGGACACCTCCGACCACGAGGTGAACATCAAGATCCTGCTCGACCGGGTGGTGGCCGCCGGGGAGCTCACCTACCCCCAGCGCAACCAGCTGCTCGCCTCGATGACCGACGAGGTCGCCGCCCTGGTGCTCAGCGACAACTACGAGCAGAACCTGGCGCTGGCCAACGCCGCCGCCCAGGCGCCGGCGCTGCTGCACGTGCACGAGGACTGGATGCGCTCGCTGGAGCGCCGCGGCATCCTGCACCGTGAGCTGGAGGCGCTGCCCAGCCGCCGCGAGGTGGCCGCCCGCATCGAGCGACGCGAGGGACTGACCGTGCCGGAGCTCTCGGTGCTGCTGGCCTACACCAAGATCGTGCTGGCCGAGGACCTGCTGGACAGCGACCTGGCCGACGACCCGTTCCTGCGCGGCGACCTCTTCGGCTACTTCCCCAGCACCATGCGGCAGGACTACCGCCCGCAGATGGAGCACCACCAGCTGCGCCGGGAGATCGTGGTGACCCAGGTGGTGAACCGGCTGATCAACAACGCCGGGATGACCTACTGGCACCGGCTGGCGGGGGAGACCGCGGCTCCGGCCAGTGAGCTGACCCGGGCCAACTTCCTGGCCGCGGAGATCTTCGGGGCGGCCGGCATCCGGCAGCGCGTCGCAGCCCTGGACAACCAGGTCGACGCGGCCGTCCAGACCCGGATGCGGCTGGAGGTGCGCACGCTGGTCGAGCGCTCCTCGCGCTGGCTGGTGAGCAACCGCCGGCACCCGCTGGAGAGCGAGGAGATCGTCGAGGAGTTCGGCGTCACCGCCGAGCGGGTGCTCGCCGAGCTGCCCGAGATCCTCACCGGCCGGGAGCGGGAGGCCTTCGAGAGCCGCCGCGACCAGCTGGTCGGTCAGGGCGTGCCGGCCGACCTGGCGACGATGGTCGCGGCCTGCCCGCCGGCGTACATGGTGCTCGGCATCGTGCAGACGGCCGGACGCCGGGACACCGACCCGCTCGACGTCGCCCGGGTGCACTTCCTGGTCGGCGAGCGGCTCGGTCTGCCCCGGCTGGTCGCGCGCATCCTCGGGCTGCCCCGCAACGACCGCTGGCAGACGATGGCCCGCGCGGCGCTCCGCGACGACCTGCACACCGTCCACGCCCAGCTCACCGCGCAGGTGCTGGACCAGGAGGCCGCGGCCGACCCCGACGCCGCCGTCACGGCGTGGGCCGACCGCGAGCAGGCCGCCGTCGACCGCGCGGCCGCCACGTTCGAGGAGATCTGCTCCGACGAGCAGGCCGACCTGGCCCGGATGTCGGTGGCACTGCGCGTGGTCCGCTCGCTGCTCTCGGACTGAGCGGGACTAGGAGGCGGCGCCGGCCTTCGTCGGCGCTGCCTTCTGGGCGGGCTTGTCGCGGACCCCGAGCGGGTCGGCGAAGACGACGATGTTGCTGTAGTACACGCCGTTGCGCCAGTCGGTGCAGGTGATCAGCACCAGCCGGACCGGCTCGTGGTCCTGGGAGAAGAGCTCGTCGGCGTGCTTGGCAAGCTTCTCCTTGCTGTAGACCACGACCTTGGTGGTCGAGTAGTCCACGGTGCCCTTGGCGGTGCGGATGCGCACCAGGTCGCCGGGCTTGAGGTCGCCGAGGCGGTTCATCACGCCGCCGCCGGTGTGCACGGTGTGGCCGGTGACGACCGTCTGGCCGACCGTGGCGCCGGGCTTGGCGCTGCGCATCCACCAGCCGACGGTGTTGTGGTCGTACGGCGGGGTCAGGACGCCGTCCTGGTCGACCTCGATCGGCACGATCGGCGCGCGCAGGTCGATGCTCGGCACGATCAGCCGCTCGGGCGCCGCCTTGCCGGGGAGGTCGTGGTAGCCGTCGTCGGCGCCCGCGTTGGGGGACGGAAGGACGAAACCGGCGACCACCATCGCGATGAGCAGCACCAGCAGGCGCGTGCTCACTCCGGTCAGGTGATCGCCGGTCTCGTCGTTCACGGTCGTGCGTACTTCCCGAGAGGTGTGCTGATCAGATCAGCGCTGCAGCAGGCGGCGGTAGCCCATCGCTCCGGCCGCGCCACCGAGGGTCAGCAGAGCACCCATGGCGATCAGCGCGTTGCGAGCGGTGTTGCTCTGCTCGCCGGCCTCACCCGCGGCCACCACGGTGGGGACCTTCGGGGGAGAGACGCTGGTCGGCGGGTTGCCACCGTTGGTCGGCGGCTTCGGGGGCTCGACGGTCGGCGGCTCCGGGTAGGGGCCGTGGTTCTCGCCACAGGAGACCTTGCCGATCTCCAGCCCGAGCAGGGAGGCCTTGAGGAACTGCTTGGCCGCCGGGAGCACCTGGGTGTCCAGCGCGGTCACGGTGATCTTGCGGCCGTTGCTGGCCGTCTCCTGCTTGTTCACCGTGATGCTGAGCAGGTAGTCCTCGATCGGCTTCAGCACGACCTGGAGCGCGCCGACGATCTGCTCGATGACCTTCTGGATCGCGTCGGTCGCCTGGGTCAGCGGGCCGACGATCGGGCCGAGGACACCGGTGAGCATGGTCTTCACCTGGACGACCAGGGCGTCGAAGATCGCCTTGGTCAGCGCGGCCGGGTTGGTGACCAGCTTGGAGTTCGGCGCGGGGTTGGCCGGGAAGTTCACCAGCACGACCTCGCCGACCTGCGGCAGGGTGATGGAGATCTTCGCGTCGGCGAACTTGGCGGAGCCCTCGGCCTTGGTCGGGTTGGCCGTGCACTTGGCGGAGATCGCGTTGAGGCCCGCGGTGATCTTGAAGTCGCCCAGCGGCGTGCCGCCCAGCGCCTTGGAGATCGCGGTGATCAGCTGGTTGATCATCGCGGTGCCCTGGTCGGGCAGGCCGCCGATGAACGGGATCGACTTCAGCGCGGCGCCGAAGATCGACTTGTCGCTGAGGAAGATCTCGCCGATGCTCAGGTTGGCCAGGTCCAGGGTCAGCTGGCGGCCGTCCAGGTCACAGCCCTGGTTGCCGATGCTGACGATGCCGCCACCCGGGCCGGTGATGCCGGCGCAGGCGTAGGAGGTGCCGTCGGCCTTGGCCCCGGCATCCTGCGGAGCGATGCCGGCGTGGACGATCGTGGTGTCCGGCAGCAGCGCCGCCAGGTCGGGGATCGTGCTGGTGTCGCTCTTGTTCTCCTTGGAGCCGTCGTTGACCGCGGTCACCTTCTGGTTGATCAGCCCGAAGGTCGCGAGGTTCAGGCTGATGCTCTGCGCGGACGCCTGGGAGACGGGCTCCTCGGTGGCCGCGAAGGCGGGGGCGACGGCGAGCGTGGAGAGCGCCGCAGCGCCGACAACGGCACTGATTCGCATCACTCGTCGATTCAAGGTCTTTCCCTCCGGTGGGGTCTCGCGCACGCGCGAGACCGACATGGTTGTACGCGTACACATGCACAACGGCGGCTGTCCGTCAGGGTTACGGGCACAACGGCCCGATGTTCGCCCGGTTTGTCCCGGTTTGGTTGTGTGATTCAGCGAACAAGGCGCGCTATCTGCGCGCTCGGTCGGCCCGGAGGGGTCAGCTGGCCTTGCGGGAGCGCTTCTTGGCGGGCTTGGCCTTGGCCTTCTTCGCGGGGGTCTCCGCGGCCTCCTCGGCGCTCTCGCCGCGCGAGGAGCGGGCCGCCTCGACGCTGCGCTGGAGCGCGGCCAGCAGGTCGACCACCTCGCCGGAGCTCTTCGTCGCGGCGGGGGTGCGGGTGACCTCGCCGCCCTCGATCTTGGCGGTGACCAGGGCCTCGACCGCCTGGCGGTAGTCGTCCTCGAACTCGTCAGGGTCGAAGTCGCCGGCCAGCGTCTCGACCAGCATCTTCGCCATCTTGATCTCGGCCGGCTTGGCGTCGGCGGCGTCGACCGCGGCGAAGTCGGGCGTGCGGATCTCGTCGGGCCACATCATCGTCTGCAGCACGATCACGTCGTCGCGGACGCGGAGCACCGCCAGGGACATCCGGTTGCGCAACGAGACCGTCACCAGCGCCATCCGGTCGGCCTCCTCGAGGGCCTCGCGGAGCAGGGCGTACGGCTTGGCGCCGGTCTTCTCCGGCTCCAGGTAGTAGCTCTTCTCGAAGAGCATCGGGTCGATCTGCTCGCTGGGCACGAACTTCTCGACGGTGATCTCGCGGCTGCTGGTCGCGGGCAGCTCGGCCAGGTCGGTGTCGTCGATGATGACCATCTCGCCGTCCTCGGTCTCGTAGCCCTTGGCGATGTCGGAGTAGGGCACCTCCTCGCCGTCCAGGCTGCACACGCGCTGGTAGCGGATCCGCCCGCCGTCCTTGGCATGCACCTGCCGGAAGGAGATGTCCTTGCTCTCGGTCGCCGAGTAGAGCCTCACCGGGACGCTCACCAGCCCGAAGGAGACGGCACCCTTCCAGATCGCACGCATGACCCCAGTGTGTCCCGGGGCACCGACAGATGCCACCTCACAGGTGGTTCACAAGATCCGCCGATGCCCGGCACAGAGCCGGCCGTCAGGTTCGGGGCATGCGGATTCCCGGAGTGATCAGGCGGCTGCGCCGGCGGTGGTGGGTCGCGGCCCTGGTGCTGGCGATCGTGGCCGGAACGACCACGGTCTGGCTGGTACGACGCGACGACGGCGACGCCGTCCAGCGGATCACCGCCACCGTCCAGCGCGGCACCTACAAGACCACCGTCTCCGCCGACGGCACCATCACGCCCAAGCGCGACGCGGACCTCTCCTTCTCCTCCTCGGGGGTGGTGACCGCGGTCCTGGTCGACGTCGGCGACAAGGTGAGCAAGGGCGACGTGCTGGCCCGGATCGACGACACCTCCCTGGTCGCCCAGCGCGACGCGGCCGAGTCGGCCGTGAGCGCCGCCGAGACGACGGTCGCCGACGACGGCGGCGACTCCTCCACCCAGCAGGCGGCGAACGTCGCCGCGCTGGAGTCGGCACGAGCCCGCCTCGACGAGGCCGAGCAGGCGGTCGACGACGCCGTGCTGACCGCCCCGTTCAGCGGGACCGTCAGCGCCGTCGGCGTCGAGGCCGGCCAGCAGGTCGGCTCTTCGGGTGGCAGCGGCGGAACCGGCGCCTCCGGCATGGCGACGACCGCGGACACGGCGGCGTCCTCCGGGTCCTCCTCGGGCGCGATCACGGTGATCTCCCCTCGGAGGCTGCTCGTCGAGGCGGCCGTCTCCGCCGCGGACGTCAGCCGGCTGAAGGAGGGCATGCAGGCGGAGATCACACCCGCGGGCGGCACCGGCTCGTCGGGCTCCTCCGGCACGTCGTACGGCGTGGTCACCTCCATCGGCGTCATCGCCTCGGCCTCGAGCACCGGCGCGGCGACCTTCCCGGTCACCATCGAGGTCACCGGCAAGCCGACCGGCCTCTACGCCGGCGCCTCGGCGTCGGTCGCGATCACCGTCGAGCAGGCCGACGACGTGCTGACGGTGCCCACGCAGGCGGTGCGCACCTCCGAGAGCACGAGCGGCGACGCGACGACGTACGTCTACGTCGTCGACGGCGGCCAGCGCACGAAGACCGCCATCGAGATCGGCGCGACCTACGGCGCCCAGACCGAGGTGACCTCGGGGCTGGAGGAGGGCGACGTGGTCGAGCTGGCCAGCTTCCGCCCGCCGAGCGGCACGGGCGGCCGGAGCGGCAACAGCCAGTTCCCGGGCGGCGGTCAGCTGCCCGGTGGCGGCCAGTTCCCCGGTGGCGGACAGATGCCGTCCTTCTCGGTCGGAGGCGGCCAGTGAGCGAGCCCATCATCGAGCTCGCCGGGGTGCGCAAGACCTACGCCAGCGGCGCGATCTCGGTCGAGGCGCTGCGCGGGATCGACGCCCGGATCGACCAGGGCGAGTACGTCGCGATCATCGGCCCGTCCGGCTCCGGCAAGTCGACGCTGATGCACATCCTGGGCTGCCTGGACGTCCCGACCGAGGGCGCCTACCGGCTGGCCGGCCACGACGTCGGCGACCTCGACGAGACCGAGCTGGCGCGCATCCGCAACCGCGAGATCGGCTTCGTCTTCCAGCAGTTCAACCTGCTGCCGTCGCTGACCGCGCAGCGCAACGTCGAGCTGCCCCTGGTGTACGCCGGCCTGTCCGCCCGGGAGCGCGCCGAGCGGGCGCGGATCGCCCTGACGCGCGTCGGTCTGGCCGACCGCGCGGACCACCGGCCGGGTGAGCTCTCCGGCGGCCAGCAGCAGCGGGTCGCCGTGGCCCGGGCGCTGGTCGGCGAGCCGGCGCTGATCCTGGCCGACGAGCCGACCGGCAACCTCGACTCGGTCTCCTCGGCCGACGTGCTGGGCCTCTTCGGCGAGCTGCACGACGCGGGCTCCACGATCGTGCTGATCACCCACGAGCAGGAGGTCGCCGATCGCGCCGGGCGCGTGCTCACCATCCGCGACGGCCAGATGACCCAGGCGGTCATGGCATGAGTTGGATGGAGACCCTGCGGACCGCGGCCGATGCCGTCCGTGCGCATCGGCTGCGCTCGATCCTCACGATGCTGGGCATCGTCATCGGCATCTCGTCGGTGGTGCTCACCGTGGGCCTGGGCCAGGGCGCCCAGGACGAGGTGCGCGACCAGATCGACTCGCTGGGCTCGAACCTGCTGATCGTCTCGCCGGGCAGCAGCACCACCAGCGGGGTGCGGGGCGGCTTCGGCTCGGCCTCGACGCTGACCCTGCAGGACGCCTCGGCGATCGCGGACGACGACATCGCGCCCGACGTCGCGCGGGTGGCGCCGGTGACCAGCACGACCACCGCGCTGACGGCCGGCACGACGAACTGGACCACCCGGCTCACCGGGACGACCGTCGCCTGGCAGCCGGTTCGCTCCCGCACGCTGGCCACCGGGCGGTTCTTCACCCAGGCGGAGAGCGACGCGGCCGCCCGCGTGATGGTGCTCGGCTCCGAGACGGCGGCGGAGCTCTTCACCCGCGGCAGCCCGGTCGGCCAGACCGTGACCGTCGGCGGCGCCGCCTTCACGGTGATCGGCGTCCTCGAGGAGTCCGGCGCCACCTCCTCCAGCGCGAACGAGGACGACCTCGCCGTCGTACCGGTCACGACGGCCCAGCGGACCACGGGCGCGACCAGCGATGCCGTCTCGACGGTCTACGTCGAGGCGACCTCGGCGGACACGCTGTCGGCGGCGTACCAGGAGGTCGAGGCCGCGCTGATGCTGCGCCACGACGTCACCAGCTCGAGCAAGGACTTCAGCATCGCCACCCAGGACGCGCTGCTGGAGACGGCCAATGCCACGAACAAGACGATGACGATCCTGCTGGCCGGAGTGGCCGCGATCTCCTTGCTGGTCGGGGGAATCGGGGTCATGAACATCATGCTGGTCTCGGTCACCGAGCGGATCCGGGAGATCGGCCTGCGCAAGGCGCTGGGGGCGACCCCGTCGGTGATCCGCCGCCAGTTCCTCATCGAGGCCTCGCTGCTCGGCGTCACCGGTGGCGTCGTCGGCGTCGGCCTCGGGATAGCCGGGGCGCTGACCCTGCCCTCGCTCATCGACCAGGACGTGAGCATCTCGCCGGTCGCCATCGCCGGCGCGCTCGTCGTGGCTCTCGGCATCGGCGTCGGGTTCGGCGTCTACCCGGCGAGCCGCGCGGCCCGCCTCACCCCCATCGACGCACTGCGAAGCGAATAGGAGCACCACATGTCCACGTCCACCTTCTTCTTCCGCACGTTCTTCACCGGCCGTCGCCGGATCGCCGCGGCTCTCGGGACCGGGGCCCTGCTGCTCGGCGCCACGGCCTGCGGCAGCTCGTCCGCCGACGACGCGCCGGCCTCGTCGGGCCAGTCGTCCGGGAGCGGCGCGAGCGGCCAGGGCGCTCCCGGAGGCCGCGGCTTTCCCGGCGCCTCGGGTGAGGTCGTCGCGGTGACCGGCAGCACCGCCCAGGTGCAGAGCCAGCGGGGCGGGCAGGCCACCGGCCAGACGGCCGTGTCCTGGTCGGACTCGACCGCGTTCACCCAGGAGGTGAGCGGGAGCCTCGACGACGTCACCGTCGGCTCGTGCGTGATGGTGCGCGGCGACCAGGACTCCGGGTCGTCCGATGGCACGGTCACCGCCGCCACTGTCCGGATTACCGCCGCCGACGGCGACTCCTGCGCGACGGGCATGCCCGGTGGCCGGTCCGGTCAGGCCGGCGAGATGCCCAGCCCGCCCGAGGGCATGCCCAGTCCCCCCGAGGGCATGCCCGAGGGCGGGCCGGGGGGCTCCGGTCGCGGGCCCGGTGAGTTCGGCGGCGCCTTCGGCAAGGTCACCGCGGTCGGCTCCTCGGGCTTCACCGTCGAGTCGAGCCTGCCGGGCGCGCCCGGCTCGGACAGCGGATCGACCGAGACCTCGACCGTCGAGGTGACGGTCGGTAGCGCCACGACGTACACCACGCAGGCGGACGCCGAGGCCGGCGACGTGAAGGTCGGCGTGTGCCTGCAGGCGCGTGGCGAGTCCGACAGCGCCGGCGCCATCGCCGCCACCACCGTGTCGCTCTCCCAGCCGGTCGACGGCAGCTGCAGCGGGTTCGGCATGGGTGGCTTCCCCGGGGGCCCGGGCTCTGGCGGTGCGGGCGCCGGCTCGGGTGACACCGGCCAGGAGTCCTGATGACGCTGCTGGGACGCCCGCTGCGCTGGCCGGTCCTCGCCGTGGCGGCCGCGCTGCTAGTGGCGGCGGTCCTGGTGTACGCCGTGCGCAGCGACGGGTCCGGCCCGGGCTACCGGCTCGCCACCGCCACGACCGGCGACGTCGAGCAGGTGATCGCCGTCGGCGGCACCGTGGACGCGGCACGGCGGGCCGATCTCGCCTTCGCCACCGGGGGCACGGTGGCCGGGGTCGCGGTCGCACAAGGGCAGAAGGTCAAGGCCGGCCAGGTCGTCGCGACGCTCGACACCACTTCGCTGCGGGCCACGGTGATCGACGCCGAGGCCACTCTCGCCAAGGCGAAGGCCCAGCTCGCCTCGGACCGGTCCGCCCAGACGCAGGCGGTGACGACCGCGTCCTCCTCGTCGGGCACGAAGCCGTCCTCCGGCAAGCCCTCCTCCGGCAAGCCGGCCACAGGCACGCCGTCCACGAGTGGGCAGGGAGCCGGCGGCACGGCGGTGCTGGCGACGCTGAGGAAGCAGCAGGCGGCCGTGCTGAGCGCGCAGAGCGCGGCCTCGAAGGCCATCGCGGCGGCGAAGCAGGCGCTGCAGGCGCAGACCCAGGCGTGTGCGGACGCGGTCACCGCCGCGGCGACCGATGACGACTCCGGCGACGGCTCCGGTGACCAGAGTGCTGCCGCTGGGGCCGACGACGCCATGGACGCCTGCAACGCGGCACTGGACGAGGTCCGGGACCGGCAGGACGACGTCTCCTCCGCGCAGGACACGCTGGCCGGCGCGCTCGACGACCTGGCGTCCACGCTGACGAAGGCGCTGGGGACCGTCGCCGCGAGCCAGGGCACGAGCGCGAGCACCGGCCAGGGCACCGGTCAGAGCGCCGGCACGACCGAGACCGGCGCGACGACCGGCTCAGCCGCGTCGAATTCCCCTCAGCAGAGCGGGATGGGGCGTACCGTCACGGCCGCGACGCTCGCCTCCGACCAGGCCGCGATCGACCAGGCGGCGGCCGACCTCGTCGAGGCGAAGCAGGCGCTCTCCCGAGCAACCCTGCGCTCCACGCGGCCCGGCCGGGTGGCGGCCGTGCAGGTCGCCACGGGCGACAGCGTCTCGGCGGGCGACACCGTGGCCGTGGTCGTGGGCGGCAAGGCCGTCACGGTCACCGCATCGGTGAGCGAGAGCCAGGTGGGACGGATCCGGGCCGGCCAGGCCGTCCGGGTGACCACGCCCGGCAGCGACGCCGCGGCCACCGGCACGGTCACGGCGGTCGGCCTGGTGGGCGACAGCTCGTCGGGCAGCGCGACGTACCCGGTGACGATCGTGGTGGAGAGCCCGGAGATCCCGCTGCCGGCCGGCTCGCGGGCGATGGTCGCCATCACCGTCGGCACGGCCGAGGACGTGGTCACCGTCCCGGTGTCCGCGGTCAGGCGGACCGGCGAGAGCGCCGTGGTCCGGGTGGAGCGGAACGGCGCGATCGCCGACCAGCGGGTCACCCTGGGCGCGGTCGGCGCGACGCGCGTCGCCGTCACCGAGGGGGTCTCCGCCGGCGATCGGGTGGTCCTGGCCGACCTCGGCCAGAGCATCACCGGGGCGAGCGACACGCTCGACAGCAGGCCGGGATTCGCCGGCGGACCGGGCGGAGGGGCGTTCCCCGGCGGGATGCCGCCTGGCATGCAGCGCGGCGGTCGCTGAGGCCCCAGGCAGCGGAGGATCTCACGCACCAGGTGAACGCGATCCTCCTCTGCCTGCCGGCGTTTCCCCGCCGACGCTGAGATGATCGGGTGATGCGGCCGATGCTGGCGACCACGGGCGATGCCGTCCCGAGGGGCGCGGACTGGACCCACGAGGTGAAGTGGGACGGCATGCGCGTCATCGTCGAGGTGCGCGCGGGCCGGGTGACCGTCTCGGCCAGGACCGGCAACGACGTCTCGGCCGCCTACCCCGAGCTGCAGGTGCTGGCCGGCCTCGGCCACGACGTCGTGCTCGACGGCGAGGTGGTCGCGCTGGCCGACGGAGTGCCCTCCTTCAGCGCCCTGGCCGACCGGATGCACGTGCGGGACCCCGCCCGCGCGGCGCGGATGGTCGCCGACAACCCGGTGACGCTGATCGCCTTCGACCTGCTGGAGCTGGACGACCGGCCGCTGGTGACGCTGCCGCTGCGGTCCCGGCGCGAGCTGCTCGTCGGGCTCGACCTGGGCGCCCCGGAGACGCCGGGCGTGATGGTGCCGCCGACGTACGACGACGGCGCCGCGCTGCTGGCCGCGGCCGAGCAGCAGGGACTCGAGGGCATCGTGAGCAAGAGGTGGTCCTCGCCGTACCGTCCGGGCACGCGCAGCCGGGACTGGCTGAAGTTCCCGATCCGCCCGACCGCGTCGTTCGTGGTGGGTGGCTACCGGCGCGAGCGGGGGAGCAGCTGCGACCGGATGGGCGCGGTCCTGGTCGGCCTGCCCGGCCCGGACGGGCTGCTCTTCCGGGGGCGCGTCGGCTCGGGGCTGGCCGGGAGGGCCGGTCAGCGGCTGCGGGAGCTGCTGACGCCGGCCGACGCCTCGCCGTTCGCCGAGGAGCTGCCGCGCATCGACGCGGAGGAGACGATCTGGGTCGTCCCGGAGGTCGTCATCGACGTGCAGTACCTCCTGCTCACCAAGGACGGCCGGCTGCGCCAGCCGGCGTACCGTGGGGTCCGCGGCGATCTCACGCCCAACGATCTGACCGGCGATCCGACCGGCGACCTGACGGGGGACTGATGGCCGAGCGCACCGAGGTCCGCGTCGACGTCGAGGGCCGGCAGCTCACGCTGGTCAACCTGGAGAAGGTGATGTACCCGCGCACCGGGACCACCAAGGCCGAGGTGCTCGACTACTACGCGCGGATCGCCCCGCGACTGCTGCCGCTGCTGGCCGACCGCGCGGTGACCCGGATCCGGTGGCCGCACGGGACCGGCGAGCCGTCGTTCTTCGAGAAGAACGCGCCCGCCGGCACGCCGTCGTGGGTGCGCGTCGTCGAGGTGCCGACGACCGGCTCGCGCACCGAGTCCGGCGAGGCGGGGACGCTGCGGTTCCCGGTGATCGACTCGCTCGCCGCGCTGACCTGGGTGGTCAACCTGGCCGCGCTGGAGCTGCACGTGCACCAGTGGACCGTCGACGCCGACGGGCACCCGCTGCCCCCGAACCGCCTGGTGATCGACCTCGACCCCGGCGACCCCGCCGGGCTGATGGAGTGCGCCCAGGTCGCGCTGATGGTCCGCGACCGGCTGGCCGACCTGGGTCTGGAGTCCTGGCCGGTGACGAGTGGCTCCAAGGGCATCCACCTGTACGCCGATCTCGACGCCTCCGCTCCCGACGCCCGCTCCAGCGACGAGGTCCGCGATCTCGCCAAGGAGGTGGCCGAGGAGCTGGAGGCCGAGCACCCGAAGCTGGTGGTCTCCCAGATGACGAAGGCGCGTCGCGGCGGCCGGGTCTTCCTCGACTGGTCGCAGAACGTCGGCGCCAAGACCACCATCTCGCCGTACTCCCTGCGTGGCCGTGAGCGCCCCACCGTCGCCGCGCCACGGACCTGGGAGGAGATCGAGGCCGGCGCCGAGGACCCCTTCGGCCTGGAGCAGCTGACCTTCACCGAGGTGCTGGACCGGGACTGAGCACTCGGATCGGAGGAGGCCGGACGCGGATCTCCTTGATGGGACCCGGTCTAGACTTTCGCTCTCAACCACGGCGTTTCTGTCGGTACGGCCTGGTGGACTGGGGTCATGTCGATCAGCCAGCTCAGCGCTCCGCAGCATCCGTTGCTGCGGCTGGTCGACGCGCTGGAGACGCTGCGCGATCAGGCCGGTGGGGCCAACGCGTGGTCGTTGGGCGATGTCGAGCTGCGCGAGGCGCTGCCCCGGTTGACCAGGGTCCTGGCCGGGCTGTCCGAGACCCAGGCGCGGTTGCTGGCCGAGGCCGATCGGCGTGACCTGGGGGACGTGGGTGGCTATCACGATGCGGCTGGGTGGTTCGCGGTCGCGACTCGGACGACCCGACCGGCCGCGAAGGGCCTGGTGCGGTTGGCGCGGGCGTTGGACGGCGGGACGCATGAGGCGACCCGGGCCGCGCTCGCGGCGGGGCGGCTGCTGCCCGAGCAGGCCCGGGTGATCATCGAGGCCGTCGACGCACTCACGGATGGCTCGGGCGGTCATGTGGGGACCGGTGCGGCCGAGCGGGTGAGCCCCGAGCTCGTCCGCCGTGCCGAGGAGCACCTGATCGCCCTGGCGGCCGACCACGACGCCAAGGAGCTGCGCGTTCTGGGGCGCCGGATCCTGGAGGTGGTCGACCCCGAGGCCGCTGACGAGCACGAGCGGCGGCTGCTGGAGGCCGAGGAGCGGCGGGCCGCGGCGAAGACCTCGTTCAACATCCGCTCCGATGGTCACGGGATGATGCGCGGCCGGTTCGCGATTCCCGAGCTCGCCGGCGCGATGCTCAAGAAGCACCTCGACGCCCTGGCCGCACCCAGGCACCGCACCGCGACCGACGACGACACCAGCAACACCGGCGACACTGCTGGCGAGAGCGAGCGCTTCGTCGGCGTGGTCTCCCGGCCCCTACGGCTCGGGCAGGCGTTCTGCGAGTACATCGCTAGCCGCCCGGTCACCGGCGAGGGGATGCCGAGGGCCGGTGGGGTGCCTGCCACGATCGTGGTGACCATGACCCAGGAGTCCCTGATGGGTCAGCTGGAGTCCGCGGGCCTCCTGGACACCGGCGAGCGGATCTCCGCCTCCGCGGCCAGGTTGCTGGCGTGTCAGGCCGGCATCATCCCTGCCGTCCTCGGCACCCGCTCCCATCCGCTCGACCTGGGTCGCAAGACCAGATTCCACACCGAGCCTCAACGCATCGCCATCGCCTTGCGCGACCGCGGCTGCGCCGCCGAGGGCTGCGAATGGCCACCGGGCATGTGCCACATCCACCACCGCGAGCAGTGGAGCCGAGGCGGCAAGACCGATGTCGAGACCGGTCTGATGATCTGCCCCCGACACCACGCCCGCGCCCACGACGCCAGATACCAGATGACCGACACCATGCACGGCAAGGTCAGATTCACCCGACGCACCTGAGGAGCCCTCAGCCCGGAGCCGGTCCCTCCCAGGGATAGCCGGTCTCCACGAAGGCGCTGGCGATCTCGGCCTTGTCGCCCTCCACGTCGCCGGAGAAGAGGACGCGTCCGGTGGCGTTCTCGATGACGATCTTGCCGCCGCGCCGATGGATGGCGTCCACCTTGTCGCGCGGGATCACCCGGACCACCTCGCCGTGCTTGCGGACCGTGATCTGCCCGGCGGTGAGGTGCAGGACCGGAGTGTCGAGGATGATCCAGAGGGCGAACCCGGCGCCGAGAGCGGCGCCGATCAGCGGCCGTCCCCAGATCAGCCACGCGTCGTCGAACGAGCCGGCCAGCCGCAGCGGACCCTCGAACGGCATCCAGGGCAGGTCGGCGCTCCAGCGCAGGAGGAGGGGCAGCAGCAGTCCCAGGGCGACCCCGCCGGCGGCGAAGAGCAGCAGCACCCAGATCCGGCCGGCGCGGTCGAAGCCGCCGATGACCCGTCCGTCGGACTCGCTCTCGTTCGGCACCAGCCCGAGACTAGGGCATCGTCACGACGGGTACCAGCGGGTGACCGGGGCGTCGGTCTCGGCGATCAGCGCGCCTTGCCGGTAGACCGCCAGCGGCGCGGCGTGCTCTCGCAGCAGGTCGACGACCCGCTCGGAGGAGTGCAGGCAGAAGCTCGCGTGGCTGCCGACCTCCAGGCCGTGGCCGGCGATCCCGAGCGCGTCGGCGGCCCGGGTCGTCACCATCTCGACGAGCTGCCGCTGCTGTACGTCGGACCGGAACCCGAGGATGTGGCCGCTCAGGAAGGCGACCTCCAGCATGTTGTGGCGTCCCCACGGGTAGTAGGCGTCCTCGATGTCGTCCTGGCCCAGGCCCACGTTCAGCCCCTGGGCGAGGAACTCCTCGACCGGCAGGTGCAGCGGCCCGGTGTGCGGGTCGGAGACGAAGCCGAGCCCCGCCTGCTTGGCCAGGCCCGCGAGCCGCAGCACCGAGGGCTGGTCGTAGGTGCCGACGGCCCGCGCGTGGCAGGCGACGCCGCGGCCCACGAGGTCGTGGGCGATCAGCTGCTCGGCGAGCATCGCGGTGGTGCGGAGCGTGGGGTCGCCGGCGTCGTCGACCAGCATCGCGACCCGCAGGCCCCGCTCGCGTGCCAGGTTGCAGGCCCAGGTGATGTGCTCCAGCGCGGCGGCGTCGGAGTACTCGATCCACGGGATGCCGCCGACCACGTCCGCGCCGAGATCGAGGGCCTTCTCGCACAGCTCGGCCGCGCCCGGGTGGCGCACCAGACCGTCCTGGGGGAAGGCCACCACCTGGATGTCGAGGCGGCCGGCGTACTCCTCACGGGCGTCCAGCACGGCGTGCATGCCCTCGAGCCCGCCGGTGGGGTCGACGTCGACGAACGCCTGGATGTGCAGTACGCCGTACCGGACCGCCTCGTCCAGCGCTCGGCGCACGTTGGGCAGGATCCAGGAGCGGTCGTACTGGCGCTTGACCTCCGAGGCCAGCTCGATCGAGGTCATCGCCTCGCCCATCGTCCCCGACGTGTACGCCGCCAGGCCGCGGTCGTCCATCATCGGCAGCGTGTAGACCTTCTCCAGGTGCATGTGCCCGTTGACGAACGTCGGCGTGACGAGCCGCCCCTCCGCGTCCCGGCGGACGACCGCCGATCCGGTGACGGGGCTGTCGTCGACCTGGACGAACCGGCCGTCCTTCACCACCAGGTTGACGATCGAACCGTCGAGGAGGCGGGCGTTCTCGACGACGAGGTCAGGGCTGTGTGGGTCGGACATGTGTGCTCGGGTCCTCTCGGTCGGGGAGTGTGATGGAGAAGCGATCGAAGTCCGCGCGCTGGCAGGGGATGCCGAACATGTCGGCCCAGGGGCGCAGGTCGGGCGCCTCGTCGCCGCTCATCTGCTGCCAGCCCCGGACCACCTCGTCGAGGAAGTCCGGGGGCATGGAGAAGCGGAGCGTGTGCGGCACCAGGACGCGGTCCAGGTGTCCCGAGGCGCGTTCGTGCAGGAGCCGCGCCGAGCGGGCGAACTCGGCCGGGTCGGCGCCGGCCAGGTGAGCGAAGGAGACGCCGGCGATGACCGCGTCGCCGGTCAGCAAGGTGCCCGAGTCGCGCTCGTAGAGTGCCAGGCTGGCGGGGGTGTGACCGGGGCAGTGGATGACTTCGATCCGGCGGTCGCCGAGGTCGACGAGCTCGCCGTCGGCCAGGGTCCGCGACAGCACGACCGGCGAGTGCCGCCAGCCGGCGAGCTCGCTCTCGGTGGGCGGCGCCTTGAGGTGCATGCGGGCGTCGAGCTGGTGGAAGTGCTCCTCGTCGAGGGCCCGATAGGCGGCGTACGCCTCGGTGATCTCGCGCGAGTACCCGCCCAGCCACCGTACGGCGGCCTCGTGGTCGGCCGGCCGCGGTCCGCGATCGCCCAGCAGCGGATGGCCGGCCACGTGGTCGAAGAACCTGTTGCCGCCGCAGTGGTCGATGTGCTCGTGGGAGTTGACCACCAGGACCGGCGTATCGGTGAACCGCGCGACCTCCGCGCTGATGTCGAAGATGCCGAGGCCGCTGTCGAAGAGCACCGACAGGTCCCGACCCAGCAGCAGGTAGGAGGTGACGTATCCGGGCTCCGCGATGATCACGATCCCGTCGCCGATCGGGAACGAGGAGAACCACCGGTCTGCCGCCTGGCCGCTCATCGCGTGCGACTCTCGCGGTCGTAGTTCTCGCCCAACCCCGCGGGTATTCGGATCTGGCGGGAGAAGACCGTCATCACCACGATGGTCGCGACGTAGGGGAGGACCGTCAGGATCTCCGGAGCGATGTCTGCTCCGGTGCTCTGCACCCACAGACCGAGCGCGTCCATGGTCGCGAAGAAGATCGCGCCGCCCACGATCCAGTCGGGCCGCCACGCGCCCAGGAACGCCAGAGCGATCACCATCCATCCCCGGCCCGCCACGATCCCGTCGGTGTAGGTGCGGGTGTAGATCAGCGGCAGGTAGGCGCCCCCGAGCGCGATCAGCGCGCAGCCGACGCCGGTGGCGAGGACCCGGACCCGGTGGACCGAGATGCCCAGGCTGTCCGCGCTGCGGGGGTTCTCCCCGACCGTGCGGACCGAGAGGCCGACGCCGGTGCGGTACAGGACCCACCACGTCACCGCGGCCATGAGCAGGGCGAAGTAGAGCAGCGCGTTCTGGTCGAAGAGCACCGGCCCGATCACGGGGATGTCGGAGAGACCCGGGATGGCGAGGCTCGGGAGAGCGTCGATCTTGCGGTAGACGGCAGACGCCTCGCTGGACCACTTGAAGAGTCCCCGGGCGGCTCCCAGGGTGGCCAGGAAGAGCGCCAGGCCGAGCACGAACTGGTTCAGGTTCCAGCGAGTGGCGCCGTGCGCCATCAGCGCGCCGATGACGAAGCCGACGACGGCGGTGGTCAGCAGCGCCACCATGGCCCCCGCCTCCAGTGCGACCAGGAACACCACGACGGCGCCCAGGGCCATGAGGCCCTCCTGGAGGACGAGGAAGACGCCGGCGCGTCCCGCGATCACGGTGCCGAGACCGGCCAGCAGGAACGGTCCCGTGGCCGTCATGATCATCTCGGCGAGCTGGGTGATGTCGTTCACGCGGCCACCTCCTGCGCGTTGCGGCGTACGCGCCTCAGGCGAGGCGCCGCGTGCCGGGGGACCAGGACCGAGATCAGGATGACCGCCTCTGCGATGAGGACGAGCTCGCTCGGTACGTCGGCCGTGCGCTGCATCGCGCCGGCGCCGACCTCGAGCACCGAGATCGCGAGGGCGGCGACCGGGAGCATCACCAGCCGGCCCTGGCACAGGAGCCCGACCACGATGCCGAGCACCAGGTAGTTGGACTGCATGCCGGCGATCACGTTGTGGTGGACGCCGCTGACCTGGATGCCGCCGGCGAACCCGCCCAGAGCGCCGCCGAGCACCAGGGCGGCCAGCCCGGCCAGCCGTACTCGGACGCCGTGGAGGGAGGAGGCGTGCTCGTTCTCGCCGAGTGCGGTGATCTCGTAGCCCAGCACGCTCCGGCCGGCCCACCACAGCACGCCGGCGAGGACCGCGGCGGTGAGCAGCACGCCCACGTGCACCGGCGGAGTGCCGATGGTGGGCATCCAGGCCTGGTCCGGGATGCGCGTGGTGGTGGGGTGGCCGGATCCGGTCGCCGGCCAGACCGTGCCCGCGACGTAGGTCACCGCCGAGAGGGCGCAGAAGTTCAGCATCACCGTGGTGAGCACCTCGTTCACGCCGAAGCGGCCGAGGAGGACGCCGGCGATGCCCGCCCACACGCCACCGGCCAAGGCCCCGGCGAGGAGCATCAGCGGGATCAGGATCGGGCCGGGGAGGCCTCCGGCCCACTGGGTGACCGCGAACGCCGCGATGGCGCCGACGAGCAGCTGCCCCTCGCCGCCGATGTTGTAGCGGCGGGCGCGCAGCGGGATCGCGAAGCCGGCTCCGAGCAGCACGATCGGCACCCAGATCTGGAGTGTCTGAGCCATCCCGAAGGGCGTGGTGAACGAGGTGGTGAAGAGCGCCCGCAGGGCCGGGCCGAGTGCATAGCCCAGGGCGGCGATCATCAGCGCCAGCGCGGCGAGGCCGACCAGGAGCGGGGTGACGGCGCGGAGCACGCGCAGTGTCCACGAGGAGATCATGCGCGGCCTCCCGGCGGCACGTCGCCTGCCATCGCATGCTCGATCGCGGTGCGATCGAGCTCGGCCTTCGGCCAGTGAGCCACGATGGATCCGGAGAAGACGACGCAGATCTCGTCGGCGACGTGGAAGAGCTCGTCGAGGTCGTCGGAGGCGACGACGACCGCGGTGCCGCGCCGGGCGGCGTCGCGGATCTGCTCGTAGACGAACACGACCGACGGGATGTCCAGGCCGCGCGTCGGGTTGTGCATGAGCAGGACCTTCGGGTCGTGCGCGAAGGCACGGGCGAGGATGAGGCGCTGGATGTTGCCGCCCGACAGGTTGGCCAACGGCGTGGTGATGTCCGGCGTCGCGATCGCGAACCGCTCGACCGCGGCGCGGGTGAGCTCCTTGGCGCGACGCCAGGACACCCAGCCGTGCGAGGAGAGCGAGCCCGAGCCGTGATGGCCCAGCAGGTAGTTCTGGGTGAGCCCGCAGCCCGGGAGGATGCCGTCGCGGTGGCGGTCCTCGGCCACGTAGGCCACGCCGGCGTCGAGCCAGGACGAGGTCGGCCTCCCCGTCATGGAGCGTCCGGCGACGTGCACCTCCCCGGAGGCCGGAACGAGCACTCCTGCCAGGGCCTCCAGGAGCTGACGCTGGCCGTTGCCGGCGACACCGGCGACGCCGAGCACCGTGCCGGGGTGTAGATCGAGGTCGACGCCCTTGACCGCCGGCGGGCTGCCGACGACCAGGCCGCGGGCCGACAGGACCGCCGGCGTGCCGGTGCTCTCTGCCGCCTCCCGGGCGGCGTCGGCGCTCTCGTGCTCGTCCTCCTCGGCGCCGAGGAAGGCGTCGATCGCCAGCCGCGACTCGGAGTCCGCGCCGACCGGGATCATCAGCTCGATGAGCTCCCGGGGCGAGGTCTCACGGGTGGGCACCGCGCGGATCATCGAGCCGCTGTTCATCACCGAGACCCGGCCGCACAGCTGCATGGCGTCGTGGATCTTGTGGGTGATGACGATGACCGCCATGCCGGCCTCGGCCATGCGGCGCGTGGCCTCGAAGAGGCGGGCCGTCTCGTCCGCGGTCAGGTTGGTGGTCGGCTCGTCGAGGATCAGCAGCTTCGCCTGCCGGTAGAGCGCCTTGAGGATCTCGATGCGCTGCCGCTCGCCCATGGGGAGATCGCGCACCTTGGCGTCCAGATCCACCTCGAGCCCGGAGGTCTCCATGGCCGCGAGCACCTGCGGTCGGGCGCCCTCCGGCCCGCCGGCGCCGGTGCTGCCCGCGACGATGTTCTCCAGTGCGGTGTGGTTGTCGACCTGCAGGAAGGTCTGGTGCACCATGCCGATCCCGGCGGCGATGGCCTCCTTGGGGCTGCGGATGTCCAGCGCCGCGCCCTCGAGCTCGACCGAGCCCGCGTCACGGCGGTAGAGGCCGAACAGGATGTTCATCAGGGTGGTCTTCCCGGCGCCGTTGCCGCCGAGGAGCCCGTGGATCTCTCCGGCGCCGACCGTGAGGTCGACGCCGGAGAGGGCCGACTTGGCTCCGAAGGACTTGCTGATGCCACGCATCGTCAGCAGGGGGATCTGACGGTCCGTCATCGGTGTGTCGTCCTCTCGTCTCGGAGCCAAGCCGGCGTCATCGGCTACTTCGCCGCGGCGGTCTGGTCGTTCTCGATGGTGACCTCGCCGGCCTTGATCTTCTCGATGAGCTGCTCGACCTGCTCCTTCACGGCGGCGTCCACCGCGTCGGTCACCTCGACGGCGATGCCGTTGGTGAAGTCGAGCTTGAGGTAGCCGGTCGTGGCGCCGCCCTCGACGTCCTTCAGCAGCGAGACCAGGGGCGGTCCGTAGTCGAAGACGATGCGAGCCGCCAGCGCCGAGGAGGTATCGGTCGATCCCTCGTCGGTCTTCGCGGTCACCGCCGTCGTGAGCACGCCGCCCTTGCCCTCGGCCGCGTTGTCGAGGCCTGCCTGGCCCAGGTCCAGGGATCCGACCAGGACGTCGTTGCCGCGCTCGATGAGCTGGGTGGAGAGCTGCTGCGCCTTGGTCGGGTCGTTGAAGTCGCCCACGAACACCGGGGTGACCGTCGCGTCGACGCCGTCCGCCTTCAGCGCCTGGCGCATGGCGTTGACCTCGGCGTTGGTGAACGGCAGGTCGAGGCCGCCGACGAAGCCGATCTTGCCGGAGGCGCTCACCTGGCCGGAGAGCGATCCGATCACGTAGAACGGCGTGTAGAAGTTGCGGTCCAGCACCCAGACGTTGTCCGCGGTCTCGTCGGGCTTCACGTCGAGCTCGCCGATGAACGTGACGTCGGGGCTCTCGGCCGCCACGGTCTGCACGGCGTCCCAGAACTGCGCGCCGTGCGCCCAGATGACGGTGTTCCCGTCGGCGATGTACTGCCGCATGACGTTCTCGGCGTCGGGGACCTGGACGCTCTCGCTGTAGGAGACGTCGGCGCCCAGCTCGCTCTTGGCGGACTCCAGCGCCAAGAGGCCGTTCTGGGAGAAGCCGCCGTCGTTGATGGTGCCGGAGAAGATCGCGGCGACCTTGAGGGCGCCGTCCTTCGTGTCGTCCTCACCGCCGCTCGATCCTGAGGAACAGGCGCCGACGGCGAGCATGACCACGGCGGTCACGACCAGCAGCCGGGTGCGTCTGAGGAAGGTGAACATGGGGCCTCCTAGTGCAGTGCGATGCAGGAGACAGGGGGGTCACGGGCGGGGAGACTCGGGAGCCTTACCTGTCATACAGGTCACTAAACACCTATCGGACAGGTTGCACAACCATCTGGCCGGAACGAGTTAGGGTCGGCGCGTGACTGAGGACCTGTCGGCGGCCGATCCGCCATCGCTGGAGGAGCGGCTCGAGGAGGTGTGGGCCGACGCGGCACGCAGCGGCAGGCACCTGCCCGGTGAGCCGACGCTGGCGACCACGCTGTCCAGCAGCCGGCCGGCGGTGCGGGAGGCGCTGATCCGGCTGGAGGAGCGTGGCTACATCCACCGGCGCAAGGGCGCCGACACCGCGGTGAACTCCTCGCTGCTCGGCGTCCCCGCGCGGTTCGACCAGCGGCTGGAGGCGTCGGCGCTGATCGCCGCGATGGGCTGCACGCCCCGGCTCGACATCCTCGACGTCTCGACCTCCCGCATCCTGATCGAGGAGGCCACCGAGCACGACCTGCCGCCGTCCACGGAGGTCTACCGCGTCACCAAGCGGTGGTCGGCCGACGACGTGCCGGTGCTCTTCGCCCGTGACGCGGTGCCGGTGACCACCCGTGCCGACCCGGCGGCGTTCGACCCCACGATGGCCATGGTGGATCTGGCCGAGACGCTGATGGGGGAGCGCGCCGGATGGGAGATGGTCTGGCCGGCGGCGGAGGCGCTCGATGCCGGGACCGCCGAGGCGGTCGGCCTCACCGAGGGCGATCCCGCGCTGGCGCTGGACATCAGCGGCCTCTCGCCGCGCGGATCGGTCTGCTACTGGACCCGGGAGCTGCACCTGCGGGGCTTCTTCCGCTACGCCATGGTGCGCAGGGCCGAATGGCGCTGAGGCTTCAGTAGGCGCCGGTGTGGCCCAGCACCGCCCGGATCGTGCGCAGCAGGATGCGCAGGTCGAGGGCGAGCGACCAGTTGTCGACGTAGTGCAGGTCCAGACGCACGCTCTCGGCCCAGGAGAGGTCCGAGCGGCCGGACACCTGCCACAGGCCGGTGAGGCCCGGCTTCACCACGAGCCGGCGGCGGGCGGTGTCGTCGTACCTGCTGACCTCCGAGGGCAGCGGCGGCCGTGGCCCGACCAGCGCCATGTCGCCGCGCGCCACGTTGAGGAGCTGGGGCAGCTCGTCGAGGGAGTAGCGGCGCAGGAAGCCGCCCAGCCGGGTGACCCGCGGATCGCTGCGCAGCTTGAACAGCGGGCCGTCGGCGTCGGTGGCCGGCTCGAGCGCCGCCCGCCGCCGGTCCGCGTCGAGCACCATCGTGCGGAACTTCCACATCACGAAGGGCACGCCGTCCCGTCCGAGCCGGACCTGGCGGTAGAACGCCGGGCCCGCCGAGTCCAGCCGTACGGCCGCCGCGATCGCGAGGATCACCGGCAAGGCCAGCGCGAGCGCCATCGTCGCGAGGATCCGGTGCACGACGTCCTCGGCGAAGCGGCGCGCGCCCCGGACCTCCGGGGCCCGCACGTGCAGCAGGGGCGCGTCGCCCACCGGCGCCAGCGTCGCGCGATGCGTCTCCACGCCGATCAGCCCGGGGCAGACCAGGAGCTGGATGCCGCGCTCGCCCAGTGCCCAGCTGGTACGCCGCAGCCGATCCGCCCGTAGTCCCGGGCAGGGGAGCGCGATCACCGCGTCGACGCCGATGGCCTCCGCCCGCGCGGCGAGGTCGTCCATCCCGACGATCAGCTCCACCCCGGGGTCGGGGACCAGCGACGACCGCTCGGGCACGCAGACACCCGCCAGCTCGCACCGGGCCCGGCGCAGGTCGTCGACCAGGTCGGCCACCGCGTCCTCCGGCCCGGCCACGAGCACCCGTGCCACCGGCCGGCCCAGGACGCGGCCCAGCAGCCGGTCCAGCTGACGGCCGGACCAGGAGAGCGTCGCCGCGGCGCCGGTCAGCCAGATCCAGGCGACCGCCGACATCGAGGGGAAGGCGGGCGCGACCAGGGCGGCGCCGCCGATGGCCAGGCCGATGCCGGCGCGACCGAGCCGGTGGGTGTCCTCGATCCCGTGGGTGGGCAGGTGCCACTCGTAGCCGCGGGTGACGGCCACGGCGATCAGCCAGGCGGCGACGAAGGCGATCGCCTCGACGGGGTCGAGGAACGGCGCCGCCACGAGGGCGGCCGCGCCGGCGTCCGTCGCGGCATGGCGGGCCGCATGGTGATCGGGGCCGGAGTGGCGGCAGTGCGTGCGCGTCTGCGCACGACCCGGGGGGACCGCCACCCCGGCGTTCGGGCGGACCAGGCGCAGGGCGGCGCGCTGGTACGGGATCGCCCGCCGTGACGGCGTGCGGGGCGCCGGCTCCTGCCAGGTCCGTTCGGTCGACATGGCCGGGTCACGTGCTCGGGATCAGCTGGTCGACGAGGGCGCCGAACCGGTCGGCGAATCCGGTGGGTCCGGCCCGCCCGGCCTCGGGTCGCGGCGCGGCGATCGTCCGGGCGACGGCGTGGCCGAGCTCGCGCGGTGAGGCGGCCAGCCGGATCGTCCCCGCGGCGGCGAGCCGCCGGGTGAACCTGAGCTGGTGGTCGTCCACGTGCTCGCCGTACGCCGGGTCGCGGGCCAGCACGACCGGCAGATGGCCGGCCGCACGGGCCTCCATGATCAGGCCCGGCCCGCCGTGGCAGACGACGGCCGAGGCCTCGTGCAGCAGGGCGTCGAGCCGCTCGGCCGTGAGCATCCGCGCGGACGGGAGGAAGGGTGGCGGCTCCGTGTCGCCGTACTGCACGAACCAGCGGAGCTCCCCGCGGCACGACTCGACCGCGGCCCAGCGGACCAGCCGGTCGAACGGGTGGTGGTCGGTGCCGAGGAGGACGGCGACGAGGGGCGTCACGGCGCTCACCACGCCTGCCCGACGAGCACCGAGGAGCGGTAGAGCCGTTGCTGCTCGGGCCACTGGACGAGGAAGAGGTCGGTGACGGGATGGCAGAGCCGGCCGGTGAGGGTCGGGGTGTCGATCCGGTCGAAGACCTCCAGGTAGACCGTGGCGGAGGAGAAGAGCCGATGCAGCCAGAAGAACGGCACCGCGACGCCCGCGCCGGTGCTGACCATGACGTCGGGGCGGAAGTCGCCGAGGACGCGGGCGGCCAGCAGCGTGTTGCGGGCAAGGTTGGGCAGATTCCGCGTGGTCGGGTGGTGCGCCCAGACGACGTCCTCGTCGTGGAGCTTGCTGATCGCGTCGGTGGTGCGGAAGGTGACCCAGCGGCGCTCGTGCTGGCGCCACCAGGGCTCCAGCTGCATCAGCTGGGTGAGGTGGCCGCCGGAGGAGCAGACCAGGAGCAGTCTCACCGGATGCCTCCTCGGGATGGCGCGCTATGCGGTGAGGCCAAACCTAGGGACGACGGGGTCGCTCTGGCATGCCGAAAATTGGGCAAAGTCAGGAATGCGGACTCGGCATCCGCTGGGCCGGGATCACCTCGACCCCGACCGGCGCGTGCCACTCGGCGCTGTGCGCGAGGCCGACCGCGGCGAGCTGGGAGGTGACCTCCAGCTTGGCGAGGATCGACTTCACCTGCGTCCGCACGGTGGCCACGGAGACCACGCTGCGACGGGCGATGTCGCCGACCTGCAGGCCCTCCATCAGCTGGCCGAGGACCTCGCTCTCGCGCCGGGTGAGCAGCTCGAGCCGCTGGCGCGCGGCGTGCACCTGGACGTGGTGTCGGCGCCACTCCTCCAGCAGCTGCTCGCGCTCCTCGCGGCTGATGACCGGCCGGCCGTCGCGGACCTTGCGGACGGTCGCGAGGATCTCGTCGAGGTGGGCCCCCTTGGAGAGCACCTTGCGGGCGCCGTACCGCAGCGCCTCGCCCCAGACGGCCCGCTCGGGACTGCCGGTGACGACGATGACCGCGATCCCGCTCTGCGCCAGGGGGCTGATCAGCCGGATGCCGTTGCCGTAGCCGGCGAGGCCCAGGTCCAGCAGGACGATGCCGGGCTCCATGGCGAGGACGGCGGTCAGGACGGCGCCCGGAGAGTGGCCGGTGCCGATGCTCACGCCGAGCCGGGCGTCGTACCCCTCGGCGCTCAGGGCCACCTGCAGCGACTCGGCGAACAGCGTGTGGTCGTCGACGATCACCACGCGGGTGGGATTGCGGCCGGCGATCATGGCGCGACCGGCTCGGCGGGCAGGGTGATCACGAAGGTCGCGCCCGGCTCTTGGTGGCCGTCCTCGAAGCGGAGGTCGCCGCCGTGACCGCGGACCAGCCGCCGGGCGATGTCCAGCCCGATGCCCTGGCCGTCGGAGCCGGGACCGCGCGCGCCCCGGTCGAAGAGCGCCTCGGCCCGCTCGGCCGCGAGCCCGTGGCCGGTGTCGTGGACGCGCAGCTCGACGCTGTGGTCGACGGCCAGCGTCGTCACCATGATCGGCGCTCCGGGGGCGTGCTTGACGGCGTTGTCGAGCAGGATGTGGATCGCCTCGGCGATGTCGTCGGGGTCGCCGAGGACACGCCGGCCCGTCGGGTGCCAGATGATCGCGGTGCCCAGCGCGCGCCGCATCACGACCAGCGGCTCGATGACCCGGTCCAGCTCCACGCTCGACCGATCCTTGGGCGAGCCGGCCGTACGCCGCTCGAGGAGTCGCCGGGCGCGCTCCAGCTCGCTCTCCAGCATGCTCGCGAGCTGACTGCGGTGACCGGCCTGGAGCCCGTGGCCGTCGCCGAGCAGGAGATGGGTCGCCATGCTCACCGAGCCGAGCGTGGAGCGCAGCTCGTGCAGCAGGTCGTCGCGCTGCTGCAGCGGCAGCAGGTCCACGCGCGGACCCCACAGGACCGAGCCGTGCTGGAGGATCGTGGTCGCGATGACGGCCAGCATGACCGCGGCGCCGGTGCCGACCAGGCTGATGGTCAGCGCCCACGCGCCGCCGTGGGACAGCGACATGCCGACCTGGGTGAGCACCAGGGTCAGCCGGGTGAGACCCAGCATCGGCGTCACCCGGCCGGGTAGGCCGGACGCGGGCGGGATGGCGAAGCAGACGGCGGTGGTCGCGGCGACCAGGACGAGCACGACCAGCGGCGAGCCGGTCGGGTCGGGGGCGGAGCGGCCGGCGAGGGCGAGCCCGATGGTCGCCTGGGCGACGCTGACGACCGAGGCGACGAGGACGGCCAGCAGCAGGGGGTCCATCCGCGCGGGCAGCGGGCGGCCCCGCGAGCCGAGCAGGAGCAGCAGGAGGAAGGGCGGCAGGGCCAGCAGGTCGAGGTGCGCGTTGGCCCACAGCGGTCCGGGCGCGCCCTTGGCGGCGGCGCTGACCAGGTCGAAGGGCAGGCTCCCGATGGCCAGGGTCGTGTACGCCACGACGTACCAGCCGGCCATGGGGAGGGTGCTCAGCCGCCAGGTCGCGTAGAGCGCTCCGGCCGCCAGCAGGACGAGGATGTCGCGGGTGACCCAGAGCAGCGGGACAGCCGAGATCGTGTCGAATCGGGGATCTCGAAGCCAGAACGTGATCGCCAAGGTCGGCGCCATCGTCAGGAAGGCGATCCTCACTACTGAGGCGGGTGACGTCGTCCACGTCACCCGCACCCGGGCCCGACTGCGCAGGTTCTCCCGGATCCTTCCTGCGGTGGTCGTAGCTTCCTGGAAAGCCATCTCCCCTTGACGTCGCGTCCCAGGGGAACGCTCGGCCATGGGCTGACGCTATGGCCGATTCGGCCGGACCGCAATACCACATGTTGGGGACGGTCACCATAGTCAGATGTGATGTTTCGTCCCACGAGTCACCCCCTGTCACAGACGGCTTCCCCAATTCTGGGGGAATCCCGGGCCGTCCCGAGGCGGTCGCCACGAGCGGGGTGAGGATGGCCGTCGTCCGCATCTGGCCTCGAAGGGGGAGCTGTGGAGATGCCGAGGCCGGCCGGGCCGGCAGCCGCGATCGCCGGCGTGATGGTCCTCGTGCTGCTGGGCGGCGTGGCCGGCGGCTGGTGGGCGGTACGCCGCGACGAGGTGCACGAGGCCACCGCCGTGATCCTGCTCAGCCCCCTGCTCGGCAACCCGTTCAGCCCCGAGGCGAGCGGCGACCAGCTGGTCGATCTGGCCACCGAGGCCCAGCTGGTCCGGTCGGACACGGTGGCGGGCCTGGTCTCCGAGGACCTGGCCGGCCATCCGGCGCCCGCCTCGCTGCTGGACGGCCTGGACGTGGAGGTGCCGGCGAACACCCAGGTCCTGCAGATCACCGCGCGGGCGGCGACGCCCGAGGAGGCCGCGCGCCGGGCGCAGGGGTTCGCCGACACCTATCTGGCCTACCGGCAGGGCCGGGCCCGCTCGGAGGCCTTCGACCGGGCCGCCCGGGTCAAGGAGCAGGTGCGCCACCGGACCGGCCAGCTCACCGCCACGACCAGGGCGCTGGCCAAGGCCGACGCCGGGTCCGCCGAGTCGATCACGCTGCGCCAGCAGGTCGTCGACCTGACCTCCGAGGTCGGGGAGCTGCGCCGCCAGCAGGCCGGCCTGGAGTCCTCCTCGGAGGATCCCGGCCAGGTGGTGACGCCCGCCGAGGTGGCCCGGCCGTGGCTGGCCGTCGGCGGTCCGGCCGGGGCGGCGATCGGCGGACTGGCGGGGCTGCTGCTGGGCCTCACGCTGGTGCTCGCCCGCCGGCGCACCTCGCTCCGGGTGCGGACGCCGGACGACCTGGCCGTGCTGGGGCATCCGGTGCTGGGCCCGATCAGGGAGGGCGATGCCGAGGGCTCGCGGCGCCTGCGGACGGCCCTGCTCGCGGGACTGGCGCGGCGTCCGGCCGTCGTGCTGGTGGCCCCGGTCGTCGAGGGACGGGAGGTCGTGGCGGGCGCGAACGAGCTCGCCACGGCCCTCGGGTCTGCCGGTCTGGAGACGCTGGTCGTCGACGTGGGCGATCCGGTGAGGGAGCCGGCGGGGCCCGGCCTCAGCGATGTCCTGCTGGGCCGGACCGCGCTGCCGGGCGTGCTGTCGAGCCCGGCGCGCAAGGTCCACGCCCTCGGTCCGGGCACGGCCGCCGACGCCCTCGACGACCTGGTCGACTCCCGGGAGACCGACACGCTGCTGGAGTGGCTGCGCAAGCGCGCCGAGATCGTGTTGGTCGTCGCTCCGGTCGCCACGGCGTCGAGGACCCGGGCGCTGCTCCGGCGTACCGACGTGGTCCTGCTCGACGTCGAGGAGACCGACGAGGTGACGGTGACCGACGTGAGAGTCGCCGCCGACGCCGTGACCGAGGCGGGCGCGGCGGTGCTCGGGATCGTCTACCGCACGGCCGGTGAGCCCGGTCAGGGACCGGTGGCGGAGGCCACGGAGCCGGAGCCGGCCACGGCCGATCGGCCCGAGGGCCTGCCCGAGCGCGTGGCTCCCCGGCGGCCGGCGGTCGCATGAGCGTCGCCGGAGCGACCGCACCTGAGCGGCACCTCGCCCGGGTCGCTCGGGGCGGCGTCGCGAACCTGGTGGGCGCGGGCTTCGGCGCGCTCGCCGGCTTCGTCCTCGTCGTGGTGGTGACCCGTGGCCTGAGCCCGTCGGGCGCCGGCGTCTTCTTCTCGCTGACCGCCCTCTTCGCCATGGTCGTCGCGCTCGCCTCGCTGGGCACCGAGGCCGGTCTCGCCCGCTTCCTGATGCGGCTGGAGGCCGAGGGCCGGGCCGACCAGGTCCGCCCGCTGCTGCGGCACGGCCTGGTCGTGGTGCTGGCCGCGGGCGCGCTCGCCGGCCTGCTGGTCTGCGTGGGCCTGCTGCTCTCCGGCGGCCCATCCGACGGCGGCGCCGGACTCGCCTGGCTGACCGCGCTCGCCCTGCCGGCGGCCGTCCTCGCCGACTTCTGCCTGGCCGCGACCCGCGGCTTCGGCCGGATGCGCCCCACGGTGCTCGTCGACCGGCTGCTGCGCTCGGGATCCCAGGCGGGGCTGGCCTGGCTGGTGCTCGCGACCGGTGGTGGGCTGCTCGCGCTCACGGCGGGCTGGCTGGCCGTCTACCCGCTGACCGCGGCCGTCGCCGGACTGGCCCTGGCGCGGGTGACGCGGTCCCGGACCATCCGCGACCCGGTCGCGGCGTCCGGTGCGGTCAGGGGAGAGTTCTGGCGGTTCACCTGGCCGCGCGGGCTCACCAAGCTGATGCAGCTGGTCATCCAGAAGGCCGACATCGTCCTGGTCGCGGTGCTGCTCACGCCGGCGCACGCCGCGCTCTACGTCGCGGCGACGCGGTTCGTGGCGCTCGGGCAGCTGGCGACGCAGGCGCTGCAGCAGGTCCTGCAGCCGCGGTTCACGGCCATCCTGGTCAAGGAGGACCGGGCCACGCTGCACGAGGTCTACCGGGTGGCGACCGCCTGGAACCTCGTGCTCACCTGGCCGGTCTATCTGGTCATCGGCGCCGCGCCGTGGGCCTATCTCGCGATCTTCGGCGACGGGTACGCCGACGGCGAGGCCGCTGTCACGGTGGCGATCATGGCGGCGGCCATGCTGCTCGCGGTCGCCTCCGGACCGGTGGACACCCTGCTGCTGATGGCAGGGCGCAGCCGCACCAGCCTCGCCAACGCCACGGCCGCGCTGGTGGTCGACCTGGGCCTGTGCCTGCTGCTCGTCCCCACCGTCGGGATCGCGGGCGCCGCGATCGCCTGGGCCCTCGCGGTGCTGATGCGCTGCTCGCTGGCCTACGTCCAGGTACGCCGGGAGCTCGGCGTCACTCCGGCAGGGCGCCGGCTGACCCTCGCGGCCGGCGCGACCGTGGCGACGTTCGCGGTGCCGCTGCTCGCGGTGAGCGCCGCCGGGGTCCGCTCGCCGACGGTCTGGATCGGCCTGGTCGTGCTGCTCTCCGGCGTCTATCTGCTCGTGCTGTGGTCGGCGCGGCGCGCGCTGCGGCTGGATGTTCTCGCCCACGCGCTGCTGCCTCGCGCCGGTGTCCGTGCCTGGACCGGGCGGCTGCGCCGCCGCCTGCCGGGTCCGGTCGTCGCCGGGCTGCGCCGCGTCGCGCTGGCCTGGGGCTGGCTGACCGCGCCGTGGCGGATGACGCCGGGCTTCGTCATCGTCGGCGCCCAGCGCGCCGGCACCACCACGCTCTTCCGGCTCTTCGCCGAGCATCCGCAGACGGTGCGGCCGACGCTGTCCAAGGGCACCGGCTACTTCGACGACCACTACGCCCGCGGCCCGCGCTGGTACCGCGCGCACTTCCCCCTGCGGGCGCCGGCCCGGGGGAGCGCGGTGGCCTTCGAGTGCAGCGGCTACACGATGTTCCATCCCCACGCCCCCGGGCGGATGGCGCGCGACCTGCCCGGCGTCAAGGTCGTCGCCGTGCTGCGCGACCCCGTCGAGCGGGCCTACTCCGCGCACGCCCACGAGCTCGCCCGCGGCTTCGAGTCGCTGCCCTTCGAGGAGGCCTGCGAGCGGGAGCGGTCGCGCACGCGGGCGGAGGCGAGCCGGCTGGAGCGCGAGGCGTCGTACATCAGCTTCGAGCACCGGCATCACTCCTATCTGGCCCGCGGCGAGTACGCCGCGCAGGTGCGCCGGCTGCGGGAGGCCTTCGGCCCCGACCGGGTCTACGTCGTCGAGGCCGACGCCTTCTTCGCCGATCCGGTCACCGAGTTCGCGCGCCTGCAGGAGTGGCTGGGACTGACCGTCTGGCGACCGGCGAGCGTCGAGGCGTGGAACGCCCGGTCCCGGCTGCCGCTCTCGCCCACGCAGGCCGCGCGCCTGCGTGCCCACTTCGCCCCGCACGACCGGGCGCTCGCCACGCTGCTCGGTCACGACCCGATCTGGAGCAGCCGATGACGAACGCCCTCGCCACCCTCCCGCACCTGCCCCGCGCCCGGCGCCTGCGTCGCCAGGGTGCTCGGGGGCTCCTGGCCGCCCGGGACGGCGGTCTCGACCTCGCCCGCCGGATGCCGCTGCCGGCGGGGGCTCGCCACCGGATCGCCGAGCGCACGCTGTGGCGGCGCGACCTGCTCGTGGTCCCGGTCGACCGGCTGCTGCTGGGCGGGCAGAACCGGGCGAGCGCGGCCCGGATCGCCGAGGCGCTGGACGATCCGCGGTGGCCGTCGCGGCGGGTCGCCGACGGTCCCCATGCCGACCTGCTGCGCCGTGCCGCCCGAGGGCCGCTGAGCGACGAGGAGATCCTGGCGTCGCCGTACGCCGGCCTGGCCCGCGCGACGATCGGCGTGACCGGGGCGTACTTCTCCGCCACGGACGAGAGCGGCATCGTCGAGGTGGCGCGTCGCTTCGTCGCGCGCGCCGACGGCACGGCCGGCGGGGAGCCCCCGATGCCGTTGCAGAGCGGGCCGGACGACCCCGTCCGGGTCGCGCCGATCCGTCGCTCGGACTGCCTCCAGGTGATCGACGGCCATCACCGGGTGGCGGCCGCGGCGGTCGCGGGCGTGGCCGCGGTCCCGGTCCGTGCTCGGCGTACGACGGTCGTCACGCCGCTGCAGGAGCTCCTGGAGGGGATGTCGTGGACCGGCGGCGAGCCGGAGCTCTACCAGCCTGTCGAGGCGCCCGAGCTGGGGTCCTCCTGGCGCACGATCCGCCGGTGCGCCGACCGGATGGACGCCATGCTCGGGCACCTCGGCCGGATCGGCCTGCCGCTGCCGGGGACGAGCACTCTCGACGTGGCGTGCTGCTACGGCTGGTTCGTCACCGCGTTCGCGGGCGCCGGCTGCGACGCGTGGGGCGTCGAGCGCGACCCGGCGGCGCCGCGGATCGCCCGCGCGGCGTACGGCCTCGACCCGAGCCGGATCCTGGTCGGCGACGCCGAGGAGCTCCTGGCCGCCGCCGACCGGACCTGGGACGTGGTGACGTGCTTCAGCCTGCTGCACCACTTCGTCCTGGGCCGGGCGTCCGTGGACGGCGCCGAGCTGCTCCGGCTGCTGGACCGGGTGACCGGGCGGGTGCTCTACCTCGACACCGGGCAGGAACACGAGGCCTGGTTCGCGGAGTCGCTGGCCGGCTGGGACACCGGACGGATCGCCGACTTCGTCGCCCGGCACACGACCTTCGACGAGATCGTCGACCTGGGGCCGGACACCGACGGCGTCGGCGCCTATGCCGGCAACTACGGGCGGCACCTGCTCGCGGCCGTGAGGCACCCATGAGCGCGCTCTCGGAGACGGGCGACGTGCTGGTCAGGACCGTCTCCACGCTGTGGCCCGAGGCCGAGGCGGAGGTCGCCCGGACGCGGCGCCGCGATCCCTCGGCGGTGGCCGAGTACGCCGTGGTGCCGGGGCTGCGGGCTCCGCGGCTGCTGGTCCCGCTGGCCGGTGCGCCGACCGTCTCCCGCGCCGTACGCCGCTACAGCGCCGCCGCGACCCGTGCCGAGATCTGGAGCCGGACCACCCTGGCCGCCGCGCTCCGGGCGACCGGCCCCGCGACCTTCGCCGACCGGGTCCGCGTGCACGGCACCGACGCCGGCTCGCTGGCCGCCGCGCTCGCCGAGGTGATCGGCGAGCCGGTGACCTTCAGCGTGGGCATCGGCAGCGCCCGGGTGAACCGCAAGCCGGTGCTCCAGCTCTTCGGCCTCGACGGCCGGCCGCGCGGCTTCGCCAAGGTGGGCGACTCGCCGCGCGCCCGGAGCGACGTCGTGGCGGAGGCCCGCGCGCTGCGGCTGCTGGCCGAGCGGGCGTGGTACTCCTTCACCCCGCCGGCCCTGCTGGGCCAGATCGGCTGGCGCGGCCGGATCGTCCTGGTCATGGGCGATCTCCACTACGACCGCGCCCAGCGGCCGGAGGATCGGCGCGGGCCGCCACTGACCGCGATGACCGAGCTCACCGAGGCGTACGCCGGGCCGCCGCGCGAGCTCGAGGAGCTGTCCTGGACCCGTCGGCAGCGACGGATCGCGGATCACCTCGAGGACGCGCGCGCCCGTCGCCGGATGATCGCCGCCCTCGACGCGACCGTCGAGGCCGCGGCCGGCCGGCTCTGGCCGATCGGGGCCTGGCACGGGGACTGGACGCCGTGGAACATGGCCCGCTGGCGTGGCCGGCTGCAGGTCTGGGACTGGGAGCGGTTCGAGGTCGGCGTGCCCCAGGGGCTCGACCGGCTGCACTACCTGGTCAACGTGGCGACCAGGCGGGAGGGCGCGTCGGCCGGATCGGTCCAGCGCGCCCTCCTCGCGGCGGGGGACGGCGGGCCGGAGTCGCACCTGCTCGGCGCGGCGTACCTGATCGCGGTCGCCGGCCGCTATCTCCCGCTGGCCGAGGGGCCCGGCGGGCAGCACATCGCCGATCGCGCCCGCCGGTTCCTCGACGTGCTGGGCCGGTGGACCGACACCTGAGCGCCTAGCGGGGAAGCCGCAGCGACTCCGCCTGCGCCCGGGAGAAGGCGGTGAGCTTGGTCGAGGTGGACAGGTCCCAGGGAGCGATGCTGTTCAGGGTGGTGTTGAAGTAGGTGAACGCCACCCCGCCGTACCCGCTCAGGTCGCGGAAGGTGCGCCGGATCCAGTCCGGGTCCCGCGTGCTCGCGTGGTCGGTGTAGCCGGTCTCGGCGAGCCCCCAGGCGATGCCGCGAGCCTTGGCCCAGCGCGAGATCGGCGCGAAGTACGACGACGCGAGGTCGGTGCCCTTGACGTTGGTCACGCCGTTCTTGACCACGCCGAGCTGGTTGTAGACGTCGAACCCGGCCACGTCGACGTGCACGCCCCGCGGCCACATCGAGTCCAGCCGGTACTGCTTCTCGCCGTAGAGCTGGTTCCACCCGGTGAGCACGACCGTGTACGCGACGTTGGGCGCCGTCGACCGCACCAGCGGGGCCAGCCGCTCCTGCATCGCGCGCCAGGCGTCGATGTCGCCGTCGCCCTCCGGCTCGTGGTGGAAGGCCACCCAGACCGGGCCGGGCAGCGTGGCGAGCTGGCGGGCCAGCGAGCGGGCCCAGGCGTCCCCGGCGCCGGCGGCCATCGACTCCCAGGAGTGCGGCAGCTTGAAGCTGATCCAGGGCAGCCGGCCGCTGGCCAGGTCGGTCCGGGCGATCCGCACCGCCGAGCTCACCTGGCTCGCGGTGAAGTAGGTGCGGCGCAGGGCCAGCGGGTGGCCGGTGTCGGACTCCAGCCGCGCGGGATCGGTGTTCGCGCCGTACGCCGCGCCGACCAGCGCCCCGCACGAGGGCACGCCCCGCTGGTTGAAGCAGTCGCGGGAGGCGCCTGCCTTGCGGACCAGGCGGGCATCGTCGATCAGCAGCCGGTCGGAGCGGTTGCGCTGGGGCAGCGCGACCCGGAGCCGGAACCTGCTGCCGGCCACCGTGCGGTGCAGCCGGGTGGTCACCTTGGTCCAGACGCCGGTGCGCAGCGTGCGCGCGGCGCGGGCCTTGCCGACGACCTTGCCGTGGGCGCGCTCCCGGACGGTCAGGACGACGCGCTCGCCGGTGCGCGAGCCGCGGACCCAGACCCGCGCGGCGTAGCGGGTGCCGACGGTCCCGGCGCGCCGCAGTCGCGGGCCGTTCGTCGCGACCGGGCCGGCCGCGCGCTTGCCGAGCAGCAGCGCGGCGCCGCGGTGGGCGGTCCGCACGTGCTCGAGGCGGGCGCGCCGAGCAGGGCCGGCCGACCAACCGGCCACGGGGGGCTGGGCGCGGCTGGCCGACCGGCTGTCGCTGCCGTCCAAGGGCCGGGACGACGCGGGCACCGCGGTCAGGCTGGCGACCAGCGGAAGGAGGAGGACGAGGAGGAGGGCTCGGACCGCGCGACGCGGTGAGGGACGGGACTGCAGCACGTGTTCACACCTGGGACCTTCGACGACGAGTTCCGGGCCGACCGTAGCCGGGGAGAGCCCGGTGGTCCCGGGCGTCGTACCCCAGATGGGGGATGCGCCCCGAGACTCAGATCCCGCGGCCGCGGCGGTGGGCGAGGTCCAGCAGCCGCTCGGCGGAGACCAGCCGCAGGGTCACCGCCATCGCCAGGTAGGCGCGCTTCTCCAGCGGCGCCACGCGCAGCGTCCGGGCGACGGCGGCGGGCGCCTGGTCGCTGCCCAGGGCAGCCAGGGCGAAGGCGCGCCTGCCGTAGAGCCGGCCGAGCGCGACCGGGTCGGCGGAGAGCTCGGGGGTCTTCCCGAGCCCGTAGTCGATCGCGTCCACGATCGTCTGCCAGTCGCGCGAGAACATCGACTGTCCCCAGGTGACCCGGACCAGCGGCCGCTCCACGACGCTGATCGGGCCGTGCCGCGCGGCGCGGATGATCCAGTCGAAGTCCTCGCCGTAGCTGCCCGGGATCGCCTCGTCCACCAGGCCGATCGGCCCGAGCAGGTCGGCCCGCCGGACCAGCACGGTCGACGGATGCGCGGCCATCACGCGATGCCGGACCAGGTGGTCGAGGCCGAGCTCCCCGGGACGCGGCACCCGTGGCACCGCGCGGCCGGCGTACTCCACGACGATCCCGGTGACGCAGGTGGCGTCGCCCGACGCGCGGAGGGCGGCCACCTGCAGCCGCAGCTTGTCCGGCAGCCAGTGGTCGTCGTCGTCGCAGAAGGCGACCAGATCGCCCGTGCCGTCGAGGATCCCGGCGTTGCGGGCGCCGGCGAGACCGGGGGAGCGGTCGTTGGCGAGCACCCGCACGACGCGGTCGCCCTCCTCGCGGGCGAGCGTGGGGTCGGGCGCGGACCGGTCGTGGACGACGTGGACGGTGATCGGCCCGGGGTAGGTCTGCGCCAGCACCGAGTCGACGGCTCGCCGCAGCAGGGCCGGGCGGTCGCGGGTGGCGATGACGACGTCGACGGCCGGCAGCTCCTGCTCCGGCGGCTGCGCGAGCCGCCAGATCCGCCGGAGGTTGACCGCGACCGCCACCAGCAGGAACGCCGTGGCGAGGGCGACGACCACGGGCAGGGCGCTCGCCGGCAGGAGCAGCGGCGCCAGGCCGAAGGTCACGATCTCGGCCTCCAGGGTCCACGGCACCGTGGACATGTCCATGCGCCGGCACCACCGCACCCAGGAGCGCAGCACCGGCACGTCGGTCCGCCAGGCGTGCGCGGCCCCGCCCGTGCCCCGTCCGGCGATCGCGGCGATGCCCTTGCGATAGGCCAGTGCCCAGTCGTAGACGACGAGCACACCCACCAGCGCCAGCCCGAGACCGGGCCGCAGCAGGCCGTCTCGCACCAGCCGGTCGGCCAGCGTGACGGCGGCCAGGGTCACGCACACGACGTCGCAGCCCACGTCGAGCGCCGCTCCGCGCGCGGACGCGGAGCCCTGCAGCCGGGCGACCTTGCCGTCGAGGCAGTCGAGGACGAAGCGGAGCAGGAAGAGCGCGCCGCCCCAGCGCAGGTGCCCGGTGGCGAAGCACGCGGCGGTCGCCAGGCCCAGGAGCAGGGCGGTCCACGTGATCCGGTTCGGCGTCACGCCGCGGACCCGGGCGAGACGGCGGGCGAGGGGATCGGCGATCGGGTCGACCGTGAGCCGGGTCCAGATCTCGCGCGGTCGGGTGGTCTCGGTCATCGGCGCTCTCCCTTCCGCGATCGCCGGCCCCGGGCCGGCGCGACGGCGATCAGGCCGACACCGGCCAGCAGGCCGAGCGCGGCCCCGGAGGTGACCGCCTCCGCGCGGTGACCGTCGGCCGGCACCGGCTCGGCCCGGCGCACGACCATGCCGGGCGAGGTGTCGGTGGCGGCGATCCGCACGATGGCCGCGGCCAGTCGCTGACGGTCCTGTGGGTCCGCGCTGCCGGCGTCGGTGATCCGGTCGAGCTCGTCGTGCAGGGTGGCGAGCAGCCGGTCGCGCCGGTCGGCGAGATAGGTCGCCCGGGAGGTGAGGTACGCCGCGGTGATCGCCTCGGACTCCCGGGTCGCCCGGGCCGGTGTCGGCGCCGCGACCGACAAGGTGAGCACCTCCGTGCCGGGCACGGCCGTGACCGTGGCGCTGCGGGTCAGCCGCGCCGGGGCCCGCAGCAGCGCCGACTCGGTGTCGACGGTGATCGGCCGTCCGTCGAGGCCGTCGCCGGCCAGCGAGACCGGCGCGGGCGTCGGGGCGATGCTCACCGACCGGAGATAGCCGGGGTCGCGCAGCGAGGCGATCGCGTAGGCGGCCCCGGCTCCCGCGAGGGCGAGCACCGCGATCGCCGGCACGGTCGTGCGCGCGCGGCGTACCAGGTCGTCGCGGTCGAGTGCCGGATCGGTGGCGCCGGCGAGCACACGCTCGCGCTCCGCCAGCCCGATCGCCACCATGACCAGGAACAGCGGCAGGCCGAGGGAGTCGTAGACCGCGAGCTGTAGCAGGAAGCAGCCCACGGCGAAGGTGCAGACCGTCTCCGCCGTCGTGCGGCAGCGCCAGGTCCGCGCCAGGGCGAGCAGCACGAAGACCAGGAAGAAGAGCAGCCCCGGCCAGCCCTGGCTGAAGAGCACCAGCCAGAGCTGCCCCTGGGTGCCCAGCGGCGGCACCCCGCAGGCGGGACAGCCCGGACGTGCCGAGCCGGCGATCGAGGCGAAGCTGCCCTGCACGTCGCGGGTGCTGCCGAAGCCGACGACCGGAGAGCCGGTGCTCACCGAGCGGACCGTCGTGGTGAGCAGCTGGGAGCGACGCTCGTTGCTGTGCTGGTGATCCAGCCGCTCGCCGACGATGCCGGTGAGCGGCTGGAGGGGACCGAGCGCGGCGACCACCGCGAGGACCGCGAGCCCGCCGGCGACGGCGCCGAGGAGAGCCGCGCGTCCCCGGAGCACGACGAGCACCAGCAGGCCGGCGGTCCCGGCGGCGATGGCCAGCCAGAGCCCGCGGTTGAGGGAGTAGAGCACCGGTGGGATCGCGAGGAGCAGGACGATCCCACCGGCGATCCGCTGCCGGGTCGATCGGGTCCCGGTGGCCAGGTAGGCGGCGAGGAAGACCAGCGAGATCGACAGCACGCTGCCCCAGGTGTTGGTGAAGGCGAAGGGCGCCTTGGGGCGCGGGGCGGCGCGGCCCAGCACCGACTGGAGCTCGGCGGCCTCGGGATGGACCAGCGAGGCGACGAAGGAGTTCGAGCGCAGGCCGTGCGGCAGGACCCACTCCACCGCCGAGCGGAACTCCAGGCCGGGCGCCACCAGGCCGAGGAGCCCGCCGAGGACGCAGACCACGAAGACCCAGGCGCCCAGTCCCAGGACCAGCCGGTCGGCGAGCGCCTCGCGGGAGAGATTCACCAACCACAGCAGGACGATCGTGCAGGCGGCGTACCAGGCCAGGCGGTCGCCGAAGACGAGCAGCCGGCCCTCGGCGCCTCCGGGCACGGCGGCGGGGGCGTCCGCGCCGAGGACGCCGACACCGAGGACCACCCAGGTCAGGAACAGCAGCCACCACGCCCACCCGCGGGGCAGGGCCAGCCGGCGACGGCCGAGCAGCTGCCAGGCCATCGGCAGCGCCAGCGCGAGAGGCAGCAGGGAGACCACGCCGAGCATCCACCACAGCGGCAGTCCGCCCAGCAGCACGACCAGCGGCCAGGCCTCGTGCCGGCCGGTCCGCGGGGTGTCCGCAACCCTCATGCCGACCAGCCAAGCGGGCCGAGTCGCGCGCTCCGTCACCCATTTTGGGGATGTTCGCCGCCGCGCGGTTCCGGCGATCCCGAGCGGTCCTAATGTCCGGGAGACCAGGGCGCCGGCCCCACGACGCCGATCCTCGTCATCATCCTTGGAGGGCTCCGATGCGCAGGTTCCAGCTGACTCTCATCCTCGCGCTCGCGCTGGCGCTGTTGCCCGGTCTGGCCTCTGCGGAGGACACCGCGGCCGGCCGGCTGCCGAGCGAGTACCCGGTCTCCGGCACGCCGCACGTGCTCGACGGCGACGTCTACTCGATCGCCCAGGTCGGCGGCACGATCGTCCTGGGCGGCGGCTTCTCCTCGGCGCGCAACGACAGCAGCACCACCCAGCTGGCCCGCAGCAACCTGCTCGCCTTCAACGCCACCACCGGGCAGATCAGCACCACCTTCGTGCCGAACCCGAACGGCACCGTGCGCAAGGTGATGGCCGCTCCCGACGGCACCTCGGTGTACGTCGCCGGATCCTTCACCACGATCAACGGCGTCGCGCGCCGCAACCTCGCGCGCATCCGCATCTCCGACGGCGCGGTGCTGTCCACGTTCAACGCCGGCACGATCAGCGGCGTCGTCCGCGACCTCGCCCTGGTCAACGGCCGGCTCTGGCTGGCCGGCGCGTTCACCCACGTCGGCGGCCACGCGCAGCCGGCGCTGGCCACGGTGAACCCCGAGACCGGGGCCTGGCTGCCCTACATGGGCCTGACCATCGCGGGCATCCACAACGACGGCGTCACCCAGGTGCTCAAGATCGACGCCACTCCCGACGGCAGCAGGCTGATGGCCGTCGGCAACTTCGACACCCTGCAGGGCGTCACCAACCACCAGTTCCTCCAGCTCGACCTCAGCGGCGCGTCGGCGGCGCCGGGCGGGCTGCGCACCAGCTTCTACACGACCCGCTGCTCCAGCTCCTTCGACACCTACATGCGCGACGTCAGCGTCTCGCCGGACGGCCGGTTCTTCGTGATCGCGACGACCGGGGCGTACGGCGGGAGCACGGTGGCCTGCGACACCACCGCGCGCTTCGAGACCAACGCGGTCGGCGACAACGTGCAGCCGTCCTGGGTGGACTACACGGGCGGCGACACGACGTACGCCGTCGAGGTGACCGACAACGCGGTGTACGTCGGCGGGCACATGCGCTGGCAGAACAACCCGTTCGCCGGCGACCGCGCCGGCCAAGGCGCCGTCTCCCGTGAGGGCATCGCCGCGCTCGACCCGGTCAACGGCCTGCCGCTGTCCTGGGACCCCGGGCGCACCAAGGGCGTCGGCGTCTACGACTTCCTGGACACCCCGCAGGGCCTGTGGGTCAGCTCCGACACCGACCGGATCGGGCACTTCAGCTACCGCGGCCGCATCGCCCTGATGCCGCCGAACGGCGAGGCCTACCCGGCCGTGCGCACGCCCGGACTGCCCAACGCCGTCTACTCCGGCGGCGCCTCGGGAGCGACGGCCGACCCGCGGATCCTCTACCGGGTGAACGCCGGCGGGCCCGCCCTCGCGAGCTCGAGCGGACCCGGATGGTCCGCGGACACGGACGCATCGCCCTCGCCGTACCACGTCAGCGGCAGCAACCGCGCCACCTGGGACCCGGTGCCCAACGTCGACGGCACCGTCCCGGCCGGCACCCCGCGCGAGATCTTCGACTCCGAGCTGTGGGACCCGAGCAACGCCCCCGAGCAGCAGTGGAACTTCCCGGTCGCGGCCGGCACGCCGCTGCAGGTCCGGCTCTACTTCGCCAACCGGTGCAGCTGCACCAGCGGCGTGGGCCAGCGGGTCTTCCACGTGACCCTCGACGGGACCAGGGTGCTCTCCAACCTCGACCTCGTGTCCGCGGTCGGCGATCAGCGCGGCACCATGCGGTCCTTCACCATCACCAGTGACGGCAACGTCGACATCGACCTGGGTCACGTCGTGGAGAACCCGCTGATCAACGGCATCGAGATCCTGCGCACCGACCTGCCGGCGCCGTCGGCGGGCGGGCTGTCGAAGCGCTCCTACCAGGACGGCTCCGTGGGCGCGTCCCAGGCGGTCCCGGACGGAGGCATCGACTGGAACGCCGTGCGCGGCGCCTTCATGCTCAACGGCCAGCTCTACCTGGCGCAGTCCGACGGCAGCCTCACCCGGCGTGCCTTCAACGGCACGACGTACGGCGCGCCGGTGGCCGTGGACACCGCCGACCGGATCGTGCCGCTCAGCGACTGGCGCTCCGACATCCAGTCGATGACCGGGATGTTCTACGACTCCGGCCGGATCTACTTCACCCGCTCGGGCACGAACACCCTGTTCTACCGGTACTTCACCCCGCAGAACGACGTCGTCGGGGCCCGGCGGCTGACCGCGGCGAACGGCGTCACCGGGATCGACTACCGGCAGGTCCGCGGGATGTTCGGCACCGGCTCGAAGCTGTACTGGGCCACGCCCGACGGCCTGCTGCACCGCGCCGACTGGGCCCAGGGCGCGCAGTCCGGTGCGCCGGTGACCGGCACCGACACGGTGACCTCGGGACCGGGCGTCGACAGCGCCACCTGGGGAGCGCGCGCGATGTTCCTCCACCAGGACGCGGACGGCAACGGCGTCGGCCAGCCGCCGACAGCGGCGTTCACCTCCAGCTGCGCCAGCCTGACGTGTCACTTCGACGGGACCGGCTCGACCTCCGGCGGCGGCTCGCTGAGCTACGCCTGGCAGTTCGGCGACGGCCAGACCGGGAGCGGGTCCTCGCCCGACCACACCTACGCGACCGGCGGGCACTACGACGTCGTCCTGACGGTGACCTCGGCCTCGGGCACGGCCACGGTCACCCACGGCGTCGACGTGGTGAAGGTCAACCAGCCGCCGACCGCGAAGATCACCTACAGCTGCGACGCGCTGGCCTGCGACTTCGACAGCGCGGGGAGCGAGGATCCGGACGGCAGCATCGCGTCGTACGCCTGGAGCTTCGGGGACGGCGACACCAGCACGGCCGTCGCGCCGCACCACGCCTACGCCTCGGCCGGCACGAGGACGGTCACGCTGACGGTGACCGACAACGACTCGGCCACCGCCACGGCCAGCGCGTCGGTCACGGTCAGCGCCGCGCCGGCCGCCACCGTCGCGTTCGTCGCGGCGACCAGCGCCAACGCCAACACCGCGAACCAGCGCGTCACCGTGCCGGGAGCGGTCCAGGCCGGCGACACGATGGTGCTCTACTTCGCGGCCAACGCCACCTCGGCGACGGTCACGCCGCCGGCGGGCTGGACGCAGATGGAGGCGCTGGACGGCACCAACGTGCTCGGCCGCGCCTGGACCCGTACGGCGACCGCCGGGGACCCCGGCAGCACCGTCACCGTCGCCCTCTCCGGCGCGCTGAAGGCGGACCTCTCGCTGGCGGCCTACCGGGCCACGGGCGGCGGCTCGACCCAGGTGGTCGCGCATGCCGGAGCCCTGGACCAGGCGTCCGGGACCCAGCACGCCGCGCCGGCGATCAGCGCGACCGGACCGGGTCAGTGGGTCTCGACGTACTGGGCGGCCAAGGCCTCCGAGGCGGTGTCCTGGGCGGTCCCGGCGGGTCAGACGATCCGCTCCTGGAGCGCCGGCGCCGGCGGCGGCCTGATCAGCGCGGTGCAGACCGACACCGGAGGACCCGTGCCGGCGGGACCGGTCGCCGCAGCGACCGGCACCACCTCGGTCGCGGTCACCCGGACGGTGATGTTCCGGACCGTGATCGGCCTCGGTTGACCCGCACGTGACGAGGAGGGACGTGAGGCGCCATGACCCGCGCATCGATGGGTCTGCTCCTGGGATGCCTCTTGGGATGCCTGGCGCTGACCGGTTGCGCGACCGCCACCGGATCGACGGAGACCGGTCAGCCGGTCGACGCCGCCCACCTGGCCACCGAGGCGGCGCCTCCCTCCGCGCTGCCCGGCCAGGTGGTGTGGCTGGGCCTGGCGGGTCCAGGTCACCCGGTCCTCGCGCCGGGCGCCGTGGTCGCGGACGTGCCGAACGCCGGTGACGGCTCGGTGCGCACCGAGATCACGACCAGCGCGGGTGGGCGGATCACGCGGGGCACCGGCCCGGCCGGCGAGGCCGCGCTCCGGTTCCCGGCGTACGTCGCGCAGGGCCAGACCCCGGCCGCCGTGCTCATCGTGCGGCCGCAGGGCACGCCCGATCCGCTGAGCCCGGGCACGCGGCCCTTCGAGCTCGGCGCGGACGTCAACCTCGATCCCGACTCCTCGGGCAGCGCCACCGACAACGGCGACAACGTCCTCCAGCGCGGCCTCTTCTCCGACCCGGCGCAGTACAAGCTGCAGCTCGACCACGGCGTCGCCTCCTGCCGGATCGCCGGAGCCTCCGGCGAGGCGCTGGTCAGCGGGCCGGCGCCGATCGACCGGGGACGGTGGTACCGCCTCAGCTGCCGGCGATCCGGGGACCAGGTGACGCTGACCCAGCGACCGCTGGCGGGCGGCGGCGACGAGCAGGTCGCGACGGTCACGGCGCCGACAGGACGGGTGGAGTTCCCCAGCGGTGTCCCGCTGACCGCCGGCGGCAAGGTGTCGGCCGCGGGTGACGTCACCGTCTCGGAGACCGACCAGTTCAACGGCCTGATGGACGGCATCTCGCTCCGGTTGCTGGAGTGAGGGCGTCGTGGCCACACGAGCGGCACCTCGGGTGCTCGTGGTCGCCGACCAGGACCTGGTGAGCGAGACGGTCAGCGAGGCCCTCGGGGCCCGCGGCTTCGAGATCCAGCGGGTGGGATTCCCCGGTGGCGCGCGCGTCCGGCAGGGGCTGCGCGCGATGGCCCTGGCCCGCCGGCCCGCCGCGGCTCTCGTCATCTCCGACCTGGTCGACCTCGTCGAGGTGCGGGAGGTCCGCGAGGTGGTGCGCGAGCTGCCGGTCCCGGCCCTGGTGCTGACCAACCTCCGCCCCGCGGCCGCCTGGGGCGCGGTGATCGAGGCCGGCGCGGTGGGCGTCCTGCCGCTGACCGCCACCCTGGACGACCTCAGCCGCGCCCTGGCCGCGCTGATCCGCGGACGGCCGGTGATGCCTCCCGAGATGGCCGCCTCGGTCGTGGAGCAGTGGCGGGCCGTGGCCGAGGAGGACCGCCAGCTCTCCGAGCGCATCGACACCCTGACCCCGCGCGAGCTGGAGGTGCTGGTCCAGCTCAGCGAGGGCTGGACGGTCAAGCGGATCGCCGCCTCGGTCAACGTCAGCGAAGGCACCGTGCGGAGCCAGGTGAAGTCGATCCTGCGCAAGCTCGGCGTCAGCTCGCAGCTCGCCGGCGCCGCCGCCTACCGCCGCTGGGGCGAGACCGCCCGGCGCGTGCGCCGCCGCGGCCGCTGAGGTTCGGACGCGCTGTTCGCGGGTCGGGTTGTCCACAGATCAAGCGACGGGGTTCCGCTGGTGGGCCCGAGAGCGGTAGGACTGGATGCCTGTTACCAGACTTCACAGATATCGGATCTCGCCATGTCGCTCACCGCGCTCGTCGACGACCTCGACGGTCGCGTGCGCGCCGTGGTGCGCCGCGACGGGATCGACCCGCAGCGCGAGGCCGAGCGGGTCCGCCGGATCGCCGAGCAGGTGGTGCGCGAGCACGACGAGCGGAGCCTGACCGGGGCGGTGCCCCCGGTGGGCGACGCGGCCGGCGTGGTCGACGAGCTGGTCGCCCGGCTGGCCGGGTTCGGCCCGCTGCAGCCCTATCTGGACGATCCCGAGGTCGAGGAGATCTGGGTCAACGAGCCGAGCCGGGTCTTCGTCGCGCGCGGCGGACGCCACGAGCTGACCACCACCATGCTCACCGCCGCCGAGGTGCGCGACCTGGTCGAGCGGATGCTCAAGCAGAGCGGCCGCCGACTCGACGTCTCCAGCCCGTTCGTCGACGCCCGCCTGCCGCAGGGGCATCGTCTGCACGTCGTCCTGGAGGGGATCAGCGGCGACTTCGCCGCGGTCAACATCCGCAAGTTCGTGGCCCGCGCCTCCCGGCTCGCCGAGCTGGTCGAGCTCGGCTCGCTCACCACTGGCGCCGCCCGCTTCCTCGAGCTCTCCGTCCGTGCCGGGCTCAACATCCTCGTCGCGGGCGGCACCCAGGCCGGCAAGACCACGATGCTCGGGTGCCTGGCCGCCGCGATCCCCGGCGGCGAGCGGGTGATCAGCGTGGAGGAGGTGCGCGAGATCCGGGTGCCGCACCCCGACTGGGTGGCGATGGAGACCCGGCAGGCCGGCCTGGAGGGCACCGGCGAGATCACCCTGCGCGACCTGGTGCGCGAGTCGCTGCGGATGCGACCGACCCGGATCGTCGTCGGCGAGGTCCGCTCGGCCGAGGCGCTGGACCTGCTGCTCGCCCTCAACAGCGGGCTTCCGGGCATGGCGACCCTGCACGCCAACAGCGCGCGGGAGGCGCTGGTCAAGCTCTGCACGCTGCCGCTGCTGGCCGGTGAGAACGTCTCGGCGCGGTTCGTCGTCCCGACGGTGGCGGCCTCCGTCGACCTGGTCGTCCATCTCGGCGTCGATGCCGAGGGCGTGCGCCGGGTCAACGAGATCGTCGGCGTCTCCGGGCGGGTCGAGCAGGACGTCATCGAGACCGAGCCGGTCTTCGTCCGCCGCGGCGAACGGCTGGTGCGTGCCGGCGTGCCGAGCCGCACGGATGCCTTCGAGCGGGCGGGGATCGACCTGCACACCGAGCTGTCGAGGTGTGAGTGATGGGCGCGGTGCTGGGGCTCGGCGTCGGCGTGGGGCTCGCGCTGGTGCTGTGGTCGTTCGTCTCGCCTCCGGTCCGTCGTACGCCGTCCTGGTCGGTCAGCCCCGGACTGGCGCTCGCCTCCGGGAGCTGCGCGCTGGTGGCCTTCGCCCTGGTGCTGGTCGCGTCCAGCGCGCCCCCGGTCGCCCTCGCCTTCGGCCTCATCGCGGCCGGCGCCCCGTTCGCGGTGCTCCGCTCGCGGGAGCGACGCCGGCAGCGCGAGCACGCCGAGGTCTGGCCGGAGGCGGTCGACAATCTCGCCTCCGCGGTGCGTGCCGGGCTCGGCCTGGCCGACGCGCTCGGCGGCCTGGCCGAGCGCGGGCCCGAGCCGCTGCGTCCGCACTTCGCGGCGTTCACCGCCGACTACCACGCGGGGATGCGGTTCGACGACGCGCTGGACCGGCTCAAGGACAGGCTGGCCGACCCGGTCGGCGACCGCGTGGTCGAGGCGCTCCGGCTCGCCCGCGAGGTGGGCGGCGGCGATCTCGGCCGCCTGCTCCGTGGCCTCTCCGGCTACCTGCGCGAGGACGCCCGGACCCGCTCGGAGCTGGAGGCGCGGCAGGCGTGGACCGTCAACGGCGCCCGCCTGGCCGTCGCCGCGCCCTGGCTGGTGCTGCTCCTGCTCTGTCTCTCGCCGGACGTGATCGCGCGCTATGCCTCGCCGGCCGGTGCGATGGTCCTGCTCGGCGGCGGCGTGCTCTGCGTCGTGGCCTACTCCCTGATGATGCGGATCGGGCGGCTGCCCACTCCGCGGAGGATCCTGCGATGACTCCCGCCCTGGCCGGCGCGGCGCTCGGCGGCGTCGCCGGACTCGGCCTGCTGCTGGCCGGTCGTGCGGTGTTGGCCTCCCGGCGGACCTCTCTCGAGGGGCGAGTGCTGCCCTACGTGCGCGACCTCGCCGGCACTCCGGCCGTCGGGCGTCCGGGCGTCGCCGGCTGGCTCGCCGGACTGGCGGACCGGCTGCTCGGCGGCCCGTCCGGGATCGCGCGGCGACTCGACCGCGCCGGCCTGCCGCTCACGGTCCAGGAGCTCCGCATCGAGCAGGTGCTCTGGGGCTCGGTCGCCTTCGCGGTCATGGCCGTGCCGTCGGCCCTGGTGGCGCTGCGATCGCCCGGCCGGGCGGTCCCGCTGCTGCTGCTCTGCGCCGCGGCGTTCGTGGTCGGCGCGCTGCTGCGGGAGAACAGGCTGACCGCCCAGGTCCGTGCCCGTGAGCGGGCGATCCTGGAGGAGTTCCCGGTGATCGCCGAGCTGCTCGCGCTGTCCGTGGCGGCGGGGGAGTCGCCGAGCGCGGCCCTGGAGCGTGTCGTGGGCCGCTCGCACGGCGCCCTCTCCGACGAGCTGGGCCGGGTGCTGGCCGAGGTCCGCACGGGGGTGCCGATCACCCTCGCGCTGGACCGGCTGGCCGCGCGCTCGGGACTTCCGGTCGTCTCCCGCTTCGCCGAGGGCATCGCCATCGCGGTCGATCGCGGCACGCCGCTGGCCGACGTGCTGCATGCCCAGGCCGGCGACGTGCGCGAGGCCGGCCGCCGTGCCCTCATCGAGTCCGGCGCCCGTCGTGAGGTCCTCATGATGGTGCCGGTCGTCTTCCTGATCCTCCCCGTCGTCGTGATCTTCGCCTTCTGGCCCGGCCTGGTGGGACTCCGTCTGGTGGTGCCCTGACGAATAGGAATCGGGAAGAGGAGACAGAGATGATGCGATGGATCGATCGACGCCGTGACGAGCGCGGCGATGTGCCCGGATGGGTGCTGATCACCGTGATGAGCGCCGGATTGGTGGCGGGGCTCTGGGCGATCGCCGGCCCGCAGCTGGGCGAGATGCTCCGTGACGCGCTGGCGTCCGTCTCGGGCTGAGCCCAGATCCGACGACGGCGCGGCGGTCGTCGACTTCGTCCTGGTCAGCATGGTCCTGGTGCCGCTGGTGCTCGGGATCCTCCAGGTGGCGCTGGTGATGCACGTGCGGAGCACGCTCGCGGCGGCCGCCGCCGAGGGCGCGAGATATGCCGCCGCGGTGGGGCGTGCGCCCTCGGACGGCATCGCCCGCACGCGCGGCCAGATCGACGGCGCGCTGGCCGGACGGTTCGCCGAGCGGATCACCGCCGAGACGACGTCGGTGGGCGGGCTGCCGGTGGTCGAGGTCCGGGTCCGGGCCAGCGTGCCGCCGCTCGGCCTCTGGGGACCGGGAGTGGAGCTCGACGTGACCGGGCACGGCGTCGTGGAGGCTGTGCCGTGAGGCTGCGGAGCGAGTCGGGGTCGGCTCTCGTCGAGTTCGTCTGGCTCGCCGTCCTGCTGCTGATCCCCTTGCTGTACGTCGTCCTGGCGGTCTTCGACGTCCAGCGGGCGGCGTTCGCCTCCACCACGGCCGCCCGCTCGGCCAGTCGCGCCTTTGTCACCGCGCCGGACGCCGCCACCGCCGAGGCCAGGGCGCAGGAGGCGGCCCGGCTGGCCTTCGCCGACCAGGGACTGGACGAGGACTTCACCCTCCGGCTGACCTGTCGGCCGCGCCCGGACGACTGCCTGACACCGGGCTCCTCGGTCGTCGCCGAGGTGCGAGCCCACGCTGCCCTGCCGCTGACGCCGCTGGTCTTCGGCGGTCAGGCGCCGGCGGTCCGGGTCGAGGCCAGCCATCGCTCGCCGTACGGCACGTTCCGGGAGGCCCGATGAGAGGCCGGGGACGAGATGAGTGCGGCTCCATCACGCCGCTGGTCATCGGCTTCCTGCTGGTGATCGCCGTGCTGGTCGCGGTCGTGGTCGACGCCTCCGCGGCGTACCTGCGCCGCCAGGACCTCAACGCCCTCGCCGACGCCGCCGCGCTGGCCGCCACCGACGGGCTTCAGGGAGAGGCCGTCTACACCCACGGGCTCGGTGAGCGACTGGAGATCGACCCGGTCGCGGCCCGTGCCTTCGTCGCCGCCCACCTGCGCGAGAGCGGCGCGTTGGCCCGCCTCCCCGGCCTGCGCTGGGAGGTGGTGGCGCGCGGCGACACCGTGCTGGTCCGCCTCCGCGCCCCGCTCGACCTGCCCCTGCGCGTCCCCGGCGTGGGGGAGTCGGCCACCGTCACCGGCGCCGCCGCGGCGGTGGTCGCGGTCTCCGACTGATAACCGGTGGACGCCGGCCGGTAGCCTTGCTCCTCGTGGCAGCCCGCGACTTCGACTCCGAGATCAAGCAGCTCCAGGCGACGATGGAGACCATCGGCAAGGTCCTGGACCTCGACGCCATGCGCGCGGAGATCGCCGAGCTGGGGGAGCAGGTCGCGGCGCCGGACCTCTGGGACGACCAGGCCAACGCCCAGCGCGTGACCGGGCGGCTCTCCGCGCTGCAGGGCGAGCTCGAGCGGTTCACCGGCCTCCAGACCCGTCTGGACGACCTGGAGCTGATGGTCGAGATGGCGCGGGAGGAGAACGACGAGTCGTCCCTGGCCGAGTCCGACGCCGAGATCGACCGGATCCACAAGGCCGTCGAGCAGCTGGAGGTGCGCACGCTCCTCAACGGCGAGTACGACGCCCGCGAGGCGATCATCAGCGTCCGTGCCGGCGCCGGCGGCGTCGACGCGGCGGACTTCGCCGAGATGCTGATGCGGATGTACACCCGCTGGGCGGAGCGCAACAAGTACTCCGTGGAGGTCTTCGACACCTCGTACGCCGAGGAGGCCGGCCTGAAGTCGGCCACGTTCGCCATCCACGCGCCGTACGCCTACGGCACGCTCTCCGTCGAGGCCGGCACCCACCGGCTGGTGCGGATCAGTCCCTTCGACAACCAGGGCCGCCGGCAGACCAGCTTCGCCGCGGTCGAGGTCGTGCCGGTGCTGGAGCAGACCGACGACATCGACATCCCCGAGGACGAGATCCGGGTGGACGTCTACCGCTCCAGCGGCCCGGGTGGGCAGTCGGTGAACACCACCGACTCGGCCGTCCGGCTGACCCACATCCCGACCGGCGTCGTGGTGTCCTGCCAGAACGAGAAGTCCCAGCTGCAGAACAAGGCCTCGGCCATGGTCATCCTCAAGGCCAAGCTGCTGGCGCTGAAGAAGGCCGAGGAGAAGGCCCAGCTCGACGAGCTGCGCGGCGACGTCCAGGCCAGCTGGGGCGACCAGATGCGCTCCTATGTCCTCAACCCGTACCAGATGGTCAAGGACCTGCGCACCGAGTTCGAGTCCGGCAACCCCCAGGCCGTCCTCGACGGCGAGATCGACGGCTTCCTCGAAGCCGGCATCCGCTGGCGCCGCAGCGCCGAGTCGGCCAGCGCCTGATCGGCGTAGCGACGGAGTGAAGTCGGGGCCGACGCCCCGGCTCCCGCGTGGGACCGGCCCCTCGGCGGACTTCACTCCGTCGGTGTCACCGCAGGTCGACGAGCACCGGGAGGTGGTCGGAGAGCTGGGTCCGGATCGCTCGCGGCGCGGACGGGGTAAGGCCGCGGACGAAGAGGTGGTCGATCTCCTCGACCGGGTCGTCGGCGCGTGAGGTGAACAGCGGGCGGGCGGGGGCGAGAGCGTCGGCGTACCCGGTGGCGACGAGCGCCCGCCAGGCCTCGCTGCCGGGCGCGGTGTTCAGGTCGCCGCCGGCGACGACCGCGCCGTTCTGGGCGGTCATCAAGGCAGCCAGCCGGCGGGCCTGCCGCACGGTGTCGTCCGTGCCGCCGGAGTCGGGCTGGAGGTGGGTCGAGATGACCGTCAGCCGCTGGCCGCGGACCGTGGTCGTCGCGACGAGGGCCTGGGCGCCGGTCACCGCTCCGTACGACGGGAAGGGCTCGTTGTGCACCCGGCTCAGCGGCGCGCGGCTCAGGATCGCGTCGCCCCAGACCGGGTCGGCCGCCGGCCCGAAGGCGGCGTGCATGCCGAGCATCCGGGCCAGGATGCGGAGCTGGTCCTGCCCGCCGTTGAGCAGCCAGCCGCGGTCGACCTCGCTGAGCAGGATCACGTCGGCACGCTGCGTCGACAGCAGGCGTGCGACGCCGCGAGCCTCGAAGCGGCCGCTCATCCCGTAGCCCATGCGCACGTTGTACGCCGCCACGCGCACCCCGTCCTCGCGCGGCGCCGGACCGTCGATCTCGCGCAGGGTGAGCCACGGTCCCAGCGTCGAGGCGACGATCGCGACCGCGACGGCGAGGACGCCCATCCCGAGGAGCTCCTGCCGGCGGACCGGCGACTCGGCGGGCGCCGGCGACGGGGCCGGCGCCAGCCCCGTGACCGCCAACCCGATCGCGACGATCAGCAGCAGCACGTCGGCCCGGTAGCCCAGGTCGTAGCCGGCGTAGTAGGCGAAGAGCAGCGCCACCCAGACGACCGCGCCACCTGCGACGGCGAACGGCCCGGAGGACCTGGGGCGCGCGGCCGCGGACGCGAGCAGGTGGACGAGGGCGGGCAGGCCGACCAGATAGGCGGGCAGCACCCAGACCGGGCTGACGCCGGAGACGCCGGACACCTCGGCCTCGACCAGCGCGGCGGCCGCCGTCGCCACGACGAGCACGACGGCCGCGAGGATCGCGGAGGCCCGGGTGACCCGTGTCAGCGCCGCCCCGACGGCGAGGACCGCGGCCACCGAGACGACCAGGAGCCCCCAGCCGCCGCCCACGGCCGAGGCCCGGCCGGCGTTGGCGAAGAGGACTCCGGCCAGGAGCAGCGCCGGGAAGACCGACCAGGCGGCCCGGCGAGAGGGCGCCTGAGAGGACGACGGCGTGCGCCACAGCGCCAGGACCAGACCGACCGAGACGATCAGCTCCGCCCAGCCCCAGACGTCGTTCCGCCACACGGCCCCGAACGTCCCCAGCGCCGCGTGCGAGACGGTCGCCAGCGCCAGGCCGGTCGCGATCCCCGGCGCGATCAGCCGGGCGTCGCGGCCCAGGACCGAGCTCAGCCACCAGATTCCGCCCACCACGCCGGCCGAGGCGAGCCAGAGCTGGGGTCGGCCGCCATCGGTGCAGGCCAAGAGGACGCGGGCGGCCAGCAGGATGCCGAGCCCGACGAGGAAGAAGCGCCGCCGCGTCACCACCAGCAGCACCAGCGGCAGCACCCCACACCCCAGCGCGAACGCGCCGATCAGCTCGGCGGGCGTCTCGGCGGCCTGGCCGAAGATCGTGATCAGCGACGGCGTCCACATCCGGAGCACGTCGATCAGCACCCACAGCCCGGCGGCGACGTACAGGACAGATCTCAGCCGCGCGCTCATCGGGTCTCCAGGGAGTCGGCGACGGCGACGCACCAGGCGCCGGCACGGTCGGCGAGGTCCTCGGCCCGGGCGCCGGCGACCTCGCAGGTCAGCCAGGTGTCGCCGAAGAGCCCGGCATGCCGGACCCGCTGGCGCCCGCCGCGGACCGGGCAGGTCTGCAGCAGCGACGGCGAGCCGAACGACGGGGGAGTGCCGGCCTCGCAGCCCCTGCGGCGCCCCGCCTGGGCGAGGAGATCGGTGGCGAAGGCGGCGTCCACCGGCCGGGCGAAGACCCAAGCACGGGCCACGCTCCCCGAGGGGCCGGTCCACTCGCAGCCGAGCTCGTGCAGGATGTCGGTGTCGCCCGCGACCGTCGCCTGGTCGCCGTTGTCCCAGGAGCGGTCGGTCTCCGCGGCGCCGCCGAGCGCGGCGGTGACCGCCTTCTCGGGGACGAGGTCGCAGAACGCCAGCCGGCTCAGCGTCGGCGCGCCGTACTCGGCGATGGGAGTCGGCCCAGGACCAGCGCCGGCAGGCTTCGGCGGCGTCGGCTCCGAGGAGCACCCCGCGGCCAGCGCGAGCAGCGCCGCCGTGGCCGCGCAGCCTCGGGCAACACGCAGGACGGGCACGCCCAGGAGGGTACCCGGCGCGCGTCCCGGGATCCTTGGGACGCCTCGCCTACAGTGAGTAGTCGGCCGAGCGCCCCGCGCGCCCTTCCCCATGCCCCCGACTCCGGCCGCCACCGACCACGTGATCCGATTCGAGAACGTCTCCGCGACCTATCCGGGACAGCACAAGGCCGCCCTCTCCAACGTGAGCGTCGACGTCGAGAAGGGCGAGTTCGTCTTCCTCGTCGGCGCGTCGGGCTCCGGCAAGTCCACCTTCCTGCGGATGGTGCTGCGCGAGGCCCGCCCCAGCCACGGCCGCGTGTACGTCGCGGGCAAGGAGATCAACCGGCTGGCCAGCTGGAAGGTCCCCGCCCTCCGCCGCAAGATCGGCACCGTCTTCCAGGACTTCCGGCTGCTGCCCAACAAGACCGTCGCCGAGAACGTCGCGTTCGCGCTGCAGGTGATCGGCAAGCCGAAGAGCCACATCAACAAGGTGGTCCCCGAGACCCTCGAGCTGGTCGGTCTGGAGGGCAAGGGCCAGCGGATGCCCGACGAGCTCTCCGGCGGCGAGCAGCAGCGCGTCGCGATCGCGCGCGCCTTCGTCAACCGGCCGATGATCCTCATCGCCGACGAGCCCACCGGCAACCTCGACCCCAACACCAGCGTCGGGATCATGAAGCTCCTGGACCGGATCAACCGCACCGGCACCACCGTCCTGATGGCCACCCACGACGCCGGCATCGTCGACCAGATGCGCAAGCGCGTGATCGAGCTGGACTCCGGCAACGTCGTACGCGACCAGAGCCGCGGCGTCTACGGCTTCCAGCACTGAGAGCCCGGGGGATCCGATGCAGCTTCGCTATGTCTTCTCCGAGACCGGCACCGGCCTGCGCCGCAACGTCTCGATGACCGTCGCGCTGGTCGTGACCATCTTCGTCTCGCTGACCCTGGTCGGCATGGGCCTGCTGCTCAACGCGCAGGCGCAGAAGGCGGAGAGCTACTGGGGTAGCAAGCTCCAGATCACCGTCTTCCTGTGCAACCAGAACTCGCAGACGCCGCACTGTACGTCGGGCGAGGTCAACGATGCGCAGAAGCAGGCGATCACCGAGGTGCTGGGCACCCACCCCGAGGTCGCGTCGTTCTACCACCAGACCAAGGACCAGGCGTTCGCGACGTGGAAGCGGGTCTACGTCTCCAAGGACAAGACCGAGCAGGAGATCTACTCCACGGTCACGCCCGAGGACATGCAGGAGTCGTACTGGGTCAAGCTCAAGGACCCGAACAAGTACCGAGGGGTGGAGTCCGCCCTCTCCGGCATGGACGGCGTCACGGCGGTCCGCGATCTGCGCACGGTGCTCAAGCCGATCTACTTCTGGATGACGGTGATGAAGTGGGGAGCGATCGCGGTCGCGGCCTTCCTGCTGGTCGCCGCGATCCTCCAGGTCGGCAACACGATCCGGCTGGCGGCCTTCGCCCGACGCAAGGAGATCGGCATCATGCGCCTGGTCGGCGCGTCGAACCTCTACATCTCGCTGCCGTTCCTGATGGAGACGCTGGTCGCCGCGCTGATCGGCATCGCGCTGGCCTCGGCGACGCTGCTGACCTTCATGTACGTCGTGATCTACGGCCGGCTGAGGCCGGGCTCGCACATCGTCGAGTGGGTGGACTGGCACGACGCGGTGCTGGCGATCGGCGGCATCACCGTGCTCGGCGTGCTGCTGACGCTGATCCCGACACTCGTGATGACCCGCAAATACCTCAAAGTCTGAGGGCGAGCGGTTACCGTCACATCTGTTCACTTCTTCCCCAATTTGAACAGGTTTCCCTCGTGGAGCGTCTTCCCCGTTCGTTCCGTCGACCCCGCCGGTCGACGGCCCTCGCGCTGGCCTGCGTCGCCGCGCTCGCCGTGCCCGGCGTCGTACCGGGCGCCGTCGCCGACGATCTGCACGACAAGCAGTCGGAGGTGAAGAAGGGCATCAAGCAGGCCTCCGAGCACCTGGAGGAGTCCAGCGCCGCCGCGGCCGCCGCGGTGAAGCGGCTGCGGACCGCCAAGGCCCAGCTCGCCACCGCCCAGCAGCGCCTGGCCGTGGCCGAGGGCCGGCTGACCGCGGCGCGCGTCCTCGACGCGCAGATGCAGGCCAAGCTGGCCGCGGCGGAGGCCGCGCTCGCCCAGGCCGAGCAGGAGCTCACCGACGGCATCGCGGCGGTGGCCGAGCAGCGCGCCGACGTGGGCCGGCTGGCCGCCGAGAACTTCCAGTACGGCGACCCGAAGCTGATGGGCCTGGCCGTCGTACTGAACTCCCAGGACCCGACCGAGCTCACCACCCAGCTGAACACGGTGGACAACCTGATGAGCCGCGAGACCGCCGCCTTGGAGCGGTTCAAGGCGGCGAAGGCGCTGCTGAAGACCCAGCGCGACCAGGTCGACGCGGCCCGGGTCGCGGTCGCCGAGAAGCGCCAGGAGGCCGCGGTCAACCTGGCTCGCACCACGAAGCTGGAGGCCCGCGCCCAGGGCGCCCGCGACAAGGTCGCCAGCCTGGTCACCGAGCGCGGCTCCGCCGCCGCGGCCGCACGGAAGGCGCGGGCCGCCGACCGCAAGAAGCTGCGCCAGCTCAAGCGCGAGGAGCAGCGCATCAAGCGGCTGATCATCGAGCGCGCCAAGCACCAGAAGGGCGGCTACTCCGGTGACACCGGCGGCTTCCTGCTCCGGCCGGTGCCCGGCTACGTCACCTCGCCGTTCGGCTACCGCAAGCACCCGATCTACGGCTACTGGGGTCTTCACGACGGCGTCGACTTCCACGCGCCGTGCGGCTCGCCACTGCGGGCGGGCTCGTCGGGCACGGTCATCTCCGAGTACTACTCCAGCGTCTGGGGCAACCGGCTGCTGCTCGACGTGGGCCGGGTCAACGGCAAGGCGATGACCCTGATCTACAACCACATCAGCAGCTACCGGGTCCGCGAGGGCGGCCGGGTCGGCCGCGGCGACACCGTGGCGCTCGCCGGCACGACGGGTTGGTCCACCGGCTGCCACCTGCACTTCACCGTCATGCTCAACGGCAACCCGGTGAACCCCGAGCAGTTCTTCTGACGCGCCGCCCGATGGAAATGGGTTGAGGCCGCCTGGGAGGATGGCGCCCATGCCCAGGGAGCAGGGGCGCAAGATGATCGCCCAGAACCGCAAGGCGCGGCACGACTACCACATCGAGGACACCTACGAGGCCGGACTGGTCCTCATGGGGACCGAGGTGAAGTCGTTGCGCGCCGGCCGGGCCACGCTCACCGACGGGTTCGTCGACCTGGAGAACGGCGAGGCCTGGCTGCACGCCGTGCACATCCCCGAGTACGCCCAGGGCACCTGGACCAACCACTCCGCCCGCCGCAAGCGCAAGCTGCTGCTCAACCGCGCCGAGATCGACAAGATCGAGCGCAAGATCAGCGAGAAGGGCTACACGATCGTGCCGCTCGCGCTGTACTTCAAGGATGGCCGCGCCAAGGTCGAGATCGCGCTGGCCAAGGGCAAGAAGCACTACGACAAGCGGCAGGCGCTGCGGGAGCGGCAGGACGACCGGGAGAAGCAGCAGGCGCTCGGCCGCCACCTCAAGGGCCGTGACTGACGCGCTGACCGACGCCGGCGTTCCCGCCTGGTGCGAGGCGCGCGGCCTCCCCGGGCTGATCGACGTCCACGTCCACTTCCTGCCTCCGCCCGTCCAGGCGAAGGTCTGGGCGCAGTTCGACCAGGCCGGTCCGAAGATCGGGCGTGCGTGGCCGATCCGCTACCGGGGCAGCGACGAGGAGCGGGTCGAGACGCTGCGCGCGCTCGGCGTACGACGGTTCGGCACGCTGCCCTACGCGCACCGGCCGGGCATCGCGGCGTACCTCAACGACTGGGCGGCCGGCTTCGCCGACCAGGTGCCCGAGGCGCTGCGCTCGGCGACGTTCTACCCCGAGGAGGGCGTCGCGGCGTACGTCGGGGACCTGGTGGCCGCCGGCACCGAGGTGTTCAAGGTGCATGCCCAGGTGGGGGAGTTCCGGCTCGACGACCCGCTGCTGGACGGCGCCTGGGGCGTGCTGCAGGAGGCCCGTACGCCGATCGTGGTGCACGTCGGCTCCGGCCCGGTCGGCAACGCCTTCACCGGACCGGAGCACCTGGCCCGGCTGCTGCGTCGCTTCCCGCGGCTGCGCGTGATCGTCGCGCACCTCGGCGCTCCCGAGTACGCCGAGTTCCTCGACCTCGCCGAGGCCTACCCGGACCTGCTGCTGGACACCACGATGGTCTTCACCGACTTCTTCGGCTCCGAGGGGCCCTTCCCCGACGGGCTGCTGCCGCGGCTGGCCGGCCTCGGCGACCGGATCCTGCTCGGCACCGACTTCCCGAACATCCCCTACCCCTACGCCCACCAGCTGGAGTCGGTGGAGCGGCTGCGCGACCGCTGTCCCGCCCTGGACGACGCCTGGCTGCGGCGGGTCTGCTGGGACAACGGGCTGGCGCTGTTCGGGTCGTAGGCCTCTGTCTCCGCGGCCGGCCGGCCGCTGGACTGGAGCCGTGAGGACGCCGACGGGACGCTGGATCGCCGCCTGCGTGCTCGCCGAGACAATCGGCATGACGGCCGCCGCCGCGGCGAGCGTGGTCGGCTCGGACCTGCCCGTCGCCTGGGCCCTCGCCGCCGTCGTGGCAGGCGGTCTGGTCGAGGGGACGGCGCTCGGCCTGCTCCAGGGCCGGGTCCTGCGCACGGCGTTCCCGCGTCTGCGGACGAGCCGGTACGCCGTCGCCACCGTGCTGGTCGCCGGTCTCGGCTGGGCCGGTGCGTCGGCCCCGGCCGTGCTCTCCGGAGACGACGGCTCCCCGGCGCCGGCGATGTGGCTGGTGCTGCTCGGGGCGGCGGGGATCGGCCTGGTCATGGGACCGGTGCTCGGGCTGGCCCAGGCGATCGCGCTCCGGGGCGCCGTACGTCGTCCGTGGCGGTGGGTGGTCGCGAACACGACCGCCTGGCCCGCGGTCATGGCGGTGATCTTCCTGGGCGCGAGCACGCCGGAGGAGGGCTGGCCGGGCGCCTCGGTGATCGCCCTCGGTGCTCTGACCGGTGCCGTGGCGGGCGCGCTGCTCGGGGTGATCACCGCGCGCTGGCTGGCGGCGCTCGGGACCAGGGTCTGAGGACCATTGCCTTTTTTACAAATAACTTGTAAAAACAAAGGGAACCCATCCCCGAGCAGACGGAGTCCCGCCATGACCATCCTCGACGTCCGAGCCGAAGTGCCCGCCCGCCGCCACCAGCTGATCTTCGAGACCTGGGGCTCCCTGGGCGTCGGCGACTCCTTCGAGCTGGTCAACGACCACGATCCGAAGCCGCTGTACTACCAGTTGGCCGCCGAGCACCCCGGCGAGTTCGACTGGCAGGCGCTGGAGGAGGGCCCGGAGACCTGGCGGATCCGCATCGGACGGGTCGCGGGGTCATGAGCGCGCTGCTGCTCTACGGCGACTTCAACTGCCCGTGGAGCTACCTCGCCTTCCGCCGCAGCCGGGTGCTCGCCGCGGCCGGTGTGGCGGTGGACTGGCGGGCCGTCGAGCACGCCCCCTGGGTGCCCGGCGTCGACGCCGGCCGCCCCACGGTGGCCGGGCTGCAGGGCGAGCTCGACCGGGTGCTGGCGATGCTGCTGCCCGAGGAGGAGCTGCCCTATGACCTGGCCGGCTTCGTCCCACGCACCCGGCCCGCCGTGGCGGCGTACGCCGAGGCCTATGGCGCCTCGGTCGGAGCGCTGGTGGCCCACGTGCTCTTCGAGTCGTTCTGGATGCACGGCATCGACATCGGCGACGCGCGGGTGCTGCGGACCGTCCTCGGCGACGCCATCCGCAGCGGCAGCTCGGCGAGCGAGATCCTGCACGAGTGGGGCTACTGCGTGGACGTCACCGGCGGGCCGCTGACCTCGACCGGCTGGCGGCACCTGACCCGGTGGGCGCTCCAGTGGCGCGACAGCAACACCGCCACCGTGCCGCTGCTGATCGCCGACGGTGAGCCGATCGTCGGGGTCGAGGCCGTAGCCTGGCTCGGTCAGGAGATCCTCCGGCGGGGACTCGACCCCTCGTCCGCGACGGTGGCGCTCCGGCACCCGTGGTTCGACCCGCGCGAGCTGCCCTCGCTGGGGTGGACCACGGAGTTCGGCGGCCGGTGGCTGAGCCGCCATCGGGACGCGGAGCTGGCCCAGGCGGGCTGAGCGCGAGGAGGGCGCGGCATGACGGAGCAGACGGAGCAGGGCCTGGGGCCCGCCCGCGCCCGTGTGCTGGCGCTGCTCCGCGAGGCCGGCCGTCCCCTCGGGATCGCCGAGGTCGGCGAGCGGCTCGGCGTCCACCCGAACTCCGCGCGCTTCCACCTCGACGCCCTCGTCGAGGCGGGGCTGGTCGACTCCGAGCGGGAGCGACGCTCCGCGCCGGGCCGTCCTCGTGTCCTGTACGCCGCGCGCCCGGGCGGGCCGGGTTCGCGCCGCTACGAGCTGCTCTCGGAGATGCTGGTCGGCTTCATCGAGGAGGAGATCGGCGATGCCGGAGCCGCCGCCGAGCGGGCCGGCCGGGCGTGGTCGAGGCAGCTGGCCGGTCCCTCGGGAGACTCCGAGGCCGACGTGCTCGACGCCGTGATCGCCGGCCTGGGCGAGGTCGGCTTCTCCTCCGGCGTGGTCGACGACGAGGCCGGGCTGCGCCTGGAGGTCCGGCAGTGCCCCTTCCTGGAGGTGGCGCAGGGTCACGAGCGGGTCGTCTGCTCGCTGCACCTGGGGCTGATGCGCGGGCTGCTGGAGAGCATGGACGCCCCGCTGGACGTCAGCGAGCTCGAGCCGCTGGTCGAGCCCGACCTCTGCCTGGCGCATCTGGCTCGCGCCTGACCCTCCCGCCGCCGCCCGCGCCTGACCCTCTCGGCGCCCCCGCCCGGAATACCGCGTGCCTGCGCGCGGTTGGGTCGGTAGGCTGATGCCGTACAACTCAAGAGGGGCTGATTGGTTTCGACTGGGGACGCTTTGTCCCAGGAGAAGCGGGTCGAGGAGCCAGCGTCATCTCGTGAACGATCGCTGGAAACCATAAGTGCCAACGCTAAGCGCACTGACTTCGCTCTCGCCGCCTGAGCGGTGATCGAAGGGTCAGACCGGGCATCCGCCTCCGTCCCGGACCCTGGCCTCATCTAGGAGGCTTGCTGATCGACTGCCGTCAGGACGGTTGATCGGGACTCTTTCCTGACTGAGCCCGTCGGCGCACGTGTCCGTGCCAGCGCCGGGGCCGAGAAAAGCGCACTCACGGACTGCACCCGGAGAAGACCTGGAACGGCGCTGCAGGACGCGGGTTCGATTCCCGCCAGCTCCACGAGTGTGATGTCTCAAGACATCGTGGAGGGCCGAACCCAATAGTGGTGGGTTCGGC
>JBIQLB010000008.1:0-112489 GCA_044464665.1 Nocardioides sp.
CGCGCCGGTCGCGCCGAGCGGGTGGCCCATCGCGATGGCGCCGCCGTTGACGTTGGTGATCTCGTCGGAGATGCCCATGTCCTTCATGAAGCGCATCGCCACCGCGGCGAACGCCTCGTTGATCTCGAACAGGTCGATGTCGCCGACCTCCAGGCCCGCCTTGGCCAGCGCCTTGCGAGCGGCGGGGGCCGGGCCGGTCAGCATGATCGTCGGGTCGGCGCCGGAGACGGCGGTCGCCAGGACGCGCGCCCGCGGGGTGAGACCGAGGTCGGCGCCCACCTGCTCGTTGCCGATCGCCACGATGGCGGCGCCGTCGACGATGCCGGAGCTGTTGCCGGCGTGGTGGACGTGGTCGATCCTCTCGACCCAGTGGTACTTCTGCAGGGCCACGTCGTCGAAGCCCAGGTCACCGTGGAACTGGAAGGACGGCTTGAGGCCGGCCAGCGACTCGACGGTCGTGCCCGGGCGGATGAACTCGTCCTTGTCCAGCACGGTCAGGCCGTTGCGGTCCTTGACCGGGATCACCGAGTTGTCGAAGTAGCCGTTGGCCTGCGCCTTGGCGGCCCGCGCCTGCGACTCCGCGGCGAAGGTGTCGACGTCCTCGCGGCTCCAGCCCTCCAGAGTGGCGATCAGGTCGGCGCCGATGCCCTGCGGGACGAACGAGGTGTCGAAGGCCGTGGCCGGGTCGGAGGCCCAGGCGCCGCCGTCGGAGCCCATGGGCACCCGCGACATCGACTCCACGCCGCCGGCGAGGATCAGGTCCTCGAAGCCGCCGCGGACCCGGCTCGCGGCCTGGTTGACGGCCTCGAGGCCGGAGGCGCAGAAGCGGTTGAGCTGAACGCCCGCGACCGTCTCGGGCAGACCGGCCGCGAGGGCCGCGGTCTTGGCGATGTCGCCGCCCTGGTCGCCGATCGGGGAGACCACGCCGAGCACGACGTCGTCCACGCGCTCCGGGTCGAGCCCCGGGTTGCGCTCCTGGACCGCGTGCAGCAGGCCGACGACGAGATCGACGGGCTTGGTCGCGTGCAGCGAGCCATCCTTCTTGCCCTTGCCGCGGGGCGTGCGGATGGCGTCGTAGACGAAAGCTTCGGGTTGTGCCATGTGAAGTCCCAACTCGCTCGATGCGTGCAGCGCACGGCGGGGGCCGTCGCCACCGCCATTCTGACAGTAGAACTGTCAAGGTCAATGGGGGGCTCGGGTGATCTGCGCCATCGCGGGCCGCCCGGCGCGACTCTGAGGACCAAGGACCCGACCCTCGTCGCGGGCGGCCCCTCTAGATTCGAGACAGGACCGGACGACCAGGAGGTGGCCCGCCATGAGCGACGAACCGATCACCACGCTCGGCATCGAGGAGTGCTGGGAGCTGCTCCACGACCAGGAGTTCGGCCGGCTGGCCTTCCACCTGGGCGGGGAGGTGCACATCACCCCGATCAACTACGCGGTGGACCCCACCGGCGCCGGCGAGCCCACCCTGCTCTTCCGCACCGCCGAGGGCAGCAAGCTCCTCGGGGTGCTGATGAACCCCGACGTGGCCTTCGAGATCGACTCCTTCGACGAGCACCACGCGACCAGCGTGGTCGTCCGCGGGGTCGCGCGCCGGCTGGAGGAGGACGAAGCGCACCGCGCGGAGAACCTCCCGCTGCGTCCCTGGGTGCCCACGCTGAAGTACGACGTGGTCGAGATTCGCCCGACCGAGATCAGCGGCCGCTCCTTCGAGCTGGCGCGGCCCTGGCTCCACCTGATGCCGGGCAGCTAGCCCGCGCGTGCCTCCGGCTCGTCTCCCGGGAAGGTGCCGAGCCGCTCCACGACGTACCCCATCGGGTAGCTGCGGAAGTAGCCGGTGTCGCGGACCCAGCGCGGCTCGCGACGGGCCGGGCGCCTCGCCATCAGCCGTCCGCGCATCCGCAGCGCGCCCTGGGAGAGCCGGCGCATCGTCCGGCCCGGGCGCGGGTAGCCGAAGGCGTCGAGCAGCGGGTCGTCCATGACCGCGAAGGAGAACCGCTTCACCAGTCCCGCCGGCGCGTAGTCGTTGGGCGGGAACGTCGTCATCAGGTCGAGCGTGGAGTCGGCGACGCGGCGGGCCTTGACCGAGTAGGCGAAGTGCTCGCGCTCGTAGTCGTCGAGCAGCCGCTCGAAGCCGGCGAAGTCCTCGGGCATGTCCCGGATCGCCATGTGCCGGCCGAGGTCGCGGTAGTAGTGGGTCATCCCGGCCTTCTCGTGCGCGGTGAGCGGCCGGTAGCCGTAGGCGTCGATCCACCGCGCCGGGATCACCACGAACGTCGACAGGACGTAGCGCATGTCGTCGTTGCTGATGTCGTAGGCGCCGTGCATCTGGTTGACCCGGCGTACGGCGTCACGGCCCCGGCCGCTGTCCAGGCCGTGCTCGAGGATCTCCTCCAGCAGCAGCCCGGTGTCGTCGTACCGCTTCTGCACCCGCTGGGTGAACTCGCCGGTGTCGTGCAGCAGGTCGCCGATGCTCGGGACCGCGTAGGTGCGGAAGAGCGCGAAGGAGAGTGCCTGCAGGGTGTCCCAGGGGAACTCGTGGGTGCCCAGGATGCGGGCGATCTCGCGGAAGTCGGTCTCCGGATCCAGCTCGGCGATGCGGCGCTGCCAGTGGTCGCGGGGCAAGGACGTGCTCATCGGGCCTCCAGGATCGACGTTGACAGTGATCCTGTCACGATGGCGTCCCGGCGGTCCACACGCGGCCCGGCTCGATAGACCGGTTTCGCCGGTCCGGCCACGACTGTTGTGATACCGGCTTAGGATTGCGCGGTGATCGGCAAGCTGGGGCTCGCGGGCGCTGTCGTGCTCGCGTGGGTGCTCACCTTCGTGGTGATGGGCGGGGACGTGGTGCCCGGCTTCCAGAAGGATGCCCCGGCCAAGGTGAGCGGCACGCCGTCGCCGTGGGCGCTCTCCCACCCCGACGCCACCCCGCTGACGCCCGGCAGCGCCGAGACTCCCGCGGAGTCGCCGAACGCCTCGCCGGCCGCCGCGCCCGGCGCCGGTCAGGGGGCCCAGGGCGCCCAGCCCGCCGCCGGAGACGCCGAGGCCCTGGCCGGCACCCTGCTGACCCAGCGCCCCGGTCCCCGCCGCGAGGCGCCGCGCATCCTGGACTTCCGGATGAGCAGCTTCAACATGCTGGGCAGCTCGCACACGACCTCCAAGGGCAAGAACCCGCGCCGCGCCAGCGGCCCGGCCCGCACCGCGCGCGCCGCCGGCTACGTGATGTCCAACGGGATCAGCGTGGTCGGCTTCCAGGAGCTGCAGCCCAACCAGCGCTCGACCTTCCTCAGCGCGACCGGCGGCAAGTGGGGTCTCTACCCCGGCAACGCCGGCGGGCTCGACGGCGACAACTCGATCGCCTGGCGGCTGGACACCTGGGAGATGGTCAAGCCCGGGTCCGCGCCGATCCCCTACTTCGGCGGCCACCCGCGGAACATGCCGGTCATCCTGCTGCGCAACAAGCAGACCGGCATCACGGCGTACTTCACCAACTTCCACAACCCCGCCAACACCCGGCAGTACGGCAACCAGGACCGCTGGCGCGCCGCCGCCAAGAACCGCCAGGTCCAGCTCTTCAGCCAGCTCAAGGACGACGGCTACCCGATCTTCGTCACCGGCGACATGAACGAGACCCAGTCCTACGTCTGCGCGGTGGCCGGCCCCGGCGACCTCAAGGCCGCGGCCGGTGGGGAGGGCGGCCGCAACGGCTGCAGCGTCGCCGGCGGCTACCGGATCGACTGGATCCTCGGCTCGCACGACGTGCAGTTCAGCAACTACCGCGAGGACAAGAGCGGCACGGTCAAGTGGATGACCGACCACCCGGTGATGATCGCCGACGTGCGCATCGACAGCCGGCTCTTCCCGCGCGCGATCCTCGCCGAGGGTGAGACGCCCCGCTGACCCCTCAGCGCGCGGCGCGGAGGAACGACGCCAGGATCGGCCCGGCCGTCGCCGAGCCGGACTGACCGGTCGCCACGAAGACGGCGACGGCCAGGTCGCCCTGGACGCCGAGCATCCAGGCATGCGTCTTCGGCGGGCTGTCGTCGCCGTACTCGGCGGTGCCGGTCTTGGCCAGGACCTCGGGCGGCTGCAGCGAGCGCAGGGCGGCGCCGGAGCCCTCGGTGACCACGGCGTGCATCAGCTCGCGCAGCTGGTTGGTCTCGGCCTTGACCAGCGGGACCTTGATGCCGCTGGGCTCGGCGGTGTGGCCCTCCACCAGCCAGGGGATCACCGTCTCGGCGCGGGCGACGCTGGCGGCCACGGCCGCCATGGCCATCGGCGAGGCGGTGATCCGGCCCTGCCCGATGAGGTCGGCCGCCGCCTCGGTCTCGCCGGCCGGAGCGGGCACCTGGCCGAAGTACGCCGGGAAGCCCAGGTCGTGGTCGACGCCGAGGCCGAGCGCGGCGGCGGCATCGGCCAGCGCCCCGTCCTTCACCTTGCCGCGCTGGCCGATGAACGCGGTGTTGCAGGAGTTGGCGACCGCCTGGCGCAGGGTGATCCGCCCCATCCGGCCGGACGGATAGTCGGAGTAGTTGGTGAACCGCTTGCCGTTGACCACCACGGCCGGCGGGCACTGCACCGCGGAGTCCGGCGTCAGCCCGGCACGCAGCAGCGCCAGGGAGCTGACCACCTTGAAGGTCGAGCCGGGGGCGTAGCGCCCGTACGTCGCGGTGTTCTGGCCCTTCGATCCGGGACCGCTGGCCGCGGCCACGATCTCCCCGGTGGACGGGCGGATCGCCACCAGCGCGGAGGCGGGGCCGACGTCGGCGAGCAGCCGCTCCGCCTCGGTCTGCCGGGCGATGTCCAGGCTCAGCTTCAAGGGCTCGCCCGCGACGGCCGAGACCGCGAAGAGCGTGCGCGGCTCGGCCGTCTCCTCCGAGGAGCCGCTCTCGGCCAGGACGGCGCTCACCTTGACGCCGGGCTTGCCGCTCAGCTGCTCGTCGTACCGTCGCTGGAGCCCGGAGAGCCCGGTGTCGTCGCCGGCCACGACCCGGCCCTCGCTCTCCTTGACGATCTCGGCGGTCGCCGGGCCGACGGTGCCGAGCAGGGGCGCGGCGAACTCGCGGGTCGGGGCCAGCGGCAGGTGGTCGGAGAGGCCGACCGCGCCCGGGATCGCGGAGAGGCCGTTCATCACCCGGGCCGGCGCCTGGTCGCGGCGGAGGACGATCGCCTGCACGAAGGCCTTCGGGCCGGCGGCCTGGACCTGCTTGACGAAGTCGGGGGCGTCCACGCCGACCAGCGCGGCCAGACGGCGGGCGGAGTCCGCGGCCTGGCCGGCCGGCGCCTTGGTCTTGTCGAGGCCGACGCGCAGCACCGGTCGGGGCGTGACGATGGGCTCGCCCGAGGCGGACAGGATCTCGCCGCGCTCGGCACGCACCGTGCTCACCCGGAGCGCCTCGCCCTCGGCCAGGGTGCTCTCCACCAGCGCGGGCGACCACCGCGTCCGCCAGGTCTCGCCGGAACGGGTCAGCTCGGCGTTGGTGGCGTGCTTCCAGTGGTGACCGCGCAGCTCGACATCCCACTCCAGGACGGCCAGGGCACTGTCCCCGTCGACCTTCACGCTGTCGACCTCGACCGTCGTCGGAGCCTTGGCCAGCGGGGCGATCAGCGCGTCGTACGTCGCCGCGGCGGTGTCCGTGGTGAACGGGACGCCGGCGACGTCGTGCTTCTCCAGCGCGGCGGCCAGCGCCTTCGCCGCCCGCTCGGCGCCGTCGTCGTCCCCGAAGGAGCAGCCCCCCAGCACCAGCAGGAGCGCGAGCAGGGCGAGGCCGGTCCGGGAGCGCATGACCCCGATCCGACCAGAGCCGGTGGCGCCGTTCAAGCCCGCCGCCGCCGGCGCGGCGTCCCGCGAGTAGCGTGCCGGGGTGCAGATCCGGGGCCTGTTCGCCGACACCACCCCGCTGCGCACCCGGGCCTTCCGCCGGCTCTGGCAGGCCAACATCGTCACCGTCATCGGCGCCCAGCTCACGGTCGTGGCGGTCCCGGCGCAGATCTATGCGATCACCGGCAGCTCGGCGTACGTCGGCCTCACCGGCGTCTTCGGCCTGGTGCCACTGATCGTCTTCGGCCTGTGGGGAGGCGCGCTCGCCGACGTCATGGACCGGCGCACGCTGCTGATCGGCACCACGCTCGGCCTGATCGGCACCAGCGCGCTCTTCTGGGCCCAGGCTGCCGCGGGTCTCGACGACGTCTGGCTGCTGCTCGGGCTCTTCGCCGCGCAGCAGGCCTTCTTCGCCGTCAACCAGCCCACCCGGAACGCGATCCTGCCCAAGCTGCTACCACCGGAGCAGCTTCCCGCGGCCAACTCGCTGTCGATGACGGTCTTCCAGGCCGGCGCGATCGCCGGGCCGCTGGTCGGCGGCGTGCTGATCCCGGTGGTCGGCTTCTCCTGGCTCTACCTGATCGACACGATCACGCTCTTCGCCACGCTCGGCGCGGTGGTCTCGCTGCCCCGGCTGCCCGTGGACGGCGTCACCGGCACTCCCGGGCTGCGCTCGGTGATCGACGGCCTGCGCTACCTCGGTGGCCATCCGGTGCTGCTGATGTCCTTCGTGGTGGACCTGATCGCCATGGTCTTCGGGATGCCCCGGGCGCTCTTCCCGCAGATCGCCCACGAGAGCTTCGGCGGGCCGAGCGAGGGCGGGCCGGCGCTGGCGCTGCTCTTCGCGGCCATCCCGATCGGGGCCGTGCTCGGCGGCGTCTTCTCCGGCTGGGTCACGCGGGTACGCCGGGAAGGGCTGGTCATCGTCGCCTCGATCGTCGTGTGGGGCCTGGCGATCGTCGGCCTCGGCATCGCGGTCGCCCTCGCGCCGCACGCGCCCGGGATGTTCCTGGCGCTGGCGGTGCTGATGCTGGTGATCGGCGGCGCCGCCGACATGGCCTCCGCGGCCTTCCGCACGAGCATGCTGCAGGCGTCCGCCTCCGACGCGGTGCGCGGCCGGCTGCAGGGCGTCTTCATCGTCGTCGTGGCCGGCGGGCCCCGGCTGGCCGACGTACTGCACGGCAGCGCGGCCGCGGTGGCCGGCACGGCGGCGACCGTCGCCGGCGGCGGCGTGCTGGTGGTGGTCCTGGTGATCCTCGCCGCGCTGCTGGTGCCCGGCTTCGTGCGCTACCGGCTGCCCAGCGGTCCCTGAACCCTCAGCGGGCCTGCCAGCGAGGCGGGCACCACGACGACCCACTGAGATCTAGGCAAAAGGTCGTCTCTGGGATCTGCAAAAGGTCGATTAAAGGCCGTCGAGCTCGCCAAGGACGTCGGTGGCGCGGACGGTCCCATCGCCAAGGAGACGCTGTCGGCCTATCTGGACGCCCTCAGCCGCTTGCACCTTCTCGAGAGCTCCGAGGCATGGCTCCCGCACATGCGCTCGCGCACACGCCTTCGCACCGCCCAGGTCCGCTACTTCGTCGACCCGTCGCTCGGACTGGCCGCACTGGGCGTCGGCACCACGGAGCTGGCATCCGACCTCAACGCCTTGGGCCTCCACTACGAAGCTCTCGTGGTCAGGGACCTGCGGATCTACGCCCAGCCGCTCGGCGCCCGAGTCGACTCGTGGCGAGACGCCAACGGCAACGAGGTGGATGCCGTCGTCACCGCCGGTCCCCACCAGTGGGCCGCCTTCGAGGTGAAGCTCGACCCCGACGCAGTAGACGGAGCCGCAGCGGCACTACTGCGCTTCAAGGCGAACGTCGACACCTCCCGGCACGGCGAGCCTTCCTGCCTCGGGGTCATCACCAGCACCGGCGCCGGAGGGCTCCGCGCCGACGGCGTTCACGTCATCCCGATCGGATGCCTGGGGCCCTGACGGCGCCACTTCCCGCGAGGATCCCTCAGCGGGCCTGCCAGCGGGGCGGGCGCTTCTCGGCGAAGGCGAGCGGGCCCTCCATCGCGTCGGCGGAGAGCATCAAGGTGAGCATCTCGGCGTTGTTGGCCTCCCAGACGGCGGCCTCGCCGTCCACTCGACCGTCCCGGATGCCCAGGGCGACCCGCTTGGTGGCCCGCACCGAGAGCGGCGCGTTGGCGGCGATGACCTCGGCCAGTGCCAGGGCGGCGGTCAGCACCTCGCCGGCCGGGACCACGTCGTTGATCAGGCCCCAGCGCAGCGCCGTCGCGGCGTCGATCGGCTCACCGGTGAGCAGCAGGTGCATGGCGACCTTGTGCGGCATCTGCCGCGGCAGCCGGAACGCACCGCCCGCCGCGGCCATCAGGCCACGGCGCACCTCGGGCAGGCCGAAGCGCGCGGTGTCGGCGGCCACCGCGAGGTCGCTGGCCAGCACCAGCTCGGTGCCGCCGCCCAGCGCGGTGCCGTTGACCGCGGCGATGATCGGCACGCTGACCGGGTGGTTGACCATGCCCGCGAAGCCCCAGGCCTCGGTGCCCGGCGGGTTCAGGCTCTCGCCCCGGCTGATCGCGCGCAGGTCGGCGCCGGCGCAGAAGGTCTCGCCCGGGCCGCCGGTCAGCACCACCGCCCTGATCTCGGTGTCCGCCTCGGCCTCGGCCAGGGCGTTGCCCAGTCCGAGGGTGACGTCGGCGTTGACGGCGTTGCGCGCCTCGGGCCGGTTCAGCGTCACCACCAGCACGTGGTCGCGGCGCTCGACGAGGACGGCCTCCTGATCAGACACCCGCGGCCACCTTCCACTCGCCGGAGACGGGCAGCGACTCACCGCGGCGCAGGAAGCGCAGCGTCTTGCGCAGGTCGTAGCGCATCGTCGTGGCCGCGTCGATCGGGTAGTTCTGCCGCACCTTCCACGGCGCCCTGTCGCCCTGGCTGGGGAACTCGTGCAGCGAGCGCAGGATGTAGCCCGACTGCAGGCCGAGCAGCGGGACCCGGGGCATGCCCGGGTCGGGCACCGGCACCACGATGTCGGCGCCGTCCTCCCTCATCGTGGCCAGGATCTTGCACAGCAGCCGGTTGTTGAGGTCGCCGCGCAGCGTCCAGGAGGCGTTGGTGTAGCCGATGCAGAGCGCGAAGTTCGGGATGCCGCTGATCATCGTGCCCTGCCAGGCGAACTCGTCGGCCAGCACGACCTCGCGGCCGTCGACCACCGGCTTGATCCCGCCCAGCGCCAGCAGCTTCAGCCCGGTGGCCGTGACCACGATGTCGGCCTCGAGCACGTGGCCGCTCTTCAGCCGGATGCCCTCCGGGACGAACTCCTCGATGTGGTCGGTGACCACGTCGACGCTGCCCTTGCGGATCGCCCGGAAGAGGTCGGCGTCGGGGATGGCGCACAGGCGCTGGTCCCACGGGTCGTACGCCGGGGTGAAGTGCTCGGCGACCAGGTCCTTGTCCTTGAGCACCCGCTCGGCGAAGCCGGTGAGCACCTGACGGGCACGGGCGGGCTGACGGCGGCAGAACTCGTAGACACCCAGGTTGAAGGCGACGTTCTTGGCCCGCACGATCCGGTAGGCGACCGTGTCGGGGAGGAACGACCGCAGCTGGTTGGCGAGCTTGTCCTCCTTGGGCACCACGCCGATCCAGGTCGGGGTCCGCTGCAGCATGGTCACGTGCGCGGCCTGCTCGGCCATCGAGGGCACCAGCGTCACCGCGGTGGCGCCGCTGCCGATCACCACGACCCGCTTGCCGGCGTAGTCGAGGTCCTCGGGCCAGAACTGCGGGTGGACCACCTGCCCGGCGTACGACTCGATGCCCGGGAACTCGGGGCGGTAGGGGTTCTCGTAGTCGTAGTAGCCGGTGCAGGAGTAGAGGAAGCTCGCGGTCAGGGTCTTTCGTTTGGGCTTGCCCTTGCCCGAGGAGTCCTCCACCGTCACCATCCAGCGCGCGTCCTCGGTCGACCACTCGGCGCCGACCACCTTGGTGTGGAACCGGATGCTCTTCTCGACGTCGTACTCCCGCGCGGTCTCGCGGATGTACTCCAGGATCGTGCCGCCGTCGGCGATCGACTGCCTGCTGGTCCACGGCTTGAAGGGGTAGCCGAGGGTGTACATGTCGGAGTCCGAGCGGATGCCCGGGTAGCGGAAGAGGTCCCAGGTGCCGCCGATCGCGTCGCGGGCCTCGAGGATCGCGAAGCTGTGGCCGGGCAGCTCGGTGCGCAGGCGCGCGGCGGCGCCGATGCCGGACAGCCCCGCCCCGACGATGAGGACGTCGAGGTGCTCGGGCCGCTGATCCGAAGTGGCGGGAGGTGTGCTCATCGGCCCAGTGTGACCGAACCGGTCCCGCGCGGGAACCGTCTGTGGCTGACGGCACTCCGTGGCGTCGTACGGCAGAATCGGCGTCATGACCATCCGGGTGTACCTCCTCGACGACCACGAGGTCGTCCGTCAGGGCCTGCGCGCCCTGCTCGAGTCCGCAGGCGACATCGAGGTGATCGGCGAGTCCGGCACCGCCGAGGAGGCCGCCGCCCGGATCCCCGCGCTGCGGCCCGACGTCGCCGTGCTCGACGGCCGGCTGCCCGACGGCTCGGGCATCGAGGTGTGCCGGACCGTGCGCGCCGTCGACCCCTCGATCCAGGCGCTGATCCTCACCTCGTACGACGATGACGAGGCGCTCTTCGCCGCGATCATGGCCGGCGCCGCGGGCTACGTGCTCAAGGAGATCCGCGGGACCGACCTGCTCGACGCGATCCGCCGCGTCGCCGGTGGCCAGTCGCTGATCGACCCCGCGCTGACCGCCCGCGTGCTGGAGCGGGTGCGCAACGGCCCGAGCGTCGCGCCGGAGCTGGCGGAGCTGACCGAGCAGGAGATCAAGCTGCTCGGGCTGATCGCGGAGGGGCTGACCAACCGCCAGATCGGCGAGCAGATGTTCCTCGCCGAGAAGACGGTGAAGAACTACGTCTCCTCGATCCTCTCCAAGCTCGGCCTGGAGCGGCGTACCCAGGCGGCGGTGCTGGCCGCCAAGCTGCTCAACCCGCCCGGCCACTGACCGCGGGAGAGGTCCCTCGGACTGGGGACCATCGACCCCGCGGGTAGGACCTCACAGCCTCTGGGCAGGGACACCGCGGCTGACCAGACTCGTAGATGTAAGAAATCACGAGGAGGTCACCATCATGACTGTCACCAAGGAACGGAGGGGGACTGTCGACCACAGCTCCGAGTCCGTGCTCTCCGTCAACGCACGCCGCGCCCTCGCGGCTCTCCGCATCGCTTTCGGCTTGACGTTCCTCTGGGCGTTCTTCGACAAGCTGCTCGCCCTCGGATTCTCCACCGGCCGCGCCGAGGACGGCACGGTCGACCGGTTCGGCCCTGACGCCTGGATCCACGACGGCAACCCCACCATGGGCTTCCTGAAGTTCGGCGCCGACGGTCCGTTCAAGGGCTTCTACAACTCGATCGCCGGCCAGACCTGGACGAACTGGGCGTTCATGCTCGGTCTGCTGGCCATCGGCATCGCGCTGACCTTCGGGATCGCGATGCGACTCGGCACCATCGCCGGCGCGGCGATGTACGTGCTGATGTGGACGGTCGCGCTGCCTCCGGCCAACAACCCCGTGCTCGACGAGCACATCCTGGGAGCGTTGAGCATGATCGTTCTCGGTCTGACCAGCGCGGGAGCGGTCTGGGGTCTCGGCAGGGAGTGGGAGAAGCTGCCCGTCGTCCACGACAACCCCATCCTGAAGTAGCAGACGGGGAACCACGACGGCCGTCGCTCTCGGGAGCGGCGGCCGTCAGCCATGTCCGGGTCCCGTCGTCCGGTCCCTCTCAGAGCGGCACGGACCAGCAGAACACCGTGCCGCCGTCGTCGCCCGGACGCAGCTCGAAGGCACCCCCCAGCCCGCTGGCCCGCCGGCGGGCGTTGCGCAGGCCGCTCTCGGTGCGGTCCTCGGGCAGCCCGGCGCCGTTGTCGGTGACGGTCAGCACGACCTCGCGGGCGTCGGCGCGGATCTCGATCTCGGCCCGGTCGGCGAAGGCGTGCCGGGCGATGTTGGAGACGGCCTCGCGCAGCACGGCGGTGAGCTGCTCGGCGACCGCCGATCCCACCGCGGTGTCCACCGGGCCCACCAGCTTGACCGCCGGGGTGAAGCCGAGCACCGGTGAGTAGTCCTTGACGATGCCGCGCACCTCCGCGCGCAGGCTGACCCCCTCGCGGTCGCGCAGCTCGAAGATGGTGCTGCGGATGTCGCGGATCGTCTGGTCCAGGTCGTCGACGGCCTTGTCGAGCCGGTCGATCACCTCGGGCAGCACCGCCACCGAGCGGATGCCCTGGAGCTGCAGGCCGGTGGCGAAGAGCCGCTGGATCACCACGTCGTGCAGGTCGCGGGCGATCCGGTCGCGATCGGAGATCAGCGCCAGCTCCTCGCGGTCCTCCATCGCCTGCGCCCGGTCGAGCGCGAGCGCCGCCTGGTCGGCGAACGAGGCGAGCAGCTCCTGCTCGGCGTACTCCCGGGCCCGGGGGCCCTCGGAGAAGAGCGCCGCGAGCACGCACCGGTCGGAGAGCTGCGAGCGCAGCGGCAGCACCATCACGTCCGGCGCGCCGTCGGCGCCGGGGAGGGAGACCAGCATGGTGCCGTCGAGCTCGGCGCCGGCCTCGGCGATGCTCGGCACCAGCTCGTCCAGGGCGTCCGCGCCGGGTCCGTCGCTGGTGACCAGCTCCGGCCCCACTTCGCCGTACCGCACGATGCCGGTGGCGGAGGCGCCCGAGACGGCCCGCGCGGTGATGGTCACCTGGGAGAGCGCGCGCTCCAGGGAGATCGGCGGCTGCAGGGAGACCTCCAGCTCGGCCGCCGCCTCCAGGACCTGGCGTCGGCGCTCGCTGAGCCGGTAGGCGCGGGCGTTCTCGATGACGAAGCCGGCCGCCGTCGCCAGGGCCAGCAGCAGCCGCTCGTCGAGCTCGCTGAAGGCCGCCGCGCCGGACTTCTCGGTGAGGTAGAGGTTGCCGAAGACGGTGCCGCGGATGCGCACCGGGACGCCGAGGAAGGAGCGCATCGGCGGGTGGTTGGGCGGGAAGCCGTACGACGACGGGTGCGCGCTCAGGTCGGGCAGCCGGATCGGCTCGGGGTTGTCGATGAGCAGCCGCAGGATGCCGCGTCCGCGCGGGGGCGAGCCGATCATCTCCCGCTCGTGCGGGTCCACGCCGTGGGTGATGAACTCGACCAGGTTGTCGTCGGGGCCGATCACCCCGAGCGCGCCGAAGCGGGCGTCGGTGAGCTCGCACGCGGAGAGCACGATCCGCTGCAGCACGCTGGTGAGGTCCAGGTCCGAGGAGATCGCGACGACCGCGTCCAGCAGGGCCTGGGCCGGACCGGGCAGCTCGGGGTCGTCCCCGCCCGAGGAGTCGTCACTGGGCGTCATCGCGGCGCTCATGGCTCCACAGTCTGCCCAGCCGGGCGACAGGACGAAAGTCGGCGGGCCGGGTCAGGCGGAGGCGGCGGCCGGGTCAGGCGGAGGCGGCGGGGTGGGCGCCACCGAGGCGGCGGCCGGTGAGCTCGGACCAGCGGATCCGGAAGTAGAGGTTGCGGGCGCCGTCGGCCCACGGGTGGGGCGCGCACACCCGGCGGATCTCACTGATCTCGCCGGGGTCGGTGACGACGTCCCCGCGGCCCCGCGCGACCACGCTCCAGCCGAGCTGCCGGGCGTCGTCGAACTGGTCGATCTCGAAGGCGACCTTGGCGTTGCGCCCGTACGTCGCCACGACGCTGAACGGGGTCGTGCGGACGACGATCGAGTCGCCGACGACCGTGTAGTTCAGCGGCACGATGTGCGGACCGTCCGGAGTGGACACGGCGATCCGGCCGCCCTGCCGCTCCTGCAGCAGATCCCGACACTCCTCGTAGCTGATCTCCCTGGCCTGCGCCATCGTCCTCACCTCCGTTCCATCCTCACCTGTGGTCAAGTCTTCCGTCTCGGGCGGACGACCTGTGAGGGTCGTAGGTCCCGAGCTGACAGGCATCCGCCCGTGATTCATCGCGGCCGGCGCAGCTGTCGGGGCGCGAACGCGCTCGCCGCCGTGCCGGGCGTGGCCAGCCGCAGCTTGACGTCCACGGCGATGACCGCCTCCGGCGTCACCACGACCGGGTTGAGGTCCAGCTCGGCGACCTGCGGCACCTCCGTGGCCAGGGCGCCGAGCGCCTCGACCGCGCGCTCCAGGCCCTCGACATCGGCCCGGGGAGCGCCCCGGAAGCCGTCGAGCAGCGGCCAGGACCGCAGCGAGCGCAGGGCACGGCCGGCATCGGTCCGGGTGAACGGCGGCAGCAGGAAGGCGCGGTCGTTCCAGAGGTTCACCGTGATCCCGCCCGCCGCCACCATCACCATCGGGCCGAAGGCGGGGTCGCGCACGATGCCCAGCGCCATCTCGACGCCCTTCACCAGCGGCTGCACCAGCACCGGCGCCCCGGCATGGCCGAGCTCGGCCTCGAACGCCGCGACGGCGCCGGCGACCTCGGCCGGCGAGCCGAGCCCGACCCGCACCAGCCCGCGGTCGGTCTTGTGCACCACGGCGGGATCGGCGACCTTGACCACGACCGGGAACCCGGCGCGGGTGGCCGCGTCCGCGGCCGAGGCGGCGTCGAAGACCACCTCCCCGACGGGCTCGACGCCGTAGGGCGCCAGCAGCCTCCGGGCCGCGTCGGTGTCCACCCAGCCGTCCTGGGCGTCGTCGCGCTCGAGCAGGTCGCGGGCCAGCTGCTGCCCGTGGTCGGCGCGCTCGATGTCGTACGGCGGGGCCGCCTGGCGCGGCACCCGCAGCCACTCGGCGTACCGCACGGCGTGGGCCACCGCCTCGACGGCGTGCTCGGGCGAGTGGAAGACGGTGACGCCCTGGCGCTGCTCCTCGGTGACCGTCAGGTTGCCCATCGCGACCAGGACCACCGGCTTGTCCGGGCCCAGCGTGCGGGCGCGGGCGAGCGCGTCGAGCAGCGGCGCCGGGTCGGCCACCGACGTGGCGACCAGGACGACGATCAGCGCGTCCACCTCGTCGGAGGTGAGCACCTCGGTGACCGCGCCGGCCAGGTCGGCCGCCGACGCGCCCGCGCCGAGGTCGATCGGGTTACCGGTGCCGACGGTGTTGTTGACGTGCCGGGCGATCCGCGCCTGCAGGTCGGCGCCGAACTCGGGGACGCTCAGCCCGCGCTCGTCCGCGGCGTCGGCGGTCAGGACCCCCATGCCGCCGGCGTTGCTGAGCACGGCGATGCGCCGTCCGGCGGGCAGCGGCTGCTGCTGGAAGAAGACCGCGCTGCGCGCCAGCGAGCCGGCGCTGTGGCAGCCGATCACGCCCGCCTGCGCGAAGAGCGCGTCGACGCCCACGGCCGGCGAGGCAGCGGCGGCGGTGTGCGAGGCGCCCGCGCGCTGACCGCTCGCCGAGCGGCCGCCCACGACGGCCAGCAGCGGCTTGCTCTCGGCGAAGCGCCGGGCGATCCGGGCGAACTTCACCGCGTTGCCGAAGGACTCCAGGTAGAGCGCGGCGACGGTGACGTCGGGGTCGTGCAGCCACGCCGCCAGCAGGTCGTTGCCGGAGACGTCGGCCTTGTTGCCCAGCGAGACGAACGAGGCGAGCCCGAGGCCGAGCTCGCGGGCGATGTCCATCAGCGCGATCCCCACGCCGCCGGACTGCGAGGCCACGGCCAGGCCGCCCGGCGGTGGCACGCTCGCGGTGAAGGTGGCGTTGAGGCGCACACCGGGCTGGTTGGCCATCACGCCGAGGCAGTTCGGCCCGATGATCCGGATGCTGGCCGCGCGGGCGATCTCCAGCATCTCCTGCTGCACCCTGGCGCCCTCCGGCCCCAGCTCGCTGAAGCCCGAGGTGATGACCAGGGCGACCGAGACGCCCGCCTCGGCGGCGTCGCGCATCGCGTCGAGCACCCGGGCGGCGGGGACCGCGATCACGGCCAGGTCGACGTGCTCGGGGACGTCGGCCAGCCGGTGGACGGTCGGCAGGTCATCGATGGCGTCGGCCACCGGGTGCACGACGTACAGCCGGCCGGTGAAGCCGCCCTCGCGGATCGAGCGGAGCACCGCGCGGCCGATCCCGCCGGGCTCGCGCCGGCAGCCAAGCACGGCCACGCTCCGCGGGCGCATCAGCGGAGCCAGCGACCGGGCCTCGGCGCGGCTCTCCCGCTCGTCGGCGGCCAGCAGCGCGGCCGGTGAGGCGGCGGTGTCCAGGGTGACCACGACGACGCCCGCGTCGGCGACGTCGCTGCGGCTCTCGGCCGCGAAGCCTGCGTCGGCGAAGACCTGCAGCATCGCGTGGTTCTCGGCCAGGACCTCGGCATGGAACGTGGTGATGCCCCGGTCGCGGCACATCGCCGCCAGGTGCTCCAGCAGCAGGCTGCCCAGCCCCTGGCCGTGCGCCTCGTCGGCGACCAGGAAGGCCACCTCGCTGGTACGCCGGTCGACCGGCTCGGCCGTCGCCAGCGCGACGATCCGGCCCTCGCGGGTCGCGACCAGGGCGGTCGCCACCGGCTCGCCGTCGGGGAACAGGTGGTCGACGTACTTGTCGCCGGCACGCCTGCTGGCGTTGAAGAACCGCATCCGCAGGCTCTCGTCGGTGACTCCGTCGTGGAGCTGCCGCAGACCCTCCCGGTCCTCCGGCAGCAGCGGTCGCACCGCGGCCACGCTTCCGTCCGCCAAGAGGACGTCCGCCGCCTCGGGTGCCAGCCACGTCGACGCAGGGCTGGAGCTGGTCATGCCTCACCTCCACCGTCCAACCTCTCGTCTTTCCCCGGTTTCGCCAAGGGGCGGTGGTCCCACGGGTGCGGGACCGCGGACCCTGGCCCGGCGGCGTACGGCGCGAGAGCGTGGTGGTGAGCCCAACCGAGGAGGAGCGATGGTCACCGACAGCACCGGCGTCGTCGTCGTGGGAGTCGACGGCTCGGCCGGGTCCCGAGCGGCACTGGAGTTCGCGCTGCACGAGGGTGTGCGGCGGGGTGCCACCGTGCAGGTGGTCACCACGTGGCTGCAGGGCAGCCCGCTCACCACGCCGCTGGACGGCTTCGCCATGGCCGGCGCCTACGAGGACCTCGAGGACCAGGAGCGGGTCGCGCACGAGGTGCAGGACCAGATGCTCGCCGAGATCCTCGCGGAGATGCCCGAGAAGCCGACCGTCTCGCAGGTCGTGCTGCACACCTACAGCGGCGCCACGCTGGTCGAGGCCGGCGACAAGGCCGCGCTGCTGGTGGTCGGCAGCGGGCGCAAGGGCGTGCTGAGCCGGGCCCTGCTCGGCTCGGTCAGCGAGTACTGCGTCCGGCACTCGCGCGTGCCGGTCGTGGTCGTCCCCGACCCCGCGCGCGTCGCGGCTCCCCGCGACGCGACGCCGGAAGGACCCGTCACCTCCACGTGACGGTGTCGTGGTGCCCGGCGGTGGCCCGTGGCTCGCCAGACGCGGCGGAGGCGTCGGCTGAGCCCGCCCCGTCGGGCACCTCGACGTTCCGGTCCCAGCACGGCCGGGCGCTACTGTGACAGTTCGATTGTGACAGTGATGGTGATAAGATCGAGCGCATGTCGCAGTCGCCGGTCGCCGAGCCCTCCGTCGAGGAGGGCTGGACCATCGACGAGCTCGCCGGACTGGTCGGCCTCACCGTGCGGACCACCCGCTACTACGCCAGTCTCGGGCTGATCCCGCCCGCGCGACGCCGCGGCCGGATCGCCCTCTACGACGACCGGCACCGGGTGCGGCTGCTGCTGATCCGCACCATGCAGGACCGCGGCTTCGCGCTCTCGGGCATCGAGCAGCAGCTGAGCCGGATCCACCCCGACACTCCCGCCGCCGACCTTGAGCTACGCCTGGCCATGCTCTCCTCCTGGGCGCCGCCGCCCCCGCAGATCGTGAGCCGCGAGGAGCTCGCCCGGCACGCCGGCCGGCCGCTGAGCGAGGAGAACCTCACCATGCTGGAGCAGCTCGGCACCACGCGCCGCGTCGGCGAGGGCGCCGAGGCCCGCTACGAGATCCTGCCGACCTTCGACGTCGGCGTCGGGCTGCTGGACCTGCAGGTCCCGCTCTCCACCGCGAAGGCCGCCGGCGACGCGATCCGCGAGGCGATGAACGACCTGGTCGATCGGCTGCGCGACATCATGCGCACCGACATCATCGAGCCGCTGCGCTCCGAGGACCACACCGTCGCCGACGCCGCCGACCTGGAGCGCACGATGACCCGGCTGCGCCAGCTCACCCTCGACGCGGTGGTGGGCAACTTCCAGCAGGCCGCGCGCCGGCTGACCGACGTACCCGAAGAGCCTCAGGGGTAGGCCACCGGCTCGGGGCGGATCCGCGGGTCGCGGGCCGTCCGGCGCATCGCCAGGAGGGCGACCGGGCTGACCCGCAGCGGACCCGGGAGACGGCCGAGCAGAGCGGCGAAGGCGGTCAGCTGCCGCGTGTGCCGCGCCGTACGACGGGTGCGCGGCAGCCGGAACCGCTCGGCCAGCGCCGGGTCGAGCGTCTCGGCGACGAAGCTGCGCTGCAGCCACAGCAGCGGCGCGCTCATCGCCCGCATCGCCCACTCCGGGATGGGGACGTACGGCGGCCGCCGCGGCCCGTTGTGGAGCAGGTCCTGCACCACCGGGTTGTCCTCCAGCGTGGGCAGCATCGAGGCCCAGTAGGCGTCGAACTCCTCGACCGTCGCGGGCATCACCCGGGGTCGTACGCCGATGAGCAGGCCGACCCGGCGCCACTCGTCGAAGAGCTGCCGCTCCTGGGCCGGCGTCAGCCCCGGGCCGTAGTCGCGCAGGAAGAGCCGCCACGCGTCGAACATGGTGGCGTGCACCCAGAGATAGGCGCCGGGATCGAGCGCGTGGTAGCGGCGGCCCTCGGCGTCGACGCCCTTGATGTCGCGGTGCATCTCGAGGAGGCGGCGACCCTCCTCCGCGGAGTGGTACCCGCCGTACACCTGGCGCAGCAGGGAGTCGACGGTGCGCCACAGCCGGCCGTAGGGGTCGGTCTTGTAGACCGAGTGCTCGCCGACGCCGGCGCCCACCATCGGATGGGCGACCTGGAGCACCAGCGTCCGGATCGAGAGCAGCGGCCCGCGGATGTCACCGGTGGCGTACCACGCGGCCGCGCCCGGCCCGAGCGGCACCGCGGGCAGCTCTTCCGTCGTCCTGGCCATGACGGCCTCCTCAGTAGCTGCGCGGCAGATCCAGCATCTGCGTGCCGATGTGGGCCAGCACCAGCTGCTCGCTCACCGGAATGCTCTTCCCGATCCGGGCGTCGCGGAAGAGGCGCTCGACCGGGTACTCCTTGGAGTAGGCCATCCCGCCCAGCGTCTGGAACGCCTGGTCGGCGGCCTCCCACGCGGCCTGGGCGCCGGTGAGCTTGGCGACGTTGGCCTCGTTGCCGCACGGGAGGCCCTGGTCGAAGAGCCAGGCCGCCTTGTAGGTCATCAGTCGGCCCAGCTCGACCTTGGCCTTGATCTGGGCGAGCGGGAACTGGATGCTCTGGTTCGCCCCGATCGGCCGGCCGAAGACCTCACGCTCGCGGGCATAGCGGCAGGCGACGTCCAGGGCGGCCTCGGCCGCGCCGACCCCTCCGGCCGCGGCGAGCACGCGCTCGGGATTGAGCACGTCCCACAGCACGCCGAAGCCGGCGTCCACCTCGCCGACGACGTTCTCGGCCGGGACCCGCACGTCGTCGAGGAAGACCTGGCTCGAGGTCAGGATGTTGCTGCCCAGCTTGGGGATCGGGGTGTAGCTCAGCGTGCCGGCGGCCAGCGCCTCGCGGACGTCGACCAGCAGCAGGGTGAAGCCGTTCGTGCGCGGTCGGGCCTCCTCCGCCGGGATGCTGCGGGCCACGACGAGCATCCAGTCGGCGTTCTCGACGTTGGAGATCCAGACCTTCTGTCCCTTGATCAGGAAGTCCTCGCCGTCGCGGCGTACCGAGGTGGAGATGGCGATGGCGTTGCTGCCCGCGTCGGGCTCGGTCAGGGCGAGCGCGAACTGGATGCGGCCGGCGGCCAGGTCCGGCAGCAGTCGCCGGCGCTGCTCCTCGGTGCCGTGCCGGGTGATCGTCATCGCGCCGAAGCCGGGGGTGGTGATGTAGAAGAACGTGCCGGCCGTGCCACCGGACGCGCACAGCGCCTCGTTGGCGACGGCCAGCTCGAGCAGACCCTGGCCACCGCCGCCGTACTCCTCGGGGACGCACAGGCCGAACCAGCCACCGTCGGCCAGGTCGGCGAACACCTCCTCGGGGAACCTGTGCTCCTCGTCGCAGCGCGACCAGTAGGCGTGGTCGTACTTCGCCGCGACGGCGGCCACTCCGGCGCGCACCACCTCGGCGGACTCGGGCAGTCGGAAGTCCATGGGGTCCTCATCTCTCTACTGGCGCGGGACGTACTGCGCCCCGCGCTGCTGCATGTCGGGCTTGGTCGTGGTGCACCGCGCGCTCAGCGGCAGGCCCACGTCCTTCTGGTACGGCGAGACGTCCTTGCCGTACCGGCAGTTCTTCGCCGCGGTGATGACCAGCACGACGTGACCCGCGCCGTCGCGGGTGCCGGTCGCCATCGCCTCCATCTGCCGTGGCGTCCAGGCGTACCAGTGCGCCAGGCCGCGCAGGTGGCTGCTGGCCATCCGCGCGACCGGCGTGCCGGACTCGAGCAGGCTGACCAGCACCGGCGACATCGACCGGAACTCGCGGGAGACGATCGGGATGACGACCGCTCCCTGGTCGATGAGCCGGGCCACGGCCGGGCTCGCCTCCCTCAGCGCGGCGGTGATCGTGCGCGCGTTGGCGACGAAGGTGCGGATCTGCGGATCCAGGTCGGAGACGGTCCGCAGCGGGGTCCGGGCGTCCCGCAGCAGGCCGAAGAGCGTGGGGCTGAGCTCCTCGGCGAGATCCAGACTGCGGCCGACCTCGTCGACCAGGCCGGGCAGGTCCAGGTCGCCGTGCCCGAACGCCGCGCTGACCTCGCGGGAGATGGTACGCACGTCGGCCACGTCGATCCGCTCGAGGATGTGCTGGGCGTCGGCGAGCAGGCGCCAGGTCGGCAGCGGCAGGACGGCGTCCTGGGCGTCCACGACCTCCCCGTCGGCGAGGAACGGGCCCGTCGCGGTGCGCGGCCGGATGTCGACGTACTGCTCGCCCACGGCGGAGAGGTTGGCGACCACGATCTGGCTGTCGCGGGGGACCTCGACACCCCGGTCGATCGCGAGCGTGGCCCGGACGCCGGTGCCGCTGAGCCGGACCCGGGTGACCGTGCCGATGTGCTGGCCGCGGTAGGCGACGTCGGAGCGGGCATGCAGCCCGGCGGCATTGGGCAGATCGACGGTCACCGTGTACGGCGGGCGGAAGATCGATCCGGAGACGATCGACTCGCCCACGATCAGCGCGCCGACCACGACGATGACGGCCAGGAGCACCTCGGCGATCCGGGTACGCCGGCGCAGGGCCTGCTGGTCCAGGCGGCTCATCGTGAGCCCCTCTCGACGGCCTGGCTGCTCATCCGGTCCGCGCGGGCGCGGCCGGCGAGCTTCACCAGGTCGGCGGGCTGGATCACCGTGGTCAGGTCGAAGTTGGCGAAGAGCCCGTAGCCGGCCGTGTCCGAGGCACGGCCGAAGTCGCGGATCCCGTCGAAGATCGGCCCGAACGTGCGCTCGTTGCGCTCCAGGGTGCGCAGGATCGGCCCCAGGTCGCGCATCACCGAGGTCAGCGAGCGACGGGTGGCGACCATCGTGCGGGTGCCGCTGTGCGAGAGCTCCCGCAGCCGCTTCATCAGCGCGAGGATGCGGTCGCGCTGCCTGCTCAGCGTGGCGATCGCCGGCGGGAGGTCGTCCAGCGCGCGATCCAGCAGGGCGCGGTCGCCGACGAGCTGGCCGCTGACCGTGCCGAGCGCGTTGAGCGCCCGGTCGAACCGGGCGGTGTGCTGGTTGAGGTGGGTGAGCGTGGTGTCCAGGCGGCCGACCAGCTCGCGCACATCGCCGGCGTTGCCACTGAGCGCGGTGTTCAGCTCGCCGATGATCACCTTCATGTCCGCGAAGCTGCCCCCGGTCACCAGCGTGGAGACCGAGGCCAGCAGGTCGGTGGCGCTGGGCGCCTGCGACGTGGCGTCGAGACCGATCACCGACCCGGCCCGCAGTCGCGCCGTCTCGGCCCGATCGTCGGGCGCGGTGAGCTCGACGAACGCCTCGCCCATCGGCGAGCTGAACCGGATCTCGGCGCGGACCCCGGCCGGCACGCTGACCTTGTCGCTGATCTTCATGCCCACGACGGCGCGGTAGTCCTTCGTGTGCACCTGCGTGACCTCGCCGATCGTGGCGCCGCGGTAGCGCACCGCCGCCTGCTCGGGCAGGCCGAGCGCGTTGGTGAACTCCGCGCTGATCGGGTACGTCGGCCCGGAGACGAGCCCGGGCAGCGGCACGTCGCGCAGCGTCCCGCAGCCACCGAGCAGCACGAGCGCGACCAGGACGCCGGCGATGACGCGGACCGGCCGGCCTCCTCGGCGTACCGGCCCGATCACGGGAGGCTCCCGGGGACCGCGTCGCGGATCGCGTCGAGGAGGACGTCGAGCGCGCCGGTGCCGTCGGCGGTGAAGAGGAAGGCACAGGCCAGGCCCAGGGTCGAGGCGCACACCTGCGCGCGGACCAGGTTGGAGAAGATCAGGGTGTCGCGCAGCGCGAACTGGACCCGGATGGCGCCGCGCTCCTTGTCGAAGGCGCGGGCGATGTTCTCCGCGCCGGTGGGCATCAGGTCGAAGATCTGGGCCAGCGCGTCCTGCTGGCCGCGGATGGTCTCGGCGACCGCGGCGACGTCGCGCAGGTTGGTGGTCAGCTTCGACCTGTTCTTGCGGACGAACGTGGTGACGCTGGCGGTCAGCTGCTCCAGCGAGCGCAGCGTCTGGTCGAGGCTGGCGGACTGGTCGGCGACGACCTGCGAGCTGGTGGCCAGGTTGGCGGTGAACCGCCGGATCAGGGCGTCGCGCTGGCCGAGGGTCGTGGCGAGCACCGCGAGGTTGCTCACGACCGCCTTCAGGTCCGGCGACTTGTCGTTGATCGCGGCGAGCGCCTGCCGGCTGGTCATCAGCAGGTCGCGCACGCGACCGCCGTTGCCGTCGAAGGTCTCGGCCGTGGCGTGCAGGAGATCGCCGATGTCGCGGCCGCCCGGCCCTGTCTGGTCGAGGGCCAGGATCAGGTTGTCCACGGCCTTGCCGACGTCGTCGAGGTTGATCGGGGAGCGGGTGTGCTTCGCGTCGATGTGCGCGCCGTCGGCCAGCCTCGCGCCGCCCTCGTACGCCGGACCGAGCTGCACGTAGCGGTCGGTGAGCAGTGCGGACTGGAGGATCTCGGCGCCGGCCTCCTTCGGGATCGGCGTGCCCGCGTCGATCTCCATCCGCACCCGCATCACCGGCCCGCGCGGCTCGATGCCGGTGATCTCGCCGATCGGCACGCCGAGGTACTGCACCTCGTTGCCCACGTAGATGCCGGTCGTGTCGGCGAAGTCCGCGCTCAGCTCGAGGGACTGCCGCCCGGCGCCCGGAAGCCGGACGGCCGCGACGACCAGCAGCACCACCGCGAGCGCGAGCACGGCCAGGCGGACCCGGGTCATCGGCCCGATCGCCCAGCGCTGCGGGGCCTTCCCCTCCGTCATCGACATCCGATGTCCTTCCGGGTCAGGCACCAGAAGCTGTCGGGCATGATGAAGTACGGCGCGTTGACGCCCAGCCACGGGCCGTCGCCGGCGGAGTTCACGTAGAGCCGCATCGCCGGCGCCGCCAGCTCCAGGGTGTCGGCCAGATCCTTGCGGTGCTTGCGCAGCACGGTGAGGATCGTGCGCAGCTGAGTGAGCGCCTCGGCCATCGGCGCGGCATTGGTCCTCGCCATCGCGTTGAGCTCGGTCACCAGGCGGCGGCTCTCCCGCAGCAGCACGTCGAGAGCCTCGCGACGCCGGGCGATCATGGTGAAGACCTCGTCCGCGTTGGTCATCAGGCTGGTGATCTGCTGACGTTGGGCGACCACCTCGTCGGTGACGGTCCGGGTCGCGGTGAGCAGCCGGCCCACCTGCGCGTCGCGGCGTACGGCGATCTCGGCGACGGCCGCCAGGCCGCTCAGCGCGTCGCGCGAGGATCGCGGCGACACGGCCAGGTCGGAGGAGAGCACGTCCACGGCCCGGGAGAGCTTGCCCAGGTCGAGCTGGGTCAGCGCCGGTGCGCTGTCGAGCCAGAACCGCTCGATGGTGTAGGCGCCGTGGGCCCGCGCCAGCGTGATCGTGTCGCCGTCGCCGAGCGCGCGACCGTCACCGGGCCGCAGGTCGAGATAGCGCTGCCCCAGCAGCGATCCGAGCTTGACCTCGGTCCGGGTGTCGGCCGGGACCGAGACGCCCCGCTCCAGCCTGATCGAGACCAGCACCTTGTCGCCCTCGGCGGCGATGCCGGTGACGGTGCCGACGTCGATGCCGGCGATGCGCACGTCGTCGCCGCCGCGGATGCCGGCCGCGTCGGGCAGCTCGACGCGCAGGTCGGTGCCCCGGTCGCGGAGGTGGACGATCCCCGCCGCGGCAAGGAGCATCACGACGACGATGACGATCACGCGCCTGCTCATCGGCATCGATCCGACCTCCTCGACGACGGGGAGAGGGAGATCGTCGGGCCGCTGTCACCGAGCTGGATGCTGGACTTGCAGACGTAGGTGTTCAGGTAGCTGCCCAGTCCCAGCGTCTTCACGTACGTCGCCAGCAGCAGCTGTACGTCGGTCAGCGCCGCCCTGATCCGCGGCGACTGGCGCGCGAAGGAGGTCGCCCAGCCGCCCAGCGCGGCGACGTCCTTGTCCACGGTCGGGCGCATCTCGCTCACCAGGCCGGAGAAGACCTCCACCAGCCCGGAGACGCCGTCGATGGTCGCGCCGATCTGCTCCTTGTGGCCGGCGATCGTGCCGGTCAGGTCGTCGAGCTGACCGACCATCGCGCTCATCTCGGTGCGGTGCTCGGCGACGGTGTCCATGACCGCGCTGACGTTCTCGATGACCGCGCCGATCACCTCGTCGCGATCGGCGAGGGTGGAGGTGAGCCGGGCGGTCTGGTCGGTGAGGTGCTGCAGCGCGCCGCCTTGGCCCTGGAAGACCTGGATGATGTTGTCGGCCAGCCGGTTGACGTCGTCGGGCTGGATCAGCTCGAAGAGCGGCTTGAAGGCGTTGAACATCGCGGTGAGATCCAGGCCCTCCGCGGTCCGCTCCAACGGGATCGTCGCGCCGTCGGCCAGGCGCCGCCCTTCCTCGGCGGGACGGCTCAGCTCGACGTAGCGCTGGCCCATCAGGTTGAGGTAGTCGATCGTGGCGACCGAGGTGTCGTAGACCGGCTGATCCTCCTCGACCCGGAAGGTCACCAGGGCGTGCTTGCCCTCCAGCCGGATGTCCTCCACCGACCCGACGAGCACGCCGGCGATGCGCACGTCATCGCCCTTCTTGAGCCCGGTCGCGTCGCGGAAGAGCGCCTTGAAGGTCGTCGTGTTGCCGTGGCCGCCGGAGGCGAGCGTGCCCGCGACGAGCAGGGTGAGCAGCAGCGACACCACCGTGAAGGCGGCGATCCCGGCCAGCTGCCAGCGCGACCGGTGGACCTGGGCGGCGATCCTCATCGGCAGTTGCTCCCCTTCAGGCTCCCGTAGCGGGGGCAGTCGGCCGGGGAGTAGGGGTTCATCAGGTCGACGAGGAACTGCGCCCGCATCTGGATGGCGCCGTCCTTGATCTTGACCGCCTTGGCGCCGTTGTCCAGCACGGTCACGGCCATCCGCAGGATGGTCTCGAAGGGACCGATGCCGCCGACGAAGGCGCGGTACGTCGGCATCACCGCGTCCAGCATCGCGCCCAGCTCGGCGCCGTGGTCGCGCAGGAAGACCGCCATGTCCCCGGTGAGCCGGGTGCTGCTGTCCAGCAGCCGCTCGGTCCCGGCGGCCTTGGCGGCGATCGTCCGGGCGATCGGCAGCGAGTCGCGCAGGGTGCGGGCCAGGGCCGGCTCGACGTCGGCGGTCGTGCGCAGGCTGTCGGCGATCAGGTCCAGGTCGGCGTACAGGGCGGGCTCGGCGCGGCCCGCCTCGCCGAGCAGCCGGTTGGCCCGGGTGACGAAGCCGGCGATGTCCTCGCCGCGCCCGTCCAGGGCGGCCGCCAGCTGGGAGAGCGCCTGATCCATCGACGCCGGGTCGATGGCGCCGAGCACGCGCTGGGTGGCGCTGAAGGTGTCCATGAGCCGGATGGTCGGCGCGGAGGTGTCCGGCCCGATGACCGCGCCGGCGCGGATCGCCCGCGCCGGCGCGGCGCCCCCTCCCGAGGAGCGTGGCTCCACCAGGTCCACGAAGTCGGCGCCGAAGATGGTCCCGGGCAGCACCCGGGCGACGACGGAGGCCGGCACCTGTCCGGCGTACTGGCGCTCGATGACGACGTGGGCCGTGTAGCTCCCGCCGTCGACGGCATGGTCGAGGGTGAGCACCCGGCCCACGCGCAGGCCGCGGAACTTCACGCCCGAGTTGACCCCCAGCGAGTCGCCCAGCGTCGTCACCCGGACGGTCACCGGGACGTCACGGCCGACCAGTCCGACGAACGACAGCGCCAGCCAGGCGCTGCCGGCGGCGAAGAGCAGGCCCGCGATCGCCGCGAGCGCGGCCAGCCGGAGCCGCAGTCCGCGGTCCGGCAGCGGGAAGAGCGCCTCGGAGACCATCGGCTCACCCCGAGATCATCGGCTGGTCGTTGGGCCCCCAGAAGAGGAGCGTCAGCAGGATGTCCACGACCACCAAGGTGACGATGCTGGCCCGGATCGCCCGCCCGGTGGCGCGGCCCACCCCCGCGGGGCCGCCGCTGGCGGTGAAGCCGTGGTAGCAGTGGATCAGCGTCACCAGGGTGGTCAGGACGACCACCTTGGCCCCGGAGAGCAGAACGTCGCGGGGCACCACGAAGACCCGGAAGTAGTGGTCGTAGGTCCCCGCGGACTGGCCGTAGAGATGGGTGACCATGAAGTCGGTAGCCAGGTAGGTGCCGACCAGGCCGAGGATGTAGAGCGGCACCACCACGGTGAGCGCGGCGATGAGCCGGGTGCCGATCAGGTAGGGGATCGGCCGGATCGCCATCGACTCGATCGCGTCGACCTCCTCGTTGATCCGCATCGCGCCCAGGCGTGAGGTGAAGCCGCAGCCGATGCGCGCGGCGAAGGCGAGCGACACCACCATCGGCGCCAGCTCACGGGTGTTGGCGTACGCCGAGATGAAGCCGGTGAGCGGCGCCAGGCCGATCGCGGACAGGCCGTTGTGCCCCTCCAGGCCGACCTCGGTGCCGGTCAGCGTGGAGAGCAGCAGCACCACGCCGACCACGCCACCGCCGACGACGATGAGGCCGGACCCGAGGGTGACCTCGGCCAGCACCCGGCCGATCTGGCCGCGGTGGTGGCGCATCGCCACCGGGACGCTGAGCAGTGCCCGCCAGGCGAAGACCAGCTGCTCGCCGATGCCGGCGGCATGGTCGACGGCATGCCCGGCCGCGACGTCGACCGCCGCGCCGGTCGTCAGCGCGCGGCTCGTGCTCGTCCGGGCGTCGGTCCTCGGGCTCATCCCAGGGGCCCTCTCATGAAGCCCGCGGCGATCTGCGAGATGGCGAAGTTCGCCGCGAAGAGAAGGACGAAGTTGATCACCACCGCGCTGGTCACCGCGTCGCCCACACCGGCCGGCCCGTCCTTGACGGTCAGGCCCTTGTGGGCGGCGACGACGCAGCAGATGATCCCGAAGACCAGGGCCTTGAACAGCGAGAGCCACAGGTCGGCCATCGAGGCCAGGGTGGAGACCGAGGCCAGGTACGTGCCCGGCGCGAGGTTCATCGTCACCACGCTCACCAGCAGGGTGGTGACGATCGAGAAGAACATCACCACGCCGTTGAGCATGCAGGCGACGAAGACCGTGGCGATCGCGCGCGGCAGCACCAGCCGCTCCACGGTCGAGATGCCCATGACCTCCAAGGCGTCGAGCTCGTCGCGGATCTTGCGTGCGCCGAGGTCGGCGCAGATGGCCGATCCGGCGACGCCGGCGAGCATGAGCGCGGTGATCATCGGCGCGGCCTGCCGGATGACCGCCAGGGTGTTGCCGGCTCCGGTGAAGGAGACCGCGCCGACCTGCAGGGAGAGGATGCCCACCTGCAGGGCCAGGATGACGCCGAAGGGCACCGAGACCGCCAGCGCCGGCAGGCTGCACACGCGGATGGTGAACCAGGTCTGGGTGGCCAGCTCCTCCACCGGGAAGCGGCGGCGCGCGATCGAGCGCACCAGCGAGGCGCCGATCCCACCGGCCAGCGCCAGCATCGCCCGCCCCTCCCCGGCGATCTGCAGCCGGGCCCGGTCCCGCCAGCCCTCGCGGAAGCCCTCGGCCAGGCCGATCCGCGGCGGCGGAGGGACGACAGATGTCATGGGCGGAGGACCCCGATCGCGAAGCAAATCGTTGACAGGTTCACTGTCACAGTGTCTTTGGAACAGCGATGACTGCGACAGTAGCATTGTTACAGTGTTCGCGATAGGGATGCCAGACCCCGGCGACAACCGGTGCGCCCGCGCACTACGGTGACCCCGAACCGCTGTCACCGCCGCCGTCGCCGCCGAGGAGCCTGCCGATGACCGCACACGCCGATGTCGTCCGCGCCTACCTGTCCGCCTATGCCGCCGTCGACAAGGAGGGCGTCGCCGCCTGCCTGACCGACGACGTGGTGTGGGAGATCGTCGGCCACGGCCGGCTGGAGGGGAAGGACGCCTACCTCGGCGAGATGGACCGGGCCCACACCACCGGCATGCCGGTGATCACCGAGGAGCGACTGCTCGACGCCGGCGACACCGTGGTCGCCACCGGCAGGGTCACCGCGCCCACACCCGACGGCGGCAGCTTCACCGGCGCCTTCGCCGACCTCTTCGTCTTCCGCGGCGACCGGGTCTGCCGGGTCGAGTCGTACGTCGTCCCACTGGGCTGAGCCCGGGGGCCGAACGCGGCCGAGAACGACCCCTGAAAAGCACCATGCCCGCCGGGCCAAGGGAGGGGCGGGCCGACGGGCAAACCAGGCGAGCGCCAGGGAGGGTGGTGAATCGCGCTCGCCCGCTGGTGTTGACCGATACAACGAGGCCTCCCGGAGAAGGTCACGCGAAACGCCCAAAAAGGTCAGAGGACCGGTCTAGAGGACCCCGGGGCCGCGGACAGGCCGACGGCCGCAGGTCGGTGAGTTCCTTCCCCAGAACCACCTGACCCACGGCCGTCACCCGGAGGGCGAGGAGGCGCCCGCCGGGATGGCGCCGGATCCAGGCACGTTCACCGGCGCGGACAGCAACCTAGAGCCGGCCGGGCCCTCCGCGCACCCACCGACGCGGCGTGTCGGCCGGCGGTCATGGATCGCTAGCGCTTGGCGGCCTTGGCCGGGAGGAACATGTACGGGTCGTAGCGGCACCATCCCCCGCCCGGCGCCGGGTCGATCAGCGTGAACTTGGTCATCCGCTGCTTCTTGCGCGCCACGTTGGCGTCCCAGTAGCCGGCCATGAGCATGTCGGTCGTCCCGGTCCGGCCGACCGTCACCTTCACGGGGAGCGGCTTGACCCCCAGGTAGTTGTAGTAGGTGTCGTTGTCGTAGGCGCCGTCGCTCTTGGCGATGAGCCACCAGTGCCCGAACGAGTGCGTGCTCTTGGCGAACTTCTTGCCCTTCTTCAGCTTGATGGCGCCCTTGACCGTCAGCGTGGTGCCGGCCGGCGCGCAGCCGACCCCGCGCGGACCCTCGTCGTCGAGCACCGTGATGGTGAACTTCACGATCTTCGGCTTCTTCGCCTTGCCCTTGATCCTGAACCCGCCGGACATCTCGGGGTCGTCGATCGTCCACGCGCCCTTGACCGGCGGCCGGTGCTTCTTGGCCACGGCGCCCTCGGCGCCCGCCCGGGAGCCGTCGCCGGTGGTCGCGGTCGCGAGTCCGGGCGGGGCGAGGAGCGCCAGGGCGGCGACCGGCGCGACCAGGCCGGCTCGCCGGCGGCGGCGGGATGAGGGCTGCATCGGGATCTCCTGGGTCGGCGTACGCGGGTGGCACGACCCTAGGCTCGTCCGCTAACAGCCCACCAACGGCCGCGGGCTCACTCGCTCAGGCCAGGAGGAAGTAGCGGGCGTAGACCCAGACCCAGGCGACCAGCAGCGTCGCCACGGTCACCACGACGCCGTACTTGGTGAACTTCCAGAAGCTGATCGGCTCGCCGGCCTTGGCCGCGATGCCCAGCACCACGACGTTCGCCCCGGCCGCGACGGCCGTGGCGTTGCCGCCGAGGTCGGCGCCGAAGACGAACGCCCACCACAGCGGACTCTCCGCGCCGGAGGCTCCGCTGGCCGCCACCATCTCCTCCACGATCGGCACCATCGCGGTCGTGTAGGGGATGTTGTCGACGAAGGCGCCGATGATGCCCGACCCGAAGAGCAGGACGGTGGAGGCGAGCAGCGGCTGGCCGCCCATGGCCTCGGCCGCGAACTCCGCGACCCGGCCGATGACGCCGACCTGCACCAGCGAGCCGACGAGGACGAAGAGCGCCATGAAGAAGGCGAGCGTGCCCCACTCGACCTCCTCGAGGAACTCCTCGGGCTCGCTGCGCGCCACCAGCACGGTCGCGCCGGCGCCGAGCATGGCCACGATCGAGGGGTCGAGGTGCAAGGCGGCGTGCAGGCTGAAGGCGATCATCACCAGGCCCAGCACGACCAGGCACCGCACCAGCAGCCGCATGTTCGTGATGGCGTCGCGCGGCTGCAGGTCGCCGAGCGCGTCGCCGACATCGACGGGCGCGGAGAGGTCGTGGCGGAAGAGCCACCGTGCCATCACCACGAACCCGACCAGCAGGATCACCGTCAGCGGCAGCGAGTGCACCAGGAAGTCGTTGAAGCTCAGCCCGGCCCGGCTGCCGATGATGATGTTGGGCGGGTCGCCGATGAGCGTCGCCGTGCCGCCGATGTTGGAGGCGAGGATCAGCGAGATGAGGTACGGCGCCGAGGGCAGACCCAGCCGCCGGCAGACCGAGAGCGTGACCGGCGCGACCAGCAGGACGCAGGTCACGTTGTCCAGGATCGGGGCCACGACGGCACCGATCAGCACCAGCAGGACGAGCAGCTTGTAGGGGTGCCCGCCGGACGTCCGCGCGGCCCACAGCGCCAGGAACTCGAAGAGCCCGGTCTGCTTGAGGACGCCGACGATCACCATCATCCCGAAGAGCAGGAAGATGACGTTCCAGTCGATGCCGGTGTGGTGGTCGAAGAACGCCGACTGCGCGTCGACCAGGCCGATGACCGTCATCGCCGCGACGCCGCCGAGCGCGGCCGCGACCCGGTGGACGCGCTCGGTGGCGATGAGGGCGTAGGCGACGATGAAGATGGAGAGCGCGGCGGAGGTGAGGATCACGCCGCTCTCCTCCGGACGCCGAGCGCCTCGGCGGAGTTGGTCGGCTCGAGCGGCTCGTACCAGGCGGCGAGCCTGCCGAAGCGGCTCACCGAGCGGAGCCGGTCCTCGACCCGGCCCACCTGGTCGCGCGCCGCCACCGCGAGCACCTGGTCGCCGACCCGCAGCGTCGTGCGGCCCTCGGGCACGAACACACGCGGACCTCGGGTCACCAGGGAGATGGCCGACCGGTCGGGCAGTCGCAGCTCGTCGACCTCGACGCCCGCGAGCTTCGACCCCGGCTCGACCTCGAACCGGAGGAGCTCGGCATCGAGCCGGTCCAGGGTGGCGAACCCGATCGACACCTTGTGGACGAAGCTGCCCTTCTCCACCCAGCGCGGCTGCCGGCCCCGGCCGATCGCCAGGCCGACGGCGAACCCCACCGCCGCGCAGAGCATCCCGACGGAGATCGCCAACTCGGCCGCGAACCCCATCAGGGCACCTGCCTGGTGGGGGAGCGGCTCGACGGACCGAGGGACAGCTCTGGCGACATTCCTTCAGTCAAGTCGCGCCGCCGCCGCCTCGGTATCGGTGCTACCACCCATCTTTCGCCCCTCGACAAGCAATGTCGCGGGACTGATCGGCGACGATAGTCCCGTGAGCTCGTCCACCGACCTCGATGTCGCGCTCCAGGCCGTCGCCGCAGGAGCGAGAGTCGTGCGAGCCGCATACGGCGGCGACATCGCCCGCCATGCGAAGTCGGGTCTGGACTTCGCCACCGACACCGATATCGATGCCGAGCGCGCGATCTTCGAGGTCATCGCAGCGCAGCGGCCGGAGGACGGCCGCCTCGGCGAGGAGAGCGGCGTGGCTCCCGGGAGCAACGACAGGCGCTGGCTGGTGGACCCGATCTGCGGCACGCTCAACTTCGCCGCGCGCACTCCGCTGGTCGCGGTCAACGTGGCATTGGTCGATCGCGGCAGCGCGCTGATCGGCGTCTCGGCGGATCCGATCGCCGACGAGGTGTTCTGGTGCGATGAGGAGACCGCGGCCGTACGCCGAGCGGGCGTCGACGAGCCGCTGCGCCCCTCCTCGGTGTCGCGATTGGTCGACGTGAACTGCGACGGACCGCTCGACCGGCCCTTCCTCGGACCCCAGCTCGTCGGGGATCCCGCCTTCCGAGAGGCCTTCGGGGTCCGCGTGCTGTCCACGACACTCGCCGTGGCCTGGGTCGCCGCGGGGCGGCGCGCGGGCTACGTCAGCGACGGCGCGTTCCGGGAGAACATCCACTTCGCGGCGGGCATCGCCGTGGCGCGGGCGGCGGGATGCGTCGTCACCGACCTGTCCGGCCAGACGCTGGAGTCCGGCCGTGGGCTCGTCGTCGCCGCGGACACCGAGACACATCGCCGGCTGATCGACGCGGTCCGGCCTCACCTGGCGGCCGGCGCGTCATGGCGGCGTACGTGAGCCGTGGGTGCGGGCAGTGGCGTCGCGCCGCTGGCGACTCACCAGGTGAGCTCGATCTCCAGCTCGTTCTCCTCGCCCAGCTCGACCTCGACCTTGAGCTCGATCTCGTCGGGGATGCTCACGGTGATCGTCTTGCCGGCCCGCTGGAACTCCACGGAGTTGTGCCGGGCCAGGGCGTCGGCGAGCGCGTGCAGCTTGGCGGCCGCCGCCTCCCGGCTCAGGCGCTCGGTCTGGTCGATCTCGAACAGGTCCATGGCTGACTCCTCGCTCCGGGGCTCGTTGCCCTGAACCGTAGCGACCGCCTCGTGAGCAAGCGTCAACGCTCACTCCACAGCCGCTCGCCGGCCCAGTTCGCGGTGAGCTTCATCATCGTCGGGCTGATTCCCGCAATGTCCGGGAACGAACCGAGGACCCCACGAAGATCTGCCGTCTCGGTGTCCAAACCGAATCGGCGCAGTAGATACACCGTCACCGCGATCACTCCATAGACACGGTCCACGCTGTTCACGGCATGACCGAGATCGGGATCATCCCGCCGCTGACTGAGCTTCGGCTTCAGGCCGATCGACCGGTTCCACAACCGGCTGTGATGCGCCGCTACGTTGCGAACGATGTTGAGAGACTTGAGCCACGAGCTGTATTCATCAGCCCGAGCGCCGACATCGCTCGCGATCTCGACCCGGGATTCGTACGGTGCGAACTGATACAGCTTGACCAGCTGCCCGAACTGAAGGATCTCTGTAGCCACCCAGATCGGCAGGCGACCGTCGTACCGGCTCTTGAAGTGCTCCACGAAGTCCTCCCGCGAAGTCAGCCAGGTGCTCTTCGGCGTCCTTCATCCCGCGGGCGACCAGCTTCTCGGCCTGCTCTTCGAAGCTGAGCCAGGGCTTGTCGTACGACCGAGAGTCACCTGTCATATGCGATCGCCGGTCCAAACGAAGACCGGCCCTGACCTGCGATGCAGGCGGGCCGGTCGTGGTGAAAGCGAGTGTAGACGCACGTACCGACGAAACGCCAGGTAAGACCCCTCACACAGCCACCGCCTGCTCAGCGGGCCATGTCGACGAAGCGGGAGTAGTGACCCTGGAAGAGGACGGTGACGTCGCGGGTGGGGCCGTTGCGGTGCTTGGCGACGATGACGTCGGCCTCGCCGGGGCGGGTGGACTCCTTCTCGTAGGCGTCCTCGCGGTGCAGCAGCATGACGATGTCGGCGTCCTGCTCGATCGAGCCGGACTCACGCAGGTCGGACATCATCGGGCGCTTGTCGGCGCGCTGCTCGGGACCACGGTTCAGCTGGGAGAGGGCGACGATGGGCACGCCGAGCTCCTTGGCCAGCAGCTTGATCTGCCGGGAGAACTCCGAGACCTCCAGCTGGCGGGACTCGACCTTCTTGCCCGAGGTCATCAGCTGCAGGTAGTCGATGACGATGAGGCGCAGGTCGTGGCGCTGCTTGAGCCGCCGGGCCTTGGCGCGGATCTCCATCATCGTCATGTTCGGGCTGTCGTCGATGAACATCGGGGCGCTGGAGACCTCGCCCATCTTGCGGGCCAGGCGGTCCCAGTCGTCGTGGGTCATGTGGCCGTTACGCATGTTGTTCAGCGGGATCCGGGCCTCGGCCGAGAGCATCCTCATAGTGATCTCGGACTTGGTCATCTCCAGGCTGAAGATGACGCTGGTCAGGTTGTTGTGGATCGACGCGGCACGGCAGAGGTCCAGGCCCAGCGTGGAGTTGTGCGTTGGGATCATCGCCCGCCCGGCCAGGTAGAGATGATCGGCGTTGTCGACCTCGACGCAGCGCACCGGCACGGAGGCAACCGGTCGGACGTCGACGACGTATCGGCGCCCGATCCTCGCCGTCGAGCGAGGCCGGATCTCGCGGTGTAGATCCGCCTTGCGGCGCATCCAGAACACATCATCGACGGTGGAGAAGGTGAGGATGTGTGCCGTCGAGCTCGCGGAGGTCCGGCCCGCCACCGCCTTGGTCCGGTGGGTGCACTTGTAGCCCAGGCTCAGGATCAACTCCCAGGCGTCCATCGCCAGGCGCTCGTTGGTCAGCGCCAGCTGCACCGAACCGCCGTTCCGCACCAACGTGCCGTCGGTGTCGAGAAGGCCGGCCAACAGCGCTCGCCGATCCGCTTCGGGGGCACGCAGATAGCAGACCGGGATGTGCTTGTCGCCCAGGACACCGAGCGTCCTCAACTGAGCCTGCAGCGTGCCGTGATCGGCGTGACACTCCGCGCATCGCACGCCCCCCGAGTACGCCGCACCGCAGTCCGGGCACTGCCGTCGCCGCTCCGACACAGGGGACGGAGCCGGAAGGCGCAGTGAGTAGACGCGATCGCCCTTCAACTCGCAGACGATCCCGAACTGCCTGATCAGCGCGGGGATCTCGTCGTCCTCGCTGGTCAGCCGCGCCGAGGCCGAGTGGCCATCACCCAGCCACGCACCCAGGACGTACGCCGGGATGGGCAGATGGCTCGCGTCGGATTGAAGCGGCCGGGCGTTGAGGACGGCGTGATTTGCCCGGCCCTCAGCCCCGACCCGGACCGTGGCGGCCATCTGCTCGGTCGTGATCACTTCCGGAAGGATCCGCTGGTTGCGAGTCCTGTTGTAGCCCCGGCGGGCGGCCCACTCCGACTTGCGTGCCGCTCGGCTCTCCGTCAGCCACTGGTGCTGGGCGTCCGCAACGATGCGCGAGCCATCGGAGAAGGTCACCGCGTAACAGGGCCGGTCGCGCATCACGTCGGTCGCGGCCACGACGCGTGTCGGCTTGCCGTCGGCGTCGTACAAGCAGTCACCAACCTGGACCTCACCCATGGTGGTCCATCCCGTCGGCGTCGGCAGCGGGGTGTCCAGGGCCAATGCCTTGCCCATCGCGGGCCTCGCCGCGACGATGACCATCTGGCCGGGCTGCAGGCCGTTGGTCAGCTCGTCGAGGTCGGCGAAGCCGGTGGGGACACCGACCATGCTGCCATCGCGGTTCTGGATCGCCTCGATCTCGTCGAGGGTCGACTCCATCAGGTCGCTCAGCGGGGCGTAGTCCTCCGAGGCGCGGTTCTCGGTGATCGCGTAGATCTCCGCCTGCGCGCGGTCGACGGTGTCGTCGACCTGGCCCTCGCCGGCGTAGCCGAGCTGGGCGATCTTGGTGCCGGCGTCGACCAGGCGGCGCAGGATCGCCTTCTCCCGGACGATCTCGGCGTAGTAGCCGGCGTTGGCGGCGATCGGCACGCTCGCCGACAGCGTGTGGAGGTACGGCGCGCCGCCGATCCGGACCAGCTCGCCGCGCCGCTGCAGCTCCGCGGAGACCGTGACCGGGTCGGCCGGCTCGCCCCGGGCGTAGAGGTCGGTGATCGCCTCGAAGATGGTCTCGTGGGCCGGCCGGTAGAAGTCGTGGCCCTTGACCGCCTCCAGGACGTCGGCGATCGCGTCCTTGGAGATGAGCATCGAGCCGAGGACGCTCTGCTCGGCGTCGACGTCCTGCGGGGGCATCCGGCCCGACCAGTGCTCCTGGCTGCCGCCGGGATCGGCGGAGCCGGCGTCCCAGCCGCCGTCGGCCAGCCGAGGCTCGGGGAAGGCAGCCGACTCGGCCGGCTCCGTCATGCTCATTCCCCGGACACCCCCAGTCTCCGATCTGCCCCGATGTGCCGCGCACCTCGCCGTCACGGCGACTCGCTCCCGAGCCCGGTGACGGCGCCCCTGCGGCGAGTCACCCACGGCCGTCCGGGAGTGGTTCGGAGGCTAGGAGGAGCCTCCGACAGAACCCCCGGACGAGCCGTGGACCGGGCGAGACTACGGCCGATCGGACCCCCGGTGATAGCCCGCCATCCACAGGCAGTTGTGGACAACAGAGGAGGTGGTGTGGGAAACCCGGGAAAAGGTGTGCACAGGGTGTGGGCCGGGCTGTGGACGGCGTTCCAGGCGATCCGACCCACACGGCGCTGACCTGCGGTTTTGACGATCCAATCGATGTGGACCGAAGAAATCTGGAAGATTGCCGTTCATTGTTTCGTCATCTGGGACGACCGGGTCTGCTTGTCGACAAATCCCACCTTCTGACGCTATTGCCCACAGGACGCGACGGGTTATCCCCAGACGGTACGGTCGGCGCCATGCCCGCGCTGTGGCGGCTGACCGCGGTCACCTTCCTCACCCTGGTCTCCGAGCCGCTCTTCCTGCTCGCCGACTCCGCGATCGTCGGGCATCTGGGCACCACCGAGCTGGCCGCCCTGGGCATCGCGGCGGGCGTGCTGGGCGTGGTGATCAGCGTCTGCATCTTCCTCGCCTACGGCACGACGGCCGCGGTGGCCCGGCTGGTCGGCGCGGGCGACCCGCGCGCGGCGTACACCCAGGGCATGGACGGCATCTGGCTGGCGGTGGCCGGCGGGATCGTCATCACCGCCTGCGCGCTGCCGCTCGCGGGCCGCATCGTGGCCCTCTTCGGTCCCTCCGCGGAGGTGGCCGGACCTGCCGCGGACTACCTCCGCGTGGCCCTGCTCGGCACCGTGCCGATGCTGGTCATGCTCGCCGCGACCGGCGTGCTGCGCGGTGTCGCCGACGTGCGCACGCCGCTGGTCGTCGCGGTGGCCGGCAACCTGGTCAACATCGTCCTGAACTACCTGCTGGTCTACCCGGCCGGGCTCGGCCTGCGCGGCTCGGCGCTCGGGACCGTGATCGCCCAGGTGCTCTCCGCGATCGCGCTGAGCGCGGTCGTCGTCGCCCGCGCCCGCCGGGCACGGGCCCGGCTGCGACCGGACGGGCGGGGCGTCGGCCGAGCCGTGCGCGTCGGCGTGCCGCTGATCGTGCGCACGGTGATGCTCCGCGCCGCGCTGCTGCTGATGACGTACGGCGCCGCGCGGTTCGGCTCGGCCGACATCGCCGCGATGCAGCTCGCCCTGACCATCTGGACCTTCCTCGCCTTCGCCCTGGACGCGCTCGGCATCAGCGCCCAGACGCTGGTGGGACAGGAGCTCGGCCGTGGCTCGGCGAGCGAGGCCCGCCGGCTCACCGACCGGCTGGTCCGGGCCGGGTGGTGGCTCGGCGTGGCCACCGGCGTGCTGCTCGCCGCCTGCGCGAGCGTGCTGGGGCCGCTCTTCACCGGTGACCAGGCGGTTCTCGACCTGCTCCGGCCGGCGCTGCTGGTCGCCGCGATCGCGCAGCCGGTGGCCGGGGTGGTCTTCACCCTCGACGGCATCCTCATCGGCGCCGGCGACGGGCCCTTCCTGGCCTGGGCCCAGACCGCCGTGCTGGCCGTCTTCGCGCCGCTGGCCTGGTGGGCGATCACCGGCCCGGCCACGCTGACCTGGCTGTGGATCGCCTTCGGCGCCGGCTTCATGGGCACCCGCGGAGCGATCCTCTACGTCCGCGCACGCGGCGAGACATGGGTGCGGCTCGGCGCCGCATAGGCTGCCTGCGTGACGCCGCTGCAACGGATCGCCATGGGCCTGGTGATCATCCTCGTTCCGGCGTACTTCCCGGCAGACCCGCACCCGGCATGGGAGTACTACGACGCCCTGCCCGACCCGGTCGGCTGGGTGCTGGTCCTGCTCGGCCTGCGTGCCCTGCGGCGTACGCCGGGCGAGCGGATCGACCTCGACGCCGCCCACTGGCTGGCCTGGGTGGCGCTCGCGGTGAGCGTGCCGTTGTGGCTCCCGCAGGTGAACCACCTGCTCACACCCGAGCACAACCCCGACCTGGGCGCCTCGCTGCAGTGGTTCCTCTTCCTGCCGCAGACCGTCTTCAGCCTGGCGCTGGCCCGCTCGATCGGGCGGGCCGGGGAGCAGCGCACGCCGCGCGACACCTACGTCGCGGGACGCTTCGGCGTGCTCACCTGGGCCTTCGCCGCGCTGGCGGTGCTGCCCGTCGTCGCGTACGGCGGCGGGGTCGAGGCCCTGGTGCAGCCGACGCTCATCGGCATCGGGCTGGTCAACGTCGTCTTCATCTACTACCTCTTCCGGGTGCACCGCCGTACCTGGCTCGGCGGCCCCGGAGAACACGACGACCGCCCGCCCTCGTGAGAGAACGGGCGGCCGGTGAGTCGCGGATCAGACCTGGATCAGGCGGAGACGACGTTCAGGCTCACCGTGGCGACCACGTCGTCGTGCACCTTGACGGTGACCGAGTGGGCGCCCAGCGACTTGATCGGGTTGCCGACCACGATGGTCCGCTTGTCGACCTCGCCGCCGGCGGCGGTGATCGCGTCGGCGATGTCGGCCACGGTGACGGCGCCGAAGAGACGGCCGCCCTCGCCGGCACGCACCTTGACCTGGTACGTCGAGCCCTCGAGGGCCGACTTCACCTGGGCGGCGTGGTCGGCGTCGCGGACGCTGCGCGCGGCGCGGGCCTTCTTGATCGACTCGATGGTCTTCTCGCCACCGCGGGTCCAGCGGACCGCGAAGCCACGCGGCACGAGGAAGTTGCGGCCGTAGCCGTCCTTGACCTCGACCACGTCTCCGGGCGAGCCGAGACCGGTGACCTCCTGGGTCAGAATGAGCTTCATCTCAGGGGCCCCTTTCAGCGAGCGGTCGAGGTGTAGGGCAGCAGCGCGACCTCACGGGCGTTCTTGACGGCCGTGGCCACGTCACGCTGGTGCTGCACGCAGTTGCCGGTGACCCGGCGCGCGCGGATCTTGCCGCGGTCGGAGATGAACTTGCGCAGCAGGTTCACGTCCTTGTAGTCCACGGTCTCGGACTTGTCCTTGCAGAACTGGCAAACCTTCTTCTTCGGCTTGCGCATCACTGCCTTGGCCATTGTGGTGCTCCTTCGTGAGCCCGGCCGTCAGCGGCCGGAATGGTGGGCGTTGATCGAATGGATAGGAAACGAACGGGTCAGAACGGGGGCTCTTCGGAGCCACCGGGCACGGCCCAGGGGTCCTGGCCGCCACCTTGCGACGGCTGGCCCTGGCCACCCTGCTGGCCGCCCCAGCCACCCTGCGACTGCTGCGGCTGGGACTGCTGCGGGGCGCCGCCCCACGGGTCGCCGCCACCAGCATTGCCGCCACCGCCGGAGTAGCCGCCCTGGCCGCCACCCTGGGACCGGGTGACCTTGGCCGTGGCGTAGCGCAGGCTCGGGCCGATCTCGTCGACGTCGAGCTCCATGACGGTGCGCTTCTCACCCTCGCGGGTCTCGTAGGACCGGGCCTTGAGCCGTCCCTGGGCGACGACGCGCATGCCCTTCTGCAGGGACTCCGCCACGTGCTCCGCGGCCTGGCGCCAGATCGAGCAGTTCAGGAACAGGGTGTCGCCGTCGCGCCACTCGTTGCTCTGCCGGTCGAAGGTCCGCGGGGTCGACGCGATGGTGAAGTTGGCCACCGGCGCACCCGAGGGGGTGAACCGGAGCTCCGGGTCGGCGGTCAGGTTGCCGACGACGGTGATGATGGTCTCGCCTGCCATGGTGGTGGCCTCTCGCTGGGGTCGCCGGCGTCAGCGGACGTCGGGACGGATCACCTTAGTGCGAAGCACCGACTCGTTCAGGCTGAGCTGACGGTCGAGCTCCTTGACGCTGGCGGGCTCGGCCTGCAGCGTGATGACGGCGTAGATGCCCTCGGCGTTCTTGTCGATCTCGTAGGCCAGCCGGCGGCGGCCCCAGACGTCGACGTTGTCCACCGAGCCGCCGTCCTTGCGGATGACGTTCAGGTAGGTGTCGAGAGACGGGGCGACGGTCCGCTCCTCGAGGTCGGGGTCGAGGATGACCATCACTTCGTAGGCACGCACGATGCGCCTACCTCCTTCGGACTCAAGCGGTCACGGACGTTCCGTGACAGGAGGGCTCCCAGCTCAGCCGGGAGCGACAGGGAAGGGTAGCAAGCGGCCGCGGCCCGAGGCGAATCGAGAAGCACACGGGCAAAGCCGTCGGCGGCGCCTCCTAGGGTGGGGGCATGTCCCTCTCCATCGGAGCGCACGTCGAGCAGACCGACCCGATCGCCGAGGCACGGGCGCGGAAGACCACGCTGGTGCAGTTCTTCCTCGGCGACCCGCAGGGCTACAAGGGCCCCGAGATCCGGTACGCCGGGGGCGCGGCCGGCCTGCGCGAGGACGCCGAGGCCGCCGGGATCGACCTCTACGTGCACGCGCCGTACATCGTGAACGTCGCCACCACGAACAACCGCATCCGCATCCCCAGCCGCAAGCTTCTCCAGCAGCACATGGACGCGGCCGCGGAGATCGGCGCCAAGGGGCTGATCGTGCACGGCGGCCACGTCAACAAGGACGACGACCCCGAGAAGGGCTTCGACAACTGGCGCAAGGCGATCGAGGCCACCGACCTCAAGATCCCGCTGCTGATCGAGAACACCGCGGGCGGCGACAACGCCATGGCCCGCCAGCTCGACCGGATCGCCGGCGTCTGGGAGGCGATCTCCGCCGCCGAGGGCTTCGAGCGCGTCGGCTTCTGCCTCGACACCTGCCACGCCTGGGCCGGGGGCATCGCGCTCTCCGACGCCGTCGAGCGGCTCCGCTCGATCACCGGCCGGATCGACCTGGTGCACGCCAACGACAGCCGCGACGCCTTCGACTCCGGCGCCGACCGGCACGCCAACTTCGGCGCGGGCCAGCTCGACGCCGACGAGTTCGCGGCCGTCGTGCGCGACGCGGGCGCCCCGGTGATCTGCGAGACCCCTGGCGGCGCGACCGAGCACCGGGCCGACTTCGCCTGGCTGCGCGAGCGGGTCTCGTAGGGGCACGGACCCAACGGGCCACCCCGGCTCGAGAGCGCGCGTTCCCCGCGGGGACTCGGACCAGGATCGTTCGATAGGTCCGTGCCGCTACGAGGTCAGATCCCGAGGATCTTCGCCTTCTTGGCGGCGAACTCCTCCTCGGTGAGGATGCCGGCGTCGCGCAGCTCGGCCAGCTGGCGCAGCTGGGCCACCATCGGGTCCTCGGCGGGAGCGGCCGGGGCGACCGGAGCCGGCGCTGCGGCCGGCGGCGCCTGTCCCGCGGCCGCGGCGTCCTGGGCGGCCCACCGCTGCTGCTGGCGGCGCTGCACCCGGCCGTGGACCGAGCTCGCGACGGCGACCTTGGCGGCGGTCTTCAGCAGTCCCATGGCTCTCTCCTCAGCTCCGCTCGGAGGCGTCGATCGCCTCGATCAGCTCGTCCACCACGACCGGCCCCTCGGAGACGACGGTCGCGCCCTCGGACTGCCAGGCGGCCAGCGCGGGCAGCAGGGTGAGGTCCTCGTACATCACCACGATCCCGACCCCTCCCGGCACGAGCTCGCCGGCCACCAGGGCGATGTCGTCCTCGTCGATGAGCCCGGAGGCGGCGCCGGCGAACGCCTCGGCCCCGACCGCGGCGGCGTCCACCGTGCCGACCGTCCCGTCGGCGGCCTTGGCCACGAACTCGATGTCGAGGACCACGATCCGGCCCGCGTCGACCAGCTCGCGCACCCGGTCCAGGCCGCCGGTCGGCACCGGCGCGGCGTCGAAGGCGACCACGACGTAGTTGATCGGGCCCAGCTCGGCGTCGAAGCTCATGGCGACGAGGGTAGGGCAGACCGGACGGCCCTGGCACTCATCTAGGCTCGGGCCCATGCCCGCTCTCGTCGTACGACCCGTCTCGGCGGCGGAGCATCTGGACTTCGTACGCCGGCAGGCCTCGGCCAGCTTCCTGCAGACCCCGGCGTGGGCGCGGGTCAAGCGGGAGTGGCGCGGCGAGTCCGTCGGCTGGTGGCGCGGGGACGAGCTGGTCGGCGCCGGGCTGGTGCTGCACCGCCCGGTCCCGCGGCTCGAGCGCCGCTCGCTGGCCTACCTCCCCGAGGGCCCGGTCATCGACTGGGACGCCGAGGACCTGGGCGCCTGGCTGGCTCCGCTGGCGGCGTACCTCAAGGGTCGGGGCGCCTTCGCGATCCGGCTCGGCCCGCCGGTGGTGACCCGACGCTGGAGCGCGGCCCAGATCAAGGAGGCGATCGCCGACGAGGCGGTCACCAGCCTGACCCAGGTGCCGCCGCTGGCCCACGAGCGCGTCGGCGCCAAGGTCGTCTCCCAGCTGCGCGAGCTGGGCTGGAGGGAGCAGGGAGGCACGGGCGGCTTCGCCGCCGGCCAGCCGCGCTTCAACTTCCACATCCCGCTGGCCGGCCGCACCGAGGCCGAGGTGCTGGCCGGGATGAACCAGCTGTGGCGGCGCAACATCAAGAAGGCCGACAAGGCCGGCGTCGAGGTCACCCTGGGAGGCAGCGACGACATCGCCGCCTTCCACGAGCTCTACGCCCACACGGCCGAGCGGGACCACTTCACGCCGCGGCCGCTGAGCTACTTCACCACCATGGTCGAGGCGCTGTCCGAGGAGGAGACCGGCGGCGCCGTTGATATCCGGCTCTACCTGGCGCACCACGAGGGCGACCTGGTCGCCGCGACCATCTGGATCCGGGTCGGCACGCACACCTGGTACTCCTACGGCTCCTCCTCGACGCACAAGCGCGAGGTCCGCGGCTCCAACGCCATCCAGTGGCGGATGATCCGCGACGCGATGGCCGCGGGGGCGGCGGTCTACGACCTGCGCGGCATCACCGACACCCTCTCCGCCGACGATCCGCACGTCGGGCTGATCCAGTTCAAGGTCGGCACCGGCGGCGAGGCGGTGGAGTACGCCGGGGAGTGGGACCTCCCGCTGAATCGCCCGCTCTACAAGGCGTTCGAGCTCTACATGAAGAGGCGCGGATGAGTCTGGTGCTCAGGGTCGACGGAGAGCGCTGGCGGGCCCACCTGCGCGCGGTGGCCGCCGAGCGCCCCGGGCTCGTCCCGGTGATCAAGGGCAACGGCTACGGCTTCGGCCGCGGCCGGCTGGCCCGCAAGACCCAGTGGCTGGCCGACCAGGGCCTGGCCGGCGACGTGGTCGCGGTCGGCACGTACGACGAGGTCGGCGACGTCGCGAGCCGATGCGAGGCGGACATCGTCGTGCTCAGCCCGTGGCGACCGTGGATCGACCTCGACGGGCTGGACGCCGACCGGATCATCCACACCGTCGGGCGGCAGGCCGACCTCGAGGCGCTGGCGGCCGTGCCCGGCCGGCCCCGGGTCCTCCTGGAGCGGCTCACCTCGATGAAGCGGCACGGGTTCACCGCCCGGGGCCTGCGCGGCGCGGCTGGCCACCTCGATCAGCATGGCCCGCGCGGGCACGGAGGCGTCCGGCTCGAGGGGGTCAGCCTGCACCTGCCCCTGGGCGACGACGGCGCCAACCTCGCCGAGACGCGCGCGCTGCTCACCGACGTCGTCGCGGCGGGGCTCGGCTCGGCGACGGTCTGGGTCTCGCACCTGTCCGCGGACGAGGTCGAGCAGCTCGGCACGGCGTACCCCGACCTCACCCTCCGGCCGCGCGTCGGCACCGACCTGTGGCTGGGCGACCGCGGCGCGCTGCGGGTCACCGCCCGGGTCCTCGACGTGCACCCGGTCGAGCGGGGCGAGCGGTACGGCTACCGCGGCCGGACGCTGCCGCGCACGGGCCATCTGCTGGTCGTCTCCGGCGGCACCGCCCACGGCATCGGGCTGGAGGCGCCCACCGGCGAGGGCAGCGCGCGCGCCCGCGCCGCGACGCTGGCCCGCGGTGGCCTCGACGCGCTGGGGCTGGCCAAGTCGCCGTACACCGTGGCCGGCAAGGCCCGCTACTTCGCCGAGCCACCGCACATGCAGTCCTCGATGCTCTTCCTGCCCTCAGGCGTGGAGCCGCCGGCGGTCGGCGAGGAGGTCGAGGTCCGGGTCCGCTTCACCGCCACCACGGTCGACGCCGTCGAGATCGGCTGACTCCGGGGCGGTCCAGATGTCGCGGACGACCATCGCGACCAGCCAGAGCTGGGCGGCGACCCGGACCAAGATCGCCAGGTGGTACGCCGTCGGCGTCTCGCCGGCCGACGGGGCGAGCCAGCCGCCGAGGTAGATCCAGACCGCGGCGAAGTAGATCAGCTCACCGGCCTGCCAGATGAGCAGGTCCCGCCAGCGGGGCCGGGCGAGGACGGCCAGGGGGAGCAGCCAGAGGACGTACTGCGGCGAGTAGACCTTGTTGACCAGCAGGAAGGCCGCCACGATCAGGAACGCCGTCTGCGCCACCCGTGGCCGGGCCGGCGCCGCCAGCCCGAGCAGCAGGATGCCGAGGCAGGCCAGCGCGAAGAGCACCGCCGAGACGACGTTGATGGTCGAGGCGCTCACCGGCGTGCCCTGCTGGCTGAGCACCAGCCACAGCGACCCGAGGTCGGCGCCGCGCTCGTTGTTGAACCGCCAGAAGACCTTCCACTGGCTCATCCCGGTGATCATCGCCGGGAGGTTGACCAGCAGCCACGAGGCCACGGCGCCCACCAGCACGGGCACCGCGAGGTCGAACCGTCGGCGGCGCCAGATGTCGATGAGCAGCGCGCCGAGCAGGAAGAGCGGGTAGAGCTTCGCCGCGACGCCCAGGCCGATCATGATGCCGGCGAGCAACGGCTTGCCGCGGGCCCAGGCCCAGAGCGCGCCTGCCGTGAAGAAGACCGCGAGCAGGTCCCAATTGACCAGCGCGGAGACCACCAGCACCGGGGAGAGCACGAACGCCATCGCGTCCCACGGACGACCCGGGCTCGCGCCGGCCAGGAAGAGCACCGCGCCGATGCCCAGGCAGAAGAGCAGGATCGCGGTCACCGCGACGTAGGTGTCCACCTCGTCGACCATCCCCGGCAGGCTCCACAGCTGACCGGGCTGGGTCGCCGCGCGCACGGCCTGCGAGGGCCCCGAGGAGAACCAGCGAGCGGTGATGGCAGTGACTTCAGCTGCCGCCCAGGCCAGATAGGAGGTGAGGACCGGGTACTCCATGACGTCGTACCGGCCGCCGGAGTCGGAGTAGGGCCAGCGGTGCTCGGCGAATCCCCGGCCCGTGTAGAGGTAGGGGATGTCGGAGTAGCACATCTTCGAGTAGCGGACGGTCTGGTTGGACCAGTCGGTGGCCACGCACGGCTGCTTCTGCACCACCGCCAGCGCGAAGGCCACCGTGAAGACCGCGAGCAGCACCCGCACCGGCGTCCACCACGGGTGCGGGCGGGCGTGATCGCCGGAGGGCCCCCCGATCACCTCGCTCAGCGCGCGGGCGACGGGGTCCTCGCGGGTGGGGGCGTTCACGTCAGCCGTTCACTCAGCTCTGGCAGTTCGGGTCGAGCAGTCCGCAGGTGGTGGTCGGGTCCGTCGGCGTGGGCGTCGGGGTGGGCGTGGGCTCCACCGACGGGATGTCGGTCGGCGGGGGCGGCGGAGGCGGCGTGACCGGCGCCTTCGTCGTCTTCGTCTTCGTCGGCTTGGGCTTCGGCGGTGGCGGCGTGTACGGGTCGTGGCCCTTGGAGGGAGCGTCCCCGTCGACGTTGGCCGCCGGGGGGAACCTCTCCGACTCCGTGCCCTCGAGGATGCCGCGCATCGCCGCGGTCCAGGTGCGGGCCGGGTACGTCGCGCCGAAGTAGCTGGGCAGCCAGCCGTCCAGCGGCTGCCGGCCGTCGCCCCGGGCGTACATCACCGCGGTCGCCACCTGCGGGGTGTAGCCGACGAACCACGAGGTGACCACGTGGTCCTTGTCGTCGGTGGCCGTGCCGGTCTTGCCCGCGGCCGGTCGGCCCAGCGAGAGCGCGGCGCGGCCGGTGCCCGCCCGGACCACCTGCTGCATCGCGAAGGACGTGTCCGCGGCGATGTCCTCGTCGAGCACCCGCTCGGTCGACGCGCGAGAGCGGTAGAGCACCTCGCCGTCGCTCGCCCTGACCACCTTGGAGACCACGAACCAGTCGTGGTGCAGCCCGCCGTTGGCGATGGTGGCGTAGGCGTTGGCCATGTCCATCGGCCGCTGCGGCGCCGAGCCCAACGAGATGCCGGCGTTCGACTCCAGCTCGGGGCGGTCGGGGATGCCCAGTGCCACGGCCATGTCGCGGATCTTCTTCGGGCCGTTGTCCATCGACTGGGTGAGGTCGATGAAGGCGGTGTTGATCGACTGCTCCGTGGCCTTGGTGAGACTGACCTTGGCGCCGTACGACTGGCCGTTGCCGGCGCCCTCGTTCTTGACCTTGCTGCCGTCGGGGAAGACGTAGGGCGAGTTGCCCTGGAAGGTGTCCTTGAGCGAGAAGCCGTCCTTGATGCCGGCCGCCACGGCGAACGGCTTGAACGCCGAGCCGGGCGAGTCGCGCTGCAGGGCCCAGTTGAGTTGGCTCTGCAGGTAGTCCTGGCCGCCGTAGAAGCCGAGGACGCCGCCGGTCTTGACGTCGACCGAGGCGACGCCGACGTGGAGCTGCTTGTCGCTGAAGCCGTCGGGGCGCTGCTCCAGCACGGCGGCCTTCGCCGCGTCCATCGCCTGCTCGGTGAAGGTGGTGGTGACCCGCAGGCCGCCGCCCTCGATCTGGGCGTCGTCGAAGCCGAGCTTGAGCAGCTCGGACTTGACCATGTCGAGCATGAAGCCGCGCTGGCCGGACAGCTGATTGTCGGCGCGGGGCTTCTTCATCTTCGGCAGCTCGTCGCGGAGCTTCGCGGCCTCGGAGGCGTCCAGCGTGCCCATGTCGACCATGCTGGAGAGCACGTAGCGGTACCGGGTCAGCAGCGCGTCGCGGGAGGCGTCGCTGCGGTCGGGGCTGAGGTAGTTCGGCGAGTTCAGCACCGCGGCCAGCATGGCGGCCTGCGCGACGTCGAGCTTCTTGGCCGAGGTGCCGAAGAAGGCGTTGGAGGCGGCCTGCACGCCGTACGCGCCGCGACCGAAGTAGACGGTGTTGAGGTAGCCCTCGAGGATCTGCGACTTCGACTGCTGCTGCTGGATCTTCAGCGAGAGGAAGGCCTCCTTGACCTTGCGCTGCAGGGTGCGCTGCTGGGTCAGGTAGAGGAGCTTGACGTACTGCTGGGTGATCGTCGAGGCGCCCTGGGTGGCATTGCCCTGCGCGTTGGAGAACGCCGCCCGCAGGATGCCCTTGGGGTCGATGCCCTTGTTGGTCCAGAAGGTGCGGTCCTCGGCGGCGACCACCGCGTCCTGCATCACCTGGGAGACGTCGGCCAGGGGCACCGACTCGCGGTTCTGGGTGGCGAACTGGCCGATCCGGGTCTTGCCGCCGGCGTAGTAGACCTTGGTGGTCTGGGCCTGGAAGGCGGTGTTCGGGTCGGGGATGGTCGTGGCCCGGTAGGCCAGGAAGAACATCGTGCCCATCATCAGCACGCCGACGATCCCGGCGATCAGCAGGACTTTGACCGCGCGGCGCAGCCTGCTGCCCTTGGTCTGGGGCGCCTTCTTCTTGCTGGCGTCGGCGCGGCGCGGCTTGCTCTTGGTGTCCCGGCGCCGGTTCGTCGGGGGTCGGCCGGAGGAGCGGGCGGACCCCGGACGGGGCGGGTTGGCTGGGCTCACGTGCTCTCGCGCTTTCGTCGTACGACAGGGCTGCCTGGCCCGCCCGGCATCCGGGCATGGCTCGCCACGAGGGTACGGCCCGTGGCCTGACCACCCAACCAGATCCGCCTGAGAAGACCTGGCAGCGGCTCGATTGGCCGATCGATATATCGATGCGATAGGTTTGCTCGATAGCACGTGCCGAGACATCGGCCGGACGATCCTCCCGACGAGAGCGAGCAGATGCCCCCCCGCAAGGCAGCGACCCTGGAGTTGGCCGTCCTCGGCCTCCTCCAGGAGACTCCCCTGCACGGGTACGAGCTGCGCAAGCGGCTGAACCTACTCCTGGGCTGGACCCGGCTGCTCTCCTACGGCTCGCTCTACCCCGCGCTCAAGCGGATGCTGCGCGCCGGGTGGATCACCGAGGCGGCCTCCCCGGGCGTCTCCCGCCGGCAGCGGATCGTCTACCAGATCACGCCGGCCGGGACCGAGTTCTTCGCCTCGGAGATCACCGACAGCGGACCGTCGGCCTGGGAGGACGAGAGCTTCAACATGCGCTTCGCGTTCTTCTCGCGCACCGACGCCGCGGTCCGGCTGCGCATCCTCGAGGGACGCCGGTCCCGGCTGCAGGAGCGGCTGGACAAGGCGCGCGCGGGATCGCGCGGCGCCGGCGCGGTCGACCGGTACGTCAGCGAGCTGCAGCGGCACTCCATCGAGTCCGTCGAGCGCGAGGTCCGCTGGCTGACCGAGCTCATCGACGCCGAGCGCGGGCAGGCCGACCGGCCCGGGCCCGCCGTACCCCCGCCACCCCCGTCGCCGCCGGTGGCCGCACCCGCAGCCGGGCCCATGACCGGACACAGTGCCCCGGCCCCACGACCGACATCAGTTGAGTAAGAGAACCCAGGAGGAGAGAACCATGTCCAAGGTTCGCGTAGGAATCGTGGGAGTGGGCAACTGCGCCACTTCCCTGATCCAGGGCGTCGAGTACTACAAGGACGCCGACCCGCAGGGAACCGTCCCTGGCCTGATGCACGTGACCTTCGGTGACTACCACGTCTCCGATGTCGAGTTCGTCGCGGCCTTCGACGTCGACGCCAAGAAGGTCGGCTTCGATCTCTCCGACGCGATCAACAACTCCGAGAACAACACCATCCGCATCTGCGACGTCCCGCCGACCGGCGTGACCGTCCAGCGCGGCCACACCCTCGACGGCCTGGGCAAGTACTACCTGGAGACCATCGAGGAGTCCGACACCGCTCCGGTGGACGTGGTGCAGGCGCTCAAGGACGCCCAGGTGGACGTCCTCGTGTCCTACCTGCCGGTGGGCTCGGAGGAGGCCGACAAGTTCTACGCCCAGTGCGCGATCGACGCCGGCGTGGCCTTCGTCAACGCCCTGCCCGTCTTCATCGCCTCCGACCCCGAGTGGGCCAAGAAGTTCGAGGACGCCGGCGTCCCGATCATCGGCGACGACATCAAGAGCCAGGTCGGCGCGACCATCACCCACCGCGTCATGGCCAAGCTGTTCGAGGACCGCGGCGTCGTGCTGGACCGCACCTACCAGCTCAACGTCGGCGGCAACATGGACTTCAAGAACATGCTCGAGCGCGAGCGGCTGGAGTCCAAGAAGGTCTCCAAGACCCAGTCGGTGACCTCCAACCTCAACGGCCCGCTCTCGGGCAAGGTCCACGACCGCAACGTGCACATCGGCCCGTCCGACTACGTCGCCTGGCTCGACGACCGCAAGTGGGCCTACGTCCGCCTCGAGGGCCGCGCCTTCGGTGACGTCCCGCTGAACCTCGAGTACAAGCTCGAGGTCTGGGACTCCCCGAACTCCGCGGGCATCATCATCGACGCGATCCGCGCGGCCAAGATCGCCAAGGACCGCGGCATCGGCGGCGCGCTGCTCTCGGCGTCGTCCTACCTGATGAAGTCCCCGCCGGTCCAGCGCCCCGACGACGAGGGTCGCGCCTCCGTCGAGGCCTTCATCCGCGGCGAGGTCGAGCGCTGACCCGCTGCCACATCGCACGCCGCCGGGCCCGACCCAGCGGCCGCAACTGAGTCGGACGAGCCCCGGGCCCCACGGCCCGGGGCTCGTTGCGGTCCCGGGCACCTGGCGCTCGGGGTAGTGCGCCGGAGGCCTCCGATCACTACGGTTTCCCCCATGAGTGAGAACACGCCTCCCGAGGAGCCCACCCCCGCGGGTGGCGACGCCACCCCACCGCCCCCGCCGCCCCCGCCCCCGCCGGGGCCCGACGCGCCCACGCCGTACGGCGCCCCGGCGCCCCCGCCGCCCCCCGGATCGCTGTCCGGGCCCGGCACCGGCGGCCCCTACAACCCGGTCGAGGCCCTGCAGTACGGCTGGGCCAAGTTCACCAAGAACGCCATGCCGTTCGTCGTGATCGCGCTGGTCGTGGTCGTCGTCGTCGGTGCGCTCGGCTTCCTGAGCAACCTGGCGACCCGGGCGATCTTCGGCATCGGCGACACCAAGATCGACTTCGAGACCGGCAAGGTCGAGACCACCGGCTTCTTCACCAACTTCATCGCCCAGGAGCTCGTCTCCCTGGTGGTGCAGATCGTGGCGATGATCCTCACCGCGGGACTGATCAAGCTCGCGCTGAACTACGTCGACGGCCAGTCCATCGACATCGGCGCGGCCTTCCAGGGCTGGGACAAGCTGCAGGTCGTGCTGGCCTCGCTGCTGGTCAGCCTCGGGACGTTCGTGGGCTTCCTGCTCTGCGTCATCCCGGGCATCGTGTTCGCCTTCCTCAGCGTCTACACGACGTACTACGTGGTGGACAAGAACATGGGGGCCGTGGACGCGATCAAGGCGAGCATCAACCTGACCCGCGCCAACGTGGGCAGCCTGATCGTCTTCTTCCTGCTCTCCCTCGTGGTCGTGCTGATCGGCGCCTGCCTCTGCGGCGTCGGCCTGCTGGTGGCCTGGCCCGTCGTGGCCATCGCCGGCGCGTACACGTTCCGCGTGCTCAACAACGAGCCGGTCAGCCCCGCCGAGGCCTGATCGACACACGCAGAAGCGCCCGGTCCCCGTGGGGGCCGGGCGCTTCGCGTCGGTCTCAGCGCTCGGCTTCGGCCTTGATCTTGCCCAGCGTGGTGGCCATGTCGCCGCGGAGCAGCTCGGTGAAGGAGTCCACGCCGCCCAAGGCGGTGTTGGTCAGCCGCACGGAGAGGTCGGAGATGCCCTGGGGCGCCTCGCGGGTCTGCACGATGCGGGTGCCGGTCTCGGTCGGCTCCAGGCGGATCCGCCAGACGGTGTAGTTCTCCTTGACCCGCCAGGCGATCTCCCGCTCGGGCTCGTAGGCCACGATCATGCTCTGGGTCGGCCAGACGAGCAGGCCCTTGCGGTTGACGTTGATCAGCTTCGCGCCCTTCTGCACGCTCTTGCCGCGCAGGAAGGAGCGGACGGTCTGCGGGCTCCAGCGCGCCATGTTGCGCGGGTCGCCGACCAGCGCCCACACGCGGGCAACGGGTGCGGCGATCTCGGTCGAGGCCTCGATCGGAGCGACGTCGGTCAGTGGCATGGCAGCCTCCGGGGGAGTCGGGTTGCCCGCGAGGCTACCGGTGAGTTCGGTTCCCCGGCAGTGACAGCGGTCACGCTCTAGGCCGGGTGCTCCTCGGCCCAGGCGTGCAGCGCGGCCACGGCCTCCTCGTGCGTCATCGGGCCGTGGTCCAGGCGGACCTCCAGCAGGTGCCGGTACGCCGCGCCGACGCGCGGTCCGGCCGGGATGCCGAGGATCTGCATGATCTGGTTGCCGTCCAGGTCGGGGCGGATCGAGGCGAGCTCCTCGGCCTCGGAGAGCCGGGCGATCCGCTCCTCCAGCTCGTCGTACGTCCGCCGCAGTCGCTCGGCCTTGCGGCGGTTGCGCGTGGTGCAGTCGGCGCGGGTGAGCACGTGCAGGCGCGGCAGCAGGTCGCCGGCGTCGCGGACGTAGCGGCGTACGGCCGAATCGGTCCACTGCCCGTCGCCGTACCCGTGAAAGCGCAGGTGCAGCTCGACCAGCGTGCTGACCTGGTCGATCTCGTCGGAGGAGAAGCGCAGCGCCTGCATCCGCTTGCGGGTGAGCTTGGCGCCGACGACGTCGTGGTGGTGGAAGGTCACCGTGCCGTCGTCCTGGAAGCGGCGGGTCCTGGGCTTGCCCACGTCGTGCATCAGCGCGGCGAACCGGGAGATGAAGTCGGGCCCGCCGCCGAGCCGGTCCTCCAGCGCGATCGACTGCTCCAGCACGGTCAGCGTGTGCTCGTAGACGTCCTTGTGCCGGTGGTGCTCGTCGCGCTCCAGGGCGAGGGCCGGCAGCTCGGGCAGGACGTACGACGCCAGGCCGGTCTCCACCAGCAGGGTCAGCCCGGCGCGCGGGTCGGGCGCGCAGATGGTCTTGACCAGCTCGTCGCGGATCCGCTCGGCCGAGACGATGGTGATCCGCTCGGCCATGTCGGTCATCGCCTGCTTGACCTCGGGCGCGACGGTGAAGCCGAGCTGCGCGGCGAACCGGGCCGCGCGCATCATCCGTAGCGGGTCGTCGCTGAAGGAGTCCTCCGGCCGGCCGGGGGTGCGCAGCGTGCGATGGGCCAGATCGACGATGCCGCCGTACGGGTCCTCGAAGGCCCGGTCGGGCAGCGAGATCGCCATCGCGTTGACGGTGAAGTCGCGCCGGCCCAGGTCGCCCTCGAGGGAGTCGCCGTAGTCGACCGCCGGCTTGCGGCTGTCGCGGTCGTAGGACTCCGAGCGGTACGTCGTGATCTCGATCTGCCACTCCCCACGGCGGCACCCGATCGTCCCGAAGGCGCGGCCCACGTCCCAGATCGCGTCCGCCCAGCCCTTGAGCAGCCGCTCGGTCACCTCGGGGCGGGCCGAGGTGGTGAAGTCCAGGTCGTTCTGCAGCCGGCCGAGCATGGCGTCGCGGACGGGACCGCCGACCAGCGCGATCCGCTCGCCGGCCTCGGCGAACCTGGCGCCCAGCTCGTCGATGACCGGGGCGATCCGGAGCAGCTCCCGGACCGCCCGCGCCTGCACGTCGGTCATCAGCAGCGGCTCTTCGGACACGACAGCCAACTCTACCGACGCGACCGGGGTGGTCCGACCGCCCACTAGCATCGTCGGGGTGAGAACTGGCCGCGCGGTGACGCTCCTGCTCGCCGGCCTCCTCGCGTTCGCCGGAATCGTGCCGCCCGCGACGGCCGCCGACGAGGACGCCGAGACCACTCCGCTGACCGTCACGCTCACCACGCTGAGCCCCTCCTCGATCCCCGAGCGCGGCCCGATCGTGCTGGCCGGCACGGTCCGCAACGACTCCGAGGAGACCTGGTCGGCGATCAACGTGCACCCGTTCGTCAGCCGTACGCCGATCACCAACCGCGACGAGCTCGCGGCGGCCGCCCAGAGCGACGAGACCACCGAGGTGGGCACCCGGCTGGTCGAGCCGGGCCAGTTCGCCGCGATCGGCGACCTCCCGCCCGGGGCCTCGACGTTCTTCCGGATCTCGCTGCCGCGCCGGGTCCTGGGCATCAGCGGCGCGCCCGGCGTCTACTGGATCGGCGTGCATGCCCTGGGCCAGAACGCCGACGGTCGCGACGGCCTGGCCGACGGCCGCGCGCGCACGTTCATCCCGCTGGTCGCCCGCGGGGTCAGGACCTCCGTCTCGGTGGTGGTGCCGGTCCGCGGCAAGGTCAGGTTCGCTCCCGACGGCCGGGTGCTGAGCGCGCGCGCCTGGGCGAAGTCCTTCCGCGAGGGCCGGATGTCGCACCTCGCCGGCCTGATCGGCTCCGCCGGCGCCACGCCGCTGGTCGTGCTCCTGGACCCGGCGCTGCTCGACGTCGCCGCGTCGCTCGCGGCCGGCAATCCTCCGCTGTCCCTGGGGCCCGAGCCCGAGGAGGAGCCCGAGGAGCCGGAGGATCCCGCGACCCCCGAGGCCACGCCCACCTCCCGGGCCGCCGACCGTCTGGCCGAGCCGGACGTCGCCGCGGCGAAGACCTGGCTGGAGGAGATCGTCAGCGGCATCCAGGCACACTCGCTCCTGGGCCTCGGGTACGCCGACCCGGACACCTCCTCGCTCGCCCGCCGGCGACCGCAGCTCCTCGAGCGCGCCGACGAGCTCACCCGCGCCGCGCTCTCCCGGCACTCCCTGGCCGCGACGCCGGCCGTCGCCCCGCCGGACGGCTGGCTGGACGAGGACGCCCTGGCCGAGCTGCCCGAGGAGACCACGGTGCTCGTCTCCGACCACGGCGCCCCGCGGCTGCGCAGCCAGTGGCGCTCGGAGAGCGGGCAGGCGCTCGTCTTCACCGACGCCGACGCCGCCGCGGGCGGTCCGGCGCCGGAGCCGACGCAGAGCGCCCTGGCGGTCCGGCAGCGGATCCTCGCCGAGGCGGCCCTCCGCGCCGACGAGCGGCCGGACGACCCGATGGTGGTCTCGCTCCCCGCCGACTGGGACCCCGGCCCGGACTGGTCCGAGGCCCGCTTCTTCGCCGGGCTGCGGACCCCGTGGCTCAACCTCGTCGGCCTCGGCCGCAAGACCGGGGCGCCGGTCTTCGACGCCGGGCTGCCCTATCCGCAGGCACAGCGCCAGGCCGAGCTGGGCACCCGCAACGTGGCGGCCACCAGGACGCTCACCGACACCGGCCGGGTGCTGGGCTCCCTGCTGGACAGCGAGAACGACGCCGAGTCCGTGCTGGCCGGCGTGGCGCTCACGGCGGTCTCGGTCCAGGCGAGGAGCGACCGCGCCTCGGCCCGTGAGCGGGTGCTCGCCACCGACGCCGACGTACGCCGGGTGATGGGCGGCGTCGAGGTGCAGGGCACCGACTTCGTCACCCTCTCCGGCGGCTCGGGCACGTTGACGGTGACGCTGGTCAACCGGCTGGACCAGCCCGTCGTGGCCGGCGTACGCGCCCACACCACCGACCCCGACCTGAAGATCAGCGCGGCGAAGCCGCAGCGGCTCGACGCCGGGCAGCGGGCCGTCGTGCGGCTGCATGCCGAGGCCGGCAACATCGGCGTGCGCACCGTGGTGATCAGCCCGGTCACCGAGGACGGCGACGCGCTGGGCACGCCGCTGACCTTCAGCCTGCGCACCTCGCAGGTGGGCCGGCTGATCTGGGCGATCCTGATCTCGGCGGCGGCGCTGCTCGTGGTGATGATCGTGCGCCGGGTGCGCCGCGGCCTGCGCGAGCACCGGTGGCGGGGCCAGTGAGCGAGCCGGTCCAGAAGTCCGGCACCGTGCTCGGGTCGAGCGCGGTGATGGCCGCGGGCACCGTCTTCTCCCGGCTCAGCGGCTTCGCGCGCACCACCCTGCTGGCGGCGGCGCTGGGCACCAGCCTGCACGCGGACGTGTTCAACATCGCCAACACGATCCCGAACATGCTCTACATCCTGCTGGCCGGCGGCGTCTTCAACGCCGTGCTGGTCCCGCAGCTGGTCCGCGCCCTGAGGAACGACGAGGACGGCGGCACGGCGTACACGAACCGGATCGTCACGCTGGCCGCGATCTTTCTCGCCGCGGTCTCGGTGCTGCTGGTCGTCGCGGCGCCCCTGGTGATGCGGGTGCTGCTGGACCCGCAGTTCTTCACCGACGCCTACCACGAGCAGCTCGAGTCGATCATCCTGCTCGCGCGGTACTGCCTGCCGCAGGTGTTCTTCTACGGCATGTTCGTCCTGGTCGGGCAGGTGCTGAACTCCCGCGGCGTCTTCGGCCCGATGATGTGGGCTCCGATCGCCAACAACGTGGTCGCCATCGCCGTGCTGGTCGGCTACCTGCTGGTCTACGGTCCGGCCCGGGGCGCGGAGCTCTGCGGCGGGTTCAGCGACGGGGCGGCCGCCTTCCTCGGCATCGGCTCGACGCTCGGCATCGTCATCCAGCTCCTCGTGCTGATCCCCTACCTGCACAAGTCGGGCTTCCGCTTCCGCGCCCGCTACGACTTCCGCGGCGCCGGCCTCGGGCACACCTTCCGCCTCGGTGTCTGGACGGTGCTGTTCGTGGTCGCCAACCAGGTCGCCTACACCGTGGTCGTCCGGATCGCCTCGGGCGGCACGCTGAACAGCGGCGTGTGCGACCCGTCGGGCTCGAGCAGCGGCACCGGCTACACGATCTACGCCAACTCCTTCCTGCTGGTGATGGTGCCGCACGCAGTGATCACGGTGTCGCTGGCCACCGCGGTGCTGCCGCGGCTCTCGGCGTACGCCGCCGACCACGACGTCCGTGCCGTCGGGCGGTCGGTGGTCTCGACGATGCGGTCGGCGTACGCGCTGGTGCTGCCGCTGCTCGCGCTGCTGCCGGTCGTCGCCCCGGACCTGGCCAACGTCATGTTCGGCTGGGGCTCGGCCTCGCAGTCCTACCCCGACTTCGTCCCGACGCTGTCGCTGTTCGTGGTAGGCACGTTCTTCTTCACCAGCCACTACCTGGTGCTGCGCGGCTTCTACGCCCTGGAGCAGAACAAGCGCGTCTTCGGCATCCAGTGCGTGATCGCCGCGGTGAACATCGCGGCCGCGCTGCTGCTCACCCGCGACATCTCCTCCTCCCAGACCGCGCCGCGCCTGGTGGTCGCGTACACGATCGCGTACGCCGTCGGCGCGACGCTGTCCTATGCCCAGCTCTCGCGGCGCACCGGCGGGCTGGGGGGGCGGAGCCTGACCCGCTTCGCGGTCCGGATGACGCTCGTGGTGGGTCTCTCGGTCGGGTTCGCCTGGCTGGTGCGCGTCGGGCTGCTGGAGGTCGTCGCCAGCGGGACGAAGGTCGACGCCGCGCTCCGCCTGGTCTTGGTCGGGGCCGCCGGCGGACTGGCGTACCTCGCGCTGGCCCGGCTCTTCCGGGTCGGCGAGGTCACCGAGATGGTCGGCATGCTCACCTCCCGGCTGCGCCGCAGGGGCTGAGCGCCCGAAATCTCCTACCATGGTCGCCACACAGCACCGTGACGCTCGAGGAGGATCGTGCCGCCGCTGCGGATGAGCCCGGGCACCCTGCTCGGCGGGCGCTACCGACTCGACGACCTGCTCGCCGATCATGAGGGCGCGCGGTTCTGGCGAGCCACCGACACGGTGCTGGCCCGCAGCGTCGCGGTGCACGTGGTGCCCAGCGACGACTCCCGCGCGGCCTGCGTGCTGGACGCCGCCCGGCGCTCGGCCGGCCTCGTCGAGCCGCACTTCCTGCAGGTCCTGGACTGCGACGACGCCGACGGCATGACCTGGGTGATCAACGAGTGGGGCGACGGGGCCTCGCTGGACATCATGCTGGAGCAGGGCCCGCTGCCTCCGGTCCGGGCGGCGTGGCTGACCCGCGAGGTCGCCGAGGCGATCACCGCGGCCCACGCGCTGGGCCTGGCCCACGGGCGGCTGACCCCGGAGTCGGTGCTGGTGAGCCAGGCCGGCGCCGTGCGGGTCATCGGCTTCCAGGTCAGCGCCGCGCTGAGTCCGCCACGCCAGCAGCTCACCGAGGACGAGCAGGCGGCGGACGTGCTCGACCTCGCCGGCATCCTGTACGCCGCGCTGACCGGCCGGTGGGCCGGCGTGAGCCCCTCGCGGGTGCCGCCCGCCCCGACGACGTACTCCCGCGGTCCGCTGCGTCCACGTCAGGTCCGGGCCGGCGTGCCCCGGGCGCTGGACGCGATCTGCGACCGGGTGCTGCACCGCGACCCGGGGGGCCACCTGCCACCGATCCGGACCGCCCTGGAGATCGGCGCCGCGCTGAGCGACTTCGTGGGCGACCCGGCCGCGGTCGCCCCGGTGGACCTGCCCAGCATGCACGCCGAGCCGGAGCCGCCCGTGCTCCCGGACGAGCCGCCGCTGGAGGACCCCACCGCCGACCCGACGACCGACCCGACGATCGAGCCCGTGGCCGAGCCGCCACCCGACCCGGAGTCCGAGCCGCAACCCGGGCCGGTCCCCGAGCCCGCTCCCGTCGCGGACCCGCCGCCGCTGGACGCGACCATGGCGGCGCCGATCGTCTTCGACGACGACCTGGACGCGCCGGCGCCCCCTCCCCCGCCACCGCTCCCTCCGCCGGTGCTGCCGGCGGCCTGGGAGCCCGAGCCGTGGGACCCCGGTCCGCTCGACCCGTTCGAGCAGCCCGAGGACCGGCCGCTCTTCGCCGAGCACGAGCGCCGGGTGCCTCCCGGCGCGCCGGTGGACACGGAGGCCGGACCGAGTGGGCCGAGCGGGCCGGCGTACTGGCCCTTCGAGGCGGCCGCGGAGGGGACCCCGCCGGACGAGGATGGCGGCCGGTCCTGGCCGCGCGTGGCCGCCGTGGTCGTGCTGGTCATCGCCGTGCTCGCCGCGATGGTCTTCGCCTTCGAGCTGGGCCACCGCGACGACGACGAGCCGGCCGCGACCGAGCAGACGCCCAGCCCGTCGGTGAGCGCGAGCAGCACGCCGTTCGCGGTGATCGCCGCGACCGACTTCGATCCGCAGGGCAAGCCGCCTCGGGAGAACCCCGAGCAGGCCCGCCTGGCGATCGACGGCGACCCCACCACGGGCTGGTCCACGCAGTCCTACCGCAGCGCCGCGCTGGGCGGCCTGAAGAAGGGCGTCGGCCTGCTGCTGGACCTCGGCACCGAGCAGCAGGTCGGCTCGGTCGACGTCCGCACCTCCCCGGACTCGATGCCGGTCGAGCTGCGGGCCACGCCGCCGGGCGTGAACCGGGCACCGGAGCGGCTCGCCGACACCCGCCAGGTCTCCACGGCGACCGCCCAGGCCGGCTCGGCGCTCTTCGGCCTGGAGCCGCCCGTGCGCACGCGCTACCTGCTGCTCTGGCTCACCCGGCTTCCCGGCTCGGGCTCGGACTATCGCGGGACCGTGCTCGAAGTCGGCGTCACGTCGTGACCCCGGCCCACCACGAGCTCGACGACGACGCCCTCCTCGCGCTGCACCGCGAGGGCGATCCCGACGCCTTCGGCGTGCTCTTCGCCCGGCACCGCGACCGGCTCTGGGCGGTGGCCCTGCGCACCACCGGCCATCCCGAGGACGCCGCCGACGCTCTGCAGGAGGCGCTGATCTCCGCCTACCGCCGGGCCGCGGACTTCCGGGGCGAGGCCGCGCCCACGACCTGGCTGCACCGGATCGTGGTCAACGCCTGCCTGGACCGGCTGCGCCGCAACAAGGTGCGCGCGGCCGCTCCCCTGCCCGACGACCTGGAGGAGTACGCCGCCCGCGGTGCCGTGCTCGCCGCCGACGACCAGGACGACCCCGCCGAGCGGGCCCTCGCCCGCGAGCGCCGGGACCGGGTGCTCGCGGCGCTGGAGCTGATCCCCGCCGAGCAGAAGGCCGCGCTGGTCCTCGTCGACATGGAGGGCTATCCCGTCGAGGAAGCGGCTCGGATCCTCGATTGCCCGGTGGGTACCGTGAAGAGCCGGTGCTCCCGTGGACGCGCCCGCCTCGCCGAGCTGCTGGGTCACTCCCGGCGCCCGCCCGCCGGAACCTCGCAGGCCGTTCCCGCGTCCGATCAGGTGGAGCGAGGTCCGCGCGTGCGACGAGGGGAGGCATGAGCCGATGAGCGACCAGCAGCCGCCGTACGACGAGGACGAGATCAGCCGTCTCCTCGCCGGCGCGCGGGTCCGCGAGCCCATGCCGGAGGACGTCGTGGCGCGGCTGGACCGCGTCCTGGACGACCTGGCCGGGGAGCGGTCCACGGCCGAGGTGGTCCCGCTGGCCCGGCGGCGCCGGCCGGCCCGGGTGCTGCTCGCCGCGGCCGCCGTCGCCGTGGTGGCCACCGGCGGGATCGTGACGATGGACCGGATCCAGGGCGGCGTCTCGGACAGCGGCGCCGACACGGCCGCCGCCGGGGAGAGCGCCCAGGCCGACCGCGATGCCGCGATGGCGGCCACGCCGAGCGCTCGGAGCGGCCTGGACGCCCTGAAGGCGCCGACGCCGCTCGCGGAGATGCAGGACAGCGCGGGGGCGTACGACGGCCGGCTCAACAGCACCCTGTCCGTCCTGCCGACGCTGAGCAGCGAGCACTTCGCCCGCGATGCCGAGGACGTCGTCGGGTCGGTCACCGCGACCAAGGCGGCCGCGGGCTCCGGGGCCGCCGCCCGCACCCACGCGCCGGCCTGCCTCCCGCCGCTGGCGAGGACCGCCCAGGGCACCCGGCTGCTCGCCGTGCGGCTCGACGACCGGCCGGCGTGGCTGCTGGTCGGCCCGCCCGAGGGCACGCCGGCCTCCTCGCTGGTCACCGCCTGGTCCTGTGGCGGCGCGAGTGAGCTCGCCCGGGCCGTCGTACCTGAGAAGTAGCCTGCCTCCATGAGCATTCCCGTGCCGATCGACGAGCTGGGCCGGGCGCTGGCGGACTTCGACCTGTCGTATCTCCTCAGCGTCGGCACGGGCGGGGTGAAGGTGGTCTCCGTCGCCGTGTCCGTGGGATCCGAGGGGCTGACGATCCCGACCCCGAGCGGCGGCACGGCCGCCAACATCGCGGGCAACCCCGCGGTCACCGTGCTCTGCCCGCCGCGCGAGCCCGGCGGCTACTCGCTCATCGTCGACGGCACGGCCCGCGCCGAGGGCACGGGCTTCGTCGTCGCCCCGACCCGTGCCGTGCTCCACCGGCCTGCCGCGCAGGCCACTCCGGCCGACGCGGAGTCCGACTGCGCGCACGACTGCAAGCCGCTGACCTGACGACGGCCCAACCTGACCAGCACACAGCCCGACCAGCACAGAGCCTGATCACCGCGGAGCCTGACCAGGAGGCGGCCTGACCCGGCCTCGCGGAATGCCGCGCGCCTAGGATGCGTTTGCACGAACGCCGCACACTCACGAAGAAGGCAGGCATGTCGCAGACCCCCGAGGGCTCGCCCGAGAATTCGCTCCGCAACGTGATCATCATCGGCTCCGGCCCGGCCGGCTACACCGCCGCCGTCTACGCCGCCCGAGCGAGCCTGGAGCCACTGGTCTTCGAAGGCTCGGTGACCGCCGGCGGCGCGCTGATGAACACCACCGAGGTGGAGAACTTCCCCGGCTTCCGCGACGGCATCCAGGGCCCGGCCCTGATGGACGAGATGCGCGCCCAGGCCGAGCGGTTCGGCGCCGAGCTGGTCGCCGACGACGTGGTCGAGGTCGACCTCACCGGCGACATCAAGGTCGTCCGGACCGCCGACGGCGAGTTCACCGCCCGCGCGGTGATCCTGGCGATGGGCTCGGGCTATCGCAAGCTCGGCCTGCCCGACGAGGACCGGCTCTCCGGCCACGGCGTCTCCTGGTGCGCGACCTGCGACGGCTTCTTCTTCCGCGACCAGCACATCGCGGTCGTCGGCGGCGGCGACTCCGCGGTGGAGGAGGCGACCTTCCTCTCCCGCTTCGGCACCAAGGTCTCCCTGATCGTGCGCCGCGACGAGCTGCGCGCCTCGGCGATCATGGCCCAGCGCGCGTTCGCCGACCCCAAGATCGAGATCCTCTGGAACTCCGTGGTCGAGGGCATCCACGGCGAGGACAAGCTCACCGGGCTGACCCTGCGCGACACCGTCACCGGCGAGACCCGCGAGCTGGACGCGACCGGCCTGTTCATCGCGATCGGCCACGACCCGCGCTCGGAGCTGCTCACCGGCCAGGTCGACCTCGACGACGAGGGCTACGTGCTGGTGCAGGACCGCAGCACCCGGACGAACCTCACCGGCGTCTTCGCATGCGGCGACCTGGTCGACCACACCTACCGCCAGGCGATCACCGCCGCCGGCAGCGGATGCGCGGCCGCGCTCGACGCCGAGCGCTACCTCGCCGACCTCGAGCACGCGGCGGCCGCCACCGTCGCGGTCTGAGTCCCGCGCCCGCGAGCCCGGGGAAGAATCGTCGGGCCCGCGGTGTTCAATGGTCGAACCCACCAGCACGCACCCAACGGAGGCAACCCCATGGCCGACATGAAGGCCGTCACCGACGCCGACTTCGAGACCGAGGTTCTCAAGTCAGACAAGCCCGTCCTCGTGGACTTCTGGGCCGAGTGGTGCGGTCCGTGCCGCCAGGTGGCTCCGATCCTCGACGAGATCGCCGCCGAGCACGGTGACAAGCTCTCGTTCGTGAAGATGAACGTCGACGAGAACCCGGTCACCCCCGCGCAGTACCGCGTGACCGGCATCCCCACGCTCAACGTCTACTCCGGCGGCGAGGTGGTCAAGCAGATCGTCGGCGCCAAGCCGAAGGCCGCGCTGCTCCGCGAGCTCGAGGGCATCATCTGAGCCTCGTGTCCCGATCGTGACGTCGACGGGCCCCCGCGCATCGCGCGAGGGCCCGTTCTCTGCTTGAGTGTGGGGATTGAGCGACGAACCGCTCGGGAAGGCTGTCGGAACCCGCGAACCCACCGGAGGCCCTGTGAGCACGATCCACCGCCTCGGCGACGAAGGACCCGCCGTCGTGCAGATCGTCCGGCTGCTGGCGCAGGTCGGGCACCTCGACGGCGACCTCCCCACGACGTACGACGAGCGCGTCGAGCTGGCCGTCCGCTCCTTCCAGCAGCAGCGCAACCTCCACGTCGACGGCGTGGTCGGCCCCGCGACGTACCGCCGGCTGGACGAGGCCCGCTGGCAGCTCGGCGACCGGATCCTCAACCACCGGCCCGGCCGGCTGCTCGCCGGCGACGACGTCTACACCCTGCAGCGGCGGCTGCTCGACCTCGGCTTCAAGGTGGGCCGGGTCGACGGCTACTTCGGCGCCGAGACCGAGACCGCGCTGCGCGACTTCCAGCGCAACGTCGGCATCCCGCCGGACGGCACCTGCGGCCCCGCGACGCTCAAGGCGCTGGCCCAGCTCGCGCCAATGGTCAGCGGCGGCGCCCCCAACGCGCTGCGCGCCCGCGAGCGGATCCGCGACGCCGGTCCGCAGCTGGGCGGCAAGGTCGTGGTCATCGACCCCGCCTCGGCGCTGGCGCTCCCCGAGGAGTACGTCGCCGCGGCCGAGGAGGTGGTCCACGATCTCGCGGCCCGGATCGAGGGCCGGCTCGTGGCGCTCGGCGTCCAGGCCTTCCTCACCAGCTCGCGCGGGGGACGCCACCGTCGCCCCGCCGAGACGCACGCCGACGAGACCGAGCGGGCCGCCTTCGCCAACCGGGCGGGGGCCAACCTGGCGGTCTCGCTGGCCGTCGAGACGTCGGCCAACCCGGGCGCGTGCGGCGTGGCGACGTACTTCTTCGGCTCCGACGACCACCAGACCTGGTCCTCGACCGGCGAGCGACTGGCCGGGCTGGTGCAGCGCGAGATCGTGGCGCGCACCGACCTGGTCGACCTGCGCTGCCATGCCAAGGCGTGGGAGTTCCTGCGGCACACGCGGATGCCGGCGATCCAGGTCGACCTCGGCTACCTCTCCCACCCCGCCGACGCGACCCGGCTGGCCGACCCCGGCTTCCGCGACGTGCTCGCCGAGGCGGTCGTGGTCGCGGTCCAGCGGTTCTACCTCAGCCCGGAGGCCGACGCGCACACCGGCGTGCTGCGGCTCAGTGAGCTCCGCGCGGCCCTCGAGGGCTCCCACGGGTGACCCGGTCGGCGCCGCGAGGCGTCGCACCGGCCCGCGGCACCGACTGACTCGGCACCCGGCGCTTGCCGACCGCGCCGCGCAGTCGCTCCAGCGCCGCCTCGAGCTCCTCGCGCCAGGTGAGCGCCGTGGAGAGGTCCATCCGCATCCGCGGGTAGACCGGGTGCGGCCGGTGGGTGCGGAAGCCCACCGCCAGCAGGAAGTCGGCGGGCAGCACGCAGTCGCCGGGGCGGCCCTCGCCGAGCGCGCCGAACGCCTCGACGGCGGCGATTCCCCCGCGCCGAAGGAGATCCTTGGCCATCGCCTGCACGAGCAGCCGGCCGAGCCCGCCGCCGCGGTGCTCCGGCGCGACGTACCCGGTGGCCAGCAGGACCGCATCGGAGCTGACCGGCGCCGTGGCGAAGCCCTCGCTGCCGGGCAGGAAGACCGGCGGCGCCCAGAGCAGGTGCCCGACCGGTACGTCGTCCACGCGCACCACCCGGCCGCAGGAGCCCCAGTCGCGCAGCACCGTGGAGAGCCAGGCGGCCTTCTCCTCGGCCTCGTGACCGCGGACGCGCTCGCGGCGTACCGGGTCGAGCTCCCAGAAGGTGCAGGTCGAGGCGCCTCCCGGAAGCAGCGGGAGGTTGTCCAGCGTCAGCCGCTCGACCTGGCGGGCCATGGGGCCAGCCTAGGCGGCTATCGGCGCTGGGTGAGCAGGAAGTCGGCGATGCGGCCGATCGCATCGGTCAGCAGGTCGAGGTCGGGCAGCGTGACCAGGCGGAAGTGGTCGGGCTCGAACCAGTTGAAGCCGGTGCCGTGGGTGACCAGGATCTTCTTGGCACGCAGCAGGTCCAGAACGAAGGCCTCGTCGTCCTCGATGGCGTACATCTCGGTGTCCAGCCGCGGGAAGCAGTAGAGCGCGCCGCGCGGCTCCACGCAGCTGACCCCGGGGATCTCGTTGAGCAGGCGCGAGGCCGTCTTGGCCTGCTCGTAGAAGCGGCCGCCGGGGACGATCAGCTCGTTGATGGACTGGTAGCCGCCGAGCGCGGTCTGGATGGCGTGCTGGGCCGGGACGTTGGAGCACATCCGCATGTTGGCCAGCAGCGTGAGGCCCTCGAGGAAGTCCTCGGCGAGGTGCTTGGGCCCGGAGACCATCACCCAGCCGGCGCGGTAGCCGCAGACCCGGTAGGCCTTGGAGAGACCGCTGAAGGTGAGGCAGAGGACGTCGTCGTCGGCGTACGTCGCGCTGTGGTGGTGGACCGCGTCGTCGAAGAGGATCTTCTCGTAGATCTCGTCGGAGAAGACCACCAGCTGGTGGCGGCGGGCGATGTCGACCAGCCCCTTGACGATCTCCTCGCTGTAGACCGCGCCGGTGGGGTTGTTCGGGTTGATGATGACGATGCCGTGGGTGTTCTCGGTGATCTTCGACTCGATGTCGGCCAGATCGGGGTTCCAGCCGTTCTCCTCGTCGCACCGGTAGTGCACCGGGGTGCCGCCGGAGAGCGTCACCGCCCCGGTCCACAGCGGGTAGTCCGGCGCCGGCACCAGGATCTCGTTGCCCTCGTCGAGGAAGGCCTGCAGCACCAGCGTGATCAGCTCGGAGACGCCGTTGCCGATGAAGACGTCGTCCACGACCGTCTCGGTCAGCCCGCGGCTCTGGTAGTACTGCGCGACGGCCGTGCGGGCCGAGTAGATGCCGCGGGAGTCGGAGTAGCCCTGGGACTCGGGCAGGTTGTGCACCATGTCGGCCACGATCGCCTCGGGGGCCTCGAAGCCGAACGGCGCGGGGTTGCCGATGTTGAGCTTGAGGATCTTGTGGCCCTCGGCCTCCAGGCGCTGGGCCTCGACGAGGATGGGCCCGCGCACGTCGTACCGGACGTCGCGCAGCTTGTTGCTCTGGACGATGCGGCGCATGCGCGCAGTCTCTCAGAGACGGGGCCGGCGCCGCCCCTGGGTTTCCGGCGTGCGTGCCGTGGGAGGATCGTGCCGACCACTCTCCCGTGAGCGAGGACCGATCGTGCGCGACTTCTCCTACCCGGTGGTGATCGCCGCGGCGAAGACCTGGTTCAAGCTGGGCGACGTCAAGATCACGATGACCGGCCTGGAGCACATCCCCGAGTCGGGCGGTGCGCTGCTGGCGATCAACCACCTCTCCTTCGTGGACTACCTGATGGCCGGCTACCCCGGGGTCGAGCGCGGCCGGCTGACCCGGTTCATGGCCAAGCGGGAGATCTTCGACCACCCGGTGGGCGGGCCGGTCATGCGCTCCTTCCACCACATCTCCATCGACCGCGGCTCCGGCCAGGCCGGCATGGAGAAGGCGGTGCGCTATCTCGACGACGGCGAGCTGGTCGGGATCTTCCCCGAGGGCACCATCTCGCGCAGCTTCGAGCTGCAGCCGCTCAAGACCGGCGCGGTGCGCATCGCCGCCGAGGCCGGGGTGCCGCTGGTGCCGGTGGTGCTGTGGGGCACCCAGCGCTTCTTGACCAAGGGCAAGCCGATCGACCTCTCCCGCCACAAGAGCGTGCTCATCGAGGTGGGTGAGCCGCTGCGGCCGACTGCCGAGGACAACGCCAACGAGGTCACCCGCGAGCTGCAGGCCGGGATGACCGCGATGCTGGACCGGCTGATCCGGGCCTACCCCGCCGAGGAGCGGCCCGAGGGCGCCTGGTGGGTCCCGGCGTCGTACGGCGGGTCCGCGCCGACGCCCGACGAGGCCGCGGCGATGTACGTCGAGGAGCGCCGGCTCCGGGCGGAGAAGAAGGCCCAGAAGCGGGCCAAGCGGTCCGGCTGAGCGCGCTCGCTGGGCGCTCTTTCTGTCCTTCAACCGACCTATCTATTTGTCGACTTATACATAAGTCGCTGTATCAGTAGGTCGATCAGTCTCTGGTACGGGGCGCGATGATGCCGACGATCCGCTCGAGGTCGGCCAGCGTTGCGAACTCGATGGTGACCGTGCCCTTGGACTTGCCCAGGGCGATCTTGACCCGGGTGTCCAGCCGGTCCGAGAGCCGCTCGTTGAGCTCGGCCAGCCCCGGCGCCGTGGGCTTGCGGGCCTTGAACCGGACCGTCTCCCCTTGGTCGCCCTCGTCGACGCCGAGCGCGACGATCTCCTCCAGGCCGCGCACCGAGATGCCCTCGGCGACCACCCGGGCCGCCAGCCGGTCCTGGGCCGCCGGCTCGGAGACGCCGAGCAGCGCCCGGGCGTGGCCCGCGGAGAGGACGCCCGCGGCCACCCGCCGCTGGACCGCCGGGGAGAGCTTGAGCAGCCGCAGCGTGTTGCTGATCTGCGGGCGGCTCCGGCCGATCCGGCTGGAGAGCTCCTCGTGGGTGCAGCCGAAGTCGTCGAGCAGCTGCTGGTAGGCGGCCGCCTCCTCCAGCGGGTTGAGCTGGGAGCGGTGCAGGTTCTCCAGCAGCGCGTCGCGCAGCATGTCGTCGTCGCTGGTGTCCCGGACGATGGCCGGGATGTGGCTGAGGCCGGCCTGGGTGGAGGCCCGCCAGCGCCGCTCCCCCATGATCAGCTCGTAGGAGTGCTCGCCGGTACGCCGGACCACGACCGGCTGCAGCAGGCCGATCTCCTTGACCGAGTGCACCAGCTCGGCCATGGCCTCCTCCTCGAAGACCTCGCGGGGCTGCCGGGCGTTGGGCCGGATCTCGCCGATGGGGAGCTCGGCGAAGTAGGCGCCGGCGATCATGGCCGGCGCGGCGCCGCGCGACGTGTCGGCGGGACCGTCGCCCACCGCGGCGGCCGCTGCCCCCTCCGCCTCGGGCTGGGTCGGGATCAGCGACCCCAGTCCACGTCCGAGCCCGCGTCGACGCTCACTCACCGCTGTTCCCTCTCGTCCGGGCTCTCGGGCGTCTGGGCCATCAGAGCCAGCTCGCGGGCGGCCTCCAGATAGCTGAGCGCGCCCGGTGATGTCGGATCGTAGGTCACCACGCTCTGGCCGTAGCTGGGGGCCTCCGAGACACGCACCGAGCGCGGGATCGAGGTCCGCAGCACCTGCTCCTTGAAGTGGGCGCGGACCTCGTCGGCCACGCCGGCGGCGAGGTTGGTGCGGGCGTCGTACATGGTGACCAGGATCGTGGAGATCTCCAGGTCCTGGTTGAGGTGCGCGCGGACCATCTCCACGGTCTCGATGAGCTGGCCGAGCCCCTCCAGGGCGTAGTACTCCGCCTGGATCGGGATGAGCATCTCCGCGCCCGCCACCAGGGCGTTGAGGGTGAGCAGGCCGAGCGAGGGCGGGCAGTCGATGAAGACGTAGTCCAGCCGGTCCTCCCCCTCGCCGCCGATCGCCGCGTACGCCGCGATGGCCTTGCGCAGCCGGCTCTCCCGGGCCACGACGCTGACCAGCTCGATCTCGGCGCCGGCCAGGTCGATCGTCGCGGGCACGACCATCAGGTTCGGCAGGTCGGCGTGCGGGCGGGCGACCTCGGCGATCGGCATGCCGTCGACCAGGACGTCGTAGGAGGAGGGCACGCCGCGGTGGTGCTCGGCGCCCAGCGCGGTAGAGGCGTTGCCCTGGGGGTCGAGGTCGATCACCAGGACGCGCAGGCCGTACTGGGCGAGCGCGACCGCGAGATTGACCGTCGTCGTGGTCTTGCCGACGCCGCCCTTCTGGTTGGCGACCACCATCACCCGCGTCCGCCCGGGGCGCGGCAGGGGCTCGGAGGCGCTCAGTCGCCGCCGGGTCTGCAGCTCGGCCTCGAGCTCACGGGCCAACGGGGTCGACTGGTCGGCGAACTCGGGCACCTCGGCCTCGACATCGGCGGCGGTACGGACTCCTCCCACGGGCGGCGGGGACGCCGGCTCCCGGGGCTCGGACTCGCTCATCTGGTCCTCCTGGCTCGGTGTTTCACGTGAAACAGCCGACGCCGTGTTCTGTGGATAAGTCACCGAGCTCTGTGGATGCTCCCGCTCAGCCATGGTCGTCTTGTCGGTGGATAACTCACCGGCGCCCGATGGTGCGCGGAGTGGTTCCGACCGGCCGAGCTCGCTCATCCGGCCTCCTTCACGATCTCCACCACGGTGGCGGCCGACCCGTCGTCGGCTGAGCCCAGGGCATGGATCCCGACGACCCTGCCCCCCAGCGTGGAGATGCGCGCCTCGGCCAGCTCGACTTCCTCGGCCGCTCCCGAGCCTTTCATGGCCAGCAGCTTGCCGCCAGTCCCGGCCAGGGGCAGACACCACCCGACCAGCCGCTCCATCGGCGCGACCGCGCGGGCCGTCACCACGTCGAAGGTACGCCGGCCGCGCAGCGCGTCGGCTCGCCCGCGGACGACCTCGACGTTCTCCAGGCCGAGGTCGGAGACGACCTCCTCGAGGAACGTCGTCCGGCGCAGCAGCGGCTCGACCAGCGTCACCCGCAGGTCGGCCCGCCGGATCGCCATGACCAGGCCCGGCAGGCCGGCTCCCGAGCCGATGTCGCAGACCGAGGTGTCGGCGTCGATCAGGTCGGTGACGACCGCACAGTTCAGCAGGTGGCGCTCCCAGAGCCGGGGCACCTCCCGCGGGCCGATCAGCCCGCGCGTCGTACCGGCCCCGGCCAGCCAGGCGGCGTACCGCTCGGCGAGGGGGAGCCGGTCACCAAACACCCCCCGAGCCGAGGGCGGCGCGGGGGGTGCGGTGCCTGTTTCACGTGAAACATCGGACATGGAGCGTGCGTCAGTCCTCGCTCGGCGGAAGCACCACGACGTACCGGCGGGGCTCGACACCCTCGGACTCCGAGACCAGGCCGGCCGCGGCGACGACGTCGTGGACCACCTTGCGCTCGAACGGCGACATCGGCTCCAGGGAGGCCCGCTCCCCCGTGCCGCGCACCTGCTCGATCGTCTCGGCGGCCAGCGCCTCCAGCGCGGTCCGGCGCGTGGCGCGGTGACCGGAGATGTCGAGCATCAGCCGCGAGCGCTCGCCGGTCTCGCGGTAGACCGCCAGCCGGGTCAGCTCCTGCAGCGCCTCGAGCACCTCGCCCTTCTCACCGATCAGCTGGGGCAGGTCGGCGCCCACGATCGAGACGGTCGCCCGGTCGCCCTCGACATCCATGTCCAGGTCACCGTCGAGATCGGCGATCTCCAGGAGTTCCTCCAGGTAGTCCGCCGCGATCTCGCCCTCCTGCTCCAGGCGCTGGGTGCGCGAGGGCCGCGGGGACGTGTCGTCCCCGGCCTCGGTGCTCTCCTCGGCCTCCTCGACCTCGGCGGTCTCCGTGCTCTCCTCGGTCTCCTCGACCTGGTCGGCCTGGATCTCGGTCTCGGGCTGGCTCTCGATCTCGCTCACGCGTCATCCCCCTCGTCGGGCTGGTCGGTCGTGCCCTGCTCGGGCTCGTCTGGGCTCTGCTGGGCGGAACCCTGCTTCGGGCCGCCCTTCTTGCGCTGGCTGCGCGACTGCCGCTTGGGCTGCTGGCGCTGCGGCGACGGCTTCTCCGGCTCGGCCTCGGGCTCTGGCTCCTCGACGGTCTCGCCGCGCTTGCGTGCCTTCTCCGCGTCCCGGGCCTGCTTCGCCCGGAAGGCCTCGGTGTTGGGCGCCGGGTTGTTCCGGATCACGTAGAACTGCTGGCCCATCGTCCACAGGTTCGAGGTGGTCCAGTAGAGGAGCACGCCGATCGGGAAGGCGATGCCGCCCACGGCGAAGACGACCGGGAGCACGTAGAGCAGCATCTTCTGCTGCTGGGCGTAGGGACCGGAGAGCGCGTCGGCCGGCATGTTCTTGCTCATCAGCTGGCGCTGGGTGAGGAAGGTCGTCGCGGTCATCGCCAGGACCAGGATCGCGGCGAGGATCTGCACGTTGAGCGAGTCCGCCCGGGTGAAGCTGTCGGAGATCTCCGCGCCGAAGATCTTCGCGTTGCTCAGCGAGTTGACGTCGTCCTGCGTCAGCACGCCGCGGGTCTTGTCCTGGGAGGCCAGGTTCAGCAGCCGGAAGAGCGCCAGGAAGATCGGCATCTGCACCAGGATCGGCAGGCACGAGGAGAACGGGTTGGTCCCCGTCTCCTTGTAGAGCGCCATCGTCTCCTGGGTCAGGCGCTCGCGGTCGTGGCCGTACTTCTTCTGCAGCTCCTTGACCTTGGGCTGGAGCAGCTGCATGTTCCGGCTGGACTTGATCTGCTTGACGAACAGCGGGATCAGCGCCGCCCGGATCACCACGGTCAGGCCGATGATCGACAGCGCCCACGAGGTGCCCGAGTCACTGCCGAAGACGGTGCCGAAGACCCGGTGGAACCCGACCAGGACGATCGAGATCAGGTAGTACAGCGGCGTCATGATGAAGCTGCCGATGTCGGAGAGGAAGCCCACTCAGACTCCTTGGGTGGTGGTGGACCCGACGGCGTCGGACGCCGTCGGGGAGGTTCGAGGGCGCGGCACCGGGTCGTAGCCGCCGGCCGCCCAGGGGTGGCAGCGGCCCAGCCGGCGGGCCGCCAGCCAGGTGCCCTTGAGGCTGCCGTGCACGGTCACCGCCTCCAGCGCGTACGCCGAGCAGGAGGGGTGATAGCGGCAGACCTGGCCGTAGAGCGGGCTGATCAGCAGCCGGTAGGCACGCAGGAACCCGATCAACGGGTAGCGCAAGGGGTCCTTCGCGATCGCGAGCAGAACCCGGCGCGGCGTGCTCATCGGCTCACCCGGTCCAGCAGCCGGTCGACCTCGGCGCCCAGCTCGGCGTACGACGCGCTCGCCGCGGCCGGCTGTGCCCGGACCACGAGCACGCCGGAGCCCGGGAGCGAGCCTAGTCGTTCCCGGAGCAGATGGCGGAGTCGGCGCTTCACGCGATTGCGGACCACGGCGGGACCGACCGAGCGAGCCACCACGAAGCCGACGCGCGGACCGGAGGCGATCGCCGCCGGGGTAGGCGCGGACCGGCCGCTGGCGGGGAGGGACTCCTCGCCGGGCTCGGGGTCGGTGATCAGGTGCAGCACCAGCAGCGCGCCGCCGGCCCGCGTCCCCCGTCGCACGGTGCGACGGAAGTCCTCAGCGGACCGCAGCCTGTTCGCCGCCGGCAGCACACCCGTGCCCGCCTCAGACGGCCAGGCTCTTGCGACCCTTGCGGCGACGGTTGGACAGGATGGCGCGGCCGGCCCGGGTCCGCATCCGCAGGCGGAAGCCGTGCACCTTGTGCCGGCGCCGGTTGTTCGGCTGGTACGTGCGCTTGCTCACGAGTCTTCTCCAGGTGTTGTGGGAAACGTGTCCACCCGGTTCGCACGACACGCTTGCACCGTCTCCCGGTCCCGACCCGGATGCGCACATCGCTGCTCACATCCCGGCCGGCACCGATCACGGGCACCGCGCATCCGCGCGTCGGGCGCGCCGAGCGGGAGCTCGGCGAACCCGGTCGTGGACATGCGGCACCGGTCGAACCGGATTCGACCGCCCCACGGTACGCGGTCGCCCGAAGCCGGGTCAATTCGACCGCTTCCCGCCGTGGACGCAGGCCAACCGTCCACCATCGCATCGGCGCTCCGGGCATCGGCGGCGACACGCCGAGAGAACTCTCAACCACCGCTGCAAGCCTGTGGACAACCAGTTGATCCGGCCCTCTCGGAGTTGTTAGCGTCCGGCCACCAGGCATTGCCCGACGATCACACCGAGGGCCCGCATCATGCCCAGGACGCCGACGAATTCGCCCGATCGAGGGGTCATCCGCCAGCACCCTGCACACCCTGTGGACAAAGGTGTGGATCACAACCAGAAGAGGACACCCGACGCCGTGGAGCCGCCGCACCAGACGCCCGAGCAGCAGACCGGCACACAGGGGGGCGCCGGGACCAGCACCGGGACCAGCACCGGGACCAGCGCCGGCTCCGGGGATCTGGACGCACTCTGGCCCGCCGTCCTCGACAGCCTGGCTCCCAACCAGCGGGTCTGGCTCGCCTCCAGCCGCCCGCTGATGCTGGCCGAATCCACCGCCGTGATCGCCGTCCCCAACGAGTTCACCCGCACCCAGCTCGAGGGCCGGCTGCGCACCCGCCTGGAGGACACCCTCAGCCACCACCTCGGCCGGCCGATCCGGATCGCGGTCAGCGTCGACGACACCCTGCAGGTGGATGCCCCCACCCCCGGCGAGGCCGAGCTGACCGAGCAGGTCCCCCACACCGACCTCTCCGGTCTCCCGGCCGAGCCCACCGCCTTCGACGAGCGCCCGGCCCCCGTGCCGCCCCGGCTCTCCCCGGAGCCACCTATCTCTTTGTCGACAAATCGTCAGATGGACTCTTCGCTGACGACCGGCATCCCGGACAGCCCGCTCAACCCGCGCTACACCTTCGAGACCTTCGTCATCGGATCCTCCAACCGCTTCGCCCACGCCGCGGCGGTCGCCGTGGCCGAGGCGCCGGGCAAGGCCTACAACCCGTTGCTGGTCTACGGCGACTCCGGCCTGGGCAAGACCCACCTGCTGCACGCCATCGGCCACTACGTGCGCAGCCTCTACACCGGTGCGCGGATCCGCTACGTCTCCTCCGAGGCGTTCACCAACGACGTCATCAACGCGATCAAGGACGCCAACACCGCCGCCCTGCAGCGCCGCTACCGCGACGTCGACGTGCTGCTCATCGACGACATCCAGTTCCTCGAGGGCAAGCAGCAGACGCAGGAGGAGTTCTTCCACACCTTCAACGACCTGCACAACGCCAACAAGCAGATCGTGATCAGCTCCGACCGGCCGCCCAAGCGCCTCACCCAGCTGGAGGACCGGCTGCGCAACCGCTTCGAGTGGGGCCTGCTCACCGACGTGCAGCCGCCCGACCTGGAGACCCGGATCGCGATCCTCCGCAAGAAGGCCGCCGCCGACCGCCTCCAGGCGCCGGCCGACGTCCTGGAGTTCATCGCCAGCCGGATCCAGACCAACATCCGCGAGCTCGAGGGCGCCCTGATCCGCGTCACCGCGTTCGCCAGCATCAACCGGCAAGAGGTCGACATGACCCTCGCCGAGATCGTGCTCAAGGACCTGATCCCCGAGGGCGGCGAGCCCAAGGTCACCGCGGGCCTGATCATCGCCCAGACCGCGTCGTACCACAATTTCAGCATCGAGGACCTCTGCGGGCCCAGCCGCACGCGCGCCCTGGTCACCGCCCGGCAGATCGCGATGTACCTCTGCCGCGAGCTCACCGACCTCTCCCTGCCCAAGATCGGCCAGGAGTTCGGCGGCCGCGACCACACCACGGTCATGAACGCCAACGGCCGGATCAAGAAGGAGATGGCCCAGCGCCAGACCGTCTACAAGACGGTCAACGAGCTGACGATGCGGATCAAGCAGCAGGCCAAGCAGGCCTGAGCCGGGCTCGATCCTGTGGTTCTCCGGCCGATTCGCGGTGGATACGCCGGGGATCCACTGTGGAGCGTCGGGTCGGTCGAACCACAGCCCCGCCCGCGGCCCACACCCGACCTGTCGTTCCTCCACTCGATCTCCACAACCCCGGTGGATCACGACGCGCCGGTTGACCTGCACGGACGCCGGTTGTCCACACAATCCACCGCACCTACGACGACAACTGAATTTCCAGATCTCATCTCGTCGGATCATCACCGGCCGCTCCCTGCCTGGGGATAACTGGTGATCCCCCACCACTGACCACGCGGCCGCCCCTCCCGCTCTCCCCGCGAGCGTGGCAGGATGCATCTCCCGACTTCGGTAAAGGACAACAAACGTGAAGTTCCGCGTCGAACGCGACGTGCTCGCCGACGCCGTCGCCTGGACGGCCCGCGCGCTGCCGCTGCGTCCCAGTGCCCCCGTGCTCGCCGGCCTGCTCATCGAGGCCGGCACCATCGACGGGACCGACGGGCTCCGGCTGTCCACCTTCGACTACGAGACCTCGGCGCGCGCCACCCTCAACGCCGACGTCTCCGCTGAGGGCTCGGCCCTCGTCTCCGGCCGCCTGCTCGCCGACATCTGCCGCAGCCTGCCCAACAAGCCCGTGGACGTGGCGATCGACGGACCCAAGGTCACCTTGACCTGCGGCTCGGCGCGCTTCAGCCTGCAGACGATGCCGGTGGCCGACTACCCGTCGCTGCCGGAGATGCCCGAGGCCCGTGGCACCGTCAAGAGCGAGCTCTTCGCCCACGCCGTCGCCCAGGCCGTGACCGCGGCCGGCCGCGACGACATGCTGCCCGTCCTCACCGGCGTCCGGCTGGAGATGGACGGCAGCTCGATCGCGATGCTGGCCACCGACCGGTTCCGTCTCGCCCAGCGCGAGCTGGAGTGGGAGCCGGGCGCCCCCGACCTCTCGGCGGCCGCGCTGGTCCCGGCCAAGGTGCTCGCCGACACCGCCAAGTCGCTGACCGGCGGCTCGGAGATCACCATCGCGCTGTCCACCTCGGGCACCGGCGAGGGGATCATCGGCTTCGAGGGCTCCGCCGGTGGCGGCGTACGACGGACCACGACCCGCCTCCTCGACGGCGAGTTCCCCAAGGTGCGCTCGCTCTTCCCGGCCGAGCACCTGACCCTGGCCCGCGTCGACCGCGCCTCGCTCATCGACTCGGTCAAGCGCGTCTCCCTGGTCGCCGAGCGCAACACCGCCGTGCAGCTCGCCTTCGCCGACGGCGTGCTCACCCTCGACGCCGGCAACGGCGAGGAGGCGATGGCCAGCGAGTCGATCGAGGCCACCACCACCGGCGACGACCTGACCACCGGCTTCAACCCGCAGTTCCTCCTGGACGGGCTGCAGGCGCTGGAGACCCCGTTCGTCGAGCTCGCCTTCACCACCGCGGCCAAGCCGGTGGTGATCTCCGGCGTCGGCTCGCTGGATCCGAGCAGCGAGGTCGACTCGACGTTCAAGTACCTCCTGATGCCGCGTCGCCTGCTCTCGTAGCGACTCGGGTCTACCCTCGGAACTCATGGAGCTCGGACTGGTAGGCCTCGGCAAGATGGGCGGCAACATGCGCACGCGCCTGCGCGACGCCGGCCACACGGTGATCGGCTACGACCGCGACGCCTCGATCTCCGATGCCTCGAGCCTGGCCGACATGGTCGAGCGGCTGCCCAGCCCCAAGGTCGTCTGGGTGATGGTCCCGGCCGGCGACCCGACCCACCAGACCATCCTCGAGCTGGCCTCGCTGCTGGGCGAGGGCGATGTCGTCATCGACGGCGGCAACTCCCGATGGACCTCCGACCAGGAGCACCAGGCCCTGCTCGCGCCGGCCGGCATCGGCTTCGTCGACTGCGGGGTCTCCGGCGGCGTGTGGGGTCGTGAGAACGGCTACGCCCTCATGGCAGGTGGCGATCCGACCGACATCGCCAAGGTCCAGCCGGCCTTCGACGCGCTCAAGCCCGAGGGCGAGTTCGGCTGGGTCCACGCCGGCGCCGTGGGCGCGGGCCACTTCTCCAAGATGGTCCACAACGGCATCGAGTACGCGATCATGCAGGCGTACGCCGAGGGCTGGGAGCTGCTGGAGAAGGTCGACCTGGTCGACAACGTCACCGAGGTCTTCCGCTCCTGGCGCGAGGGCACCGTGATCCGCTCCTGGCTGCTCGACCTGCTGGTCGCCGCGCTCGACCACGACCCGGGCCTGTCCCAGATCCGCGGCTATGCCGACGACTCCGGCGAGGGCCGCTGGACCGTCGAGGCCGGCATCGACAACGCCGTCGCCACGCCCGCGATCACCGCCGCGCTCTACGCGCGGTTCGTCTCGCGGCAGGACGACAGCCCGGCGATGAAGGCGATCGCCGCGATGCGCAACCAGTTCGGCGGGCACGCCCTGCACACCCCGCCGCCTCCCGGCGGCGACGTCAACCCCGACTGACCGATGCACGTCGCCCACCTCACCCTCCACGACTTCAGGTCGTGGCCCGACCTCGATCTGGAGCTGGAGCCGGGCGTCACGGCGCTGGTCGGCCGCAACGGGCAGGGCAAGACCAACATCGTCGAGGCGATCGACTACCTCTCCAGCCTCGGCTCGCACCGCGTCTCCGGCGACGCTCCCCTGGTACGCCGCGAGGCGAGCCAGGCGATCGTCCGGGCCGCCGTCGTCCGTGACGACCGCCGCGCCGTGCTGGAGATCGAGATCAATCCCGGCCGCTCCAACCGCGCCCGGATCAACCGCTCGCCACTGCCCAAGGCCCGCGAGCTGCTCGGCCTGGTCAAGACGGTCGTCTTCTCGCCGGAGGACCTGGCCCTGGTCAAGGGCGATCCCAGCGAGCGCCGCCGCTTCGCCGACGACCTGCTGGTCCAGCTGACGCCCAAGTACGCCGGGACGCGCGGCGACTACGACCGCGTGCTCAAGCAGCGCAACTCGCTGCTCAAGACCGCGGGCGTGGCCCGGCGCGGCGGCTCCTCCACCGAGGCGGCGCTGGCCACCCTCGCCGTCTGGGACGACCGGCTGGTCGACCTGGGCACCGAGATCGTCCTCGCGCGCGACCGGCTGGTCACCCATCTGCTCCCCCGCGTGGGCGAGGCGTACGCCGCCGTGGCGCGCGGCGCGACCCATGCCGACGCCCGGCTCGCCTACCGGCCCTCCTTCGCGATCGCCGAGGAGGGGCGCACCGAACTGCCCGACGCCGAGGGCGTGCGCCAGGCGTTCCGCGCCGAGCTGGCCCGCCGGCAGCGTGACGAGCTCGACCGCGGGCTCACCCTGGCCGGCCCGCACCGCGACGACATCGTGTTGGAGCTGGGCGGTTTCCCGGTCAAGGGCTACGCCAGCCACGGCGAGTCCTGGTCCTTCGCGCTGGCGCTGCGGCTGGCGTCGTACGACGTGCTCCGATCGCCCGATGTCGGCGAGGGCGACGACCCGATCCTGATCCTCGACGACGTCTTCGCCGAGCTGGACACCGGCCGGCGCGACCAGCTGGCCGAGCTGGTCGCCGGCGCCGAGCAGGTGCTGATCACCGCGGCCGTGCCCGAGGACGTGCCCGAGCAGCTGCGCGGCCGCCGGTTCGTGGTCGCCGACGGCGAGGTCCGTGCCGATGACTGACCAGCCCGAGGAGCCGGCCGAGGCCGAGCATCGCGACGACGGGCTCGACCTGGCCCGCAGCATCGCCCGCGGTCTTGCCGGTCGTACCGGCCGGAGGCGCAAGCGCAGCGCGCTCCCCCGCGCCCCGAAGTCCAGCTCGGCCCACCCCGACGACCGCGACCCGCAGACCCTCGACGCGACGCTCGGCCGCTTCGTGGCCGACCAGGGATGGACCACCGAGCTGCGGGTGCACGGCGTCTTCACCCGCTGGTCGGCGATCGTCGGTCCCGAGGTCGCCGCGCACGCGACCCCCGAGTCCTTCGCCGACGGCCGGCTGCTGGTGCGCACCGACTCCACGGCCTGGGCGACCCAGCTCCGGCTGCTGGCCGCCACGCTGGTACGCCGGCTCAACGAGGAGCTGGGCGACGGCACCGTGGAGGCGATCGACGTGAGCGGCCCCCAGGCGCCGCGCTGGACCTCGGGGCGCTTCCGGGTCAAGGGCCGCGGCCCGCGCGACACCTACGGGTGAGCCGGCGTCGGGGAAACGGCCGGAATGCGGCCCTCGGGAGGCACCGAGCCATATGGGGACCCATCGGAGCCCCTGATCGGGACCACAGGGCGGCATCCTGGCCCGCTGAGAGGGTCGTTTTCCACAGAGTCCCCCTCCTCTGGGCGAGCGACACGTGATTCCGGGGCCGTGACGGGTAGACTGACCGATGGTCGTCCGAACAGCCACGACGCTCTCGCGACGGCCTTTCTTGTGCCGACTCCCGAGTGAAGGACGCCGTACGTGGCAGATCAGTCCACCACCTCAACCACCGTCGACGAAGGCAAGTACGACGCCAGCGCGATCCAGGTCCTCGAGGGCCTCGAGGCCGTCCGCAAGCGGCCCGGCATGTACATCGGCTCAACCGGCGAGCGCGGCCTGCACCACCTCATCTGGGAGGTCGTGGACAACTCCGTCGACGAGTCGCTGGCCGGCTACTGCGACCGGATCGTGCTGACCCTCCAGGCCGACGGCGGCGTGCGGGTCGAGGACAACGGGCGCGGCATCCCCACCGACATCCACCCCACCGAGGGCATCCCGGCGCTGACCATGGCGCTGACCCTCCTGCACGCCGGCGGCAAGTTCGGCGGCGGCGGCTACAAGGTCTCCGGTGGTCTGCACGGCGTCGGCATCTCAGTGGTCAACGCGCTGTCGAACAAGGTGATCGCCGAGGTGAAGAATCGCGGTCACCTGTGGCGGCAGACCTTCACGCTCGGCGTGCCCGACGGCGACCTGGAGCAGGTCCGGCCGATGGAGGAGGGTGAGCGCACCGGCACGACGATCACCTTCTACGCCTCGCCGGACATCTTCGAGACCACGACGTACAACCTGGAGACGGTGACCACCCGGATCCGGGAGATGGCCTTCCTCAACAAGGGCCTGGAGATCGTCGTGCGCGACGAGCGCCCGCCGGTCGAGGAGACCGAGATGCTCGCCGACGCGCTGCAGGAGGACGCCGGCTCGGCCGAGGTCGGCAACGAGTCGCTCTCCGAGGGCGTCATCGAGCGCCGGTTCAAGTACGACCGGGGCCTGGTCGACTACGTCGAGTACCTCAACCGCCGCAAGGACAAGGCCAACCCGACGATCATCAGCTTCGAGGCCGAGACGCCCGACGGCACCGAGAACCACATGAGCCTCGAGCTGGCGATGCAGTGGAACACCTCGTTCACCGAGTCGGTGCACACCTTCGCCAACACCATCAACACCCACGAGGGCGGCACGCACGAGGAGGGCTTCCGCGCGGCGCTCACCACCCTGGTCAACAACTGGGGCGAGGAGTGGGGCCTGATCAAGAAGCGCGAGGACCGCGTCTCCGGCGACGACATCCGCGAGGGCCTGACCGCGATCATCTCGATCAAGCTGGGCGAGCCGCAGTTCGAGGGCCAGACCAAGACCAAGCTCGGCAACACCGAGGCCAAGGGCTTCGTCCAGCGCATCGTCAACGACCAGCTCGGCGAGTGGCTGGAGAAGAACCCCGCCGAGGGCAAGGACATCGTCCGCAAGGCCCAGGCCGCGGCGTCGGCGCGGATCGCCGCGCGCAAGGCGCGCGACCTGGCCCGCTCCCGCAAGGGGCTGCTCGGCGGCGGCGGCCTGCCCGGCAAGCTCAGCGACTGCCAGTCGACCAACCCCGAGGAGTGCGAGGTCTTCATCGTCGAGGGCGACTCGGCGGGCGGCTCGGCCAAGGGCGGGCGCGACCCGCGGATCCAGGCGATCCTCCCGATCCGCGGCAAGATCCTCAACGTCGAGAAGGCGCGCATCGACAAGGTGCTGGCCAACACCGAGGTCCAGGCGATCATCTCCGCGCTGGGCACCGGCATCCACGAGGAGTTCGACCTCGACAAGCTGCGCTACCACAAGATCGTGCTGATGGCCGACGCCGACGTCGACGGCCACCACATCCGCACGCTGCTGCTGACCCTGCTGTTCCGGTTCATGAAGCCGCTCATCGAGCACGGCTACGTCTACCTCGCCCAGCCGCCGCTCTACCGGCTGCGCTGGAACAAGCCGCACGAGCACGAGTTCGTCTACTCCGACGCCGAGCGGGACGCGCTGCAGAAGGCCGGCATCGAGGAGGGCAAGAAGCTGCCCAAGGACATGCCGATCCAGCGCTACAAGGGTCTGGGCGAGATGAACGCCGACGAGCTGTGGGAGACCACCATGGACCCCGACCAGCGGCTGCTGCTCCAGGTCACCCTGGAGGACGCCGCCCGGGCCGACGAGCTCTTCTCGATCCTCATGGGCGAGGACGTCGAGCAGCGGCGCAGCTTCATCCAGCGCAACGCCAAGGACGTCAGGTTCCTGGACATCTAAGCCGTCCGGCCCGACGAGACTCTTCGCTGAAAGGCACCACCTGTGACTGACCAGACTTCCGAGCCGAACCCCCGCGTCCGTGAGGTCGAGCTGCAAGACGAGATGCAGCAGTCCTACATCGACTACGCCATGGCGGTCATCGTCGGGCGCGCGCTGCCCGACGTGCGCGACGGGCTCAAGCCGGTCCACCGGCGCGTGCTCTACGCCATGTACGACGGGGGCTACCGCCCCGATCGCGGCTTCTCCAAGTGCTCGCGCGTCGTCGGCGACGTCATGGGTCAGTACCACCCGCACGGCGACACGGCGATCTACGACACCCTGGTCCGTCTCGCCCAGCCCTGGGTGATGAGCGCGCCGCTGGTCCAGGGCCAGGGCAACTTCGGCTCGCCGGGCAACGACCCCGCCGCGGCGATGCGGTACACCGAGTGCCGGATGGCGCCGCTGGCCATGGAGATGGTCCGCGACATCGACGAGGAGACCGTCGACTTCCAGGCCAACTACGACGGCAAGAGCCAGGAGCCGACGATCCTGCCCAGCCGGTTCCCCAACCTGCTGGTCAACGGCTCCGCCGGCATCGCCGTCGGCATGGCCACCAACATCCCGCCGCACAACCTCGGCGAGATCGCCGACGGCGTGCAGTGGGCGCTGGAGCACCCCGACGCCACTCGCGAGGAGCTGCTCGAGGCGCTGCTGGAGCGGGTCAAGGGCCCGGACTTCCCCATGGGCGCGCTGATCGTGGGCCGCAACGGCATCGAGCAGGCCTACCGCACCGGTCGCGGCTCGATCACCCAGCGCGCGGTCGTCGAGATCGACGAGGACAGCAAGGGCCGCACCTGCCTGGTGATCTCCGAGCTGCCCTACATGGTCAACCCGGACAACCTCGCGCTGAAGATCGCCGAGCTCGCCGACTCCGGCAAGGTGCAGGGCATCGCCGACGTCCGCGACGACTCCTCCTCGCGCACCGGCCAGCGCCTGGTCGTCGTCCTCAAGCGCGACGCCGTCGCGCGGGTGGTGCTCAACAACCTGTTCAAGCACACCGAGCTGCAGAGCAACTTCTCGGCCAACATGCTCGCGCTGGTCGACGGCGTGCCGCGCACGCTGACCCTCGACCAGTTCGTCTCGCACTGGGTCAGCCACCAGGTCGAGGTCATCCAGCGCCGTACCCGCTACCGCCTGCGCAAGGCCGAGGAGCGGGCCCACATCCTGCGCGGCCTGGTCAAGGCGCTGGACATGCTCGACGAGGTCATCACGCTGATCCGCAACTCCCCCGACGTGGGCGAGGCGCGCACCGGCCTGATGGCACTGCTCGACGTCGACGAGATCCAGGCGACCGCCATCCTCGACATGCAGCTGCGCCAGCTGGCCGCTCTGCAGCGCCAGCGCATCATCGACGAGCTGGCCTCGCTCGAGGAGCTCATCGCCGATCTGCAGGCCATCTTGGACAGCGAGTCCCGGCAGCGCTCGATCATCGGCGAGGAGCTGGCCGAGATCGTCGCCAAGTACGGCGTGCCGCGGCGTACCCAGATCATCGCCGCGGACGGCGACCTCTCGATGGAGGACCTGATCCCCGACGAGGACCTGGTCGTCACCATCACCCGCGGCGGCTACGCCAAGCGGACGCTGGCCTCGAACTACCGCACCCAGAAGCGCGGCGGCAAGGGCGTGCGCGGCGCGGCGCTCAAGGGTGACGACGTGGTCGAGCACTTCATCGCCACGTCCAACCACCACTGGCTGCTCTTCTTCACCACGGCCGGCCGGGTCTACCGGACCAAGGCCTACAACCTGCCCGAGGCCTCGCGCGACGCCAAGGGCGGTCACGTGGCCGGGCTGCTCTCGTTCCAGCCGGACGAGAACATCGCGCAGGTGCTGGCGATCCGCGACTACGAGCAGGCGCCGTACCTCGTCCTCGCCACCCGCAACGGCCTGGTCAAGAAGACCCGGCTCGGCGACTACAACAGCCCCCGCCAGGCCGGCGTCATCGCGATCAACTTCCGCGAGGACGACGACGAGCTGATCGGCGCGGAGCTGGTCGAGCCCGAGGACCACATCCTGCTGGTCTCCCGCAAGGGACAGGCGATCCGCTTCCCGGCCGACGACAGCCAGCTGCGGCCGATGGGTCGCGCCACGTCCGGCGTCCAGGGCATGAAGTTCCGCGACAGCGACTCGATGCTCTCGATGTCGGTGATCCGCGCGGCCCAGGTGGCCGCGGAGGAGTCCGGCGAGGTCGAGTCCGGCCCGTACTTCGGGGTGCACCCCCAGTACGTCTTCACCATCACCGACGGCGGCTTCGCCAAGCGCACCCGGATCACCGAGTACCGCGTGCAGTCCCGCGGCGGCCTGGGCATCAAGGCGATGTCGCTGGCCAACGAGGACCGCGGCGGCCTCGTCGGCGCCTTCATCGTCGAGGACGGCGACGAGGTGCTCTCGATCACGACCGGCGGCCAGGTGGTGCGCAGCCCGATCAACGAGGACTTCCGGCCAACCGGGCGCTCCACCATGGGCGTGAAGTTCGTGACGCCCAAGGGCGGCGACACCGTCGCCGTGGTCACCCGCAGCGTCGAGCGGGCCGGTGAGGACGAGGACGAGGCGGAGGGCGCCGAGGGCGGAGCGGATTCCGTCGAGGAGCAGGCTCAGGGCCCGGATGAGACAATCGAGGCCGTGAGCCCGGAGATGAGCCCGGAGACGAGCCCGGAGACCGAGGGCTCAGTCGACAACACGGCACCGGAGAACTCCGCAGAGTCCGAGGAGGGTTGATGCCCGAGCGACGCGACGAGGTGGTGCTGCCTCCTCCCCCGAAGGCCACGCCCGCGAGCGCGCAGGCGGGGTCGGCCGCGAAGCGTCCCGCGACGTCCCGGCCGTCCGTCGGCGCGAGCCGTCCCGCCGGTCCGGTGGGGCGCAAGGCCACGCTGCGGCTGGTGCAGGTCGAGCCCTGGTCGGTGATGAAGACCGCGTTCCTGCTCTCCATCGCCCTGGGCATCGTCACGATCGTCGCCGTGGCCGTCGTGTGGGGCGTACTCGGCGCCGCCGGCCTGTGGGACTCGGTGAACTCGATCGTCCAGGAGTCGCTGGGCGACAGCTCCGGCGCGCCGTTCGACGTCCGCGACTACCTGGGCACCTCCCGGGTGCTCGGCTTCACCATGATGGTCGCCGTCGCCGACGTCGTCCTGATCACCGCGATCGCCACCCTGGGCGCCTTCCTCTACAACCTGGCCGCCACCCTCCTGGGCGGCATCCAGGTCACCTTCACCGAGGACAAGTGAGCCGCCCGCATCCGTTTTGTTGCCCCTCGGGGCGATGGGGTAGCCTTCCCTCTCGGTCCGCCCCGCGCGGCTCCACCCGGGCCTATAGCTCAGACGGTTAGAGCGCTTCCCTGATAAGGAAGAGGTCAGAGGTTCAAGTCCTCTTAGGCCCACTCGACGACCACCCTGGAGGCATCCCCATGAAGAAGCTCCTTCTCGTCGCGCTCGCCGTCGCCGGCGGAGTCTTCGTCAAGAAGAAGATGGACCAGGGCAAGAGCGAGCAGGCTCTCTGGCAGCAGGCGACCGACCCGGTCGACAAGGCCTGACCCTCTCCCCCCGGTCTCCCGCCCGGCTCACCCCGGGCCGGTCGAGTCCGCCCAGGGGCCTTGGCGCAATTGGTAGCGCACCTGCTTTGCAAGCAGGGGGTTAGGGGTTCGAGTCCCCTAGGCTCCACCGCTCCGTCGTACGCCGGCAATGGCCGTGTCCCCGCCGGCCGAATGTCAGGGATCGACCCTGACGACATCGCGCACCTCGTGCACCAGGGTGATCGGCGTAGCCGACATCGGGGAAGGGCGAGGACCGAATGCGCAGGAGCCTGCTCGGGTGCGTGGTGCTGATCGCCTCGACGCTCATGGTCGTGACGGGGGCGACGCCGGCGAGCGGGTACAGCTATGACCAGTCGGGGTGGCACGCCACGTCGGTGTGGAACGAGGGGACCACGGCGTCCACCACCGTGATCGACTGCGAGTCGATGGTCATCGCGAACATGGGGACCGGGATGATCGCGACGCCGGGCACCGGGATCGTGGCCGGGATGGGGGTGGAGGTCGACCTCGACGCGGCGCGGCCGCGGGTGGGCGACTCGTTCTACATCCACATCTGGGGTCGCTCGGTGGGCACGCCGTGCGGGGCGGAGGGTTTCATCCCGGTCTTCAGCCTGCCCGCCGGCGTCAGCCTGGACACCTCCAAGTCGGTGGCGTGCTACTCCGACGGCGTCGCGATCCCCGACGGCGACCTGGCCTGCCCGCAGCCGGGCCAGGCCGGCCAGAAGTTCCAGTCGGCCCAGAACGAGACGGGCAACCCGAACTCCTACAAGATCCTGTGCGGCTACGGCAGCGGCTGCCTGGGCTACGCGTGGCCCGCGGCGTACGGCCACGGCTTCGAGTTCGGTATCCCGGTCAAGGCCAGCAAGGGCTTCAACGGGGAGATGGTCGGAGGCGGCGCCTGGGTGATCGACGCCTATCACAACGGGCTGCTGCCCCTGAAGGCTCCGCTGAACGTCTTCGGCGCCACCGCGGGCAACGGCCAGCCGCCGGCGTCGTTGCCGGTGGTCGGGGGCGGCACGATGCCCGATCCTGGCACGGCGTACCGCGTCGTCTACGAGAGCCCGTCCACCTACGCCAGCCCGGATTACCCGGGCAACCCCGGGCTGGGTGCGACGACGTACGGCGTGCTGTCGACCGGCGAGGCGTACACGAACCATGTGCCCGGCGTGGTCGTGATCGCCCGCGACTCCAGCCAGTCGAAGCTCACCGGGATGAGCTCGTCGCTGCAGACCCTGTCGGACCAGACCGACGACAACTCGATCCCGGTCAACCAGTTCACCTACGGCAGCGTCGACAACGTCGGGGCGTCGTACAGGGTGGACTACGACTGGGGTGACACGGCCGTCGGCGCCAACGTGTGGGGGACCAATCCCGCGGCGTTCGCGGCGGGCACGAGGTACTACTGGCGGATCGGGTTCGCGCCGCTGCCCAACGGCAACGCCGACATCCCCACCGCCCAGGTGACCTGGGGAGCGGTGCAGTCCTTCGTCGCGCCGGCCACCGCCTCGCTGACCTGCAACGGCAAGGCGGTCACGGTCTCGCTGGCGCTGGGTCAGCAGCCGACCGACGGCAACGACGTCATCCTCGGTACGCCGGGCAGCGACTCGGTCAACGGCGGCGCGGGCAACGACACCATCTGCGGACTCGGCGGCAACGACTATCTCGTCGGCGGACCGGGCAACGACACCCTCCTGGGCGGCGACGGCGACGACATGATCCTGCCTGGGACCGGGCTCGACGGCGCGTACGGGGAGGGCGGGACCGACACGGTCAGCTACGCCGACATCGACACGCCGTACACGGTCGTCCAGCCCCATGGCGGCGTGAGCTACAACCCGAGCACCCCTGGCTGCGGCGGCGGGTACCTCACCGTCTGCGGAGCCGGCGGCACCGACGCGGTGAGCGGACCGGGCCGGCCGCTGCCGGAGCGCTTCATCGGGTCCCGGTTCGACGACACCGTCATCCTCGACGCCCCCGGCACCACGACGGTGTTCGGCGGCAACGGCCACGACATCCTCACCGGCAGCACCGGTGCCGACATCCTCATCGGCGGAGCCGGCCCGGACACGATCACCGCGCGCGCCGGCAACGACACCGTCAACGTCCGCGACGGCGAGGTCGACACCGTGGGCTGCGACGACGGCGCCGACACGGTCACCGCCGATCGGTCCGACGCCCTGACCGCCTGCGAGAAGGCGCTCCTGCCCCCGCTGACCATGCCCTCCTCGTGGATCGCGAAGTGGCCGGCGAAGAAGGGCCCGGTCAAGAAGGCGAAGGTGGGCAAGAAGCTGAAGGTCACCGCGCCGGTGCTCTCGACGCCGGGCAGGAGCCAGCGCTTGGTCGTGACCTATCAGTGGTACGCCGCCGGCAAGCCGGTCAAGGGCGCGACCAAGCCGTCCTTCAAGGTGAAGAAGGCCTTCAAGCGCAAGCCGATCACGGTCACCACGACGGTCTCCAAGCCCGACTACACCCCGCTGGCCAAGACCCTCGCCTTCGGCAAGGCGCGCTGACCTCACTCAAGCGGGTCGAGGACGATCGGAACCTTGGCCCAGCCGCTCACCGGCGGGCGCTCTCGCACGGGGCCGCGCTCGGGAGACATCGCGATGTGACTGGTCTGCGCGAGCAGCTCCCAGACGATCACGCGCAGCTCCATGAGGGTGAGGGCCCGGCCCGGACAGACGTGCGGGCCGATGCCGAAGACCAGGTTGGCATGCGCGTGCTCGGCGGGATGGAAGGCGTCGGGATCGGCGAAGGCCTCCGGGTCGCGGTTGGCGGCCGTCCACTCGAGGGCGACGCGGGTGCCGGCGGCGATCGACTCGCCTCGGACGACGGCGTCGCGTGTGGTGATCCGCCGGCTGGAGACGAAGGGATCGTCGATGCGCAGGATCTCCTCCATGGCGTCCTCGAAGTCCCGCATTCGACCCGCGGCCACCAGGCCGCGCAGGTGGCTCTGCAACGCGACATCGGTGGCCAGGTGGTGCATGATCACGCCGACCGAGGCCGCGAGCGAGCCGAGATCGCCGGCCGTCCAGTTACGCAGGATGGACACGATCTCGGCGTCGGGCAGCGGGTGGCCGTCGATCCGGTGCCGCATGAGCCTGCTGGTGACGTCGTCGATGCCGCCGTCCCGGCGTACATCGAGGAGCCGGGTGATGATCGCGTCGAAGCGCTCGGCGACCTCCGCCATCCGGGTGCGGTCCCCCGATCGGGTCGCGTCGCGGTTGTCGGTCACCCAGTCGACCAGCTCCCGCTCGATCTCGGCGGGCCAGCCCAGCCAGGTGCTCTGCACGCGGACCGCGAACGGCGTACCGATGTCGAGGATCGTCCGGACCGTCACACCGCGGGGCAGCGCGGCGACGATGGCCGCCGCGTGCGCGCGGCACTGCGGCTCCTGGTCGGCGACCTCGTCGTCGGTCAGGTAGGTGTCGATGAGAGCTCGGTAGGCGCGATGCTCCTCGCCGTCCAGGCTGTTGGGCAGAGCTCGGTGCGACGACACCGCGCTGGAGAAGGTCTCGGGGTCGAGGGCCGCGGCGACGACGTCCGCATGGGCGAGCAGCGTGACGCTCCCGTCCGTCTCCCGCACCACCGGACACCTCGCCCGCTGGACGTCCAGCGCCGCCCTCAGGTCGGGTGGCAGCTCGGCGGTGCTGTGTGGATCGATGCGCGCGCCCGAGTCGGCCATGGATCAAACGGTACGACTCAACTCGGCGCGAGGACCGGGATCCCGAGAGCCCGAGCGGCTTCGGCCATCCGATCGTCGTAGGTCACGATCCCGTCGAGGTCGTCTCCGAGCTCGAGTGCCACGCTCAGGTGAAGGGCGTCCAGACTCCGCATGGTGGCTGGGCCCAGCCGGCCCGCGGCCTCGAACGCCGAGGTCCGGATCGCCATCAGGAAGAGCGAGTCGAGAACCTGCCGTGCCTCAGGCATCCGCTCGGGGACATGGCGGCGGACGGCGCGCATCAGCTCGGTCCGAACGAGGTCGGCCGCGACCAGGTCGCGCGACTCGGCCGCGGTCCAGGCTCTGAGAGCAGCCGTCTCGGTCTCGTCGACGACCAGCTTCGCCAATGCGGAGGTGTCGACGTAGTGGGCCATCAGTACCGCTCGTCGTCTCTCATCTCCGCCAGCTCGGCGGAGAGGTCGGGCCCGGGAGGTGGCGCCGGCAGATCGCGGATGTCGTGCTTGGGTGGCCGGGCCTGTCCGCTGGCCACCAGCTGCCGCAGCGGGGACGTGGGCAAGGGCGTGAGCTGTGCGACCGGCCGGCCGCGGTCGGTGATCGTCACGGTCTCGCCCGCGGCCGCGTCCGCGACCACGGCCGATGCGTTCTGCTTCAACGCGCGGATCCCGACCACCTCAGCCATGTGCGACATTGTAGAACATTCTTCCTGGAGGGCGATCGGCGCGCTGCGCTCACCAGCCGGCGGCGAGATCCGGCATGTCGTCGGGAGGCAGCGGGACGACCCTGCCGCCGGCGGCGAGGTGGACGACCTCGCAGGCGACCTGGGCGCGGCGGGCGGCGTCGTACAGGCTCGCGGCCCACTCCAGGTCGTGGCTCACCACGGTCGCGGGGCCGGGCCGGGTGAGCAGCAGGGCGAGGCGCCACCAGCGGCGGTGGTCCTCGAGGAGGTAGTCCATGACGCGGGCGAAGTCGTCGTGCTGCTCGCCGTCGAGAGGCCCGCGGAGATGGTCGAGCCGGGCCGTCTGGGTGCGGGAGCCGTCGGGGGCGATGAGGAGGAAGCGCACGCCCCACGGCTGCTCGCCGAACCCACGGGCGACGCGCTGCCAGTGGCGCTGGAGCTCGACCTGGGAGCGGATCTGTGGGCGGCGACGGATCATGCGTGGCAGCGTGCTCGCGAACGCCGTACGCCGCAAACGGCCATCCACAGGCGTGCCCGGGCCGCCTCAGCCGGTGGCAGCGGCGAGGGCGTCGAGCTCGGCGGCGTCGTGGGCGCTGAAGATGTGGACCGGGTCGGCCGAGCCGGACGCGGGGCCGTGGTCGGCGTGGAGGGTGCGCAGGCGCTCCTGGTTGGCCACCCGGGCGGCGTTGTCCATCGCCATCGCGCGCTGGAAGACGGTGAGGCCGGCGGGACAGCGTGGCTGGGGCAGCAGCTCGTCGTGGAAGAAGTAGCTGTCACCGGCGTGCAGGAACCAGCCGCCGCCGGGACGGCGTACGGCGACGCCACTGTGCCCGCGGGTGTGCCCGCGCAACGGGACCAGCAGCAGGTCGTCGTCGATCACCTGGATGCCGTCGAGGCCGAGCCAGCTCTCCCCGGCCTCGCCGTGCTCGACCCAGCGCGGGTGGTGCGACCACTGGGCGGGGATGTAGCGCTGCTTCTCCTTCATCGAGGGGCGGGTCCGGGCGGCGGCCAGCTCCTCGGCGAAGACGTGCACCTCGGCGCCGGGGAAGTCGCCCAGCCCGCCGGCGTGGTCGAGGTCGAAGTGGGTCAGCACGATCCGGGTCACGTCGGCCGGGTCGTGCCCGGCGGCCCGGACCTGCGCGACCGCGGTGCGGGACGGGTCCAGAGCCAGCCCCATCGCGGCGATGAAGCCACCGCCCATCCGCTTCTCGGCGATGTCGGTCGTGCCGAACCCCGTGTCGACCAGGGTCAGGCCGCGCTCGCCCTCGATCAGCAGGCAGTGCGCGACCAGGCGCTCGGGGGTGAGCCGCCCGCCGAGGGAGAGCCGGGGTCGCATCGAGGCGCAGTCCAGGTGCCGGATCATGCGTCGATCCTGGCATCGCGCCGCCGGGGAGTCGATCCTCCCGACCGGGTGGGCCGGTGTGCCCACGCCCTCCGTACCCTGGCGGCGTGCCCACCCTGCTCAAGCCCACCTACTGGCTCGGGCATCTGGCGATGGTGGTGTGCGTCGGCATCGCGGTGAGTCTGGGGCTCTGGCAGTACGACGCCTGGGGGCAGCGCCGCGCGGACGCGGCCCACGATCTCAGCGACGCTGCGCCGATGGCGCTGAGCAGCGTGATGACCGGCGACAGCCCGTTCCCGGGACGCGACCTAGGCCGTCCGGTGGAGCTGACCGGCGAGTGGATGGCCGACAGCACCGTGTTCGTGGCCGATCGGTACGACGGCCAGCGGCGCGGCTACTGGGTGGTGACGCCGGTGATGGTCGACGGCGAGGACTCCGCGATGGCGGTGGTCCGGGGCTGGAGCGAGACCTCGCAGGCGGCCGCTCCGACCGGCCCGGCCGATGTCGTCGGCTGGCTGCAGGCGACCGAGGGCAGCGGCCCGATCGACGAGGACCCTGCCGACGACGTCATCACGATGATGCGGATCGCCAGCCTGGTCGAGCATGTCGACGCCGATCTCTACAGCGGCTACGTCGTGGCGCGCTCGGTCTCCGACGACGCCATGGCCGGTCTCGAGCCGGTGACCCCCTCGGCGATCCCGCCGGTCTCGGGATTCACCGCGCTGCGCAACCTGCTCTACGCCATCGAGTGGTGGGTCTTCGGCGGCTTCGCGCTCTTCATCTGGGTGCGCTGGTGCCGCGACACCGTGAACGCGGAGAACGAGGCCGCGGTCCCCAGCGCGGGCAGTTCGGCGTCCTAGCCGGCGATCGGGGCCGGCCGGGCGCGAACTGCCCGCGCGGAGGGTCAGCCCCGGGTGGCGAGCACCAGCGGGCCGACGTACGGGTCGTCGCCGGCGAAGGGCTCGGCGGCGCGCTCGACCTTGCCGGACGTGCTCAGCCGCACCAGGTCCCAGCGGTCCGACCGCACGATCGCGATCAGCGAGTCGTCGCTCTCCCAGGCGGCGTCGACGACGAAGCCCTCGCCCGGCGCCATGAAGCTCGCCAGCACCCGGCCGGTCCGCGAGTCGAGCACCGACACGAAGCCGTCGCCGGCGCCGTCACGGTACGCCGGGTAGGCCACGATCGTGCGGCCGTCAGGGCTGAACCGGCCCAGGCTGAAGTCGCAGGTCCGCCACAGCTGCGTGCCGTCCTCGTCGAGCACGGCGGAGCAGGAGCCGGCATCGGTGTGCGAGACCTGCCCGGCGATCCGGCCGTCCGTGGCGACGCCGCTGATCTCCTCGACGCCGGGGATCGTGTCGTCGAGGTTCTTGACGGCGGTCGGTGTCTCGCCGTCCACGTTCCAGTACCCGATGGCGCATGACGAGATGGACTCGCAGTGGCCAGTGGCGACAACCCCGGCAGGCGTGACGGGATCACCGCCGCCGTCGATCAGCTTGGCGCCACTGTCCACGAGATAGTGCCGTCTGCCGCCGTTGGCGAACGTGACGATCGAGCCGTCCGCGGACGCCGCGAGGATGAGGCTGTCGCTCAGCACTCTGTCGAGCTGCGACCCGTCCTCGTCGAGCTGCCGGACCGTGCCGATCCCATTCTCGTCGATCCCGGCCACGACCCAGCGACTGCCCAGCGGCGCGAAGGCGGTGATGTCTCCCCCGGTCCGGACCCGCGCGCCGTCCGGCGCGACGATCTCGCCGTCCACGGCGTACGGGATCGCCGGGTCGTCCCCACGCGGGGCGCCGGCGGGGTCGAGCGTCACGGTGACCGGCTTCGCCGGCCCTGCGGGCTGGACCGGCTCGTGCTGCCGGCCGGTCAGGCTCATCGGCACCGCCACCGCGACGGCCACGGTCGCCGCCACGGCGGTGAGAGCCGCGCCGTGGCGGCGCCGGCGGATCCGGGTGGCGCGGCGGCGTACGTCCTCGATGCCCAGAGGGGCGGTGGCGACCCGATCGGCGTGCTCACGCAGGCTCCGGGTCAGGTCCTCGGTGGTGGGGCTCATGACAGCTCCTCTCGCAGGTCGGCGGCATGGACGCGCAGGGCGGCCAGCGCGCGGCTGGTCTGGGACTTGACGGTGCCGACGGAGACGCCGAGCGCGGCGGCGGTCTCCGCCTCGGTGAGCTGCTCGTAGTAGCGCAGCACCAGGGCGGCCCGCTGCTTGCGGGGCAGGCCCAGCACGAGCTGCCAGAGCTCGTCGCCGGGACCGTCGCGATCCGGCGCCCGGCCCTCGGGCAGGACGTCGGTGGCGACCTCGCGCCTCTGCCAGGGCCGGCGCCACCAGGAGGTGTTCTCGTTGACCAGGATCCGGCGCAGGTAGCCGTCCCGCGAGTCGGGGGCATGCCGGTCCCAGGCGAGATAGAGCTTGGCGAAGGCGGTCTGGACGATGTCCTCGGCGACGTGGTGGTCGCCGCACAGCAGGTACGCCGTACGCAGCACGCCGGCATGCCGACGGCTCATGTACGCCGCGAACTCGCGGTCCTTGCCGGCCGCGTCCGCGACCTCCCGGTTGGTCTCGTCCACAACCACTCCTGATTCGGTGACCATCACACCACCAAGACGCGGTTGGTGGCGCAAAGGTTGCACGAGTCAGTCGGAGAGACCATCCACGATCGCGGAGAAGGCGGCGCGGACCTCGCAGCCGCAGATGAGCGGCCGGGCGAAGCAGGCCCGCACGTCCTGGCTCCCGTCGTCGGGCCGGAGCACCAGGCCGTGGCGGTCCAGGACCAGCGCGCGGACGCGGGTCGAGGGGGCGAGGGTGGGCCGGGTGCGGCGTACCAGGGCGTGCAGCAGCGGGCCGTGGTCGTGGTTCAGGTGCGGCAGCCACTGCTGCTCGTGGGCGAGCAGCGGGTCGGGCATCGCCTCGCGGTACTCCTCGGTGGGCACCTCGACGGTGCCGGTGCCCTCGTAGGACCACTCCAGCACCAACCGCTCCGGCGCCAGCCGCAGCACCGGGCCGGCCGCCTCGAGATCGCGCGGATCGGGACCGGCGAGATGGTGGCGGACACCGGCCGGCTGCGGCTCCGGGGCGAGGGCGAGCACGCCGGTGAGGGCCAGCCGCCCGCGGATCCGGTCGGTCGCCGGGACGGTGCTGACGTCGGTGGCGACCACGGTCACCGTCGGCGACGGGAGCCGCGGCGCGACCGCGCCCACCGCGAAGTCCGGCGGCGCCAGGAGCAGCAGCGACCCGTCCGGCACGACGGCATGGCGGACCACCTCGCAGGCGTCGTTGAGGGCGCCGAGCCGGAGCGCGGTGGTGCTGGCGACGAGGGTGCGGGCACGCTCGGCGGGCGTGAGCGTGGGCGGAGCCGGCGTACGCCGATCCGAGACGCGGATGCGACCAGACAACATTAGGTAAGGCTAGCCTAAACAACGGCCGGCGCAAGTGCCTCCGCCAGCCGAACCGGCCGTCGGTAGGCTCACGGCGTGACTGCCGCAGAGCCGCTCCCGCCCGCGCTGTTCCACACCTACCGCGCCCTGGCCTACGTGGTCGGCGTGCTGCTGGTGATCGGCAGCCTGGCGTCGCTGGCGAAGTACCTCCTCACCGAGGGCTCCGCCCTCCAGCAGCTCGGCGCCGACTTCACCTGGGTCTGGCTGATCCACGGCTGGATCTACATGGTGTACGTCGTGGTGGCCTTCCTGCTCACCCGCAGGGCCGGCTGGTCGATCGGGCAGCTGGTGGTGCTGCTCGTCGCGGGCCTGATCCCGGTCACCATCTTCTTCGTCGAGCACCGGGCCACGCAGCGGCTCCGCGCCGAGCACCCCGAGCTCGCCGGCTGACATGACCGCTCGACGGGCGTTCGTCCTGGGCGGCGGCGGGCTGCTCGGGGCGGTCGAGGTCGGCATGCTCCGCGCCCTCTTCGAGCGCGACCTGCGCCCGGACCTGGTGGTCGGCACGTCGATCGGCGCCATCAACGGCCTCGCCGTGGCGGCCGATCCCTCGGTGATGGCGGTCGACCGGCTGCTCGACCTGTGGCAGGGCGTCGCGGAGAGCAACGAGATCTACGCCGACAGCACCTGGCGGCAGGTACGCCGGGCCGTCCGCACCGGCACCCACCTGCACTCCGCCGCGCCGATCCGCCAGCTGCTGGAGGAGGAGTTCGGCAGCACCACGTTCGCCGACCTGGCCGTGGAGTTCCAGTGCTGCGCGGCCTGCATCGAGCGGTCGGCCGAGCACTGGTTCAGCGAGGGCGAGGTGATCCCGGCCGTCGTCGCCTCCGCCGCGGTCCCGGGGCTGCTGCCTCCCGCGGTCGTCGACGGGGAGCACTTCCTCGACGGCGGCATCGTCAACTCGATCCCGGTCGGCCGGGCCGTCGAGCTGGGCGCCACCGAGATCTTCGTGCTCCAGGTCGGCCGGATCGACCGGCCGCTCACCGCCCCGCGGCGTCCCTGGGAGGTCGCCCGGGTCTCCTTCGAGATCGCCCGCCGGCACCGGTTCGTGCGGGAGATGGCCTCGCTGCCCGACGGGGTCGTGGCCCATGTGCTGCCGGCGAGCGGCAGTGAGGCCGACGACGATCCGATGGCCTACCGGGACACGTCGCGCGTCGCCGGACGCATCGAGGCGGCGTACCGTGCCAGCGTGAGCTATCTCGACTCGCTGCCCGCCCCCGACCACGGAGCCGACCACGGGGCCGGCCGCTGATGCCACCGTGGCTCGCCCACGTGCTGCGCCGCGTGGTGGTCGCGCCCGCGATGGTGCTGCTCGGCGTCTTCTTGTGGACCACGCTGCCGGTGACGCTGATCGTCGCCGGCATCGCCTCGGCCTTCGTGCCCGGCTGGCTGCGGCCGCTGCGCCTGCTCTGGATCGGGGTCGTGCACGTGACCCTGGAGGCGATCTTCCTGGTCGAGATGTTCGGCCTGTGGATCGCCTCGGGGTTCGGGCTCTTCATCCGGCGGCCGTTCTTCGAGCGGATCCACTACGACCTGGTGCAGGCCTACCTGGTGATCTTCTTCCGCGAGGCGCGGCGGGTGCTGCGGCTGAGGATCAGCACCGTCGGCCCGACGCCGGACGCGTTCCCCGGCCAGCCGCTGCTGGTCTTCTGCCGGCACGCGGGCGTCGGCGACTCCTTCTCGATCATGTACGCGCTCATGGACACCTATCACCGTGAGCCGCGCATCGTGCTCAAGGACATGCTCGCCTGGGACCCGATGCTCGGCATCGGGCTGGGCCGGCTGCCCAGCCAGTTCATCTCCACCGCCCGCGGCAAGCGCCGCAACCTGGAGGAGGAGATCGCCGAGCTGGCCAGCAACCTCGACGAGAACGACGCGTTCGTGATCTTCCCCGAGGGCGGGAACTTCACCGAGCGGCGGCGTACGGCGTGGATCGAGCGACTGCGCAGCCTGGACAAGCACGAGATGGCCGACCGGGGCGAGCGGATGGTCAACGTGCTCGCGCCGCGGCCGGGGGGTGCGCTCGCCGCGCTGGACGCCGCGCCCGAGGCCGACGTACTGCTCGTGACGCACACCGGCCTCGACCACATCCTCACCATCGGCGACGCCTGGCGGTCGCTGCCGATGGACAAGGAGCTGCTCATCGGCTGGTGGCGGGTGCCCCGGGCCGAGATCCCCGCTGACCGCGAGGCCCGGATCGACTGGCTCTACGACTGGTGGGAGCGCATCGACGCCTGGGTCGAGGAGCACCGCCCCGTCGACCTGGGACCGCCCCGACCCGGCCTCTAGTGCCGCTCCGCCTCGTCCTCGGGCAGCTCGACCGCGGCGGTGGCGTCGGCGGCCTCCAGCTCCTCGGCGTCGGCGGGATCGAGCTCGGGCTCGGCGTCGGCCTCCTCCGCCTCGAGGTCGGTCGGCGGGGGCGCGACCGGGGGCGCGGGCGGCGGCGGGGGAACGTACGCCGGGATGTCCGGCTCGCTCGAGCGGTCCTTGAGCACCTTGACGACGACCGCGGCGGCGACGGCCACCAGCCCGAGCACCAGGAAGCGGCGCTTGCGACGGCGCTTCTTGGCCGGCTTGTCGCTGATCGCCTCGGTGACCTGCGTCTGGACCTGCTCGGCGGCCGTCCGGGCGTTCTTCCTGGTCTCCTGCAGGAGGTCCTGCGCCGCGGGCAGGTAGTCGTTGACCAGCTTGTCCTTGGCCTTCTCCGCCGCTGCCTCCACGTGCGGGCCGACCTCTCCGGCCAGCTCTCCGGCCTGGTCGATCAGCGACTTGCTCTTCCTACCCATGGGCTCAACCTCCTGGTCACGGCGGCGCCGTGCCGGCGTACGCCTCGGGGTGGATCGGTGGCTCTGTTCGATCATGCCCAACCGCGCCAAGGTCAACCAGACTCATCCGGCGCGGATTCGGGCCGGGCGACCCGGGTCGCCCTGGCTCGGCGTGGGAGGATTGGCGCGCACCTACCGTGAACTGTGAAAGGCACTCCATGTCGGACCTGAAGGCCACGCTGCACACCAACCGCGGCGACATCGTGCTCGACCTCTTCCCGAACCACGCTCCCGCGACCGTGGAGAACTTCGTCGGGCTGGCCGAGGGCACCAAGGAGTACCGCGACGACGCCGGGCGCTCGGGCGAGAAGTACTTCGACGGCCTCGGCTTCCACCGGGTCATCGAGGGCTTCATGATCCAGGGCGGCTGCCCGCTGGGCACCGGCACCGGCGGTCCGGGCTACACCTTCAAGGACGAGTTCCACCCCGAGCTCGCCTTCACCAAGCCGTACCTCCTGGCGATGGCCAACGCCGGCCCGGGCACCAACGGCTCGCAGTTCTTCATCACCGTCGGCGCGACCACCTGGCTGAACAACAAGCACACCATCTTCGGTGAGGTGGCCGACCAGGCCAGCCGCGACGTCGTCGACGCGATCGCCACCACCGCGACCGGCCCGGGCGACCGGCCGGTCGAGCCCGTGGTCATCGAGTCCGTCGAGATCACGCGCGCCTGACCGTGAGCGACGGGACCCAGGCCGTCCCGGTCTGCTACCGGCATCCCGGCCGGGAGACCTGGATCACCTGTCAGCGCTGTGGCCGGCCGATCTGCCCTGACTGCATGGTCAGCGCGGCGGTCGGCTTCCAGTGCCCCTCCTGCGTCCAGCAGGGCAGCCGCGAGACCAGGAGCGGTCAGCTGCCGTACGGCGGCCAGCCCAGCGCCAACCCGGCGCTCACCTCGCTGGCGCTGATCGTCGTCAACATCGCGGTCTGGGTGGCGATCCGCTCCGACAGCGCGCTGGTCGACGCGCTCGCGCTGATGCCGCAGGGCGGGATCCGGGTCGAGAACGGCACGCTGACCGTCGTCGACGGCGTCTCGATGGGCGCCTGGTGGCAGGTGATCACCTCCGGGTTCACCCACGTCTCGGTGATCCACATCGGGATGAACATGCTCGCGCTGTACTTCCTCGGGCCCACGCTGGAGACGGTCCTGGGCCGGGCCCGGATGCTGGCGATCTACGTCGTCTCACTGCTCTGCGGGTCGGCCGCGGTGATGCTCTTCTCCAACCCGCACCAGCAGACCCTGGGCGCCTCGGGCGCGATCTTCGGCCTGCTCGGCGCGCTGATGGTGGTCGCGTACAAGGTGCACGGCGACCTTCGCACGATCGGCATGTGGCTGGTGCTCAACCTGGTGATCACCTTCACCGTGCCCAACATCTCCTGGCAGGGCCACATCGGCGGCCTGCTCGGCGGCGCGCTGCTGACCGCGGCGTTCGTCTACGCCCCGCGCGCGCGGCGTACCGTCCTGCAGATCGGCGCCGTCGCGGCGCTCACCGTGATCGCGCTGGCGCTGATCGTGCTGCGCGCCGCGGGCCTGGGCCCGCTGCCGCTCCCCGGCTGAGTCGCCGGAGACCCGTCTCTCCACACCTGGGGACAACCCTGTGCAGAATCACACCGGTGTCATCCACATCTTGGGGAGAAGCCTGTGGAGAACTACATGCGTGTGATTAGCGGGCTCACTCCCACTTCGTGGCGAAGGTGAAGCCCACCGCCATGAAGCCCACGCCCACCATCAGGTTCCACTGACCCAGCTGGTCCATCACCGGCACGTGGGCGTTGGTCTCCTGGCCCACGAAGTAGAAGGTGACGATCCAGGCCAGGCCGATGAGGAAGCAGCCGACCATTCCGATGACCACACCGCGGCCACGGCCGAGCGGGGTCTTCTTGTGGGCGCTGAGCACCAGGCCGGCGAAGATCAGGCCGAAGCCGATCAGGTAGTTCCACTTGTGCAGGTCCGACATCCACGGGAACGGGGTGTCGGGCGCCTTGGCCCCGGGGAACTCCACGAAGTTCGCGGCGTCCATCGCCACGTTGGTGTAGACGGCGATCCAGGCGATGCCGAGCACCATCAGGACGGCACAGATGACGCAGCGGAGCACGGAGGTCTCGTAGCCGCTCACCGTCACGGTGGGCTGGCGGGCGGCGGGCTTGGACACGGGGTGCTCCTCGGCGTTCTGGATGCTGCTTGGTCGTCGGCTAGCGTAATGGTGCGCGGCCCCCTGGGCAGGCGCGGGCCGGAAGAAGATCGCCGCGTGGGGGTGAGCCGGGCCCAGTGAGCCGGGAGGTGGGGCGCCGATGACCAGGCACCAGCACGCCGCTCGCCGTCGCTGGCGGGCCGGCTCCCTGGTGGTCTGCGCGCTGGCCGGCTTCCTCTTCGCGACCACCTCGCTCAACGCCAAGGGCATGGACCTGCGCGCGGCCAGCGTGACCGACCTCGACCACGTCGTACGCCAGGAGCGGGCGCGGGCCGACCACCTGCAGGAGCGGGTCGCCGCGCTCAACGAGGAGATCGGCACGCTGACCGCCCGGGTCGACGACGCGCAGGTGGCCCAGCTGCGCCGGCAGGTCGCCGCGCTGCGCGACCCGGCCGGGTTCTCCGCGGTCTCGGGTCCCGGGGTGACCGTCGAGCTCAGCGACGCGCCCAAGAGCCAGATCGACCGGGCCGGCGAGCCCGGTGGCGTCCAGCCCGATCAGCTGGTCGTGCACCAGCAGGACATCCAGGCGGTGGTCAATGCACTGTGGGCCGGTGGCGCCGAGGCGATGACCATCCAGGACCAGCGGGTGATCTCCACGACCGGGATCAAGTGCGTGGGCAACACCGTCGTGCTGCACGGTGTGCCCTATGCGCCGCCGTACCGCATCTCCGCGATCGGCGACACCGAGGAGCTGCTCGCCAGCCTCGAGGACTCCGACTACATCGACGCCTACCGCACCTTCGTGGACGCCTACCAGCTCGGCTGGAAGGTCACCACCTCGACCGAGCTGAAGATGCCGGCCTTCACCGGCGGCTCGGCGCTGAGCTACGCCCAGCCGATGCCCGAGGCGCCCAAGCCGCGCAGCTGAGCGCCCCGGCCGCCGGCTACGGCTCGGTCGACGGGGTGCTGGTGTCCGTGGGCAGCGGCGGGGTCGGCGTCGGCGGGGTCGGCGGGGGCGGCTCGTACGTCGAGACCAGGATGGTGATCACCGTGCCCTCCGGCTGTGTCTGGCCGGACCGCGGGCTCTGCTGGGTCACCGTGCCCTTCGGCTCGGTCGAGGCGTTGTCCGGCAGCACGCTGGGCTCGAAGCCGGCGTCGGTGATCAGCTTGCGTGCCTGCGCCTCGGTCTTGCCGACGACGTCGGGCACCTCCTCGGGACCGTCGGAGTAGAAGATCGTCACCTTCGCCCCGGACGCGACCATCTGGCCGACGTCCGGCTTGACCGCGACCACCTCGCCGGCCGGCTGATCGGACTCGCGTTCCTTGAGCACCGGATCCAGGCCCAATTGCGCGAGCGTCGCCGCGGCCGCGTCCTTGTCGTCGCCGATGACGTCGGGGATCTCCACCTCCGGCTTGCCGGTGGAGACGACCAGGTCGATCGCGGAGCCCGGCTCCACCTGGTCGCCCGCGTCGGGCGACTGGCTGATGACCTGGCCCTCGGGCACGTCCTCGCTGGAGTCCGGGGTCACCTCGCCGACCGTCAGCCCGACCTCGGCGAGCCGGTCCTTGGCCTGGGCCTCGGTCATCCCGCGCAGCGACGGCACCGAGGTCTGCTCGGGGGCGGACCCGATCAGCTTCGGCAGCAGGAAGGCGGCGGCGATCACCAGGGCGGCGAGCAGCAGGCCGAGCAGCACCAGCGGGAGGGTACGCCGGCGCTCCGGCTCCTCCTCGACCTGCGGGACGACCGTCGTCGGCAGCGGGTCGGGCACGAAGGAGGTGGCCGAGTCGACGGGGACCACCGGGGCCTGCACCGGCCGGCCGGCCAGGTAGCGGTCGATGTCCTCCTTCATCGCGGCGGCGCTCTGGTAGCGGTCCTCGACCCGCTTGGCCAGGGCCTTGAGCACGATCGCGTCGATCTGCGGGTCCAGGTCGGCGTCCAGCGCCGACGGGCGCGGCGGCACCTCCCGGACATGCTGGTAGGCCACCGAGACGGGGCTGTCGCCGACGAACGGCGGCCGGCCGGTGAGCAGCTCGAAGAGCAGGCAGCCGGTGGAGTAGACGTCGGAGCGCGAGTCGACGGCCTCCCCGCGCGCCTGCTCGGGGGAGAGGTACTGCGCGGTGCCCACGACCGCCGCGGTCTGGGTCATCGTGCTCTGCGCGTCGGAGACCGCCCGGGCGATGCCGAAGTCCATCACCTTGACGTCGCCGGCCGGCGTGAGCATCACGTTGCCCGGCTTGATGTCACGGTGGATGATCCCGGCCCGGTGGCTGTAGTCCAGCGCGGAGAGCACCCCGGAGGTGATCTCCAGCGCCCGCTCGGGGAGGATCTTGCGGCCCTCGCGCAGGATGTCGCGCAGGGTGCGCCCGGCGACGTACTCCATCACGATGTAGGGCTGCGAGACCGGCTGCCCGGTGGCGACGTCGTCGGCCACCTCCTCGCCGGTGTCGTAGACCGCGACGATCGCCGGGTGGTTGAGGGACGCCGCGGACTGCGCCTCGCGGCGGAAGCGGGTCTGGAAGCTGGAGTCGCTGGCCAGGTCGGTGCGCAGGCGCTTCACCGCGACGGTGCGGCCCAGGCGCACGTCGGTGGCCTTGCGCACCTCCGCCATGCCGCCGCGACCGAGCAGCTCGCCGAGCTCGTAGCGCCCTCCGATGAGGTGCGGGCGCGGTTGGTCAACCATCGAGGTCCCCTTCGTCGTTCTTCAGCATCACAGTCGTCATGGGTTGATGACCGCCTCCATCACGGCCTTGGCGATCGGCGCGGCGAGGCCGCTGCCGGAGATCGCGTCTCGCGCGACGCCGGCGTCCTGCACCAGGACGGCGACGGCGACCAGCGGGTCGTCGGCCGGCGCGAAGGAGACGAACCAGGCGTACGGCGGGCGGCTCGGGGCGCTCTGCGCGGTGCCGGTCTTGCCGGCGACCTTGACGTTCGGGATCTGCGCGGGCCGGCCGGTGCCGCCGTCGACGACCTTGACCATCATGTCGGTCAGGTCGCGGGCGGTGCCCGAGGAGACCGCGCGGGAGAGCGTCGAGGGCGTGGTCTTGTCCAGGACGTCGGTCGGGTCGGCCGAGCGGATCTCGTCGATGAGGTAGGGCTTCATGACCTGGCCGTTGTTGGCGATGCCCGCCGCCACCATGGCCATCTGCAGCGGCGTCGCGGCCACGTCGAACTGGCCGATCGCCGACAGCGCGGTCTGCGGCTTGTCCGGGTCCTCGGGGAAGCGGCTGATCGCCTGCCGGGTCATCGCGTCGTCCAGGTCGGTGAAGTAGCGCTGCCCCCAGCCGAACTTCTCCGCCTGGTCGCGCAGCGCGTCGTCGCCCAGCTTCAGGCCGATCGAGCCGAAGGCCACGTTGCAGGAGACCATGAGCGCGCGGGTGAGGGTGATCTTCTCCGCTCCGCAGGAGCCGCGGCTCTCGTTGACGAGGTTCTTGCTCGTCTGCGGCAGGTCCAGGCTGGCGCCGCCCGGCACCAGCGTCTCGGGGTCGTACTTGCCGGACTCGAGCGCGGCGGCCGTGGTGACCAGCTTGAAGGTCGAGCCGGGCGGCAGGACCGTCTCGATCGCCCGGTTGTTCAGCGGCTGGAGGTCGTTGTCGATCAGCTGCTTGCGGTAGCGGTTGACCGCGGCGAAGTCGTGGCTGGCCATCTTGTTCGGGTCGAAGCCCGGGCTGGAGACCATCGCCAGGATCTGGCCGGTCGTCGGGCGCAGCGCCACGACGGCCGCCTGCACGTCCTCGCCGAGGTTGCGCACCCCGTCGTACGCCGCGCGCTGGGCGGCCTGGTCGATGGTCAGGCTGACGCTGCCGCCCTGAGAGGTCTGGTTGGCCATCAGGTCGATCACCCGGTCGACGAAGAAGCGCGAGTCGCTGCCGGAGAGGACCGGGTTCTCCGACGCCTCGACGCCGGTGACGCCCCAGTCGCGGGAGAAGTAGCCGGTGAGGTGGGCGTAGAGCGGGCCGTTGCGGTAGACGCGCTGGTACTTGTACCGGTCGTCGGACTCGTTGCTCTCCGCCACCGCCCGCCCGCGTCCCACCACGATCGAGCCGCGGGAGCGGGAGAAGTTGGCGTCGAGCACGCGCCGGTTGTCGGGGTGGGCGGAGAGCGAGGTCAGCTCGTCGGCCTGCCAGTACTGCAGGTAGGTGACGTTGAGCAGCAGCGCCAGGAAGAGCGCCAGGAAGGCGATGGCGAGCGTGCGGATCGGGCGGTTCACAGGCCGCCCCTCATGCTGACCACCTGGGTGGCGTCCAGGTCGTCGCCGCTGTCGGCGAAGTCCGGCGGTGGCCGTCGGGCCTGGTCGGAGACGCGCAGCAGCAGCGCGACGATCACCCAGTTGGCGATGAGGCTGGAGCCGCCGGCGGAGAGGAACGGCGTGGTGAGGCCGGTCATCGGGATCAGCCGGGTCACGCCGCCGATGACCACGAAGACCTGCAGCGCGATGACCGTGGCCAGACCGGTGGCGAGCAGCTTGCCGAAGCTGTCCCGGCAGATCAGCGCGGCGCGCAGGCCGCGCTCGACGATCAGGCCGTAGATGAGGATGATCGCGATCAGGCCGGTGAGCCCGAGCTCCTCGCCGAACGACGGGATGATGAAGTCCGACCAGGACAGCGGCGTGATGTACGGGCTGCCCTGCCCCAGGCCGCGCCCCACGAGACCGCCCCAGGCCATGCCGTACATCCCCTGCACGAGCTGGTAGGCGCCGGCGTCGAGGTTGGCGAAGGGGTCCAGCCAGCCCGAGACCCGGACCTGGACATGGCTCACCGAGAGATAGGCCAGGTAGGCACCGACCGCGAAGAGCCCGCCGCCGACGACCAGCCAGCCGGGCCGCTCGGTGGCGACGAAGAGCATCACCAGGAAGAGGCCGAAGAAGAGCAGCGAGGAGCCCAGGTCGTTCTGGAAGACCAGGATGCCCAGGCTGATCAGCCACATCATCAGGATCGGTCCCAGGTCGCGGCCGCGGGGCAGGTCGATGAAGAGCATCCGGCGACCGGCGAGGGCCAGCGCGTCGCGGTGCTGCACCAGGTAGCCCGCGAACGCCACGACCAGCAGCACCTTGGCGACCTCGCCGGGCTGGAAGCTCAGCGGGCCCACGTGGATCCAGATGCGCGCGCCGAACTTCGCGACGCCGATGCCCGGGACCAGCGGCAGCACCAGCAGCAGCAGCGCGGCGGCGCCCGCGGTGTAGGTGAAGCCCTGCAGCCGGCGATGGTCGCGCAGCAGCACCAGGGTCGCCACGAAGAGGGCGACGCCCAGGGTCATCCAGATCAGCTGGTTGTCGGCGTACCCGGTGTCTCGGGCCAGGTCGATGCGGTGGATCATCGCCAGGCCGAGGCCGTTGAGGGCGGAGACGGCGGGGAGCAGGATCGGGTCGGCGTACGCCGCCTTGAGGCGGACCGTGACGTGCGCGATGACGACCAGCCCGGTCAGCCAGCCGCCGTAGACCAGCATGTCGGCCGGGACCTCGCCGTCCAGGCCGAGGCCGACCGCGGCGTACGCGCCGAGGCCGACCAGCAGGCTGAGGATGAGCAGGAAGAGCTCCGCGCCACCGCGGCGGCGGTGCACGAACTCCATCAGCGGCCCGGGGCGCCCGGCCCGCGCGCTGCTGGTCACCCCGCTCATCGGCGCCCTCGCTGACTCATGGCGCCTCGTCGCAGGGGACGTCGGTCGCGGTCGGGGTGCTGAGGGTGGCGGGGGCCGCCGGAGTGCTCGTCGTGCTCTTCTTGCCGGCCTTGCCGGCCTTGCCGGCCTTGCCGGCCTTGCCGGCCTTGCCGGCCTTGCCGGTCGGGCTGGGGGTCTGGGCAGGCGCGGGCGTGGTCGTGGCCGTCGCGCTCGGGGTCTCCTCAGGGCAGGCCAGGCGCAGCTCGCTGGCCTTGAGCCGGCCGGCGGAGACGCTGGCGACCGGGATGCCGTCGCGCACCGCGCGGGCCTCGACGTCCTGGAGGTCGTCGACCCGGATGCCGGTCTCGGCGGCCACCTCGCGAGGGCTGATCCAGGGCACCTCGACGGTGAGGCCGCGGAAGACGACGACATCGCCGTCGTCGTCGCCGACGTAGTACTGCTGCTGGGCCCAGCCGCGGAAGGCGGTGCCGGCCACGACGAGCAGGCCCAGCACGACCGCGGCCACCAGCAGCCGGCGCAGCCAGGTGAACCGGCGCGGCGGGCGCGGGGCGTAGCGCAGCTCCTCGGGGTCGAGATCGTCGTCGTCGAGGTCGCCCAGCTCGTCCTCGGGGATGCTTCCCGTGGCCGGCTCGTCGAGGCGGAGCTGCGGCTGCGCGGCGGCGGCGCCCACGACGAGCGCCTCCTGGCCGGTCTCGGGCTCCTCCTCGACCGCGGCGACCACCACGGTGATGTTGTCCGAGCTGCCCGCCTCCAGCGCGGCCCGGACCAGCTGAGCGGCGGCGGCCTCGAGGTCGTCCTGGCCGAGGATGGCGGCCATCGCCTCGTTGTCGAGGGAGCCCGAGCAGCCGTCGGAGCACAGCAGCAGGCGGTCGCCGGCCTGCAGCGACACCGTGAAGAGGTCCGGCTCCGGCTCGTGCACGCCGTCGACGGCCTTGAGGATCAGGTTGCGATGCGGGTGGATCCGGGCCTCGGCCTCGGTGATCCGGCCCTCGTCGACCAGGCTCTGCACCAGGGTGTGGTCGGTGGTCAGGCCCTCCAGGTGGCCGTCGCGGAGCAGGTAGCCGCGGCTGTCGCCGACATGGCCGACGTGGAGGTCGGCGCCGTCGAAGAGCGCGGCCGTGACCGTGGTGCTGGTGCCGTCGAGGTCGCGGTACTGCTCGACGAGCTCGCCGAGCCGGTCGTGGGCGAGATGGATCGCGTGGGCCAGCCGGCTGAGCGGCTCCTCGCTCTCGCCCTCGGTCGGCGGCGTGTCGAGGCGGCGGATCGCCTCGACGGCCACGCTGCTGGCGATGTCGCCGCGAGCCGCGCCGCCCACTCCGTCGGCGATGACGAGCAGGTGCGGTCCGGCGTACCCGGAGTCCTGGTTGTCCCGGCGCACCCGTCCGACGTCGGAGAGCGCGGTGAACCGGAGGCTCGTCGGAGAGGTCACTTGCGCAGCTCCAGGATGGTCTTGCCGATCCGGACCTGCGTGCCGAGCTGGAGCGCGGTGGGCTGGGTGATCCGGCTGGAGCCGACGTACGTGCCGTTGGTCGAGCCGAGGTCCTCGACGTACCACTGGTCGCCGGAGGCGACGATGCGGGCGTGCCGGGTGGAGACGTAGTCGTCGTCGAGCCGGATGGCGGCGTCACCGCCGCGGCCGATGAGCAGGGGCGCGCCGGCGAGCGGGACGACCTCGCCCTTGTTGCCGCCCTCGACGATCGCGACCATCGTCGGCGCGCCGCGGCGCGGCTTGGCCGGCTTCGCGGGCCGCTTGTTGTTCTTGGCCGCCTGCCGCTCCTGGCGGCGGGAGAGCTCACGTGCCGGGCGCGCGCCGAACATGTCCGAGCGCATCACCGAGATCGCGGAGAGCACGAAGATCCACAGGATCGCCAGGTAGGCGAACCGGATCAGCACCAGCGTCAGATCGGACACGTCAGTCCTGCCTGCCCGTGGATTCGTCCGCGGGCGACTCGTGGAAGCTCATCACGGTGTTGCCGATCCTGATCTCGGCGCCGTCGGCCAGCGTCGCCGTCTCGACCTTGCGGCCGTTGACCAGGACGCCGTTGGTCGAGCCCAGGTCGTGCACGCTCACCCGCGGGCGGCCGCCGGCGTCCTCGACGCGCACCTCGACGTGCCGGCGGGAGACGCCCGGGTCGTTGACCCGCAGATCGACGTCGTTGCCCCGGCCGACGATGATCCCCGGCGCCATCAACGGCATCCGCTCCCCGTTGACCTCGAGCAGGGCCGCGGCGCGGCGTACCTGCGTCTCGGTGGGATCCGGGCCCGCCGGGCTCACCTTGGCCAGGGCCTTGCTGCGCACCCGGAAGCGCCCGGTGGTCAGGTCGTCGGCCACCTCGAGGTTGACCCGGACCGGGCCGGTGAAGACATAGGACTGCGTGGCCGCGTGCTCCTTGAGCAGCGAGGCCAGCTCCTGCTCGAGGGTGACCCCGAGCGCCGAGAGCCGGTCGTAGTCGGGCGTGGAGAGCTCCACGTGGAAGTCGTTGGGCACCAGCCGCCGGTCGCGGCTGAGGATCTGCGCGGAGTTGTCCACCTCCCGCGCGAGCGCCGCGGAGATCTCGACCGGCTGCACCGCGCTGCGGAACGTGCGCGCGAAGACGCCGGAGATCATCTGCTCCAGGCGCTGCTCGAAGCGCTGCAGCCCACCCACGGCACACCTCCGTCCTCTCCGCCTCGGCTCGTCTCGCCGTTCGCTCCGACGCCGGCCTCCCGGCCCCCGCCAGCGTCCTCGTCCCCGGCCCCCCGACCTGGGTCTGCTCGATCGTATCGGCAACCCCCTCCCGGTTTGGGTCCCTGCGATCGAGTGGGATAGCCTGAGCCCGCTTCACGCGCGAGTGGCGGAATAGGCAGACGCGCACGGTTCAGGTCCGTGTGCCCGAAAGGGCGTGGGGGTTCAACTCCCCCCTCGCGCACAAGAGCCCCAGGTCTCTGACCTGGGGCTTTGTGTTTGGGTCGGAGTCTGCGCGCGGTTCATGTGCCGAAATATGTGCTAAGCCGCGCGGCAGGTGACGACGTTGCCCGAACAGGCTTGCGATCATCGTGGCCATGGCAATGGCACCCGACCCCAGCGAACGCGTGGTGGAACAGCGATTGCGCAACCGGGCGATCGAGGCACTGGAGACGCTCGCAGAAGGTGACGACGGTGTGCGTTCGATGGGCGTCGGCGAGTACGTGGAGGAGTTCTTCGACATCATCGACGATCGATCCCCCGCGCGCTGGAGGACGTGGAGCGTGTTCAACGCTGAGGAAGTACATGCACTCGGTGTCGTCCACGATCTGTTGCTCCAGGCCTGCGCCGAGACTCCGCAGGTGCCTACCCCGGGAGGGATCTTCGCCGACGACAACGAGGATCTCATCCGCACCGGGTGGCCGCTCAGGATTCAGCCCGCGGCCTCAGCTGCCCTGGACCTCATGCTGGCCAGGGGGAGGTTCAGCGAGGAGCAGGAGGAAGTTGAGCCGGGGAGGCCGCGCGAGTGACCGGAGCACGAATCTCCGCTTGCCCAGCCGCATACCGGCCTCACCCGGCTGAGCTTGCGCGTGCCGAAGCTGCCCTAAGGGTCACCTAGGACTCGGTGACCAGCACTGCTGCGGTGATCTCCTCGGCGATCTCGTCCACGGAGTCGCTCGCGGTAGTGAAACCCGCGAGGTCGGGGAGGATCCCGCTGAATTCCTTGACGTCGTCGAACGTCACCTGGTGCAGCACCGGGATCAGGGTCGACTTGCCAAGAAGCGCTCCGAGCTCGCGCTCGGTCCAGAAGCGGCCTGCTAGGTAGGCCGGGGTAAGCAGGGCGATCCCCGATCGTGCCTTGCGAAGTCCTTGGTCCATCTGCAACGCCTGGCTCTTTCCGGGCTGGATGGCCACGTGATCGAACCACACGGCGACCCCCCGGGCTTCGAGGGCGTCGCGTAGCTGGATGGCGATCTCTTCGCCGTCGAGTCGGGCGTAGCTGAGGAAGGTGTCGTACTCCCTGGGTCCAGGTGGGCGACAGCGTCATGGACGCGCTCCGCCAGACGGCGCTCCGGTTCGGTGTACCGGACTGTGGTGCTGCCCTGCTGGAGGCGCCTGTTGAGGTCGTCGATTACTCGCTTGTTGTGGGCATCAGCCTTCCGGTTCGCGGCCGCGACCTGGCGGTTGTAGTCGTCGACAGTCTTCTGGTTGGCCCTGTTCACGCGGTCGATCTCACGCTTGTTGTGAGCGTCGACCTTGCGGTTGTACTCGTTCACCGCACGCTGGTTGGCACGGTTGACACGGTCGATCTCGCGGCGCAACTGCTGCTCCGCGCGGCGCTGGGCAGTGCGGATCTGCGCGTTGAACTGGCTGGCATTGAAGTTCGCCACCGTCGTCAGCCCTTCGGTGGGTGCGGGTCTCCGCCGTAGGAGTCGCGGTCTCGGATCCTGCCGTCGCGTCCGTGGATGAACAGCTCGGTCTTCTCGCGCCGAGCGGTGTCGCGGCCGGCGCCGGTGGCTTCCGCTTGTGTCGCGTGCACGGATGACGCGCGCTGGGCGCCGTCGCGGACCACGTTCCACTGGCCGTCGTCACGGGGTGTGATGTGAACACCCTTCTTCTTGGTCATGCTCTTCTCCTTCGTACCCGTCTGGGCTCGGGCGCCGTCTGGCGTCCGGCGACGGTCGTCGCCTCTTCAGTGTGTGCCGTCGTGATTTCGCTCGGATTCAATTCGTTGGTTACGGCGAGTCCAGCATCGCGGCACGATCCGGCACATCTAGATGCCTCGGCGCGCCACCCCGTCTGACCTGGGCGAACGGCCTAGGTTTGGGGCGTGACATTTCGCGCGGATTGTTCGCCAGTGGAGGACCGATGACGGCACTCAACGCCCGCTTGGTCGACGCTGCCCGGGTCGACGCTGATGCACCGGAGCCGGAGTTCCTCGACGGCTTCTGCGCGAACCCTCGGTGTGATGTCCGGATGCAGCACAGCACCGGTCCCGGACGACGAGCGAAGTACCACGATCCCGGATGCAAGCGGGAAGCCGAGAAGATGCAGCGCCGGCTCGAGGGCAGGCTGAAGCACTTTGCTGCTCAGGTGGAGATGGTGCAGCGTCAATTGGCCGCGTACACCGACGTGGATGCGGATGAGGCCACCACCATGTCAGCAGGCGCCGATGTAGATCGGCACGCCGCTCAGGTGGCACTGGCCCGAGCCGAAGCGATCGTTGAGCTGCTGGATGAGCCGGGCAACAGGGCGGTCGACGAACTTGAGCGCCTCGTTCGAGCCGTGGGCCCGGCGCTGAGTTAGTTCGTGGTTCGCCGTCTGCTGCGGCGATGGGTGGTGCCACACAGGCCTGGCTGAGGTTGCCACTTGCCATGTGACTGGAGAGGCCCCCCCAATGCGAGTGCGCGCTGGCAATACGGAATCGTGCTCGATGCGTAAAAGGTCCGGCCGTGCACTGGAAGGCCGGGCTAGGCACCGGCGACGTCGTCGCCGAGGTGTGCGGCGAATCGGTCGACCGCGCTCTTCTGCATCGTTGGCGTGACGTGGCTGTAGATGTTGATGGTCGTGGTGATCGTGGAGTGCCCGAGGCGTTCCTGGACGACCTTCGGGTGCTCGCCAAGCTCGAGCAGCAAGGTCGCGTGGGTATGCCGCAGCCCCTTGAGGGTGACGCGGGGCAGGCCCTCGATCTGGGCGGTCGCCCAGTCGAGGCGCCGGGTCCACCGACTCGTCACGGCGTCGGGCACACGGATGGCTCCCTGGTCGACGCCGAAGACGTAGGCATCGGCGCGGGCAAGGTCGAGGGAGATCGCACCGCGGTCTGACTTGAGGGCCCTGAGGACTCGCAGTGTCTCGGCGTCGATGTCGATGACGCGGGCATTGCCGGTCTTGGTGACCTTGGTGGTGCTGGGGAGGGTGACGTCGACAGCGCGGCGCAGGCTGATCCTGCCGGTGGTGAAGTTGATGTCGGACCAGCGCATCGCCAGCGCCTCGGAGCGGCGCATGCCGGTGTACGCGAGGGTGCGCCACAGCGGGAACAGCTCGTCGTTGAGCTCGTCGCGGTTCCAGGTCAGGAACGCCTGAAGTTGCGGGCCGGTCCAGGTGACGATCTCTGGCTTCTGGGCGCGGACCTGGCTCGAGCTCGGCGGGTTGACGGTGCGCTTCTTCTTGGCAGGGTTGAGCAGGATCAGCCCGTCATCGACAGCGGCGTCGAGCATGGCCGCGAGCAGGACGTGGACCTTGGAGACGGTGTTGGCCGAGAGTGGCTTGCCGTACCCGGGCTTGTCGCGTCGCCCCGAGGTCTCCAGCTGTCGGTAGTGGGACGCGATCCTGGTGGCGGTGAGCTTGTCGAGCCGGATCGTGCCGAGGTACGGAGTGACGTGGTTGCGGACGATCTTCTTGTAGCCCTCGATAGTGGAGTTCTGCAGCCGCAGACCCAAGAGCCAGTGGTCGGCGTACTCGCCGATGGTGGGGATCTTGGACTGGAACCTGGCGTTGGACTTCTTGTTCCTCAAGGCTTCTGCGAGCGCTCGCTGGGCTTCGTCGAGGCTCTTGAACCCGCCTCGGGTGAGCCGGGTGTCGCCGAGCTCGGGACGTTCGGGGTCCTTGGGAACGTAGATCTGGAACTTCCAGCGCTGGCCGCCCTGGGTCGCGTACGACGTGATCGAGCCGGCGTGCCGGGACCGGGAGCGCCGGGCCGGCTTCTCGGTCATGTCAGGTCCACCCGTCGGCGGCGTCGTCGCGAGGCGCAGGAAGCGCGTCAGGGTCGAGGGCGAGCAGCCGCAGACGTGCCTCGTCCCGTCGGGCACCGGCGGCTGCGAGTCGCTGCTCGTAGGTGGCGCGGTGCGTCGCGTTGCCCTCGCGGCCGTCGGCGTACTGCATCACCAGGTTCTCGTAGTAGCGGATAGAGCTGACGGCGTTGAAGTACTCGTCTTTCCAGTAGCGCGCGAGGTCCTCGGTGGTGAGCTTCGCTTGCCCGCGGGCCCAGGCCCGGAGCTCCTCGCCGTTGTACTGACCTTCGGGTACGCCCGTCGGCGGCGGGGCGTCTTCGGGCGGGGTGAGGAGCGCGGCCGGGGTAGTGCCGAGGATGAAGGCGAAGACGGCCAGGTCGTCGACGTCCACCCGCCGGTCGCCGTTCTCGATCTTGCTCAACGCAGACGGTGACATCGCCCGCCCGGTCTCTTTGATTCGGTCGGCGAACGTACGCAGGTCCATGCCGATCGCCTGACGCGCGGCGCGCAGGTTGGCGCTTACATGCGCGTTGGTGTTCCCGGAGGGGTTCCCTCGCTGGCGTGACTCCACAGAAGAAACGTACATCACTGTTCTTGATACATCAAGCGCGAACGTCTACACTCGAAGAACTCCGTCCGGCGTCGGAGAAAGGCAAGGAGACGCGACATGAGAGCAGCGACCATGACCATCGAGACGCTGCGCAGCTCGCGCAGCCTCGTCATCACCCGCACCGACGCCGCAGCCGCCTTAGGTGTCGACCCCAGAACCGTCACCGCCGGCATCGAGAACGGCACCATCCCCTCGGTCAAGCTCGGCCGCCGCGTGCTGATCCCGCGCGAGAAGTTCCTCAAGCTCTTCGACCCGCGCGACTGAACTGGGCACGGTGTGTGCTTCGGGCGGCTGCCGGGTGCCAACCATGGATGGCAACTGGGTCGAACGCTGACTCGTCTTCCGCGGGGATGCCTCGGACAATGTCTGCGGTTCTTGATGGACTACGTGGGTGAGTAAGCGAGGTCCCAAGGGGTCGAAGCGTTCCAAAGTGCATCGGCCCCATGCTCAGATGCGCACGAAGGCGACCCTCGAGAAGGCAGAGCCGACCATAACGGCCAACCGTTTTCCGGTCGTTCAGCCAGGGGACCCAGTGCGGTGGTCGAAGACGCGGACCGGCGCGGCGGCGGGACGCGGGTTCCACTATCAGGAGGCCGTCACTGCCCTCTACGCAGCGGGACTGCTTGAGAGCGACGTTCACACGCTGATCGTGCCTGAGGGTTCGCATGAGGACATTCACTGCCAGGGCCGAGTGCCCGTTGCGGTGCAGGCGAAATCGCGCCAGAACCGGTTGGGCGATTTCCCGGCGGCTGACGTTGCACGGCATCTGCGGGACCTCCACCAGCGTCGTACGGAGCACTCGTACGCAGCCACGACAGTGCTTGCCATTGATCGTGACATCAAGGAAGCCCCACTACCGGAGGCCCAGATCGCCGTAGGTGATCTTCCGGAGACGCATCCGCTGGTGGTCGCCTGCGAGCGGGTGATTGCGAACAATGGGTGGGAGTCGGGTTGCTTCGACGACATCGGGATCCGGTTCATCACCGTGGGTCAAGCGCGAGATCAGGCGGCTGAGATCGTCGCTCGCGTCTTTGGCATCGAGATTGCGGTTGCCGAGCGAATCAGCATGGAGTACCGGCAGCTCGTCTGCGACGCGGCCGACCACAACGCTGAGCGCCCGGCCGCCGACCCAGCATTCGTCGACCGTACCGCACTGGTCAGGGTCAGCGACCGGTTCATTTCGGAGTGCGATCCGTCCAACCTGGTTGCGGCGGTCGCGTCCGGAGCATGTGAGCCGGTGGATCTGGACACGCCCACATCGGACGAGGGCTACTTCAAAGGCGTACACGCTCAGCCAGGACACATTGCGGCTGGCCTGCCGACCGAACGAGCGGACCTCGTCCAATCCGTGGTGGCTGGGCTGTCGTCGAGCGGCTCGGTCCTCCTGACGGGGCCATCCGGAGTAGGGAAGTCGACCGCGATGTGGATGGCGGCGTACATGACGCGGAACGTGACCTGGTTCCGTGTACATCGGCTCACGGCTGCTGATGTGGAGGACCTCTACCGTCTCGCGACAGGCAGCCGGCCAACGGAGTCCGCCCCGGTTGGATTTCTGGTCGACGGCGTCGGACTAGGTGATACAGAGGCTTGGGATGAGCTCGTGCGTCGACTCGCAGGCACGCCGCATGTGTATCTGCTCGGCACCGCACGCGTAGAGGACACCTTTGGAGTGACCACGTTGACGCAGTCGGCTCGGGTGGAAGTAGCTCTGGACGAGACCGTCGCCGAACGCATCTACTTGAATCTTCGCGACGCAGGGCTGACAGAACATCCACATTGGCGGTAAGAGTCCCTGGGAGTGGTGGGGTTTGAGGGACCACGGCGAGGCTGCCTG
>JBIQLB010000009.1:0-100852 GCA_044464665.1 Nocardioides sp.
TTCTCCTTCAGGGACTGACTAAACGTCCCTGCCAGAAATCCTGACGCGCGACACCCCGGACCCGACACAATGCCGGCCGATCTGGACCGCCATCGAGCTTCGGTGCCAATGGCTCTGGCCGAGACCGGTACAACCCGACACAATGCCCGCCATGGAGAGCATCGAGCTGCCGGCAGGGTTCCTCTTCGGCACGAGCACCGCGTCGTACCAGATCGAGGGAGCCGCGACCGAGGACGGCAAGGGCCCGAGCATCTGGGACACCTTCACTGCCGAGCCCGGCCGGATCATCGACGGCAGCAGCGGCGCGGTCGCCTGCGACCACTACCACCGCTGGCGCGAGGACATCGAGCTGATGAAGCGGCTCGGCACCGACGGCTACCGCTTCTCCATCTCCTGGCCGCGGATCCAGCCCGATGGTGAAGGAGCCGTCAACGAAGCGGGTCTGGCCTTCTACGATCGGCTGGTCGACGGGCTGCTGGAGGCGGGCATCAAGCCGATGGCCACGCTCTACCACTGGGATCTGCCGCAGGCGCTCGAGGACAACGGCGGCTGGCTCAGCCGGGAGACCGCGCTGCGCTTCGGCGAGTACGCCGCCATCGTGGCCGACCGTCTCGGTGACCGCGTGAGCCACTGGTGCCCGATCAACGAGCCCAACGTGGTGACGCTGATGGGCTACGCCATGGGCATCCACGCCCCCGGCAAGGCGCTGCTCTTCGACGCGCTGCCGACCATCCACCACGTCCTGCTCGCCCACGGCCTCGGCGTCCAGGCGATCCGCGAGGCCGGCGCGACCGGGCAGGTCGGCTGCGCCACCAACCACGCCCCGATGTGGTCGGTCAGCGACTCCGAGGCCGACCTCGCCGCGACCGACTTCTTCGACATGCTCTGGAACCGCATCTTCGCCGAGCCGATGCTGCTGGGCCGCTACCCCGAGGGCATGGCCGAGGCGATGACCGGCCCGGTAGAGGAGGATCTCGCCCTCATCTCGCAGCCGCTCGACTTCTACGGCGTCAACTACTACAACCCGATGGGGGTCAAGGCGCCGGCCGAGGGCGCCGAGGTGCCCTTCGAGTACGGCGACGTCCCCGGCTACCCGGTCACCGACTTCGGCTGGCCCATCGTCCCCGCCGGCCTCACCGAGGTGCTGCTCCTGCTCAAGGAGCGCTACCCCGACATCCCGCCGATGATCGTCACCGAGAACGGATGCTCCTACGGCATGGGCCCCGACGAGCACGGTGTCGTCGACGACCAGCCGCGGATCGACTACCTCGACGCGCACCTGCGCGCGGTGGGAGACGCGATCGACCAGGGCGCCGACGTACGCGGCTACTACTGCTGGTCGCTGATGGACAACTTCGAGTGGGCCGAGGGCTACACGCAGCGCTTCGGCCTGACCCATGTCGACTACGACACCTTGGTGCGCACTCCGAAGCGATCCTTCGACTGGTACGCCGGGACGATCGCCGCTCATCGGGCGGCCCACGCGTGAGCCTCTCGGGGCCCGGCGATCCCGGAGCGCCGGTGTCCGTCCACCCGGCGCTGGCCGAGCCCACCCAGCGGGTCTCGAACTGGTGGGTCGCCTGGCTGGTGCTGGTCAGCATCGGCGTCTGGTCGGGGCTCTTCGGCCCGATCCAGGTGCTGCTCGCCCAGCAGGCGGAAGTGATCACGCCGGACAGCAAGGAGACGACGCTCGCGATCGTCACCGGATTCGGCGCGGCGGTCTCCACGATCTTCAACCCCGTCTGGGGCGCCTTCTCCGACCGCACGACGTTGCGGGTGGGCCGACGGCTGCCCTGGATCGTCGGCGGCGCGGGACTGGGCGCGGTCGCGATGCTGCTGCTCTCCCAGGCCGACTCGGTCTGGTCGATGATGCTCTCCTGGGGCCTGGTCCAGGCGTCCCTGAACGCGATGCTCGCCGCGATCACCGCGACCGTCCCGGACAAGGTGCCGGTCGAGGAGCGCGGCACGGTCGGCGGGGTTCTCGCGATCGCCCAGACCCTCGGTGTCATCGCGGGTTCGGGCATCGCCGCGGCGACGGGCAGCATCGTCGCGGGCTACCTGGTCCTGATCGCCTTCCTGCTGCTCTCCTCGCTGCCCTACGCCTTCGACGCCCGCGACATCGCCCTGCCGCGCGAGCTCCGGCCCGAGCTGCGCTGGGGCGAGTTCCTGCGCGGCTTCTGGGTCTCGCCGCGCGAGCACCCCGACTTCGCGTGGGCCTGGATCACCCGGTTCCTGATGAACTTCGGGAACGCCGTACTGATCCTCTATCTCCTCTACTACCTCAAGGACGCGGTCGACCTGACCGACGACGAGGCGGCCGACGGGGTCTTCGTGCTGACCGCGATCTACGGCGTCTGCACCGTCATCACCGCCTTCCTCGGTGGGATGTGGTCGGACAAGGTCGGGCGGCGGAAGATCTTCGTGATCTGGTCGGGCCTGATCGCCGCGAGCGCCCTGCTCTTCATCGCCTTCGTGCACACCTGGTTCGCCGCGATCATCGGGGCGACGATCCTCGGCATCGGCTTCGGCGCCTACACCGCCGTGGACTTCGCGCTGATCACCGAGGTGCTCCCCGGAGCGCGTGACCGGGCCAAGGACCTCGGCGTCATCAACATCGCCAACGCCCTGCCGCAGGTGCTCGCGCCTGTGCTCGCCGCCGCCGTGCTCGGCCTGGACTGGGGGTACTCGACGCTCTACACGATCGCCGCCGCCGTCAGCATCCTCGGCTCGATCCTGGTGGTGCGGATCAAGTCCGTCGCCTGACGACGTCGTGGTGGTACCGTGATGCTATGAGTGGCACCTATGCATTGTCGGTGGGAAACAAGGGCCGAGTCGTCGTCCCCGCCGACGTGCGTGAGCGCCGCTCCTGGCACGAGGGCACGGTGCTGATCGCCATCGAGACCGAGACGGGCCTGGTCCTGGTCTCGCGCGAGGATGCCCGCCAGATCGTGCGCGAGCAGCTCGAAGGCCACGACCTCGCCGCCGAGCTCATCGCCTCGCGGCGATCCGAGGCAGCCGACGCGGCGTGACCGTCTACGACGCGTCGGCGTTGCTGACCTATCTGCAGGACGAGCGGGGAGCTGCCGTCGTCGTCGAGCGACTCCAGGACGGCGGGCATGTCAGCGCGGCCAATTGGTCGGAGACCGCCCAGAAGGTCATCGCCGCCGGAGGCGATTGGCCCCTGGCCGCCGCCTTGATCCTCAGCTACGACGTGAGCGTGGAGCCGGTCACTCTCGCCGATGCCGAGTCCGCGGCATCACTCTGGCGAGGCGGCGAGTCCCTGTCCCTGGGCGATCGCCTCTGCCTGGCCCTCGGCGAGCGACTTCAGGCCGAGGTGCTCACCGCCGACTCCGCATGGGCAGGGTGCGATCGAGTGATCCTGCTGCGCTGATCAGGCCGCGGTCGTGCCGAAGGGGAACGTCTCCCAGACGGCGGCCTCGTCACCGTCGACGTGGAGCAGCGCGGCCTCGCCGGCGTACGCCGTGATCGGCAGCGCTCCGACGACGGCATCGTCGGGGATCGTCAGATGCGGTACGACGACGTCGTAGTCGCCCCCGTACGGCGGGTACTCGGGAAACAGCCGATGCAGCCGGTGGGTCAGCCGCGAGAAGACGCCCGGCGGCTCGGGGGACAGGTAGCGGGCGCCGCCGGGGAAGACGCAGACGTCGCTCAGCGCGTAGGTGAACGGCACCACGTCGGCGAAGAAGGCGGCGACGTCCTCGATCTCCCCGGCCGTGGGCCGGTTGTCGGCGCCGAACGGCGTCAGCAGGCTGATGTGCGCGCCCGGCACGATCGAGGCGACCTCGGGGACCATGACCACGATCCCGGTCCGCGGTCCCGGTGACGGCGCGATCCTCACTCGCGCAACCTATCCCTAGGCTTGGCCCATGGGCCATGACCACTCGCACGCCGCCGGCCGCGCGGAGGACCGCCGCCGGCTGATGCTGGTGCTCGGCGTCACCGCCTCGGTCGTCGTGGTCGAGCTGGTCGGCGCCTGGCTCAGCGGATCGCTGGCCCTGCTCGCCGACGCCGGCCACATGCTCAGCGACACCGCCGGCCTGCTGCTGGCGCTGTCCGCCTCGGTGATCGCGACCCGGCCGGCGACGCCGCGGCGTACCTTCGGCTATCACCGCGCCGAGATCCTCGCCGGCCTGATCAACGCCGTCGTGCTGCTGGGGATCTGCGGCTATCTGGCGTACGCCGGGACGCGCCGGCTCTTCTCCCCGAGCGAGATCGACGCTCCGCAGATGCTGGTCTTCGCCGGCATCGGCCTGGCCGCCAACCTGATCTCGGTGGTGCTGCTCGCCAGCCGGCGGGACAGCTCGCTGAACATGAAGGGCGCCTACCTGGAGGTGCTGACCGACACGTTCGGCTCGGTGGCCGCCATCGGCGCGGGCCTCATCGTGCTGACCACCGGTTTCGAGCGGGCCGACCCGATCGCCTCGCTGCTGATCGCGGCGCTGGTGCTGCCCCGGTCGTGGGCGCTGCTCTCCGAGGCCGTGGGCGTACTGCTAGAGGCGACGCCACGCGGGCTGGACCTGAGCGACGTCCGCGACCACCTGACCGGTGTCGACGGTGTCGTCGACGTCCACGACCTGCACGCCTGGACGATCACCAGCGGCATGCCGGCACTCTCGGCCCACGTCACCGTCTCCGAGGAGTGCCTCGCGCAGCGCGGCGTCGGCCCGGTCCTGGACGACCTCACCGAGTGCGTAGGCACGCACTTCGGCATCGACCACGCCACCTTCCAGGTCGAGCCCGCCTCCCACCGTGACCACGAGCCGGACACCGACCACGCCTGAGGCGGCGTGGGATCAAGGTCCCAGGCCAATTGAGTACGAGTGCCCATGCGCGGGATGCCCCGGTTCTGGCACGGTGTGCCCATGACGCAGCCAACGAGCAGGATCGTCGACGCCCTCATCGGCAACGGACTGGTGGAGGCCGCCCGCCGCGAGGAGGCCGAGCGGACGGTCAGCTCCGTCCTCAGCCCGGCCGAGGAGCAGCACGGCGGCGGTCTACCCAAGCTGGTCGAGGTGGTCGCCTACCTGGGTGCGGCGCTGGTGGTCGCCGCCGGCTTCCTGCTGTTGATGCAGCAGTGGGACGACCTGAGCGAGACCGGCCAGGTAGCTGCGCTCGCCGTGGTCACGGCGGTGCTCGCGATTGCCGGTGTGATCGCGATGCGAGCGGGGTCGGCCGCGCAGGACGACGTACGCCGCCGCCTGACCAGCACTCTGCTGACGGCGGCGGCCGGTGGCGCGGGGCTGACGGTCGGCTACTGGCTGGACCTGCGGCTCGACCCGGAGTGGCAGGACCTCTACTGGCCGGCGGTCGTGGGCGGCGCGATCCTGGCGATCGGCGCGGCACTGGTCTATCTGCTTGCCCCCACGGCGCTCGGCCAGCTCGCGATCCTCGGCGGCGTCATCACCGTCGTCTCGATGCTGACCGACCAGCTCAACGACAACAACGGCATCTGGATCGGCACCGAGCTGCTGGTGATCGGGCTGATCTGGCTGGCGATGACCGAGCTCGGCTGGTTTCGCGAGCTCACCATCGCGCGCGTGCTGGGGGTGGCGGTGACGCTGTTCGGCGCGCAGTTCCCGGTGATCGCGGGTGAGGTCACCTGGTACGGCTACCTGCTGACCGCCGGCGTCGTCGTGCTCGGCGTGCTGCTCTACCTCGGTCAGACCGGCTGGCCCTACCTGGCCGCCGCGGTCATCGGCATCACGCTCGTCGTCCCCGAGGCGGTCTCCGACTGGACCGACGGCTCGCTGGGCATGGTCGGCGGCGTCCTGCTGGCCGGCGTCACCCTGCTGGTGGCGTCCTTCGCGGGCTATCGCCTCCGGGTCGCCCGCGAGTAGGTCGTAACAGCACGGACCTAACGGCGCCTGGCGCGCCGATCTCCTGCGGGGGAGGGCCTTCGGCAGAGCCGTTAGGTCCGTCGAAATGCGACGATGCCCGCCGATCGGGGATCGGCGGGCATCGGTCGTGCCGGACGCCTCAGTGCATCATCGCGCCGGGCTCGACCGGCTCGACGCGGTGGCGCGGCAGGAGGAACGCCGGGATCAGCACGCAGGCGACGAGGATCGTGCCGACCACGAAGACCGAGGCGAAGGCCTCGCCCATCGCGGCGAGCGGGTTGCCCTGCGTCGGGTCCATCGACTTCAGCTCGTTGGTCAGCAGCACCGAGAAGAGCGCGGTGCCGATCGAGGCCGCCACCTGCTGGAGGATGTTCATCAGCGTCGAACCGCGGGCGATGTTGTGATCGGTCAGCGTGGCCAGGGCCGCGGTCATGATCGGCATCATCGTGCCGCCCATGCCCAGGCCCATGATGAACAGCGCGGCCAGCAGATAGGTGTAGCTGGTCTGGTCGTCGATCTGGGTGAACATCGCCATGCCCACGGTGATCACGCTGATGCCGGTGATGACGATCTTGCCGGGGCCGATCTTGTCGGCCAGCATGCCGGCGATCGGCATGGTCAGCATCGCGCCGATGCCCTGCGGAGCCAGCAGCAGTCCCGCCTTGAGCGGCGTGGTCAGCCGGACCTCCTGGAAGTACAGCGGGAAGAGCAGGCTGGCGCCGAAGAAGGCGATCGCGAAGAGCGCCATCGCGATGACGGCCACCGACATGTCCTTGTTCTTCAGCAGCCGCAGGTCCACCAGCGGGTGGATGTTGGCGGGCCGCAGCGCCCAGGGCACGAAGGCGACGATGAGCGCCAGGCCGACGGCGGCCCAGGTGAGCACCTTGCCGTCCCAGATGGTGCCGGCCTCGGGGATCGACGAGACGCCGTACAGGAAGGCGGCCAGACCCGGTGAGAGCAGCAGCATGCCGATGAGGTCGAAGGTCTCCGACGGCTCGACGTGGTCACGGGGCAGCACCATGGCGGCGTACACCAGAGCCAGTACGCCGATCGGGATGTTGATCAGGAAGATCCAGTGCCAGCTGGCCGCGTCGATCAGCCAGCCACCGAGGATGGGGCCGAAGATCGGGCCGAGCAGCATCGGGATGCCCAGCACGGCCATGACGCGACCGACGCGGTCGGGGCCGGCGGCGCGGGTCATGATCGTCATTCCGAGCGGCATCAGCATGCCGCCGCCGAGTCCCTGCAGGACGCGGAAGAGCACCAGCATCTCCAGGCTGCTCGCCGTCGCGCAGAGGGCGGAGCCGGCGGTGAAGAGCACCAGCGCGAGCATGTAGAGGCGCTTGGTGCCGAAGCGGTCGGCCGCCCAGCCGGTCAGCGGGATGACGCTGGCCAGGGCGAGGGTGTAGCCGGTCATCGTCCAGGCGACCTCGGCCGGAGTCGCGGTGAACTCCTCCTGGAAGGTCTTCAGGCCGACGGAGACGACGGTGATGTCGAGGATCGACATGATGGCGCCGAGGACGACGACACCGGCGATCTTCAGGACGGCGGCGTCGAGCTTGTCCTCGTGGGGCTGGGGCGGAGTGGTCTCGAGATCTGTGGACACCTGGTCGAGGGTACGGACCGGGCGGGGCGAACTACTAACCGAGCGGTCAGTGTTCTTGGTCACGCGCTCTCCGTGCCGGTTGTCGGAGCGGCGGGCTAGTGTCGCGAGGACCGAGCTGAGGAGGCACGACCGACCGTGAGCTTCGTTCCGCTGCACGGGCCCGCTCGCCTGCACGCGGCCGCCCTGCCGCGCGAGAGCGAGATCGAGTTCAGCGGTCCACAGCGCACGGTGCGGATGCCGATGCGCGGCGCGATCCCGGTGCTGACCCGGGCACTGCGAGCCGAGGACGCGCACGCCTCCGTGGCGCTCCTCGGCGCGGCCACGATGCTGGCGATGAAGATGCTCGCCGCCGGGACGGTCGAGCGCGCGGGCGAGAGCTGGCGGGTCGGGCCGCTCAGCGAGGAGGACGAGCGCCGCATCCGCGAGCTGGCGCGGGCTCGGGCGTACGACGACACCGACGCCGTCGAGGCCGAGCGGCTGATCCGCAGCCTGGCCGACGCCGTGGCCGACACGGTCACCCGCCAGCCGACCGGCGAGGCCCGTCCTCGTCCGGCGCGCGTGGAGATCGAGCCGGAGGCCGGGCCCGTCGAGGTCGTGCTGGCGTTGCGCGTCGAGGCGCCCGAGGAGGAGCTGGCGGGCGGCGGCGTGATCGTCGTGCCGCAGGTGCACGATGCCGAGGACACCACCCGCTTCGCCGACGCAGAGGCGCTCTGGCTCGGGCAGGCGCCCGGCTTCGGTCGCGCCGCGCGGACCCGCGCGGCAGTGGCGCTGCGCCGGGCGGCCGAGGCGTGGCCGGCGCTGGAGCGGCTCCTGCGCGAGCCCGTCCCGGACCGGATGGTGCTGGAGTCCGACGAGCTCTCCGACCTTCTCGACACCGGGCTGCCCGCGCTGGCCGAGGTCGGCGTCGACGTGCTCTGGCCGCGGGGGCTGCGCGCCGAGCTGACGCCGTACGCCCGGGTCGAGCACACCGCGCGCGGTCCGCGCGAGGAGCCGCTGATGACCGGGCTCTTCGGACCCGAGTCGCTCTTCGGGTTCGACTGGCGGCTGGCGCTCGGCACCTCGCCGTTGACCGACGCGGAGATGGCCACGCTCACCGAGGCGACCGGCCCCATCGTGCGGCTGCGCGACAACTGGGTGGTGATCGACCCCGCGACGGCCCGGCGTGCTCGCAAGCGCGCCGGTGAGCGACCGGTCAAGCCCGTCGACGCGCTGCGCGCCGCCCTGACCGGCAGCGTCGAGCTCGACGGCGTGCCGGTCGAGGTGCACCCCGGCGCCACGCTGGAGAAGGTCCGCGACCGGATCGTCGACGCCGCGGTGGTCAGCCCGCTGCCCACGCCGACCGGTCTGCATGCCGAGCTGCGCGACTACCAGCGACACGGCTTCACCTGGCTGGCCGAGCTGACCGGCGCCGGCCTCGGCGCCTGCCTGGCCGACGACATGGGGCTGGGCAAGACGATCACCCTGATCGCGCTGCACCTGCACCGTCGCGAGCGCGAGCTGTCGTCCGGGCCGACGCTGGTGGTCTGCCCGACGTCGCTGATGGGCAACTGGGAGAGGGAGATCCGCCGCTTCGCTCCGAGTGTGCCGGTACGTCGGTTCCACGGCACCTCGCGCGATCTCGGATTCGACGCGGGCCTGGTCGACGTCGATCCGGGGTTCGTGCTGACGACGTACGGCACGATGCGACGCGACCACGCAACCCTGGCCGCCGTGCCCTGGGACCTCGTGGTCGCCGACGAGGCGCAGCACATCAAGAACCCGCAGTCCTCGACCGCGCGCAACCTGCGGCTGATCGGCTCGCGGTGCCGGGTCGCGCTGACCGGCACGCCCGTGGAGAACAACCTCACCGAGCTGTGGGCGATCCTGGACTGGGCGACGCCCGGGCTGCTCGGTTCGCGGGCTGCCTTCCGCAAGGTGTGGGCCGCGCCGATCGAGAGTGGCGTGGACCCGTCGGTGGCACGGCGGTTCGCCCAGCTGGTCGAGCCGTTCCTGCTGCGTCGCCGCAAGACCGACCCGGGGATCGCGCCGGAGCTGCCGGCCAAGACGGAGACCGACCAGGTGGTTGGGCTGACGCGCGAGCAGGTGGTGCTCTACGAGACGCTGGTGCGTGAGTCGATGGAGCGAATCGCGCGCGCCGATCCCGATGCGCGGCGCGGCCTGATCCTCGCGCTGCTCACCGGGCTCAAGCAGATCTGCAACCACCCCGCGCACTACCTGCGGCAGGCCAGCGGCAAGCTCACCGGACGGTCCGAGAAGCTCGAGGTCCTCGACGAGCTGCTCGGCACGATCGTGGCCGAGGGTGGCGCGGCGCTGATCTTCACGCAGTACGTCGAGATGGCCCGGCTGCTGGAGCGTCACCTCGCCACCCTGGGGACGCCCACGCTCTTCCTGCACGGCGGCACCCCGGTGCGCGAGCGGGAGCGGATGGTGGAGTCCTTCCAGCGCGGTGACGTGCCGGTGTTCCTGCTGTCGCTGAAGGCCGGTGGCACCGGGCTGAACCTCACCCGCGCCGACCACGTCATCCACGTCGACCGCTGGTGGAACCCCGCTGTCGAGGACCAGGCCACCGACCGTGCCCACCGGATCGGCCAGACCCGCCCGGTGCAGGTGCATCGGCTGGTCACCGAGGGCACCATCGAGCAGCGGGTCGGCGAGCTGCTGGCCCGCAAGCGGTCGCTGGCCGACGCCGTCCTCGGTCGCGGTGAGACCGCGCTGACCGAGCTCAGCGACGAGGAGCTGCGCGACCTGGTCACGCTGAGGACACCCTATGGGTGAGCCCCGTGCCTGACCCGATCGTCCGTCCCCAGGTGCCTCGGTCGCGCGGCGCGGCGGCGCGGAGCACGACGTGGTGGGGGCGGGCCTGGGTGCGCGCCTTCGAGGAGATCGCCCTGGACGCGGGGGATCTGGCCACCGCCCGCGCGCTGGCCCGGTCGGGCCGGCTCGGCGCCGTCGTGGTGATCGCTGGGATGGCCTCGGTCGTGGTGGACGCTCGTCACGACTCGGCGCTGATGGCGCAGGTCCGGGTGGGCCGGCTCGACGAGCGGGCCTGGGAGACGTTCGTGGGCGAGGTCTCCCGCGAGACGGGTCACCTCGCGGCGCTGGAGTCCGGGTCGCTGCCCGCCGTACTGGTCGAGGCGGCCGACGATGCCGGAGCCGAGGTTCTCCCCGGCCCCGCCGATCTGGAGACCGCCTGCGAGTGCGACGCCTGGGCGCAGCCGTGCATGCACGCCTTGGCCCTGCTCTACCAGCTGGCCTGGCACATCGACGCCGATCCGTACGTCCTGCTGCTCCTCCGCGGCTGGACCCGCGAGCGCCTCCTGGAGGCAGGCGAGCGCTCCCACGGGCTCGTCGCCGCGCCCGACTCCGGTGACGTCCGGGCCCGTGCCGCGGCGATCCTCGAGCTTGCCGAGGACGCGCCGCCCGGCCACGGTCTCGCCGACGCCGCCGTGGCGGCGTACGACGAGGCGGTCAGCCGGCTGCTCTAGCCGGACTCAGACGGGCACAACCCGCCCGATCACGCGGATTCTCGCCTGCCCGTTCTTCTACGACCGTGTCAGCGCCCGCAGCGCCATCTCCGCCAGCAGGGGCCGCATCTGGGCCGGCGGCAGCAGCGCGCTGTGCGGCGTGGAGTTGATCAGCCCGAACGCCGCATGGGCCATCGCCCGTGCCTGCTTGAGCGAGAGCTCCGGGTCGAGCGCGCGCAGCTGCTTGGCCCACAGGTCGACGTAGCTGCGCTGCAGCGTCCGCACCCGTTCCCGCGCCTCGACCGGCAGTGCCGCCCAGTCGCGGTCCTGGACGACGATCAGCGCCTTGTTCTCCGTGGCGAACTCCGCGTGCCAGTCGACGAGCGCATGAATCGCCTCGGCCGGCCCCTCGGCCTCCTTGACCCGCTCCTTGCCGACCGCCAGCAGCTCCTCGCTGATGGAGACCAGCATCTCGGCCAGGATCGCCTGCTTGCTGCGGAAGTGCTTGTAGAGCGCCGGCCCTGAGAACCCGCACGCCGCCCCCAGCTCGGCGATGGAGACCCCGTGGAACCCGTCCTTGGCGAACAGCTCGGCCGCCACCTGAAGAATCTGCTCCCTCCGCTCCACGGGGGAAGGGTATCGACCGCCCTCGGCCGGGTTGACCAGGAGGCCGTGGCTAGCGCGCGACCATGCCGAGTACCTCGTCAGGCAACAGCGTCCGGGCGATCGTGATCGGACGACCGGCCGATATCTGCTCCACGTACGCCACCTCACCAATCAGGCGAACCTGTGCGATGTCATCGAATCGGATCTCTCGTTCACCTTGCGCGTGCTGGGTGATGAATCGGTCGCTCTTGGCCAGGGTGACCGCACGCGACCCGACAGGATTGGCCGAGCGCACCGCGTTCCTCGTGAGGACGTACGGGAGAAGCATCGAGGCGACGGCCAGCAGCGGCCCCAGAGTCAACAACCGTGCATCGCCGGCAAGCCGGGCGATCACGACCGAGAGCAGCAAGTACGTGCCGATCCGGACCCAGTAGCTGCTGGTTCTCGTCGCCTGTGCGATCCCGGCGAGTGCGACGCGGTCGCACCAGCCGGCGGGAACGATGAACTCTCGGGTCGTGTCGCCCGTGCTTGACGTAAGGGTCGCGTTTGGTCTGAGTCCGCGAGACCTGAGCAGGATCAGCTGGATCGCATCCTGAGGAAGGAGGTCGGGAGGGAGGAGTTCGACCAGCGGTCTTCTGCGAAACCGCAGGACCAGGTAACCCCGGTGTGGCTTCGCTCGTACGACGTCCGGGTACGGCGCTGATCGGTTCCGGTCCGGCCGCCTGATGGTCAGCTCCTCGGGACCCAACTCGACCTCGGTGGTGGATCCTTGTGGGAACTGCCGGTCCGCTCGCCTCCTCGCAAGCGCGCGGACTACTGGCGCCGTGATCGCATAGAAGACAGCCACCAGCGCCAACAACCCGAAACACACGATCAGGTAGATGACCAGGTACGTCGTGACCGGGAGGTTGCGGGCGCCCGGGTCGAGAGTGAGGACCCAGTAGACGGTGCCGAAGGCTAGGACAATGCCTGCCCCTATCGTTTGCCGCTTGCGGTATAGCGCGGCTTCGGCGCGGCCAATCCTCTCCGGCAGGGTGCCGTCGGCGACGTACCCGTAGGTCGCTGTCGGCGGCGGATTGGTCATGCCGCGAATCGTAGGAGACCTCACTCATCTCGGTGATGGAACGCGAAACTCCATCGCGCGGTGCGATGTCAGGTCCTTCCCGCCGCGGTCCGAGCGGCGATCTCAGGGGAAGGGCGCGATGCTCTGCGCGACGCGGACGAGCGTGGCCGTCGTGGTGTCGATCCCGGCCAGGTCATCGCAGACCTGGAAGACCAAGCCGTGGCGCGGCGACCAGGACAGGCAGCGCTGATAGTCGTTCTCGGTGATGGTCGCGGGCTTGCCGCCGACCTCCTCGCGACCGAGCACCGTGCCGTCCTCGTGCCAGGCGGTCCGGGAGCGGACGCTGATCTCGATCGAGGAGTCGAGTTCTAGATTCCGGTACTGCCGCAGGGCCACGAAGTCGTCCTCCGGCACGAAGTGGGTGACGAGGGCCTGCCGGTAGCCGTCGGGGACGTACGCCGGCTCCGGCGCGTACGTCGGGTCGAGCATCCCGATCGCCTCGCCCGTCGTGACGTCGATCAGGGCCCGGTCTCCCAGGGGCTCCTGCAGAGTCAGTTCGGTGGGGGCGTAGGTCGGTCCGGCAGGGGCGATGTCGGCACGGGCACATGACGACTCGCTCACTGACTGATTCACGGTGTACGCATAGGCGACGACGCGCACCTCGGTGGCCGACTCCTCGGCCACCTTCGCCTTCGGCTCAAGGGACACGCACTCCGTGTCGCCCGGATGGCCTAGCTGGAGCTGGAACACCGTCACGCTCGTCCCATCCGCCCCCGCGATCGCGCCCGCCGGCGGAGCGGGAGAGATCGCGTACGTCACTCCGCCCCGCTCGATCGTCCGCGCCCCCGGCAGCTCCTCCGCCGCACTTTCCGGAGACGAGTCGCCGGTGAGCTGCGCAACTGTCGCTCCGCCCCCAGCCAACGCGAGCACGGCCAGCAGTCCGAGGGAGACGACGCGGCTCATGGCCGAACAGTACGGCCAATCGTTCCGCGTAACGCGGTTCAGTCTGATGTGTGGGTACTGTCGTCCTATCCCCGGCCCCGGGGATGAGCCAGGTGTCGGTTCTTCGGTATTAGCGCACCTTGGCGTGATCCCCGCCTTTGCGGGGCTCCGCGGCAGAACTAAGGGTGTTGGTACCCGGTAAAGACGGCGTATGGTCAGTCGTGGTGTGGGGCTACCGGCGACCGGACGGGGCCCCACACCACCCGGTCGACTGCCTGAGATCCATCTCGCGGCGGGTCGCGCGACGCCGGTTACGGGGTACTGCTACCTTTCGCTTCAAGCGGATCGCCTCGGAACGTGACTGCTATCTCGGGCCCAGTGGTGTTGCCCAGATGCGGAGAGGTTTGACCGAGGTGTCCGAGTGGAGTGCTCCCGCCGCCGCGGTGTGGGGCAAGTCGTGCCGCGAGGACCCGACGCGCTGGCTGCCGCTCGTTCAGCACCTCAGTGATTCTGCGGCGATTGCCGGCTACCTGTGGGACTTCTGGCTGCCAGAGCACGTCAAGCAACGGATCGAGGCATCGCTACCCGAGCATGCGCGTGACGGTCGGGCTCTGGTCTGCTGGCTGGCCGCGATCCACGATGTCGGGAAGAGCTCAGGATCCTTCAGCTGTCAGGTGATGCATCTGGCGGAGCGGATGCAGACCTTCGGCGCCGACGTGCCGGTCGTCCGGACCGATACGCATCGGATGGCTTCGCATGCCGTCGTCGGTCAGATCGCCTTGGAGGACTGGCTCCAGGAGCGCTACGGCGCCAAGCCTCGGCAGAGCAAGGCATTCGGGAGTGTGATCGGTGCGCATCACGGGATGCCGCAGCGAAGCGCCGTCCTCAGTGAGGTACGGCGTAGCCGGGACCTCATGGGCGTCGGTGTCTGGACCGAGGTCCGCACCGAGATCCTCGACCGCATGCGGGATCTCACCGGCGTAGGCGATCTGCTTCCACACTGGTGCCGCACCGGCATCGACGTACCGGCACAGATGCTGGTCACTGGCGTCGTCATCGTGGCCGACTGGATCGCCAGCGACGAGAGCCGGTTCCCCTATCTGGATCGGCCTGTTCCCTCCGACGAGCGGGCCGCCAAGGCCTGGGCAGATCTCGCGCTTCCGCCGGCTTGGATCGCGGAAGCGATGTCTGGCGGTCCGGACGTGTTGTTCAGCGAGCGCTTCCCGGCGCTGGGTTCATCGGCCCGTCCCCTGCAGACCGCCTGCTGCGAGGTCGCAAGCGACGTCGGCGAACCGTGCTTGATGATCCTCGAAGCTCCCATGGGACAGGGCAAGACCGAAGCAGCATTGATGGCGGCGGAGATCCTGGCTGCCCGCTTCGGTCTCGGCGGTGTCTTCTTCGGCCTCCCCAGCATGGCGACCTCCAACGCGATCTTCGGTCGTGTCCTCGACTGGATCGAGCACCTGCCCGGTGAGGGCGCCACCAGTACCTTTCTGGCGCACAGCAAGGCCGAACTCGATGACGAGTACGCCGGTCTGGTGCACGACGCCTATGTCCGGGAGGTGTACGACGAGACCGAGTCGACCGATCCGGGCACTGTGGTCGCGATCGTGGACTCATGGCTCCAGGGCCGCAAGAAGGGTGTGCTCGCCAACTTCGTGGTCGGCACCATCGACCAGGCACTCTTCGCCGCGCTCTCCACCAAGCACTTGATGCTTCGTCACCTCGCTCTCGTCGGCAAAGTGGTGGTGATCGATGAAGTTCATGCCGCGGATGACTTCATGCGGGTCTACCTGACCCGGGTGCTGGAGTGGCTGGGCGCCTATGGGGTTCCGGTCGTGCTGCTCTCGGCGACCTTGCCCTCCACGCAGCGCCACGAGCTGGTGACGGCCTACCGGCACGGCATCCCGACCGAACGAGAGGACAGTGCCCTCGGCTATCCGCTCGTCACGGTCGCAACCTCCACCGCGGTCACGCATCACGCGATCGCGGGCTCAGGGGCGAGTACGACGGTCGCGGTGCGCCCGATCAGCGACGAGCTGGCGGAGCTAGGTGATCTCCTTGAGTCGCTGCTGGCCGATGGTGGTTGCGCCGCGGTGATCCGGGACACCGTCAACCGCGCTCAACAGGCCTACCTGAGCCTGGTCGAGCGCTTCGGCCCGGATCAGGTCGTGCTGGTTCACTCTCGGTTCCTGGCCCCGGATCGCGCCGTACGGGAGGCGGATCTGCGACGCCGACTCGGGCCGAGAGGCGACGCACGGCCGGAGCGCTTGGTCGTCGTCGGAACGCAAGTGCTGGAGCAGTCACTCGATGTCGACTTCGACGTGATGGTCTCCGACATCGCGCCGATCGATCTGCTCCTCCAGCGATCAGGCCGACTGCATCGACACATCAGAGAGCGGCCGAGAGCCTTGGAGACTCCGAGGCTGTACCTCACCGGCATCAGCGAGTGGGGTGGCACCGGTCCGGTCTTCGACCGCGGCTGCGTCGCCGTCTACCACGAGGCGCGGCTTCTGCGGGCGTGCTTTGCACTGGGACTCGAAGGCCCCGCCGAGGTCGGCGCCGACCTCCCGGGCGACATCAGGAGTCTGGTCGAGGCTGGCTACGAGAAGAAGGTGGCGGTGCCGGAGGCCTGGCGGGATCGGCTAGAGGCCGCGGACTCACAGCTCGCCGAGGAGTTGAGGGAGGCGCGAGGGCGGGCTCGGGACTATTGCATCAACGAGGTGCCCACCGACGGCGAAGAGCTCCTGAATGCCTATCCGAGCCTGACTGTCGAGAGCAGTGAGGACCGTCAGGGAGGTGCCAACGTCCGTGACGGCGACGACGGTCTGGAGGTGTTGGTCGTACGCCGGCAGGACGGCGAGATCCGCACTATGCCGGGTGTGCTGCGCCAGGAAGGTGCCCAGATCCCCGAGATCGGATGCCCAGAACCTCAGGTGGCCAAGGCGATTGCTTCATCGAGCGTTCGGTTGCCGTCATCGATGACCGGTCCATGGGCGATCGACCGAGTGATCGCCGAGCTCGAGACGGACGGCTTTCCCAACTGGCAGGAGTCCGGCTGGCTGCGCGGGCAGCTGGTCTTGGTGCTCGACGAAGATCTGGCGGCCGCCGTCGCGGAGTTTCGGCTCGGCTACGACCACGAGCTCGGCATGACGGTGACGAAGGAGGAAGCACAGTGACGGACTCGTTCAATCTGCTCGACGAGCCGTGGATACCGGTACGCCGCCTGGACGGCTCCGAGGCGGATCTCTCGCTCAGAGCAGCGTTCGCCGAAGCGCACACGATCCGGACACTGAATGGAGAGCTGCCGACCCAGTACGCCGCCATCCTCCGGTTGATGCTGGCGATCCTCCATCGTGCCGCACCCACCGCCGGGCATCCTGAGGAGAGGTGGTCGGGTTTGTGGGAGCGGGGTCGCTTCGACGCGGGGGCAATCGATCAGTACCTGATGCCGTACGCCGAGCGGTTCGATCTGCTGCATCCGGTCGCGCCGTTCTACCAGGTGGCCGACCTGCACACCGAGAAGGGCGAGTTCAGCTCGCTCGCGAGACTGGTCCTTGACGTTCCCGCAGGCGAGCAGTTCTTCACCACTCGTACGGCGTCGTCGCTGGATCGGATGCCGCTGGCCGAAGCCGCCCGTTGGGTCGTGCACTCGCAGGCCTACGACCCGTCGGGCATCAAGTCCGGCGCCGTCGGCGACGATCGCGTTAAGAACGGCAAGGGCTATCCCATCGGCATCGCCTGGTGCGGCTGGCTCGGCATGGTGATCCTTGAGGGGCGATCACTCTTCGAGACGCTGTTGCTCAACCTGGTCCTGCCGAAACGAAGCAAGAACGATTCGGCGGTGTGGGAGCGGCCCCGGCAGACCGCGGCCGTGGATCTCCGTCCCGAGGAGATGCCCTATGGGGTCGCCGATGTGCTCACCTGGCAGAGCCGCCGGATCAGGCTTCGGGTCGAAGGGGACGCCGCGACCGGCGTGTTGCTGGCCAACGGGGACCCGCTGCATCCGCGGAATTTGCAGGACTACGAGCCGATGACAGCTTGGCGGCGCAGCGAGGCACAGGAGAAGGCGACGAAGCTGCCATTGGTCTTGATGCCGCGGGCCCACCAGGTCGATCGAGGATTCTGGCGCGGTCTGGGCGGTCTGCTCAATGTGGGCATTGACCCGAAGCAGGCCGGTCAGCCGGCCGGGGTCATCGAATGGCTGGCCTTCCTGCAAGAGCACCAGGTGCTGGCGCCGGACTATCTGCTCACGGCTCGCGCCATCGGCATCGAGTACGGCAGTCAGAGTTCGGTGGTGGACGAGATCTACGACGACGGGTTGGTCCTGGAGACGGCGGTCCTGGTCGATCCAGAGCTTCGGGGCCTGGCCGTGGCGGCCGTCCAGGATGCCGACCATGCCGTGCGAGTGCTCGGCGACTTCGCCCGCAATCTCACCCTTGCTGCCGGCGGCGATCCAGAGCGTCCCCGAGAGCGGGCACGGGCGGCCGCCTATGCCGAGTTGGATCGGCGCTATCGGGACTGGGTGTTCTCCCTCACTCCCGACACCGACCGCGACGCCGTTCACGCCGCTTGGCAGCGACAGGTTCGCGTGGCGATCGTCGCACTGGCCGAGCAGCTGAGTCGGGCTGCGGGTCTTCCGGCGTTGCTCGGTCGGGATGTCACGGTCCTCAACAAGACCCAGTTCCTGAACGCTGCCATTGCGGAGCGCTATCTCTTCGCCGGCCTCCACCGTGGCCTGCCACATGCCTTCCCCATCAAGGAGGATGACGATGACCAGTGAGATCGCCGAGCGCAGCGCCGCCTCACCGACCGAGGACCTGCGGAACTGGATGAGGCGCGAAGTCCATCGACTGCAGGCCGGCTACCGCAAGGACCTTTCGCTGGCCGTGGCGACGCTCGCCCAGTTGAGGAGAGCGGGAAGGACGGGGGCGATCCAGCCGGAAGTCTGGGAGTTCCTGCAGACGCTGCCACCCTCGTGCGTGTGGGACCGCGACGACCCCACACCACAGGAGCGGGCCGCGGCGACCACGATCGGCCTGTATTCCATCCACCAGCAGAGCAAGCGGACCCATCCCATGCATGTCACCGGCGCCTCGCTGGGTCAGGCACTCCGCCGGCTGAGCACGGGGTCGGATGTCGAGCCTGCCCTGGCGCGGAGCTTCAAGGTGCTGCTTACCGCGGACGACTACGACGAAGTGGTCCATCACCTCAGGGGTCTGATCCAGCGACTTCGGTCTGCCGACATCGGTCTGGACTACGGGCAGCTGGCTGCTGACCTGAGTCGGATCGGATCCGCTGCCCATGACGACGTACGCCGGAGATGGGCTCGGGACTTCTACGTCAGATCGAGACCGGTCGAGACCGCCGACCAGACAGATGATCAGCAAGACAACGAGACAGGAGCCGACCAGTGAGCCGCTTCATCGACATCCACATCCTGCAGAGCGTTCCACCGAGCAACATGAACCGGGACGACACTGGTAGTCCCAAGACGGCGACGTTCGGTGGAGTGTCCCGCGCGCGGGTCAGCTCTCAGGCCTGGAAGCGGGCCACTCGCGCCGCCTTCGGCGTGCATCTCGACCAGTCGGAGCTGGGCTACCGCACCGCTCGGGTGATCGAGTTGATCGCGGACCGCATCGTGTCCATGGATGCGTCGATCGAGCCAGCGACCGCGCAGGACTGGGCCAAGAAGGTCACCGACGCGGTCGGCCTGAAGACCAAGGCCCCTCGCAAGAAGGACGGCGAGGACGCTGGGCCCGACCAGAGCGGCTACCTGGTCTTCCTCAGTGATCACCAGGTGGAGCGGTTGGCCCAGCTGGCCCTGGACGGAGCCGGAGAGTCGATCGACAAGAAGGCCGCCAAGGAGGCGATGAAGGCGGAGAACAGTATCGACGTCGCACTCTTCGGCCGGATGGTGGCCGACGATGCCACGCTCAACGTCGATGCAGCAGTCCAGGTCGCGCACGCGATCAGCACCCATGCGGTCAAGAACGAGTACGACTACTACACGGCGGTCGACGACAAGAACCCTCGCGAGGAGACCGGCGCCGGAATGATCGGCACCATCGAGTTCAACTCGGCCACGCTGTATCGGTACGCGACGATCAACGTCGACATGCTGGTGTCCAATCTCGGCGACGATGAGGCCGCGGCGCGGGCGGCTACGGCATTCGTCGAGTCGTTCGTGACGAGCATGCCGACGGGCAAGCAGAACACGTTCGCCAACCGCACGCTGCCCGAGGCGATCGTCGTGCAGGTGCGTCAGGGTCAGCCGATCAGCTACGTGGGTGCCTTCGAGTCGGCGATCCGGCCGGACGGCGGGCTGGCGGCGGCATCGGCATCGCGGCTGACGACGTACGCCGACGGAATCGGCACGGCGTACGGCAACGTCCCCGAAGAGGCGTACGTCGTCGCGCTTCCGCACGTCTCGGATTCGCTGGCCGGGCTTGGGCAGCAGGTGGCGTTCCCTGAGCTGCTGACGAAGGTCTCCTTGGTGGCGGGTGGCGGAGCCTCGTCGTGAGCACGTTGCTGATCCGGCTCGCCGGGCCGATGCAGGCCTGGGGAGACTCGAGTCACTTCACCCGGAGGACGACGAGGAGCGAGCCGACCAAGAGTGGGGTGATCGGCCTGCTGGCGGCTGCACAGGGACGCCGACGAACGGATCCAATCGAGGATCTCGCCGCCCTTCGGTTCGCCGTACGGGTCGATCAGCCTGGGCGGCTGCAACGTGACTTCCAGACGGCTCGCTCGATGGACGGCACGCGATCGATGCCTTTGTCCTATCGCTACTACCTCAGCGATGCGCTGTTCATGGCGGCCGTCGAGGGTGCGGATGGTCTGATCGAGACCCTGGCGGAGGCCTTGGCGACGCCGGCCTTCCCGCTCTACTTGGGTCGTCGCTCCTACGTGCCGTCGCGACCGCTGCTGGTCAGGATCGCGGACGAGGACCCGGGGACGCTGTTGCACGCGACGGCCTGGGAGGCTGCGGGCTGGTATCGCAGGACACAGGGGCGTGCGGTGGACCTCGATCTGATCGCCGACGCCCCTGCCGGTGAGGTGCCATCGCAGGGCACGGAGTCCGTCCGGGATGTCCCGGTCAGCTACGACCCGAGGCGACGCGAGTACGGCTGGCGAGACGTCGTCCGCGAGGTGGTTCGTGTCGACAACCCGGACGGCCGAGCCGAGACCGACTTCCTGGCCGTGCACGGGGGCGCGTGATGTATCTGACCAGGATGTCGCTGAATGGCGCACGGCGAGGGACCCGCAAGCTGCTGTCCTCACCCCAGGCGATGCATGCCGCCGTGCTCTCGTCTTTTCCTCCTGGGGTGCCGCAAGACGCTGGTCGTGTGCTCTGGCGCCTGGACCGGAGCGACACCGACCTGACTCTCTACGTCTCGAGCGCCCAGCGTCCGGATCTGACGCACGTGATCGAGCAGGCTGGCTGGCCAGCGCTGAACGAGACCTGGCAGACGGTGGACATCTCTCCCTTCCTCGGTCGCCTGGAGGCCGGGCAACGATGGGCCTTCCGGCTGACCGGCAATCCAACTCATGCGGTGCGCGAGGGTGAGCGCGGGCGAGGCAAGGTGATGGCCCACGTCACCGTCGATCAGCAGATCGGCTGGCTTCTCCAGAAGGCAGAGCGTCATGGGTTCGCCGTACCGCACAACAGCTTCGGCGAGCCGGAGCTTCGTCTGCATGATCGCCAGATCCACCGCTTCGTTCGGCGCAGCGACGGGTCAGAGCGAACGGTGGTGCTGAGCACCGCGACGTTTGACGGCGTGCTGGAGGTGGCTGACGCAGACGCTCTTCGCGCGTCGATTGTCGATGGAATCGGACGGGCCAAAGGGTATGGCTGTGGACTCCTGACCTTGGCGCCCCCGCCCGGATGAGGGAGATCCCCGGACCGAAGCCGGTCGAGATCAGCGAGCTCGTCCGCGCGCAGGACCGGCTGAGCTTCCTGTACGCCGAACGCTGCATCGTCCATCGCGAGGACAACGCGATCACCCTGCAGGATGAGCAGGGCACTATCCACGTGCCTGCCGCCACGCTCGGCGCCCTGCTGCTCGGGCCAGGGACCAACGTCAGTCACCAAGCAATGGTCCTGCTGGCCGAGAGTGGCTCGACGGCTGTGTGGGTCGGGGAGCAGGGTGTTCGCTACTACGCGCACGGGCGGACTCTTGCCCGGTCGTCGCGTCTTCTGGAGGCCCAGGCGCGGCTGGTGACGAACCAGCAGAGCCGCCTTCGAGTCGCCCGGAAGATGTACGCGATGCGTTTTCCGGATGAGGACGTGCTGACGCTGACGATGCAGCAGCTGCGCGGCCGGGAGGGTGCTCGGGTGAGGCGCATCTACCGGGACAACTCCGAGCGCACCGGAGTGGCCTGGGACCGTCGCGAGTACAACGCAGCGGACTTCGCGAGTGGCACCTTGATCAACCAGGCTCTGTCAGCGGCCAACACCTGTCTGTACGGCATCGTCCACGCTGTCGTCGTGGCTTTGGGCTGCTCGCCCGGGCTTGGGTTCGTCCACACCGGTCATGTAAGAAGCTTCGTCTTCGACATCGCTGACCTCTACAAGGCCGAGATCTCGATACCTGCCGCGTTCGATGTCGTCGCCGGCGAGCCCGACGATGTGGCGGCGGTGACTCGACGCACGGTGCGGGACATGGTCAGCGATGGCCACATCCTCAAACGGTGCTCTCAGGACATTCACGCGCTGCTTCTCGACAGCCCGGATGACGAGGGCGAGCTGGGCGATGTGGTGAGTCTCTGGGACGGCGGTGTGCGCTTGGTGGAAGGCGGTCGGTCGTATGCCGATCCGCTGGGCGTGGACGAGTGGTAGTCCTCGTTCTGACCGCGTGTCCTGCGGGCCTTCGCGGACACCTGACCCGGTGGCTCCTGGAGATCAGCCCGGGCGTCTTCGTCGGCGTGCTGACCGCTCGGGTGCGAGAGTTGATGTGGCTCCGCGTCCTCGAGCTCTGCAAGGACGGTCGCGCGATCATGGTCTATCGGGCACGGAACGAGCAGGGACTCGCCTTTCAAGTGCATCGCCACGACTGGGAGCCGGTCGATATCGACGGCGTGGCGTTGATGCGACGACCGTCGGATCCGGATCAGACGCCGCAGATGCGGCGGGGGTGGAGCACCGCGAGTCGGCGGCGGCGGTCACGGCGTCCGGGCTAGCGATCACTGGGCAGTGCGACCGCCGGGTCGAGAACTGAAGCTGTTCTGGCTCTCGGCGCTGTATCGTCCCAGGTCAGCAAGTGTGCTCCCCGCTCGCGCGGGGATGAGCCCTGCAACGAGTTCAACGTGTTGTCCTTGCCGCCGTGCTCCCCGCTCGCGCGGGGATGAGCCCAGATCGACGTCGACACCGAGCTCTTCGTCGGCGTGCTCCCCGCTCGCGCGGGGATGAGCCCACGCTGGGGTTGACGTCGAGCGCGAGGGTGTTGTGCTCCCCGCTCGCGCGGGGATGAGCCCGCCGCCGCCCCGGTGGAGAGGAGATGGGAGGAGTGCTCCCCGCTCGCGCGGGGATGAGCCCCTAGGTCGGAACGGCCGTGACACCCAGCCCCCGTGCTCCCCGCTCGCGCGGGGATGAGCCGACCGGCACCGCGGCCGGCCTGCCCGACCCCACGTGCTCCCCGCTCGCGCGGGGATGAGCCGCATCTGATCGCGACCACCGACGGGCCGCGGATGGTGCTCCCCGCTCGCGCGGGGATGAGCCCGTCGCGGCGTCGACGTACATCGGAGACGACCCGTGCTCCCCGCTCGCGCGGGGATGAGCCGGCGAAACCTCAACCCGCCCGGCTGTATGCCGAGTGCTCCCCGCTCGCGCGGGGATGAGCCGGCGGCGCTGCCCGAGCACTACAAGACGGGCGGGTGCTCCCCGCTCGCGCGGGGATGAGCCCGGGCTGCTCGCCGACGGCGCGCCCCGGCTCGGGTGCTCCCCGCTCGCGCGGGGATGAGCCACTGGTCGCGGCCATGAGGCCGGGCGACGAGGTGGTGCTCCCCGCTCGCGCGGGGATGAGCCTCCCACCCCATCACCCAAGGAGCACCCATGCACGTGCTCCCCGCTCGCGCGGGGATGAGCCGGCACCAGCGCCAGGTCGAAGTCCTTCGGGATCGTGCTCCCCGCTCGCGCGGGGATGAGCCCTGTGCTTCCCGCGAGAGCGATAGAGCACCGGTGTGCTCCCCGCTCGCGCGGGGATGAGCCGCCCAGGGGCGGGGTCGCCTACCCAGATCGGGCGTGCTCCCCGCTCGCGCGGGGATGAGCCGCTCGACCGCCTCTCGCGCTCGGTGCTCGACTTGTGCTCCCCGCTCGCGCGGGGATGAGCCCGAGGGCCCGGCCGAATGGCTCGCTCGTGGTGGGTGCTCCCCGCTCGCGCGGGGATGAGCCCGCGATGGACCGCGCAGGCCGGGCCCCGAAGACGTGCTCCCCGCTCGCGCGGGGATGAGCCCGTGTCGCCCAGCGCAGCGTGCGCGAGGTCGCGGTGCTCCCCGCTCGCGCGGGGATGAGCCCGACGAGATGGTGGGCCTGCTCGCCGACGCACTGTGCTCCCCGCTCGCGCGGGGATGAGCCTCGCCTCCGAGGATGCCGGATTGGGCGACGTCTGTGCTCCCCGCTCGCGCGGGGATGAGCCCGTCGCCTCGACCGTCGCCGTCGACCCGGGCAAGTGCTCCCCGCTCGCGCGGGGATGAGCCCTGGGCGGCGCGATCGATGTAGTGGAAGTCGTCGTGCTCCCCGCTCGCGCGGGGATGAGCCTGACCGTCGAGAACACCGGAGGCGACCACGGCGGTGCTCCCCGCTCGCGCGGGGATGAGCCCTGGCTCTCGTACTGCTTCGCTAACGCCGGGTTGTGCTCCCCGCTCGCGCGGGGATGAGCCCGGCTGTGGCGGCTCGCCACTACTGCCGGGCACGTGCTCCCCGCTCGCGCGGGGATGAGCCGGTGTCGTCGAGGTCGGCCACGGTGACCCGATGGTGCTCCCCGCTCGCGCGGGGATGAGCCGCCCCGCTCCGGCTCGGTCTGGTGCTCGGCGACGTGCTCCCCGCTCGCGCGGGGATGAGCCCTTCGCGCGCCGCCGGCGTTGCCGCTCTCGGCCGGTGCTCCCCGCTCGCGCGGGGATGAGCCCCGACCGCTCCCTCATAGGCGGGCGCGTCCGGGGTGCTCCCCGCTCGCGCGGGGATGAGCCGGCCGATCGGGTTCGCCGACATGGCCGCATTGAGTGCTCCCCGCTCGCGCGGGGATGAGCCCCCGCTCAAGCCCGCGGTTGAGCGCGATCTGACGTGCTCCCCGCTCGCGCGGGGATGAGCCTACCGCCGCGCATACCGAGCACTCAAAGCCGCGGTGCTCCCCGCTCGCGCGGGGATGAGCCTCCTCACACCCGGCGCACGTACTACGGGCACCTGTGCTCCCCGCTCGCGCGGGGATGAGCCGTACAAGGCGGCCAAGGCTGAGGTCGAGGCGGAGTGCTCCCCGCTCGCGCGGGGATGAGCCCGCGTCGCCCAGGTCAGCGTTCGGGTCACCGTCGTGCTCCCCGCTCGCGCGGGGATGAGCCGTCGTGCTTCGGGTCGGGCGTGTACTGCGCGGGGTGCTCCCCGCTCGCGCGGGGATGAGCCCTACGGAATATGCCGGATTCTGCTCGGCGGTGAGTGCTCCCCGCTCGCGCGGGGATGAGCCCATCCGCCGCCTGCCGCTCACGACAGCGCCCTCGTGCTCCCCGCTCGCGCGGGGATGAGCCGGGGAGCGGGTCAGTCGTCGGAAGCGGCGACCGGTGCTCCCCGCTCGCGCGGGGATGAGCCGACGCTGGCTGACGTCCAGGCCCTCGCGACCCGGTGCTCCCCGCTCGCGCGGGGATGAGCCGAATTCCTCGGTCACCTCTCCATCCATCGTCACGTGCTCCCCGCTCGCGCGGGGATGAGCCCACGTTCAGCGCGGCCGACGTGGGCATGGCGATGTGCTCCCCGCTCGCGCGGGGATGAGCCCGAGGCGTACCGCCTCAAACCGTCATCCTGACGGTGCTCCCCGCTCGCGCGGGGATGAGCCGATGACCGCGAACTGCCCGCCTGCTTCGATGACGTGCTCCCCGCTCGCGCGGGGATGAGCCGTCAAAGGCCGGCGGCAACGACTGCGGGGTTCGGTGCTCCCCGCTCGCGCGGGGATGAGCCCGTGTCGGCCCAGGTGTTGTCGGCACGGACAGCGTGCTCCCCGCTCGCGCGGGGATGAGCCGGTGAGGGAAGATGCCGCCGAGCAGGCCGGCGCGTGCTCCCCGCTCGCGCGGGGATGAGCCGGTGACCGAGCACGCCGACGTGGTGTGCTGGCAGTGCTCCCCGCTCGCGCGGGGATGAGCCCGCGACCGGCGAGCTGCACGACCAGCAGGTCGGGTGCTCCCCGCTCGCGCGGGGATGAGCCCATCCCCTTCGGCTTCGCCGCGTCCGACTGGATGTGCTCCCCGCTCGCGCGGGGATGAGCCCCGCGCCTCGGCCGGGGTGACGATCGTGGACTCGTGCTCCCCGCTCGCGCGGGGATGAGCCGCTGAAGGCGACCCAGGAGGAGATCGTCCGCCTGTGCTCCCCGCTCGCGCGGGGATGAGCCCGCCTACTACCGCACCTGGTCGACCTACGAGGCGTGCTCCCCGCTCGCGCGGGGATGAGCCCATCAGCAGCCGGGAGCGCTGCACGATCGCGGTGTGCTCCCCGCTCGCGCGGGGATGAGCCGTGGCGCGCCTGGGTGGTGCTGGTCGACGAGCAGTGCTCCCCGCTCGCGCGGGGATGAGCCCCGGTGGCGGCGATGAGTTGACAGGCCGCATCCGTGCTCCCCGCTCGCGCGGGGATGAGCCTCGGGACCAGATGCTCACGTCCTCGACCCTGCCGTGCTCCCCGCTCGCGCGGGGATGAGCCCCAGGTCAGGGTGTCGCCGGCGAGCAGGTCGAGGTGCTCCCCGCTCGCGCGGGGATGAGCCGTAACGCGGGTCCTCCTCGTGGAGGTCGACCGCGTGCTCCCCGCTCGCGCGGGGATGAGCCGCACAAGGTGGCGAAGCACCCCAAGGGGTGGAAGGTGCTCCCCGCTCGCGCGGGGATGAGCCCCTTCAGAGACTCAGATCGAGATAGCCCTGCCCGTGCTCCCCGCTCGCGCGGGGATGAGCCGGTGAGCGTGACCTGCCGCACTGCCGGCAGCGCGTGCTCCCCGCTCGCGCGGGGATGAGCCGCCGTTGCGGACGGCGGTGATCTGGTAGGCCGCGTGCTCCCCGCTCGCGCGGGGATGAGCCCACCTGCTCGCGCCGCCAGCTCGGCCGCCGAGCGTGCTCCCCGCTCGCGCGGGGATGAGCCCTCGGGACGCGGATGGTTGTGATCTCGCCATCGGTGCTCCCCGCTCGCGCGGGGATGAGCCTGCGCTGGGCGAGGTAGTCGCTTGTGCCCGTGCGTGCTCCCCGCTCGCGCGGGGATGAGCCCTACGCCGGCATCACCCCCGAGAGCGTAGGGACGTGCTCCCCGCTCGCGCGGGGATGAGCCGTCCCCGGCCTTCCGCCGCCGTGTCCCGGCCGAGTGCTCCCCGCTCGCGCGGGGATGAGCCCCACAAGACGTTGCCGTCCACCGCCACCGGCGTGTGCTCCCCGCTCGCGCGGGGATGAGCCGCAGGCTGACCTCAGGTGGGCTGACGCCATGCGGTGCTCCCCGCTCGCGCGGGGATGAGCCCTGGATGCTCGCGCTGGCCGAGCGCGATCAAGGGTGCTCCCCGCTCGCGCGGGGATGAGCCCCGGTGGGCACGCTGACGACCCGCGACCGGTACGTGCTCCCCGCTCGCGCGGGGATGAGCCCGTCCTTGCGCACGGCACCGGGGCGCTGAACATGTGCTCCCCGCTCGCGCGGGGATGAGCCCACCAACCACCCGGACTCCGATCACGCTGCGGTGTGCTCCCCGCTCGCGCGGGGATGAGCCCCGCACCCCGTGCACCGCCACCGTCCGGACTCGGTGCTCCCCGCTCGCGCGGGGATGAGCCCTTCTCCGGGACCCTGATCGCCAACCCTGCGACGTGCTCCCCGCTCGCGCGGGGATGAGCCCGACTACATCCTCATCACCGCTGGGTCCTGCCAGTGCTCCCCGCTCGCGCGGGGATGAGCCGGCGAAGCACGCCAACGGCAACGGCCACGGCAAGTGCTCCCCGCTCGCGCGGGGATGAGCCCTCGACGAGTCGGAAGCCCGGTGGCGCGGTCTTGTGCTCCCCGCTCGCGCGGGGATGAGCCCACGTTGACGACCCCGGGCGTCTACGCGACGAGGTGCTCCCCGCTCGCGCGGGGATGAGCCCTCGACGGGCGGACGGCGAGCGGCATCCAGGGAGTGCTCCCCGCTCGCGCGGGGATGAGCCCGGAAGGGACGTGCTGTGAGCCTGCTCGATGATGTGCTCCCCGCTCGCGCGGGGATGAGCCCGATCCCACCGTGCCGCCAGCCAGGCTGCCACGGTGCTCCCCGCTCGCGCGGGGATGAGCCCGGCTTCGCCAAGGTCATCTACGACCGCGGCGGGTGCTCCCCGCTCGCGCGGGGATGAGCCCGGACGAGCGAGAGGACCTGAGGACGATGCTGGGTGCTCCCCGCTCGCGCGGGGATGAGCCGCCGCACACTCGATCATCGTCCGCCGCGCCGTCGTGCTCCCCGCTCGCGCGGGGATGAGCCCGCCCTCTCCGAGAGCCTGACCACCATCGAGCGGTGCTCCCCGCTCGCGCGGGGATGAGCCCGACAACGGCCACCTCTCGCCCCGATGGGTCGGGTGCTCCCCGCTCGCGCGGGGATGAGCCCTTCACCCCGCTCGGGGTCGTCATCAGCCACTTGTGCTCCCCGCTCGCGCGGGGATGAGCCCCCCATGGCGTCGGGCTCGACGTTCTCGACGTGGTGCTCCCCGCTCGCGCGGGGATGAGCCCTCCCTGGCGTACGGGCAGCCGCGCCGACGTGTGTGCTCCCCGCTCGCGCGGGGATGAGCCCACAACCACGGCTCCTCGACCAAGGACGACGTGGTGCTCCCCGCTCGCGCGGGGATGAGCCGGACGTCTTCGCACCCATCGCCGCCAAGTCTGCGTGCTCCCCGCTCGCGCGGGGATGAGCCCGCCTCGGCCGTCGATCAGGCCCGTGTCCTGGGGTGCTCCCCGCTCGCGCGGGGATGAGCCGCACCATCGTGCGGACTGCATCGGCCTCACCTCGTGCTCCCCGCTCGCGCGGGGATGAGCCGGTCGGATGGTTCCGCGACGGCGTCAACGCCGCGTGCTCCCCGCTCGCGCGGGGATGAGCCGACCGTGACCGGCTTCGAGCGCGTCGCCATCGCGTGCTCCCCGCTCGCGCGGGGATGAGCCCGCTTGCGCCACCGGTCGATCATGCGTCGCGCGGTGCTCCCCGCTCGCGCGGGGATGAGCCCCACTTCACGATCATGAGAGCCGCCCCGACTGCGTGCTCCTCGCTCGCGCGGGGATGAGCCCGGGCTCAGTGGAGTCGGTGCGTCGGGAGGAGTGTCCTCCCCGCTCGCGCGGGGATGAGCCGGGCTCGTTCGCCGAGGCCCGCGAGATGCTCAAGTGCTCCCCGCTCGCGCGGGGATGAGCCCAAGACCTCCTACGACCGGCTGCTGGCCCAGCAGTGCTCCCCGCTCGCGCGGGGATGAGCCCCTGCCCTGTCCGAGTTGTGGGGCGGTGCGGATGTGCTCCCCGCTCGCGCGGGGATGAGCCGGCCACGATGACGCCGGGTGTGGCGGCCTCGCGGTGCTCCCCGCTCGCGCGGGGATGAGCCCCAAACGGGATTTCCGCAACTCTCGGCGTGTCGGTGCTCCCCGCTCGCGCGGGGATGAGCCGACCAGCGGGTGGCCGTTGTGGGTTCCCCACGCGTGCTCCCCGCTCGCGCGGGGATGAGCCCTTCTACCCCTTCGCGGAGATCGACTACACCGAGTGCTCCCCGCTCGCGCGGGGATGAGCCGGACGAGCTGCCGGTCTTCCTCGCCATGTACGGGTGCTCCCCGCTCGCGCGGGGATGAGCCCATCACCACGGCCTTGTTCTTGGCCCGATTGCCGTGCTCCCCGCTCGCGCGGGGATGAGCCCGTCATCGAGATCGAGTGGGCCGGCGCCACCGCGTGCTCCCCGCTCGCGCGGGGATGAGCCGGCACAGCGGGTTCGCCGGTGCAGGTCGCGAGAGTGCTCCCCGCTCGCGCGGGGATGAGCCGGACGACTACGTCCACGGCTCCCTCCCGCTGCGGTGCTCCCCGCTCGCGCGGGGATGAGCCCCTGGACGACTGGGAGATCGACCACGACCAGCGGTGCTCCCCGCTCGCGCGGGGATGAGCCCCCGCCGGCCGATCACACCGGCCTGTACGCCGAGTGCTCCCCGCTCGCGCGGGGATGAGCCCCCGAGGGTCCCGAGGGGGTGGCGTTCGCGTGCGCCCCGCTCGCGCAGGGATGAGCCGGCTCATAGGGAGAAGGGCCGTCAGCGTCAGCGGTGCGCCCCGCCACGCGGGGATGAGCCGCCGAGCGTGACCAGGCGCGTGCCGACCTGGCGGTGCTCCTCGCTCGCGCGGGGATGAGCCCGTCATCGAGATCGAGTGGGCCGGCGCCACCGCATGCTCCCCGCTCGCGCGGGGATGAGCCGCGGCCCGCCGGCTGGCGGCCAGCCGGCCAGTACCAGGGCCTCAACCTCGCCGTCCAGACACCGGACGGGACGGTGTACGAGGTCCAGTTCCACACCGCCGCATCACTCGCCGCGGCGGAGAAGGCGCACATGCTGTACGAGAAGCAGCGGCTTCCCACGACCTCGGCCGAGGAGAAGGGGCTGCTGGAGCAGCGGATGGCGACCCTCTTCCGTCGCGTGCCGCTGCCGCCCGGTTGGACCCGGATAGGATGAGACCGATGAAGTACTACGCCGAGTACCCGTTCGACGACGAGCCGGCCACCAAGCTGGTCCGCGTCGATGATGCGGGCGTGTCGGCGTACTGGCACGAGCCTCGGCAGGAATGGGTGACGGCCCCGCGGTTCACGGGCGAACTGATCATGAACCCGGACTTTGAGCCGGTCACGGAGACGGACCTGCCGCGGGTGATGCGTGAGGTCGGGCTCGTACAGATCGGCTGACACCGGGTCGCTGATCGTGTGGGCAGTGCTCCCCGCTCGCGCGGGGATGAGCCGGAAGTGGCGTGCCGAAGCGACAATGGCGCCATGCAGATGCCGCGCGGACGGGTGCTTGTGCTGGTCGTGGTGGCGGGCGTCGTGCTCGGGGCCGGACTGGTCGTGGCCCTCTTTGACGCCGGTGTGCCGATGCCGGTCGCGGTGGCGACGGCTGCTCTTCTCATCTGCGCGCTGGCGATCGTGGTCGCGGGCGTGGCGGGCTATCGGAGCAGCCGGAGCGAGGGGCGGGGCTTCTTAGGGTCCGTCGGCGAGGGAGCGCGTGCGTCGGTCCGGGCGGTCTTCGAGCTGTTCTGACCGAACTCAGTCGGGGAAGACGGAGAGCCAGTCGGTGGACATGCTGGCGACGGTCCAGCCCTGGCGGGAGGCGGTGGTGAGGAGGGGCTCGGACTGGGCGAAGCTCTCGGCCTGGCTCTCGTAGGCGAACTCGCGGTCGGGGTCGTCGTGGTCGACGACGAGGGCGAGGCCTCCGCCGTCGGCGGCCCAGGCGAGCATGTCGGTGTCGCCGCCGGAGTTGCCGGCGGCGAGGAGGGGGCGGCGGCCGAGGAAGTTCTGGATGTTGATGACCTTGGCGGGGCCCTCGTTGGCGTGGCCGAGGAGGTTGGCGGTACGCCGCAGGCCGGTGGGGACGACCTCGTGCTCGATGAGGGTGCCGGCGACCAGCTCGGGCGGTACGCCGTACAGCGACTGCGAGATCGCGCGGACGAACTCGGTGCCTCCGCCGGTGACGACGCCGATCGTGAAGTCGCGGCGGCGCAGCTCCTCGATGAGCTCGAGCATCGGCTGGTAGGTGATCGAGGAGATGCCGCGACCGAGGGTGGAATGGGTCCAGCGGGAGGCGAACTCGCGCGCGGCGGCGACGTACTCCTGGGGATCCTGGCCGGCGAAGAGCTCGGCCAGCGCGACGACGATGGCGGCGAGGCCGATCTGGCCGACCGCGGCGGCGTCGTTGGAGAGGACCGCGCGGTACTCCTCCCGCTCGCCGAGCGCCGAGTCGTCCGCGACCTTGCGGCGCAGCGCGTCGACGAAGAAGTCCCACTGGATGTACGTCGGTCGCTCGCACCACAGCGTGCCGTCGTTGTCGAAGACGGCGAACCGGTCCTCGAGTGGGACGTCGTCGGCGGAGCCGAGGAACTCGACCAGGGCATCGCGCGCGGCGCCGGGCCGCCAGGACGGAAGCATCACGACAGGACCTCCACGGGCCAGGAGCACCGGAAGCCGACGTGGCTCATCCCGGTGTCGATCATCTGCGGCCGCCGGGCCGCGGGTCGGTAGCGCAGGCAGTAGGTGTCGGCGCACAGGTGCGAGCCGCCCTTGATCACCTTGCGCGGCATGCGGAACTGCGGCTGCCGCGGATCGTGGCTCGTCTCGGCCGCGCCGCCGCGCGGGTCGGTCGGCACGCAGCAGTCGGACGCGGCGTCGGCCGGATGCTCCGACCACCAGTCCTCGGTCCACTCCCAGACGTTGCCGGCCATGTCGAAGAGGCCGAAGCCGTTGGCGGGGAACGACCCGACCGGCGCGGTGCGGTCGAAGCCGGACTCCCCGGTCGAGCGCCACGGGAAGTCCAGGCCGTCCCAGGTGTTCGCCATGATCCGCCCGCCTGGCCGGGCGGTGTCGCCCCAGGTGAACTCCGCGCGATCCAGTCCACCACGCGCGGCGTACTCCCACTGTGCCTCGCTCGGCAGTACGCCGCCCGCCCAGTCAGCGAAGGCACGGGCGTCCTCATAGGCGACATGTACGACGGGATGGTCGGTCCGGCCCTCCAGTGACGACCGGGGTCCCTCGGGGTGCCGCCACGACGCGCCGGGCGTCCACGTCCACCACTGGCTCAGGTGCCGCAGGTTGACCGGGCCGGCCGTCGGCGTGAACACCATCGACCCGGGCACGAGGTTCTCCGGCGGGGCGCCGGGGAAGTCGGCCGGGTCGAGCGGCCGCTCGGCGACGGTGAGGTAGCCGGTCGCCTCGACGAACTCGGCGAACCGCGCGTTGGTGACCTGGTGGGCGTCGATCGCGAAGGCGGCCACCCGCACGCGATGTGCCGGCGCCTCCTCCGGGTAGTGCGCGTCGGAGCCCATCCAGAACTCGCCGCCGTCCAGGTCGACCCGGGTCATGCGCTCGGCAGCCCGGCCTTCAGCTTCTCCATCACCCGGTCGATGCTGAACGACGCCGGCGCCTGTCTCGGCGGGAACTCCACGAGCGTCTCCAGCATGCGGGCGACGTACGCCTGTGCCGGCACCAGCAGCCAGGCGTGGTCGAGCATCCAGTCGAAGTAGGTGTTGGAGGTGATGTCGGCACGCTCGTAGGGGTCGGTGCGCAGGTTGAAGATCTTCGGCGCGCGCAACTCGGTGTACGGCTCCAGCCAGACGTTGAGCGTGCCCGTCGCGCGCTGCTCCAGGAAGACGATCTTCCAGCTGTCGAAGCGCAGCGCGGTGAGATCGCCGTCGTCGGAGACGTAGAAGAAGTGCCGGCGCGGGCTCTCCTCGGCCTCGCCGGTGAGGTAGGGCAGCTGATTGTGCCCGTCCAGATGGACCTTGTACGTCGTGCCGCACAGCTCCGTGCCGGCCTTGAGCCGGTCGGCGATGTCGTCCACACCGGCCGCCGCGAGCAGCGTGACGAACCAGTCGTTGTGACTGACGATCCCGTTGACCACCCGGCCCGGCTCGATCTTGCCCGGCCACCGAACGATCGCCGGCACGCGGTAGGCGCCCTCCCAGTTGGAGTTCTTCTCGTTGCGGAACGGCGTCATGCCCGCGTCCGGCCAGCTGTTCATGTGCGGGCCGTTGTCCGTGGAGTACATGACGATCGTGTTGTCCGCGACGCCCATCTCGTCGAGGGCATCGAGCAGCTCGCCGACCAGGTCGTCGTGGTCGAGCATCGTGTCGTGGTACTCCGACTGCCACCGCCCGGCCCGGCCGACGCTCTCCGGCTTGGGGTGGGTGCGGAAGTGCATGTGCGTGGAGTTGAACCAGACGAAGAACGGCTTGTCCTCGGCGGTCTGCCGCTGCATGAAGTCGATCGCGGCGTCGCGGAACTCCTCGTCGCAGGTCTCCATCCGCTTCTTCGTCAGCGGACCGGTGTCCTCGATGCGCTGGGTGCCGTCCTCGTTGGCCCAGGAGTGGATGACCCCGCGCGGGCCGAAGTTCTTCTTGAAGTCCGGGAACTCCTCCGGGGTCGGGTAGTCCGGCTGCTCGGGCTCCTCCTCGGCGTTGAGGTGGTAGAGGTTGCCGAAGAACTCGTCGAACCCGTGTGCGGTCGGCAGGAACTCGTCGCGGTCGCCGAGGTGGTTCTTGCCGAACTGCCCGGTGGCGTAGCCGGCATCCTTGAGGGCTGTGGCGATCGTCGGGTCCTCGGGGCGCAGGCCGATGTCGGCGCCGGGCATGCCGACCTTGGTCATGCCGGTGCGGTAGGGGTTCTGGCCGGTGATGAACGCCGCTCGTCCCGCCGTACAGCTCTGCTCGCCGTAGTAGTCGGTGAAGCGAGCTCCCTCGGCCGCGATCCGGTCGATGCTCTCGGTGCGGTAGCCCATCAGCCCGTCGCTGTAGCAGCTGAGATTCGATTGCCCGATGTCATCGCCCCAGATGATCAGGATGTTCGGCTGGTCGGCCATGGCATGCCTCTCTGCTGGACGGCGGAGTTGGAGTCGAACCTACGCGGACGCCGCCCGGGCGTCATCACCCTCTTCGGGGGACGTCGCGTCCTTCGCGTCGTTGGGACTGAGCAGCGGGATCAGCCAGGCGCGCTGCGGATCGGTGTCGATGAAGACGGCCCGCACCAGGATGGACATGGGGATCGCGATGATCGCGCCGATGCCGCCGAGGATCGCCGACCACACCAGCAGCGAGAGGAAGCTCAACGTGCCGGAGAGCCCGACCGCCTCCCCGACGACCCGCGGCTGGACGACGGTCTGCAGCACGAAGTTGATGACGCAGTACGCCGCCACGACCCACAGCGCGGTCGCCAGGCCCTGGTCGACCAGCGCGATGAGGGCGGGCGGGATGACGCCGATGAGGAAGCCGATGTTGGGGATGTAGTTCGTCATGAAGGCGAGCAGCCCCCACAGCCACGGATCGCGTACGTCGAGCATCATCAGCACGCCGACGTCGATGAGCGCGACGACGGCGCCGAACAGCGTCGAGACCCACAGGTAGGACCGGGTGCCCTTGGCGAAGATCTGCAGCGCCTGTGCGATCCGCCCGCCACGGCTCGCGATCCGGTCGAGGTTGTCGGCGAAGGAGCCCGCGTCGGTCACGGTGAAGAAGAGCAGCACCACGATGAAGAAGACGTTGGTCAGGACGCCGGTCAGGCCGCCGAGCAGCGAGACGACCGCGCCGACGATCTTGCCGACGTCGACGGTGTCGGCGACCGCCCGCAGCCGGTCCTCGTCGAATCCCAGGCGGGCGAGCTCGTCGGCGAGCTCCTGGAACTGCTCCTCGATCTGCCCGGCGTACGAGCCCATCACGGCGGCGAAGTGCGTGCCCAGGGCGAACGCCGCCCAGGCGAAGGCCACGACCACGATGTACACCGCGACGACGGCGGCGCCGGTCGCCACCCACTCGGGTGCGCCGCGCTCCTTGAGGCGGCGGCGGACCGGGGCGACCGCGATGGAGAAGATCAGCGCGAGCAGCACCGGCGCGAGGACGTCGTTGAACTGGCGCAGCCCCAGCGCGCAGATCAGCACGCCGGCCGTGGTCAGCACGATCACGCTGCCCGACGGGAGCAGGACAGGGGGCGGAGTGGGCGCCGGTCGCCCGGGATCGCTCATGGCCTCATGGTGTCGTACCGGACCGTTCGCTGCCAGGACCCTCGACGGACCGGTCCTTCGTGGTCCACTCTGGTCCTAGTCGTCAGAGGGGATCCGCAGATGTCGCAATCGCATGGGCCAGGTGAGCTGCTCGTCCTGGCGTTCGTCGGGGAGACGGTCCCCACCGGGGTCAAGGACGCGGTGGTCCGCGCCGCGTCCGACGGCGTGATCCGCCTGCTGGACCTCGTCATCGCCTCGCGCGGTGACGGCGGGGACGTCAGCGTCCTGGAGACCGACGAGGTCAGTCACCGGCTCGACACCGAGGGTCTGGCCTTGGCCGAGCCGGGCCTGATCGGCGCGGAGGACGTGGAGATGCTGGTCGAGCGACTGGGCGCCGACGAGTCGGCCGTGGTCGTGCTCTTCGAGCACGCCTGGGCACGCGACCTCGTCGCCGCCGTGCGCGACGCCGATGTCGACCTGGTCGCCTCCGAGCGCATCCCCGCCGTCGTCTTGGACGAGATCGCCTCGGCGACCGGCCCGAGCTGAGCACCAACCACACACGAGGAGCACACGATGTTGGGACGACGCATGGGCCGGCCGGGACTCATCGGCACCGCCGCACGCACCGCCGTCATCGCCGGCACGGCGCAGGCCACGGCCGGGGCGGTGGCCTCGCGCCAGCAGCGCCGCGCGAACGAGCAGGCCCAGGCGCAGGCGGCCGCGCAGTACGCCGCGCAGGCGCCGCCCCCACAGGCCGCGCCGGCTCCCGCCGCGGGCGGCGACGACCTCCTGGAGTCGCTGGAGCGGCTGGCCGCGTTGCACCAGTCCGGCGCCCTCACCGACGAGGAGTTCGCCGCGGCCAAGGCCTCCCTGCTCTCCTGAGCCGCGCGACCCGAGCTGCGCCGAGTCCTCGCTCAGGGGATGAACTGGATGTGCCAGGTGCAGGTGGTGCCCGAGCGCCTGGCCAGGATCCGCAGCACGCCGGCGACCTCCGACGCGGCGTCCGCGACCTGGAGGTCGGCCCAGAACCGGGTGTCGCCGGCGTCACCCGGGAAGGCCCTGCTCACCGTCGAGGCGTTGTTCGACGCCTGGACCGGGTCGTCGTCGAACTGGTAGGTACCCCCGAGGGAGATGCTCCCGCCGCCGAAGACATCGGTGGGGTCGATCTGGGTGAAGACCTGGTTTGAGCTGCAGTAGAGGGAGAGTGACCCCGCGGGGTAGCCGACCGTCGCGCTGCCGTTCGTCACGGTCCTGACGATCGAGGTCGAGCCCGGCCCCTGAGGCCCCGGGTCACCCTGCGGCCCTTGCCCGCCTGGTGGCCCCTGCGGGCCGGCCTCTCCCTGCGCCCCCTGCGCGCCCTGAGGACCAGTGCCGCGGAGCGCGTCGACGGTCGCCGGCGCCAGGTCCTGGGTCCTGATCGTCTCGTTCTTGATCTTCGCCGAGGTGACGGCGTTCTTCTTCAGCTGCTTCGTGCCGATCTTCGCTCCGGCGTACGCCGAGCCGGCGGAGAGCGCGACGGCGAGCGCGAAGATGCTGACGAGGAACGCGGCGGGACTCATCGCGCGGTGGATACGAGACATGGGACCCCCTGGGTGATGGACTGCGTCGATGGTAGGCCCGAGGCGGATGCGCGGAGTGGACGAGCACTCCGGGGCCCCCTACTATCTGGTTAGCGATCATTAACCTGGGAGGTGAGAGCGTGGCGGAGATGCGGGAGCTGGCCGCCCAGCTGCGCGAGCGGCTGGCGCGGGTGCGCGAGGGCGGCTCGGAGCGCGCGCGGGAGAAGCACGTGAGCCGCGGCAAGCTGCTGGCCCGTGACCGGATCGACGCGCTGCTCGACCCGGGATCGCCGTTCCTCGAGCTGAGCCCGCTGGCGGCGTACGGGATGTACGACGACCAGGGCGACGAGTACGCCGTGCCGAGCGCGAGCATCGTCGCCGGGATCGGCCGCATCCACGGGCGACTCTGCGTGGTCGCGGCCAATGACGCCACCGTCAAGGGCGGCACGTACTACCCGATGACGGTGAAGAAGCATCTGCGCGCCCAGGAGATCGCCCGGCAGAACAAGCTGCCCTGCCTCTACCTGGTCGACTCCGGCGGCGCCTTCCTACCGATGCAGGACGAGGTCTTCCCGGACAAGGAGCACTTCGGCCGGATCTTCTTCAACCAGGCGAACATGTCCGCCGAGGGCATCCCGCAGATCGCCGCGGTCATGGGCTCCTGCACCGCCGGCGGCGCCTACGTCCCGGCGATGTCGGACGAGACCGTGATCGTCAAGGAGCAGGGCACGATCTTCCTCGGCGGCCCGCCGCTGGTGAAGGCCGCGACCGGTGAGGTCGTCACCGCTGAGGAGCTCGGCGGCGGCGACGTGCATGCCCGCCGCTCCGGCGTCGTCGACCACCTCGCCGAGGACGACCACCACGCGCTGGCGATCCTGCGCTCCATCGTGAGCACCCTGCCCGAGCCGGAGGACGGTCCGAGGGGCGACGTCGAGGAGCCGCTGCATGACGCCGAGTCGCTCTACGACGTGGTCCCGGCCGACACCCGCACGCCGTACGACGTGCGCGAGGTCATCGCCCGGATCGTCGACGGCAGCGACTTCCACGAGTTCAAGCGGCTCTACGGCGAGACGCTGGTCTGCGGCTTCGCGAGGATCTGGGGCCACCGCGTCGGCATCGTCGCCAACAACGGCATCCTCTTCGCCGAGTCGGCGCTCAAGGGCGCGCACTTCATCGAGCTGTGCAACCAGCGCAAGACGCCGATCGTCTTCCTGCAGAACATCTCCGGCTTCATGGTCGGCCGCGAGTACGAGAACAACGGCATCGCCCGCGACGGCGCCAAGCTGGTCACGGCGGTCGCCTGCTCGGTGGTGCCCAAGCTGACCGTCGTCATCGGCGGCTCCTTCGGCGCCGGCAACTACGGCATGTGCGGCCGCGCCTACGACCCGCGGTTCCTCTGGATGTGGCCCAACGCGCGCATCTCGGTCATGGGCGGTGAGCAGGCGGCGTCGGTGCTGGCGACGGTCCGCCGCGATGGCTTGGAGGCGCGTGGGGAGGAGTGGAGCGCGGAGGACGAGGAGTCGTTCAGGGCGCCGATCCGGGCGCAGTACGAGGAGCAGGGCTCGCCGTACTACGCCACCGCGCGTCTCTGGGACGACGGCATCATCGACCCGGCCGACACCCGGCGCGTGCTCGGCATGGGCCTGGAGATCGCCGCGCAGGCGCCGATCCCGGATCCCTCCTACGGCGTCTTCAGGATGTAGCGATGATCTCGACTCTGCTGATCGCCAACCGTGGCGAGATCGCGCTCCGGGTGATCCGGACCGCGCGCGACATGGGCATCCGGACCGTCGCGGTCTACTCCGACGCCGACCGGCGGGCGCCGCACGTGCGTGCCGCCGACGTCGCCGTGCGCATCGGGCCGACGCCCGCGACCGAGTCCTACCTGTCGATTCCCGCTCTGCTGCGGGCCGCCGCCGACACCGGGGCGGATGCGATCCACCCCGGCTACGGCTTCCTCTCCGAGCGCGCGGAGTTCGCCCGGGCGGTGGCCGAGGCCGGGCTGGTGCTGGTCGGTCCGTCGGCCGAGGTGATGGAGCGGATGGGCCGCAAGGACCACGCCCGCGAGATCGCCGTCGCCGCGGGGGTCCCGGTGGTGCCGTCCTGGGAGGACCCCGGCCGGGTCGACGAGTTCCCCGTCCTGGTCAAGGCGGCCGCGGGCGGAGGCGGCAAGGGCATGCGGATCGTCCGCGACGCGGCCGGCCTGGCCGAGGCGATCGAGGGCGCCCGCCGCGAGGCGATGTCGGCCTTCGGCGACGACACCATCCTGCTCGAGAAGTACGTCGAGCGCGGCCGGCACGTCGAGGTCCAGGTCTTCGGTGACACGCACGGCCAGGTCGTGCATCTCTTCGAGCGCGACTGCTCCACCCAGCGCCGTCACCAGAAGGTGATCGAGGAGGCGCCCGCGCCGACCATCACCGCCGAGCAGCGGGAGCTGCTCACGTCCTCGGCGGTCGCGCTGGCGCGCGAGGTCGGCTACACCGGCGCGGGCACGGTGGAGTTCCTGCTCGACGAGGCGACCGGAGCGGCGTACTTCCTGGAGATGAACACCCGCCTTCAGGTGGAGCATCCGGTGACCGAGGAGGTCGTGCGCGTCGGCGGGCGGCGCGTCGACCTGGTCCGGCTGCAGCTGCGCATCGCCGCGGGGCAGCCGCTCGGCTTCGAGCAGGACGAGGTCGCTCTCGACGGTCACGCCATCGAGGCGCGGGTGTACGCCGAGGACGCGTTCAACGGCTTCCTCCCGCAGGCCGGCGTCGCCGAGCTGGCGCACTGGTCGCCGATGACCCGCAACGACGTGGCGCTGGAGAGCGGCCAGGAGGTCGGCAGCGCCTACGACCCGATGATCGGCAAGATCATCGCCACCGGGCAGGACCGGGAGAGCGCGCGCCGCCGGCTCGTCGAGGGGATCGATGACATCGCGATCCTCGGTCTGACCACCAACCTCGGCTTCGTCCGGGCGCTGCTGGACGGGCAGCCCTTCCGGGACGCGGCCATCGACACCGCCTGGCTGGACCGCCATCCCGACGCGGTCGCGGCGCCGGCCGCCCCCGAGGCGGCCGTCTTCGCCGCCTGGGCGGTCGCGGACGCCGAGATCGGCGAGCGGGCGGGCGATCCGTTCGGCACCGCCGACGGCTGGCGGCTCTCCGGCCCGTCCTCACCGGCGACGATCCCGCTGGTGGACGGCCAGGAGGTCGTGCGCTGGTCGGTGTCGTGGAACCGGCTGACCGGCCCGGACGGCGAGGTGGCGACCAGGCTGCTCTCCCGGACGACGGCCGGGCCGGGGCTGCGCATGCTCCGGCTGGAGATCGACGGGATCGCTCACGAGGCCGCGGTCCGGGTGCGCCGGCGTACCGTCGACGTGGTGTACCGCGGCACGACGTACTCCTTCGGCCGGCCCGACGCGACCTCCCCGACGGCCGCCGGCACCGACCAGGGCGCGGTGCTGGCGCCCATGCCGGGCACCGTCCTGGCGCTCGACGTCGCGGTGGGCGACCGGGTGGAGGCGGGCCAGCGGCTCGGCGTGCTGGAGGCGATGAAGATGGAGCACACCCTGCTGGCGCCGTACGCCGGCACGGTGACCAAGGTCGGCGCGACGGCCGGGGCCCAGGTGGCGCTGCACCACCTGCTGGTGGAGGTGGAGGCCGACGATGAGTGAGCCCATGAGTGAGCCCATGAGTGAGCCCGGCAGCGTGACGATCTACGAGGTCGGCCCGCGCGACGGTCTGCAGAACGAGGCGGGCATCGTCCCCGTCGAGGCCAAGGCCGAGTTCGTCCGCCGGCTGGTCGCGGCCGGCCTGCCCGTCGTCGAGGCCACCAGCTTCGTCCACCCGAAGTGGGTCCCGCAGCTGGCCGACGCCGCCGAGCTGATCGAGCTGCTCGGGGAGGAGGGTCGCCGGCATCCGGTGCTCGTGCCCAACGAGCGCGGCCTGGATCGCGCTCTGCAGCTGGGATGTGAGCACATCGCGATCTTCGGCAGCGCCACCGAGACCTTCGCTCAGCGCAACCTCAACCGCAGCCTGGACGGGCAGTTCGAGATGTTCGAGCCGACCGTCGCGCGTGCCCTCGACGCGGGCCTCGACGTCCGTGCCTACGTCAGCATGTGCTGGGGCGACCCCTGGGAGGGTGAGGTGCCGATAGCGCAGGTCGTCGACGTCGGCTGCCGGCTGCTCGCCCTGGGCGCCAGCCAGCTCTCCCTCGGCGACACCATCGGCGTCGGCACGGCCGGGCGGGTGCGCGAGCTGCTCGCCGCCTTCAACGACGCCGGCGTGCCCGACGAGCGGCTGGCGGTGCACTTCCACGACACCTACGGACAGGCGCTGACCAACGCGTACGCCGCGTGGCAGCACGGCATCACGACGTACGACGCGAGCGCCGGCGGACTGGGTGGCTGCCCCTATGCCGAAAGCGCGACCGGCAACCTCGCCACCGAGGACCTGGTCTGGCTCTTCCGCGGCCTCGGCGTCGAGACCGGGGTCGACCTGGACGCGCTCGTGGCGACCAGCGTCTGGATGGCCGGTCTGCTCGGCCGGCCCAGCCAGTCCCGCGTGGTGACCGCGCTGGGCTGACCTCGTCACCACCCCGGGGCATGATGGCCAAGTGAGCAAGAAGGCGCCGGTCGAGGACCGAGGGGATCGGGACCTGGAGGTCCATCCGCCCAAGGAGGTGGCGGCGGGCGTGCCTGCCGTCGTACGCGCGACGCGGATGGCCGTGGAGCAGATGGGCGTCGTCCGGGCGACCAAGACCCTGCTGCTGGTCAACCAGAACGACGGGTTCGACTGCCCGGGCTGCGCCTGGCCGGAGCCGGGCCACGTGCACAAGGCCGAGTTCTGCGAGAACGGCGCGAAGGCCGTCGCCGAGGAGGCGACCCTGCGCCGGGTGACGCCGGAGCTCTTCGCCGAGCACGCCATCGACGACCTGCGCGGCCGCACCGACTACTGGCTGGGCCAGCAGGGCCGGCTGACCACGCCGATGCACAAGCCCGAGGGCGCCAGCCACTACCAGCCGGTCAGCTGGGAGCGGGCGCTCGACATCGTCGCCGCCGCGCTGCGCGGGCTCGAGGACCCCGACGAGGCGGTCTTCTACACCTCCGGCCGCACCAGCAACGAGGCGGCGTTCGCCTACCAGCTCTTCGTCCGGGAGTACGGCACCAACAACCTCCCCGACTGCTCCAACATGTGCCACGAGTCCAGCGGCTCCGCGCTCAACGAGACCCTCGGCATCGGCAAGGGCACCGTCACCCTGGACGACCTCGACGCCGCCGACCTGATCGTCATCGCCGGCCAGAACCCCGGCACCAACCACCCGCGGATGCTCACCGCGCTCGAACAGGCCAAGAAGAACGGTGCCCGCATCGTCGCGGTCAACCCGCTCCCCGAGGCCGGCCTGATCCGCTTCCGCAACCCGCAGCGCCCGCGCGGCGTCGTCGGCTCCGGCACCGCGCTGGCCGACCGCTTCCTGCAGGTGCGGCTCGGCGGCGACCAGGCGCTCTTCCAGGCCGTCGGTCATCTCCTGCTCGCCCGCGGCGCCGTCGACGAGGAGTTCGTCGCGGCGCACACGACCGGCTTCGAGGAGTACGCCGCCGCGCGCGCCGATCTCGACTGGGCGGTGACCGAGGAGGCCACCGGCCTGACCCGTGCCGAGATCGAAGGACTGGCCGACGACTTCACCGCGTCCCGGGCGACCGTCGTCTGCTGGGCCATGGGCCTGACCCAGCACCGCCACTCGGTGCCGACCATCCGCGAGATCGTCAATCTCCTGCTGCTGCAGGGGAATGTCGGCCGCCCGGGCGCCGGCGTCTGCCCGGTGCGCGGTCACTCCAACGTCCAGGGCGACCGGACCATGGGCATCTGGGAGAAGCCGCCGGAGTCGTTCCTCGCCGCGCTGGACGCGGAGTTCGGGATCGAGGCGCCGCGCAGGCACGGGTACGACGTGGTGGAGGCGATCCGGGCCTTCCGCGACGGCCACGCCAAGGTGTTCTTCGCGATGGGCGGCAACTTCGTCCGGGCCACCTCCGACACCGAGGTGACCGAGCGGGCGCTGGAGCGGGCCGACCTGACGGTGCACGTCTCCACCAAGCTCAACGGCTCGCACGCGATCACCGGCCGGGAGGCGCTGATCCTCCCCACGCTCGGGCGCACCGAGCTCGACGTACAGCTCACCGGCCCGCAGCGGGTGACCGTCGAGGACTCGATGAGCAAGGTGCACGCCTCGCACGGGCGGCTGACCCCCGCGGCCGACGACCTGCTCAGCGAGGTCGCCATCGTCTGCGAGCTGGCCCGCCGCGTGCTGCCGGAGAGCAGGGTCGACTGGGCGGCGATGCGCGGGGACTACCGCGTGATCCGCGACCACATCTCCCGCGTCGTGCCGGGCTTCGACGACTTCGAGGCCAAGATCGACCGGCCCGGCGGCTTCCTGCTGCCCAGCGGGCCGCGCGACAGCCGGACCTTCCTGCCCGGCGATGGCCGCGCGCTCTTCACCGTCAACGAGCTGTGGTTCCCGCACCGGCCGGCGGGCCGCCTGCTGCTGCAGACCGTGCGCAGCCACGATCAGTACAACACCACGGTCTACGGCATGGACGACCACTACCGCGGCATCAAGGACGGGCGCCGGGTCGTCTTCGTCAACCCCGAGGACCTGGCCGGGCTGGGGATCGCCGACGGCGACCACGTCGACCTGGTCTCGGAGTGGCGCGGGGTGGACGGCAGCGCTGAGGTCGAGGAGCGTCGGGCCGAGCGGTTCCGGGTGGTCTCCTACCCGACGGCGCGGGGCTGCGCGGCGGCGTACTTTCCGGAGACGAACGTCCTGGTGCCGCTCGACTCCGTCGCCGAGACCAGCAACACCCCGACCTCCAAGACCGTGGTGGTCCGGCTGGAGAAGTGCTGAGCCGATGGGACGGGTGACCGCGCGGCGCAAGGTCTGGCAGATCGACCTGGACGCCGGGATGAAGGAGAAGGTCGACCAGTTCGCGGTCGAGGAGCCGCTGGAGATCCGGCTGGGCGAGGAGACCCTGACGGTGACCATGCGCACGCCCGGCCACGACGTCGAGCTGGCGCACGGGCTGCTGCTCGGCGAGGGCGTGATCCGCGACCGCGAGGACGTGGTGTCGGCGAGGTTCTGCACCGACACCGAGCTCAACGTCCTGCAGGTCGCCCTGCGCCGGCCGGCCTCGGTGCCGGTCTCCGCGCAGCGGCGCCTGGTCTCGTACGGCGGGTGCGGGCTGTGCGGCAAGTCCACGCTGGACGCCATCGACGCGGTGCATCCGCCGGAGCTGCCGCGGATCGCCGTTCCTGCCGAGGTGATCGGCGCGCTGCCGGAGCGGATCGAGCAGATGCAGCAGGTCTTCAGCCGGACCGGTGGCGTGCATGCCGCGGCCCTGGCGACCGCCGGCGGCGAGGTCGTCGTGGTGCGCGAGGACGTCGGCCGGCACAACGCCGTGGACAAGGTGCTCGGCTGGGCGGTGACGCAGGACCGCTCCCGGGACGACCTGGTGCTGGTGGTCTCCTCGCGAGCCTCCTTCGAGATCGTCCAGAAGGCGGTGCTCGGCGGCATCGGCGTGCTGGCCTGCATCTCCGCGCCGTCCTCGCTGGCGATCGAGGCCGCCGACCGCTTCGGGCTCACCCTGGTCGCCTTCGCCCGTGGCCGCCGGATGACGGTGTGCAGCCATCCCGAGAGGGTTGTCACCTGAGGCCGATGGAGGACCGGCCCTACGGCAGAATGCGGCCATGACCCGCCGCGTCTACCTCCACATCGGTACGCCGAAGAGCGGGACGACCTATCTCCAGGACCGGATGGCGATCAACCGCGAGGCGGTCGCCCGGCAGGGACTGAGCTATCTCAACACCCGCACCGGTGACCACTTCGAGGCCGCGCTGGACCTCATCCAGGAGCGCTGGGCGGGTCAGCGCGAGGTGGCCCGCGGGCAGTGGGCGGCCCTGACGCACGAGGCCCGCCGGGCACCGCGCGACGTGCTGATCAGCCACGAGATCCTCGCCGCGGCCACGCCGCCGCAGATCGAGCAGGCGATGGGGGAGTTCGCCCGCGACGAGGTGCACCTGATCCTCACCGCCCGCGACCTCGCCCGGCAGATCCCAGCGGAGTGGCAGGAGCGGATCAAGCACCGCGGCCGGCGCTCCTTCGGCCGGTTCGCCCGCGACCTGGTCAAGGACAACCGCCGCAACCCGACGAGCTGGTTCTGGCGGGTCCAGTCGATCCCCGACATCCTCACCCGCTGGGGCAACGGCCTGCCGCCGGAGCAGATCCACGTGGTCACCGTGCCGCAGGCCGGCGCCCCCAAGGACGAGCTGTGGCGCCGGTTCGCCGGTGTCGTCGGGATCGATCCCTCCGGGGCGTACGCCGCGAGCACCAGCTACAACGCCTCGCTGGGCATCGTCGAGGCCAACGTGCTGCGTCAGCTCAACAAGCGTCTCGCCGGGCACGACATCCCGCGCGAGGTGTACGTCGAGCTGGTCCGCGAGCTGCTCGGCCGCGACGTGCTGGCCGCTCGTGCCGACCGGATCCCGGCCGTCCTCCCGCGCAACCGGTGGGCCTTCACCGAGGAGGTCACCGAGGAGTGGCGGGAGTGGATCGAGGGCTCCGGCGTGAACGTCGTCGGCGACCTCGACGACCTGCGACCGGTCCGTCCCGGTCCCGACCACGTCTGGACGCACCCCGACCGCCCGCCGGTGGATCAGGTGGCCGAGGCGACGATGGACGCCCTCGCCGCCGTGATCACGGACGCGGCGCAGACGCGGCGCTGGACCATGCGCAAGCTGGCCCGGAAGCTGCGGCGCCCGTGAGCCGAGCCGCCGATGAGTGAGGCCTACGCCGACCGGGTGCGGTCCTGGGCCGCGCTGCTGCGCTCGGGCTCGACCCGGCGCTGGTCGGAGATGGACTGGTCCGAGACGGGCGAGTCGGTCGGGGGATCGGGAGTTCTGCCCAGCGCCGCTCAGCTGGAGGTCGTGCGCCGGCTGCCCCGGGGGCTGCCGGACTTCGAGCGCCTCGCCGACCTGGTGCTGGCCACGCCCGGCGCCGGTCGCGGGCTGGTCGACCCGCCCGTGCCCGACGCCGAGGGGCCGGCCTTCGGCAGCCCGGCCACGGCCCCGGAGGACCTGCCGGCCGAGGAGCTGCTCCGGGTCTGCGCTCCGGTGCTGGTCGCCCTGCTGGGCATGATCGAGCCTGCGGCCGCTCTGCCGGTCCGGCGCGGGTGGCGGCCGCGGCGCCGGCAGTTCGTGGTGCTGGGTGCTCCGGCCACTGCCGAGGCCGTCCGCGAGGCGCTGCGCGCGCGTGGCCTGCGCGAGGGCGGCCGGCGGGCGACGTACCTCGTCGTCGGCGGGCCGCTGGACGAGCTGATGGCCCAGCGCTGGTCGGCCCGCGTCCGCGCGGGCTCGGCGACCCGGTGGTCGCGGATGTGGCGCACGGCGGAGTCCGGCGACCGGGTGCCGCCGGGGATCGACCTGCCCGGCCTGGCCGGGCGGCTGGCCCGGCAGTTCGGCGCCGATCGCGTGCACGTGATGCTGGGCGAGGACGCGGCTGCCGTCGGCGAGCGGGTGGCCCGGCTGCTCGGCCTCTCCTCGCTCCAGGTCGAGAGCCACCCCGATCCGCTGGCCACCGACCTGCTGCGCCGGCTCAACCCGCTGCTGGTGATGGCCGTCGGCGAGGAGCGCCGCCGGGTGCTGGTGGACCGGCTGTGGCCGTTGCTCGCGGGGGAGGAGGGCTCCGGACGACCGCCGGTTCCGCGCGATCGCCGGGCCTGGGCCGTGGCGGCCGGGACGCGGATGGCCGAGCGGCTCCGCGCCGCGGACCAGTCCGGTGACTACGCTGTCCACGGCGACCCCGCGGGCGTCGTACCGCCCGAGGCCGGCGGACACCGCGGAGTCCTCAAGCCCGCCGCGGTGCTGGACTTCGCGCTCGACGTGGTCGGCCGGGCCTGGATCATGGCGGAGGAGGGGTCACACAGCTGATGGCGCGGACCGTGCTGCTCCACGTCGGGGCTCCCAAGACCGGGACGTCCTTCGTGCAGAGCCTGCTGCAGACCCATCGCGAGCGCCTGGCCGAGCAGGGGATCTGCTACCCCGGCGATCGCTTCGACGCGCACTTCCTGGCCGCGCTCGACCTGATGCAGCTGCCGTGGGGCGGCCTGGAGAAGCAGGCGCACGGCGCGTGGGAGCGGCTGGCCGCGGAGGTCCGCGCGTGGCCCGGCACCGCGATCATCAGCCACGAGATCCTCGCCACCGCCTCACGCGGCCAGGTGGCCCGGGCCATCGAGTCGCTCGCCGCGGACGAGGTCCACGTCATCTACTCCGCGCGCGATCTCGCCCGGCAGATCCCCGCGGAGTGGCAGGAGAACGTCAAGCACCGGCGGCAGATGACGTACGGCGAGTTCCTGGCCGTGCTGCGCGACCCGGCCCGCTCCGACCCCGTGGCCCGGTGGTTCTGGGGCGTCCAGGAGGTGCCCGACGTCCTCGATCGCTGGGGAGCCCTGCTGCCCAAGGAGCGGGTGCACCTGGTGACCGTCCCGCCGGCCGGCTCGCCGCCCTCGGTGCTGTGGGAGCGGATGGCGTCCGCGCTGCGGCTCGACCCCGGCGCCTTCACCGACGAGGAGTCCCAGGAGGAGCCGCGGACCAACGCCTCGCTCGGCGTGGCCGAGGCAGCGATGGTGCGCCGGCTCAACGTCGCCATCGCCGAGACGGTCGAGAACCACCACTACCGCGCGCTGGTGCGTGAGGCGCTGGTGCACCAGAGCCTCTCCCGCGAGGTGACCTCGGCGCGGCTCTCGGTGCCGCCGGAGGTCCATGCCTGGGCCGAGCAGCTGAGCCGGAGCTGGGTGGCCGAGCTGGCGCTGCGCGGGTACGACGTGATCGGCGACCTGGACGACCTGCTGCCGGCCGCGCCGCTGCCCTTCGTCGACCCCGACACCCTGGGCGACGCCGAGATGGCCGAGGCCACCATGCGCGGTCTCGCCGCGATGACGCTCGAGGGCGTGCGGCTGCGCAATCGCGAGCTGGAGCTGATCGCGGAGATCGAGGAGCTGCACGCCGAGATCAACCGCGCGCACTCCACGCCGGTCTACCGGATCAAGCAGAAGCTGGTCGCCAAGGCGTCCAACAGCAAGGCCGCCGCCTTCGGCCTGCGCCTCTACCGTCGAGTCTTCGGCAGGAACTCACGGTCGGCGTAGCGACCGATCTTCCAGGTGACGAAGGCGTCGGTGCCCGCGCCGACGACGCCGCCCACGATGGGGGTACGTCGCGCGACGGTGGTGGCGATCCGCTTGCCGGCGATGCGGGCGATCAGCTCGGAGGCGACCTGGCTGCTGACCCGCTGGTCCATCGCCGGGTCCGAGCTGGTCATCGCGGCGAGCTCCATCGGGGTGCCGGGCAGCTCGCCGGACTTGATCATCGAGAGGATCCGCTCCTCGCCGAGCAGGCTGGTCAGGATCGCGTTGCGGACCTGCTTGTCGGCCAGGTCGTAGCCGCGCAGGTGCACGATGCCGGCGACCATCCGGCACTGCAGCAGCGCCAGCCCGGTGATGTTGGCCGGGACCATCACCGCCATCGCTGCGAGCCCGCCGATGTTCGTGGCGAACCCCTGCACCGCGGCGTACCGCACGTGGTTCTCGATCACCTCGTGGACGCCACGGTTGACGTCGCCCTTCTGCTCCTCGCGCTGCTTCTCCGCGGCGGAGGCGGCGGGCGGCAGCGGGCCGACGCCGGTGATCGCCTTGTCCAGGGCCTCGTGCACGAAGGACGCGGTCAGCCCCGGCGCGAGCTGGGGGATGCGCGGGGCGATCGACGCCGCGGCGGCCTTGGTCGCGGCCTTCTTGCTGAAGCTCATGCCACCGATCGTAAGCGGGCGGTGGTAGGCGGACCGCCGCCGCGGGGCCGCCCTAGGGTGAGTCCGTGCCGATCGAACCGCCGCCGACCCGCTGGGTGCTGCCGGTGCCCGTCCCCGGCGACGGCGAGACGATCGGCGTGGGCGGCGATCTGGCGCCCGGCACGCTGCTGGCGGCCTACCGGGCCGGGCTGTTCCCGCTGCCGTCCGACCTCGGTCCTGGCATCCCGTCGTGGTGGTCGCCGGACCCGCGGGCGGTGCTGCCGCTGGACGGGCTGCGGGTCACCCGCTCGCTGCGGCAGTCCGCGCGGCGCTACGAGATCCGGGTGGACACCGCCTTCGAGGAGGTCGTCGCCGGCTGTGCCGATCCGCGGCGGCCGGACGGCTGGATCGACGACCACTTCGCGGCGGCGTACGCCGAGCTGCACCGGCTCGGCTGGGCGCACTCGGTGGAGACGTGGCTGGACGGCGCGCTGGTCGGCGGGCTGTACGGCGTCGCGATCGGCGGGCTCTTCGCGGGCGAGTCGATGTTCCACCGGGCCCGGGACGCCTCCAAGGCAGCGCTGGTCGCGCTGGTGCGGCTGCTCGACGACGGCACTCCCGGGCGGCTGCTCGACGTGCAGTGGCAGACCGAGCACCTGGCCTCGCTGGGGACCGTGGAGATCGCGCGGGAGGAGTACCTCGCGCGGCTGAAGGCGGCGCTGGAGCTCGAGCCGCCTGCCGGGCTCAGCGGGTGATCGCCCGCCCGGCGGCGGCCCAGTCGGCCATGCCGCCGGCGAGGTTGACGGCGTCGTACCCCTGCTGGACGAGGTACGCCGTGGCCTGCGCCGAGCGACCGCCGACATGGCAGACGACCAGCAGCGGGGTGTCCGCGGGCAGCTCGTCGGTGCGCACCGGCAGCGTCATCAGCGGGATGTGCAGCGCGCCCTCGATGTGGCCGTCCTGCCACTCGTCGGGCTCGCGGACGTCGAGCACGCAGAGCCCGTCGGGCAGCGGGTCGGGCACCTGGTCGACGGTGACGGTCGGGAGGGACTGCATGGAACGAGTGTGACCGGTCGCCGGCTCCGTCGCCTCGCCGGGGCTCTTCAGGTGGTCGTCGGTCGGATGTAGGAGCGGATGGTGACCAGGTCGTCGGTCAGCGTGCTCCAGACGACGACATAGTCGGTGCCCTCGTAGTGATGAGCCAGGCGGTCCCGCATCCGCTTGATGTCCGACCAGGGCACGTCGGGATGCCGTGCGAGGAACTCGTCGCTGAGGCGGGCGACGTTCTCGCCGATCTTGATGATGACCGACTCGGCGGCAAGGCCCGGAACGTTGTCCTCGTCCCCGACGTACCAGTCGTGACCACGCGCGACCAAGCGGGCGCCGACGTCACACAGCCGGACGATCTCCCGCAGCGTGGCGGCGTCTCGAGGCGTCATATGGCGACCGCGGTCGCCAGGATCTCGTTGTCGGAGCCCAGGCCGCCGTCGGTCACCACGTCGACCTCCACGCCGAGAAGCTCGCCGGCCTCTCGCGCGAAGGCCGCCAAGGTCAGGAGCCCGACCCCCGGTGGCGCCGTGACCAGGACGTCCAGGTCGCTTCCCGGCGCGTCGGTCCGGCGCATGGCCGAGCCGAAGACGCGGAGGTTCCTCAGGCCGTGACCCTCGGCGAGCGTGATCAAGTCGGCGCGGTGTGCGTCGAGGGCGTCGCGTGGGAGCGGGCGGCAGGCGGCGCGCAGGCGGTCCAGCATCGCCGGTGAGGGCGTGCGCCGGCCGGTCTCGTAGGCGGCGATGTTGGGCTGGGCCACGCCGGACCGCTCGGCCAGCTCCTGCTGGCTGATCCCGGCGGCCTCGCGGAGCTCCCGCACGGCGTTCACGGGTCCGACTATATCCCGTGATATGGGCCCGGGGCGGGGCTGTCGGCTACTTGAGGAGCTTGGACATCCGCCGGTCGGCCAGGGGCTTGCCGCCGGTCTGGCAGGTCGGGCAGTACTGCAGGCTGGAGTCGGCGAAGGAGACCTCGCGGACGGTGTCGCCGCAGACCGGGCAGGGCTTGCCGGTGCGGCCGTGGACGGCCATGTGCGACTTCTTCTCGCCCTTGAGCTCGCTGGCGGGCAGGCCGTCGGCGCGGGCGACCGCGTCGGAGAGGACCGTGCGGATCGCGTCGTAGAGGGTCTGCGACTCCTCGTCGTTCATGGCCGCCGGCTTGAACGGCGACATGCGCGCGGCGTGCAGCACCTCGTCGGAGTAGGCGTTGCCGATGCCGGCGATGGTGCCCTGGTGACGCAGCACGCCCTTGATCTGCGCGCGGCCGGCCTCGGCGAGGATGCCACGCAGCACCTCGACGGTGAAGTCGTCGGCCAGCGGGTCGGGGCCGAGTCGCGCGATGCCGGGGACATCGGCGGGATCGCGGACGACGTACAGGGCGAGGCTCTTGCGCGTGCCCGCCTCGGTGATGTCGAGGCCGGCGCCGTTGTCGAGCACGACCCGGGCGGCGAGCGGCGACTTGCTGTTGGGCTTGGCCGGGACGGTGGGCACCTCGTCGCGCCAGCGGATCCAGCCGGCGCGCGCCAGGTGCAGCACCAGGTGGGTGCCGGAGACGTCGATGTCGAGGAACTTGCCGTGCCGGCCGACGCCGTCGACCAGACCGCCGTTGAGCGCGGTGATCGGCGGGTCGTAGGTCTTCAGGCAGGAGAAGGCGGCGATGTCGACGCGGACGATCGCGCGCCCGGCCAGCCGCCCGGAGAGGTCGCGGGCCAGGGCCTCGACTTCGGGGAGCTCCGGCATGGAGGCAGCGTAGACGCTGACCGCGCACCGGGACACGGCCGCGACGCCGCCCTAGCCTGGAGGCATGGCCCTGGACCTCTTCGCCGGCCTGGTCGTGACCGACCGGCTCGTCTCGTTCCCCTGGTACGAGCGGCTGTTCGGTGGGCCGCCGGGCTTCCTCGCCCATGAGCGGGAGGCCGTCTGGGAGCTGGCCGAGCATCGCTACGTGTACGTCGAGGAGCAGCCCGAGCGGGCCGGCCGGAGCGAGGTCACGCTCTTCGTCGACGACCTCGACGAGCGCCTGGCCGCGATCGAGGCGCGGGGCTTGCGGCCGGCCGTCCGGGAGACCTACGACAACGGCGTCCGCAAGGCGGTCTTCCACGACCCCGACGGCAACGAGATCGGCTTCGGGGGAGCGCCGCTCGAGGATTCGACGACTCGCTAGGCATATCTACGATTCAGGCTAGAGAGACCGATACGGTCTGATCATGGACCCGATCCGCAATCCGTACGCGCCGGGCGCGGGGCAGCGGCCGCCGGAGCTCGCCGGCCGCGACCGCGAGCTGGAGCAGTTCGGCGTCACCCTGGAGCGGGTCGCCGCGGGCCGGCCGGACCGGAGCATGGTGCTGCACGGTCTGCGCGGCGTCGGCAAGACCGTGCTGCTCAACGCCCTGCGCGGCCTGGCGGTGCAGCGGGCGTGGGGAACCGGCAAGGTCGAGGCGCGCCCCGATCGCTCGGTTCGGCTGCCCCTGGCGCAGGCCGTGCATGCCGCGATCCGCGAGGTCGCCCACCGGCACCGCGATCCCGAGCGGGTCGAGGAGGTGGCCGGGGTGCTCAAGGCGTTCGCCCTGCGCACCGACCAGCCCGACCGGAAGGGCGCGCGCTGGCAGCCGCCGATCGACGTCGTGGCCGCGAGGGGACGCGGAGACTCCGGCGACCTCGAGCTGGACCTGATCGAGCTCTTCGGCGACGTCGCCGGCCTGGCCCGCGACCTCAACGTCGGCATCGCGCTCTTCGTCGACGAGATGCAGGACATCTCGCCGCCCGAGCTCGCCGCGCTCTGCGGAGCCTGCCACGAGATCAGCCAGCAGGGCGCGCCGCTGCTGGTCGTCGGCGCCGGGCTGCCACACCTTCCCGCGGCGCTGGCCGGCTCGAAGTCCTATGCCGAGCGGCTCTTCCGCTACGTGGCCGTCGACCGGCTGCCGCGCGAGATGGCCGAGCGGGCCTGGACGCTGCCGGCCGAGGAGGAGGGCGCGACGTACGACGCGAAGGCGCTGGACGAGCTCTACCGGCTCACCGACGGCTACCCCTACTTCGTCCAGGCCTACGGCAAGGTGACCTGGGACGTGGCGCTGGGCTCGCCGATCACCTGGGCCGACGTGATCGCCGCAGCGCCGGAGGCCGAGGCCGAGCTGGCGAGCGGCTTCTTCGGCACCCGCTACGAGCGGGCGACGCCGGCCGAGCGCGACTACATGCTGGCGATGGCCGACCTCGGCGAGGACGGCGCCGAGGCCCCCGTCGGCACCTCCGCCGTCGCCGAGCGCCTGGGCCGCAAGGCGCAGTCGCTCAGCCCCGCGCGCGACGGTCTGATCAAGAAGGGCCTGATCTACTCCGGCGAGCGCGGCACGGTCGCCTTCACCGTCCCCCATTTCGGCCGCTACCTGCGCCACCAGCGCTAGGCCCGCCTTCGGGCATGTCGCGGACGGCAGGGGACGGGCTCTGTCACCATGCGGGGTATGGGTGAGGGCAGACCTCAGGTGGTCGCGCACCGAGGAGCCAGCGACTCCCAGGCCGAGCACACCCTGGCGGCGTACGTCGCCGCGCTGGAGCAGGGCGCCGAGGCGCTGGAGTGCGACGTCCGGCTCACCGCCGACGGGCACCTGGTCTGCGTGCACGACCGGGACCTGGCCCGCGTCGGCCAGCACAAGCGTGACGTGGTCTCCCGGATGGAGCTGGCCGAGCTGGAGTCGCTCGACGTGGCCAGCTGGAAGCACCCCTGGGCCGAGCTCGACGACGAGGCGCCCGACACCGACCCCGAGCACAACCGGGTGCTGACCCTGCGCCGGCTGCTGGAGACCGTCGCCGACTACGACCGCCGGGTGGAGCTGGCGATCGAGACCAAGCACCCCACCCGGTACGCCGGCCTGGTCGAGCGCCGCCTCGTCGACACCCTCGACCGCTTCGGCTGGGCCGGCGCCGGCTCGCCCGCCCGGGTGATGAGCTTCTCCTGGGTGGCCCTGCGCCGGGTACGCCGGATCGCGCCCGGCCTCGATCTCGTCTACCTCATGGACGCCCCGACCGAATGGGTCCGCTCGCGGCCGATCGCCGAGCCGGACTGGATCGCCGGCCCGGGCATCAAGCTGCTGCGCAAGCACCCCGAGCTGATCCGCAAGATCGTCGCCGGCGGCACCCGGGTGCACGTCTGGACGGTGAACACGCCCGCCGACATCGACCTCTGCCTGGAGCTGGGGGTCTCGGCGATCATCACCGACCGCCCGGGGGAGACTCTGGAGTACCTGAGCCGTCACGAAGGGCGGATGGTTTGAGCACCGGTGGAACGGGAATCCTGCCGCCGGAGGGGAGTCATGCCGGTGGCGCGGCGACAACCCCCGACGACGGAGGATCGATGAGCACAGGCGGTCTCGCGCTCCCCGAGGCCTGTCCGGACGAGGCGGCCTCGGCCCAGCGCATGAGCGTGCCCTTCGCGCCGCAGAGCGTGATCGTGGTGCGCGAGCGGGTCACCGGCTGGATGCGGGGTCTGGGCTGTGCCGCCGAGCCGATCGAGGATGTGCGGCTGGTGGTGAGCGAGCTGGTCGGCAACGCCGTACGCCACGGCGCCGGGCTCTCCGGCCGGATGCTGGAGGTGAGCTGGCTGCTGAGCGACGACGCGGTGGTCATCTGCGTCGCCGACGGCGGCGCGGGGTTGCCCGAGCGGCCGGCCCTCGGCTTCGTGCCCGCCGATGCCACCGAGGGGCGCGGCCTGGCGATCGTCGACGCGCTCAGCACCCGCTGGTGGACCCGGTCGGCCGACGGCGTGCATGCGGTCCACGCCCAGATCCCGCTCACCTGATCCGGGCCCGCGACGGGCTGGATAGCCTTCGCGCATGGGCAAGAAGTCACGCAGGACACGCACGCCGGACACCGCGCAGGAGCCGGGGACGACGGCCGCCGGTGAGGTGGGCCCGCGCCAGCCCTGCCCGTGCGGCTCGGGCCGGCGCTACAAGGCCTGTCACGGCAACCCCGGCGGGGCCACGCCGGCCTGGCGGCCCCGGCCGTTCGAGGGCCTGGCCGGTGAGTGCGACCTGATCGCGCTGCGTGAGTTCGTGCCCGCCGCGACGGCGCCGCTGACGGTCGCCGGCGCCGACCGCAAGGTCCAGCTCTGCACGCTGCTCCCGGCCGCCGCGCCGGCACTGGTCCGCGAGGACGGCGCCATCTGGCTGGGGCTCCAGGTCCAGCACGGGTACGGCGATCCGAGTCGCGATCTGGCCGCGGTGCTGACCGCCGCGCTGGACGCCGAGCCGGGCACGATGATCGGCCTCACCGCCGACCCCGGCGAGGGGCCGCGGCTGCAGGACCTCATCGCCGACGCCCCGCTGGAGGTGACCGTGCACGAGGGGTTCGACTACTGGGCCGCCGACCTCGACGACCCGGAGTCGCTGGCTCCGGTGCTGGAGCAGGCCAACGCGACGGTCGCGCCGACCGCCCGGATCGACGGTGTCGAGGCGGCGTACTGGACCTCGGCCGGTGAGCGGGAGTACCTCCGCTGGGTCCGCCCGGAGCCCGAGGACACGCTGCTCGACGCCCTGGCCCGGCTGCACCATGCCGAGCGCGACCGCCTGGTCGAGGGCGGCCGGCTGCTCGGGATGTTCCGGGCGCACGGCGTGCTGGTGCCCGTCTGGGACCTTCCGCCGGGCACCGGCCCGGAGGCGCTGGCCGAGCCGGTGACCGCCTTCGACGCGGCCCTCTCCGAGACGCTGGCGGAGGTCGCGGATCGTCCGCTGGACTCCGCCGAGCGGGCCTCGCGCGCGGGGCTGACGAGTCGCCAGATCACCATCCGCTGAGCGGGTCTGGCCCGTCCGGACCACCCATATCTAGACCAACCAGGGCACCTCGACGGGCCCTGGCGCGCCGTTGTGGACGCGGTTAGTCCACAGCCTTTACAGTTTCAGCAGCCCGGTCGGTGTTGCATCCCCCGTCAACATCGACCGGGCCTTTCCGTTTCTTGCTACCCCGGGGTGTTGGCTGTTTCGTCTGGTCAACATCGACCGGGCCTTTCCATGCCCCGGGTATTGCTACCCCGGGGTGTTGGCTCGTCCCTCTGGTCACCATCGACCGGGCCTTTCCATGCCCCAGGTATTGCTACCCCAGGGTGTCGGCTCCGTCCCTCTGGTCACCATCGACCGGGCCTTTCCATGCCCGAACGAACCCGGCCGCAGACGCCTCGTGCCCGGCCTCCGCAGGGGAGACCGGGCACGAGACCGGGGGGTGAGCGGGATCAGCCGAGGTTGCTGGGATCCCGGTTCGGGACGCTGCAGATCGCGTTCTTCAGGTCCAGGGTGATCGGCAGGCCGAGCAGGCTCACCGTCACCTTCAGGGCCGTGCTGGACACGCAGGTGATCTTGCCGGTGCCGCCGACGCCCTTGACGCCGGTGGTCTGGCCCAGGATCTTCGTCGGCTCCAGGTCGGTCCGGGCATCGACGGCGGAGAAGCCGTCGCCCGGAGTGAAGCTGAGCTTCGTGTCGCCCTGGACGGCGTCGATCTTGCCGCCGCGGATCGGGTACTCGCACCAGGCGGTCCCGGCCAGCGGCGTCTCGCAGTCGCCGTTCTTGATGGAGGTGTTGAGGTAGAGCGGACCACCGTCGTCGGCGTTGAGGTCACCGGTCAGGTCCAGCTGCCGGATGCGGAGGTTGTCCACCTTCATCCCGCGGCTGGGGTCCTCCAGGTTCAGCGTCGTGTACTCGCTGCCCGAGAACCGGATCGAGCCGAGCGCCGGGTTCTCCGGCATTCCGGCCACGTCCGGCAGACACGCGGTGCCGCCGTCCATGCAGACGTCCAACTTCGCCGGCAGCGGGTCGGCGATCGAGCCGCTCAGACCGCCCATCGAGATGGTCAGGCTGTTGGTCGGCTCGTCCGCGGCGTAGTGCAGCTGCATCGCGCCGCTGCCGTCGTCGACCAGGCCCAGGCGCAGGTTCGGCACCAGGTGGTCGATGGTGGCGGTGACGTCGTTGGCGAGCACGCCCTCGTCGTCGTACTCCTTCATCTGGATCGCGAAGATCTTGCCGGCGACCGTGTCCAGCAGGATGTCCGGCTGCTCGCCCAGCGTCGCGGAGATCGTCCGCAGGCCGGTGATGCGGGCCGCCAGGCTCAGGCCGGCCGGGCCGCCCTGGGACATGATCAGGCCGTCGTCCTCGCCGGGCACGGGTTCCAGGTCGCCGTTGCCGGCCAGGAGCTCGAGCTTGCCGATCGGCTCGCCGCCGGTGTCGAACACCGCGCCGTCCTCGCCGACGCTGACCGTGATCTTCTTCGGGATGTCGGTCAGGGTCAGCGCGAGGTCGGTGGCGCCCATCGCGATGCCCGCGGGGTTGTGCCCCGTCAGCCGGACCTCGGCGATCGGGTCGGAGCCGCTGATCTCGATGTTGCCGTCCGTGCCGAGCCCGAGGCGCAGCTGGTGCGGCGCGTCGGTGATCGTCGCGTCGAGGTCGAGACCGTCCTGGCTCACCACCGCGTGCAGCGGGGTGGCGGCCATGGTCAGGCCCAGCGAGACCGAGTCGCCCATGTCGAGGTCCATGCCCTCGAAGCCGGGCAGCCGCAGCGCGATCGAGCTGTAGTCACCCTGCTGGAGGACCCGCAGGTACGCCGGGTCGTCCAGGGTCACCAGACGACCGCCGGTGGCGTAGCCCGCCTCGAAGGTGCCGATCGGCCCGCTGGCCGACATGCTGCCCTGGCCGTCGGAGCCCATGCCGAACGAGATGGTGTCCGGCACCTCGGTCATCGCCAGGCGGATGTCGCTCTCGGTGCGGCCGTCGTTCAGGCTCTTGGCCGTCACCTCGACGTTGTCGAGTCCGCCGTCCGCGCGCAGGTCGGCCTGCATGGTGCCGGCGTCGGAGCCGTTGAGTCCGAGCACCAGGTTGCCGGAGACCTTCTCGATGAGGACGTTGGCCAGGAACAGCTCGGCCGCGCCGGAGTCGTCCACCAGGTTGATCCCGACCGTCGTCGGCTGGTCGGTGGTCAGCGTGGCCGCGACGTCCTGCAGGCTGCTGCCGTCGGTGGGCATGGCCAGGGCCAGCGACGCCGACTTCGGTGCCGGGTCGAACGAGACGCCGAAGCGGGTCTCCTTCGGAGCCAGGGCCGGAGTCGTGTCGGAGGAGCCGTCGGGGTTGCTCTCCTCGCCGTCGCTCTGCGGCACGACGTCGGAGTTCGTCCCCTGCGGGGAGATCGCGCCGGTGACGGCCAGGGCCTGGTCGCTGGTCGAGGCGATCTGCAGGGTCGCGCCGGCGTCGCCGAGGGCGATGTCGGCCTCGAACTTCTGCGGGGCGTTGGTCGTCCGGGTGTCGTAGCCGAAGCGGTACTGGTCACCGGAGAGCGACAGCACGGCCTGCAGGCTCAGCGGCAGGTCCGCGGGGGCGCCGCTCAGCTTGGCGATCTTCAGCTGGGGGACCAGGTCGAGGCCCACGATGACGCTCGCGAGCACGTCGGGCACCTTGTCGCCGGTCACGTCGAGCGGCTCGGGAACCTCCATGATGGCGCCGAACTGCTTGGCAACCTGGTGGCCGTCCGGAGCGACGTACACGCTGCGCCACTGGTAGCGGGCGGTGTCGCTGAGCTCGGCGAGCGGGGAGTCCTTGGTGATCGCGTCGAGCACGTGGTTCAGGGTGTGGTCGATCGGGTCGCCCGAGGTGGAGATGAGCGAGGTGACCGTGCCGAGGAGCCCGTCGAGCATGCCGTTGAGCTGGTCGGCGCTGGCCAGGTGCAGCATGTTGGCCTGGGCGAGCGAGTCGGCGTTGATGCCGACCGCGCCGAGCAGGGTGTCGACCAGCTTGTCCAGCGTGGACTGTACGGCGGTGGTCACCGAGCCGACCGCCTTGGTGACCGGCGAGAGCAGCGCGCCGAGCAGGCCGCCGACGGCGCGGGTGAAGCCGCCGACGGTGTTGTGCTCGACCGGAGCCTGCGGTGCCGTGGCGTCGCCGACGAAGAAGGAGACCGTGTCGCTGCTGGGCAGCCAGACGCCGTCACCGCCGAACGAGACGGTGGCGTCGAGGATCCGGCTCTGGCCGGTGATCGGCACCGAGCGGATCGCGCGGCCCGACGCGGTGGTCTCGACCACCGCCGAGTCCGAGGCCAACGCAAGGGTCATCGGCTGGTCGGCGATCGGCTCGCCGAAGTGGGCGCTGCCGTCGGTCATGTCCACCAGCACGCCGCCCAGGCGGGCACGGGTGTCGGGCTGGGCCCGGGTGTCGCCGGCGTAGATGACGCCGGTCGCGCGCTTGGTCAGCGTGGTGGAGCCGTTGCCCGACTCGCCGACGTACAGCGCGTCGTCGCCCACCTGGGCGCTGATCGGCAGCGCGCCTGCGGGCAGGTAGGGCAGGCCCGGCAGATCGAAGGTGGTGCTCGCCTTGCCGTTGGCGTCGGTGGTCACCGTCTTGGTGCCCACGTCCGGGACGGTGATGGTCACCGAACGGTTGGGTGCCACCGTGCTGGCGGCGATCCCGGTGGCGTGCACGGTGGTCTGGACGCTCACCGACAGCGTCTCGCCGGTGATGACCGAGGCGGGTGCGCTGACCGACACGGCCGCCTTGTTCTCCAGGGAGAAGAGGGCCGAGGGCTGCTGGATCTCGCTCTGGGCGGTGCAGCCGAGGTTGCCGAAGCCCGAGCGGACACTGTTCTTCGTCCACGAGTCCACGCGGTACTGACCGCGCGGCTGTCCGACCGAGTTCCAGGTCGCGGTCAGCGTCCCGGCACTGCCGCGGTTGGCGGTGAAGACCTCGGCGCCATCGGCCACACGGACCACGCGCAGCCGCGAGGTGGCCTTGTCCTGGCCGAGCTGGCAGTTGTTCGTGCCGCCGGACTCGGTCAGCGTCACCTGGCCGGACAGGGTGGGATTGCCTGTCGGGTTGGTGATGGCGGCCTGGGCAGGGGACAGCGCGGTCAGGGTCGATGCGACGACCGCTCCGACCGCGACGATCGCGACGCGCGCAGCGCGTCGGCGCCTGGGGGTTCGCCCAGGAATCGGCTGAGACATCCACACTCCTCTTTCGTTGGCCCGGAGAGGGCAATGCCAGCGCAACTGCCGGGCGAGGAGTGGGTTACGGGCCATCTTCGGATGACCCGCCGGTGTCTTGTGAACTACTTGAATCCTTGATAGAACACGTTCTCCCTGCCTCAGTCGCGGTCGACCGGGCAGCTCATGCAGCGCGGTCCGCCGCGACCGGAGCCGAGCTCCGAGCCGGCGATGGCGATGACCTCGATGCCGGCGGCCTCCAGGCGCGCGTTCGTCTCCACGTTGCGCTCGTAGGCGACGGCCAGCCGGGGCGCGATCGCCAGGGTGTTGTTGCCGTCGTCCCACTGCTCGCGCTCGGCCGTCACCGGGTCCAGACCGGTGTCGATGCGGTGCAGGGTGTCGATGCCCATCGCCTTGGCGGCGGCCACCAGGAACGGCTCGGCGGCGGCCACGTGCAGCTGCCCGGGCTCGGGGCTCGTCACGGCGTACGCCGCCAGGGTGTCGGCGACGTTGGGGTACATCACGATCACGGCGGTGTCGACCATGGTGGCAATCGTGTCCAGGTGCATGGTGGCCCGGTCCTGGGCGATCGGCACGGCGAGCACGGTCTCGGCCAGCCCGCGGTCGAAGACCTGCCGCGCCAGCCGCTCCACACCCGCCGGCGTGGTCCGCTCGCCGACCCCGACGGCCAGCACGCCCGGCGCCAGGAGCAGTACGTCGCCGCCCTCGACGTGCTCGAGCGAGGAGCCGTGGATCCGCTCGACGCCGGCGAAGCGCGGGTGCGCGCCGTAGACCAGGTCGGTCAGCAGCGTCTCCCGCTCGCGGGCCGGCATCGCCAGGGAGGTGATCGCCACCCGGTCGCGGATCCAGACGCTGGAGTCGCGGGTGAAGAGCAGGTTGGGCAGCGGGTCGATGAGGAAGTCCTCGGGCGCCAGCAGCGAGGTGACCAGGCCGGCGCCGCCGCGGACCTCGTCGTTGCGCAGCCCGGCGGTCAGCACCAGGGCCAGCTCGTCGGGCGTCAGGTCACCGAGGGCGCCGGCCAGATGCGCGCGCAGGGTGTCGCCGAGCCGCAGCGAGGAGAGCACGCCGGCGATCGCCTGGTCCCGGGCCTCGTCGCCGGCGAGCGACTCGGTGAGCAGGTCGATGAGGTAGAGCACCTCGACCCCGTGCTCGCGCAGCGCCTCGGCGAAGGCGTCGTGCTCCTCCTGCGCGCGGCCGACCCAGGGGATGCCGTCGAAGAGCAGCTGGTCGTTGTTGCGGGGAGTCAGCCGCCGCAGCTCCGGTCCTGGCCGGTGCAGCAGCACGGTGCGCAGCCGACCGACCTCGTTGCTCACTCCAGTCATCGGCCTCTCCTCCGGGTCGGGCTCAGGTCAGCAGCTCGTACGCCGTGAGCGCGGCGAGCAGCAGGCAGACGGTGCCGCCGAGGTAGTGGATCAGCGACAGCTTCACGTGCCGCAGCAGGAAGCGACCGGCCAGGACGGCCAGCCCGGAGACGGCGAGCAGGGCGCCCCACGCGCCGAGGAAGACCGCCACCGGCTCGTCGTACTTGCCGACCAGGCTGATCGTCAGCAGCTGGGACAGGTCGCCCCACTCGGCGGCGAAGAGGACCAGGAACGACGCGCCGACGGCGGCCCAGCCGGTCTTCGGCTCGACGGCCTTGGCGGCGAACTCCTCCTCGGCCTCCGCCTCGGCGGCGTCGGCCTTGGGCGCCTCACGGAAGAGCAGGAAGGCGCCGAGCAGGAAGATCAGCCCGGCGACCGCGCGGACCAGGTCCTCGGGCAGGAAGGTGACCGCCTTGCCCACGGTGACCGCGAGCAGCGTCTGGATCAGGAAGGCGAGCCCGACGCCGATCCAGACCGCCAGCGGCCGGTAGCGGGTGGAGAGGACCAGGGTCGCGATGAACGTCTTGTCCGGCAGCTCCACCACGAAGATCGCGGCGAAGGTCAGCAGGACGACGCTCAGCTCCACCCGAGAACCCTACGGGCTTCGGCCATCGCCGCGGCGAGGACGTCCTTGATGGCCCGGCCGGTCGCGTCCGCGACGGCGACGACGTCGGCGTACTCGGGCTGCACGTTGAGGATCTCCCCGTCCAGGCGGGCGATCTTGACCGCCACCGCCCGGCCGTCGATCTCGACCTGGAGGAACTCCCGATCCAAGGCGTGCTTGGCGAACCGCTGCTCGCGGACCCCGATCGTCGAGGTCTGCCGGAAGACCTCGCGGCGTACGGCATCGGCCCGGTCGGCGGCGACCAGCACGTGCAGCGTGTGGGCCGGGCGGCCCTTCTTCATCAGGATCGGGCTCAGCCAGGCGTCGGAGGCGCCGGCCTCGAGCAGCCGGGCGATCACGTCGGGCCACAGCCGTGGGTCGAGGTCGTCGACGTTGGCCTCGATGACCAGGGCGCCGTGGTCGGTCCCCGGGTCGGCGGCGTCGCCGATCAGCAGGCGAACCAGGTTGGGGTGACCGTCCGGGTCGCGGGCTCCCGCGCCGCTGCCGGATCGCGCGGTCCGCATCGGCGGCTGCGGTCCGAAGTCGTCGGCGAGGACGGCCAACAGGGCGGCGCCGGTCGGGGTGGTCAGCTCCAGGTCCACCGGCCCGCCGTACGACGGGAGGCCGCGGAGCAGCTCGACGACCGCCGGCACCGGGACCGGCATCCGGCCGTGCGCGGAGGCGACCGAGCCGCCGCCGACCGCGACCGGCGAGCAGACCAGCCGGTCCAGGCCCAGATGCGCGAAGCCGGCGACCACGCCGACGACGTCGGCGATCGCGTCCAGGGCGCCGACCTCGTGGAAGTGCACGTCCTCGGCCGGCACCCCGTGCGCGGCCGCCTCGGCCGAGGCCAGGCGGGCGAAGACCTCGACGGCGCGCTCGTGGACCCGCGGGTCGAGCCCGGCCGCGTCCAGCAGGGCCCGCACGTCGCGCCAGGTGCGGTGCGTGACCGAGTCGGCCACCTCGACGTGACACCGGGTGGCGGCCAGACCGGCCCGGGTCACCGTCTCGGCATGCAGCCTGACCGGCTCCGGCGCGACCCGGTCGACGGACGCCGCGATGACCTCGACGGGCACGCCCGCCCCGATCAGCGCGCCGAGCAGCATGTCGCCGCTCGCGCCGGAGGAGACGTCCAGCCAGCCGGCCGACGTCATCGGCGCCCCGCGGCCCGCGCCACCCGGGCGGCGAAGACACCGGCGCCGTAGCCGTTGTCGATGTTGACCACGCTGATGCCCGGCGCGCAGGAGTTGAGCATCCCCAGCAGAGCCGCCAGCCCGCCGAACGAGGCGCCGTAGCCGACGCTGGTGGGCACCGCCACGATCGGTACGCCGACCAGGCCCCCGACCACGCTGGGCAGGGCGCCCTCCATGCCGGCGACCACGATCAGGCAGTCCGCGTCGGCGAACTCCTCCCGTGCCTCGAGGATGCGGTGGATGCCGGCCACGCCGACGTCGTCGATGCGGCGTACGTCGCTGCCGTGGACCCGCGCCGTCAGCGCCGCCTCGGCCGCGACCGGCGCGTCGGAGGTGCCGGCCGCGATCACCGCCACCGTGCCGACCGCGGTGGGCATCGGGCCCAGCACGGCCGCCCGCGCGGTCTCGTCGATCACCGCCTCGGGCAGCCTCTCGGCGACCAGCCGCCGGGCCCCCTCGTCGAGCCGGGTGGCGAGCACCGCGCGCTCGGGGTGCCGCTGGTGCAGCCGCCGGAGGATGCCGACCACCTGCTCGGGACCCTTGCCGGCGCCGAAGACGACCTCGGGGTCACCGGTGCGCCGCGCCCGGTCGATGTCGACCCGGGCGTACCCCAGGTCGTCGGTGCGCTCCTCCACGCCGCCCACCGTAGCCCGGCCGGACGGCGGTGGTCAGCCGGCGGGTCAGCCGGCGCGGAAGGGCGAGGCGGGGTAGACGCCGAGGATCTTGACGTCGGTGGTGAAGAAGGCCAGCTCCTCCAGCGCGTTCTTGACCGGCACGTCGTCGGGGTGGCCGTCGACCTCGGCGAGGAACTGGGTGGCGGCGAAGTGCCCGCCGACCATGTAGCTCTCCAGCTTGGTCATGTTGACGCCGTTGGTGGCGAAGCCGCCCAGCGCCTTGTAGAGCGCGGCCGGCAGGTTGCGCACGTTGAAGATGAAGCTGGTGACCACCGGGCCGTTGTCCGCCGGGGCCTGGACGAAGTCGGGGGAGAGCACCACGAAGCGGGTGGTGTTGTGGTCCTCGTCCTCGACGTCGGAGGCGAGGATCTCCAGGCCGTAGATCTCCGCGGCCAGCGGCGGCGCGATCGCGGCCTGCGCCGGGTCGCCCATCTCGGCCACCTCGCGGGCCGCGCCCGCGGTGTCGCCGGCGATGACCGGCCGCAGCCCGTGCTCGCGGATGATCCGGCGGCACTGGCCCAGCGCGTGCACGTGGCTGTGCACCGTCGTCACGTCGTCGAGGGTCGCGCCGGGCACGGCCATCAGCGCGAACTCGATGCGCAGGAAGTGCTCGCCGATGATGTGCAGGCCCGAGGTCGGCAGGAAGTGGTGGATGTCGGCCACCCGGCCGGCGATGGAGTTGTCGATCGGGATCATCGCCAGCTCGGCGTCGCCGTTGGCGACCGCGGCGAAGACGTCCTCGAACGACGCGCAGGGCACGGCCTCCCAGTCCGGGTAGTGCTCCCGGCAGACCATGTGGGAGTTGGCCCCCGGCTCTCCCTGATAGGCGATGCGTCGGCTCACCGGGCCATGGTTTCACGCGACGCGCCGCCGATCTCGGCAGGTGGACGCCGGCCTCTCCTACGCTGTTGAGTCGTGAGCTCCCTCGTGGCTGTCGTCCTGGTCCTGCTGCTGCTCGTCGTTGCCGGCGTCGCCGTGGTGGCGCTCGTGGTCGCGCTGGCCTCCCGTCGTACGCCGGGAGGGCGGGGAAGCGGCGAAGAGACCGCCGGTCTGCCCACCGACGTGCTCGCGCTGCGGCAGGAGGTGGCGGCCCTGCGCGCGGAGACGCGGCTGGCCCTGCAGCACCTCTCGGTCGTGCGGTACGACGCGTTCCCCGACGTCGGCGGCCAGCTCTCCTGGTCGCTGGCGGTGCTGGACGACCACGGGGACGGCACGGTGCTCACCGCGATCCACGGCCGCAACGAGGCCCGCAGCTATGCCAAGACGATCCGCGAGTGGAGCTGCGACCAGCCGCTCTCCCCGGAGGAGGAGCAGGCCGTCGAGCGGGCCCGGCCCCGGTAGCCCGGCAGCGTCAGTCGATCGGCCGCATCAGGAAGACCGGGATGACCCGGTCGGTGCGCTCCTCGTACGTGGCGTAGTTCGGCCACATCTCGAGCATCCGCTCCCACGCGGCGGCCCGCTCGTCGCCGGAGAGCTCGCGCGGGTGTGCGCGCGACGTACGGCCGTCGACCCGGATGACCACCTCCTGACCGGCCTCCGCGGCGGCCCGGACGTTGAAGACCCAGGCGGGCATGGCGATGCCGCCGAAGTTCGAGCCAGCCACGAGGTAGCCGCCGTCGGTGGGCGTGCACAGGATCGGCGTGGATCTCGGGATGCCGGACTTCCGGCCGGTGACGGTGAGCATCATGCTGCCCAGCCCGGCGAGCCCCAGCAGCGACCAGCGGCCCTTCGTCCAGCGCTGGAGCTGCTTGTCGCACCAGGTGATCTGCTTGAGGAACCGCGGCAGCCAGGAGAGCGAGCCGAGCCAGATCGCGACCGGCGTCAGCAGCCTCATCGCTGGACCCGCACCAGGAGCCGGCCGTGGACGCACTCCGCGCGCAGCTCCTTGCCGGGTGCGACCAGATCGCCGTCGAGCTGGCGCGGCGCGGCCGAGGGGGTCCGTACGACGACCGAGCGGCCGCGCATCCGGGTGATGGTGTCGTCGGTGCGCTTGTTCTTGGTGAGGACGCGGGCGGCGAGCGGCAGCCAGGACAGGAACCGGCGCGGGTAGAGCAGCACCACGTCGAGCTCGCCGTCGTCGATCGCCGCCTCCGGGATCAGCGGCATCCCGGCCTGCAGGTAGCCGACGTTGCCGATCACCACGGTGCGGGCGCGGTGACGGGTGAACTCGCCGCCGTCCACCGAGACCTCGACCCGGATGGCCGGGAACATCAGCGACTTCAGCGCCGACCAGACGTAGGCCAGCCAGCCGACCTTCTTCTTGAAGTCCTCGTTGACGCCCTCCATGATCGCGGCGTCGAAGCCCATGCCGGCCATCACCAGGAAGGTCGCGTCCTCCATCTCGTCGCCGCTGACCTCGACCATGTCGATGGCGAAGTCCTGGCCGTGCAGCGCGGTGTCGACCGCGGCCCGGAGATAGAGCGGGATGTTGAGGTTGCGGGCCAGGAGGTTGCCCGTGCCGGCCGGCACGATCCCGACCGGGATGCCGGTCCCGGCCAGCTCCTCGCAGACCGCGCGCACGGTGCCGTCGCCGCCGATGGCCAGCACCAGCGCGGCGCCGGAGACGGCCGCCTCGTGGGCCATCCGGTAGCCGGTGTCCTCGACGGTGGTGTGCCACCACCGCACCTCCTGCCAGCCGGCCTCGCGCGCCATCGCGTCGACCATCTGCTGGAAGGCGCCGGGGTCGTCGACCTTGGCGGGGTTGAGCACGGCCGCGAGCCGGCGCTCGACCGGGACGACCTCCGGCAGCGGCTCGGCGATCCGCTCGGCGATCGAGCGCGGCGTGGGGTCGAAGGCCGCGAGCGTCAGGAGCACGATGGCGGTGCCGAGGAGGAGGCCGCCGACCACGTCGGAGAGATGGTGCACGCCGAGGAAGAGCCGGTCGGCGATGACCAGCAGCGCGACGAGCAGCGCCGCGCCGATGAGGAGACGGCGCAGGCCGCGGCGGCGTACCAGCAGGGTGGCCAGCACGATCACGACGCCCGCGGCGGCGGTGATGCTGGTGGTGTGCCCCGAGGGGAAGGAGTAGCTGGTCAGCGTCTGGACCGGGTGGTCCCAGTCGGGGCGCTCGCGGGCGACCAGGTGCTTGAGCGAGGGGATCGCGATGCCGACGATGCTCATCGTCAGCGCGACGAAGATCGCCGGCCGGCGGTAGCCCTTGACCGCCAGCAGCAGGACCGCTACGACCGCCGCGATGGTGGTGGCCAGCGTCCCGGTCGCGTGTCCGATCACCACCCAGGTCTGGCGCAGCCAGTCGTTCTCCGAGGTGACCCGGTGCGGCCACTCGCCCACCCGGTCGTCGAGATCGATCACCCAGGCGCTGTGCTGGGAGACGAGGACGGCGAGTACGGCGAACAGGGCCAGGCACAGCAGGCCGGCCGCCGTCAGCGACCACCGTCGCCGGGGGGTGTCGATCACGGCCGGGATTATTCCCCATGACCGAAATTACGCTCTTGCTGCGATCGTCCAGAGAACGTAACATGTGACGGTGGTCTCACTGCCCACCGAGCCCGACGGCTTCCCTCCGCGACTGAGCGCCCGCTCCGTCGTGCTCAGCCTGCTGCTGGGCAGCGGGCCGGAGGGCATCCCCGGCGCCCGGCTGGTCGCCGCCGCCGCGGAGATGGGCATCGCCGAGCAGACCGCCCGGGTCGCCCTCTCGCGGATGGTCTCGGTCGGCGATCTGCTGCGCGCCGACGGCGCGTACACGCTCTCCTCCCGGCTGCGGGAGCGCCAGCGCCGCCAGGAGAAGGCGATCCACCCGCGGATCCGGCCCTGGTCGGGCGAGTGGGTGACGGTCGTCGTGGTCGCCACCGGCCGGAGCGCCGCGGACCGCGCCGACCTGCGGACCACCCTGAGCCGGATGCGGATGGCCGAGCTGCGCGAGGGCGTGTGGCTGCGGCCGGACAACCTCCCGGAGGCCGCGCTGGAGTCCCTGCCCGATCGCGGGCTCGACGACACCGTCGTACGCCGGCTGCACGCGCACCCTGTCGACCCGGTGGCGCTGGCCGCCGAGCTGTGGGACCTCAGCGGCTGGGCCCGCACGGCCGACGAGCTGCTCGAGCTCGCCGAGAGCGCACCCGAGCCCGGCGCCCGGCTCGCCGTCATGGCCGCCGTCGTGCGGCACATGCTCGCCGACCCGATGCTCCCCGACGAGCTGCTGCCCACGGTGTGGCCCGGCGACCGGCTCCGGATCGCCTACGAGCGCTATCGCCACGAGCTGACCATCGGCGTCCTGGGCCTCCGCCAGCCCAGCCGCCACTGAGCCCTCTGCAGGAGGAGTCATGCACACCACGCACGAGGTCACCAACCAGGTCCCGCCCTTCCCCGGCCCCGACGGCGCGGACCTGTCCGCCTACCCGGCGCTGCTGGAGGGCGTCGAGCGCGAGCAGGCCGGCTGGGGGATCGAGGAGCTGCGGGCCACCGGCCGTCTCGCCGGCAGCCCCCGGGTCCAGGAGTGGGCGTGGACGGTGGAGAAGTGCCCGCCGGTGCTGACCACCCACGACCGCTACGGCCACCGGATCGACGAAGTGGAGTACGTCGGGCAGTGGCACGAGCTGATGGGCGCGGCGGTCGCCGAGGGACTGCACGGTGCTCCCTGGGCCGACGACCGGCCCGGCGCCCACGTGCTGCGGGCGGCCAAGACCTTCGCCTGGGGAGCCACCGACCCCGGGCACATCTGCCCGATCTCGATGACCTACGCCGTCGTCCCCGCGCTGCGCGCCAACGCCGACCTCGCGGCGACGTACGAGCCGCTGCTGACCAACCGCACCTACGACTACGGCCTGCGCGTGCCGAGCACCAAGGCCGGCCTCATCGCCGGCATGTCGATGACCGAGAAGCAGGGCGGCTCCGACGTCCGAGCCAACACCACGACCGCCACGCCGCGACCCGACGGCAGCTACGAGCTGGTCGGGCACAAGTGGTTCACCTCGGCGCCGATGTCGGACTTCTTCCTCACCCTGGCGCAGGCGCCGGGTGGTCTCTCCTGCTTCTTCGTGCCGCGGGTGCTGCCCGACGGCAGCCGTAACCCGATCCGCCTGCAGCGCCTCAAGGACAAGCTGGGCAACCGCTCCAACGCCTCCTCGGAGATCGAGTACGACGGCGCGAGCGGCTGGCTCGTCGGCGAGGAGGGCCGCGGCGTGGCGACCATCGTGGAGATGGTCAACATGACCCGGCTGGACTGCACCGTGGGCTCGGCCGCGAGCATGCACTTCGGCACGCTGCAGGCCGTGCACCACGCCCGTCACCGCAGCGCGTTCGGCAAGCGGCTGGTCGACCAGCCGCTGATGGCCAACGTGCTGGCCGACCTGGCGATCGAGGCCGAGGGCGCCACGCACGCGGCGATGCGGCTGGCCGGCGCGGTGGACCGCGCGGCGCGCGGTGACGAGCGGGAGACCCAGCTGCGCCGGGTGGCCCTGGCCGTCTCGAAGTACTGGATCTGCAAGCGCTCGCCGATGCACGCCGCCGAGGCGCTGGAGTGCCTGGGCGGCAACGGCTACGTCGAGGACTCCGGCATGCCGCGGCTCTACCGCGAGGCGCCGCTGATGTCGATCTGGGAGGGCTCGGGCAACGTCGCCGCGCTCGACGCCCTGCGCGCGATGGGCCGGCAGCCGGCCTCGCTGGAGGTCTTCTTCGACGAGGTGGCGCTGGCCGCCGGAGCCGACAGCCGGCTCGACGACGCGGTCACCCATCTGCACAAGGAGCTCGCCGACCTCGGCGACATCGAGTACCGCGCCCGCCGGGTGGTCGAGCAGCTCGCCCTGGTCTTCCAGGGCTCGCTGCTGGTCAGGCACGCGCCGTCGGCGGTGGCCGACGCGTTCTGCGCGACCCGCTTCGGCGGCGACCACGGGATCGCCTTCGGCACGCTGCCCCCGGGCGTCGACACGACCGCCATCCTCGACCGCTCCGGCGCCTGAGACCGCGCCCAGAAGTGCTCGCCGCAGTGCTCACAGGAGCGTCTGGCATGCTCGGATGATGCGACGGACGACGAGGAACGCACTGGCAGCGATCGGGCTGACGCTGGTGATGCTCGGCGCCGCGGCCTGCGGTGACGCCGACGACGCCTCGGCCGGTCCCACGCCCGACGCCACCGCCGCGACGCCGTCCCAGGCGCCGTCCGGCGACTGGCTGCTGCGGTTCAGCACGGCCGAGGGGGCCGACGGCGAGGTGGCCCGCGCGGTCTACGTCCGCTTCGACCCGACGACCGGCCAGGCCAGCAGCGCGACCCTGCCGGGCGTCCGCGCCGGCGACGCCTATGCCGACGCCCAGGCGCTGCTGATCAGCGCCGACCACCAGCGCGCGATCCTCGACAGCACCATCCCCAAGGCACAGCGGGCGAGCGGCAAGGTGCCGGTCTACTCGATCGCCGACGGGTCGGCCACCGAGATCGACCTGCGCGCGCTGACCGGCGACTCGGCGATGGTGCCGGTGGCGTGGGCCTTCGACCCCGAGGACGCCGACCTGCTGCGGGTCGTGGACAAGCAGCGCCGGGTCTGGGCGGTCGACGTCGCCCAGGGCACTGCGAAGCAGGAGGGCACGCTGGAGCGGAAGAAGGGCTGGTTCTTCGCCGGCGGCTTCGACAAGAACTCCGGCCAGCCCTACATCGAGTCGGTCGAGACCGGGGAGACGCTGCCCGCGGGCAACGGCGACGACGACACCCGCCCGGTCGAGCGCCAGGGCGGCAGCATCGTGATCTACGACGGCGACGACCTCGGCGACCTGCCGAAGCCGCCGTGCGACTTCGCGGGCGGCTTCGCCTTCGACGGCGGGTCCACCTACCTCTTCTGCGCCGACGAGCCCAGCATCACCGCGTATGTCGCCACGGACGGAAGCGCCGAGTGGACCCCGGTCGGCACCGCGTCCCCGGCGATCGTGCCGCGCGCCGTCGCCGACCTCGCCGTCGTCCTCCCGCCGCTGGGCTGATTCCGGCGGGCTGATCCGTAGCCGGGCGAGCACGACCCCTCCGGCGGGCACGGACACGCCTCGCCTCGGCGGTTGTGCCCGTTGGTCTACGCAGGGTGACCGATATCTTGGGGCGGTGATCGATCCCCGTCTCCTCCGCGACCAGCCCGACCTGATCCGCGCCGCCCAGGCCAAGCGCGGGCTGTCCGGCGACGTCGTCGACGAGGCGCTCGCGGCCGATGCCTCACGCCGCGCGGCGATCGCGGAGTTCGAGCGGCTGCGCGCGGAGCAGAAGCGGGTCGGCAAGCTGATCCCGCAGGCGCAGGGCGAGGAGAAGACCGCCCTGCTCGCGCAGACCAAGGAGCTGGCCGCCCAGGTCAAGGAGGCCGAGAGCGCCCAGGCCGCCGCCGAGCAGGCGTGGACCGACGCGATCATGGCGATCCCCAACCCCGCAGCCGACGAGGCGCCGGCCGGGGGCGAGGACGACTTCGTCGTGCTGGAGACCGTCGGCACCCCCCGCGACTTCGCCGCCGAGGGGTTCGAGCCCCGCGACCACATCGAGCTCGGCCGCCTCCTCGGTGCGATCGACCTGGACCGCGGCGCCAAGGTCTCCGGCTCGCGCTTCTACTTCCTCACCGGCGTCGGCGCCGAGCTGGAGCTGGCGCTGGTCAACCTCGCCATGCAGCAGGCCCGCGAGGCCGGCTTCACCCAGGTGATCGCGCCCTCGATGGTCAAGCCCCGGGCGATGGACGGCACCGGCTTCCTCGGCCAGGCGGCCGACGACGTCTACCGGATCGAGGGCCAGGACATGTACCTCGTCGGCACCTCCGAGGTGCCGATGGCGGCGTACCACTCCGACGAGATCCTCGACGGCGCCTCGCTCCCCCTGCGGTACGCCGCGTTCAGCCCGTGCTTCCGCAAGGAGGCCGGCTCGCACGGCAAGGACACCAAGGGCATCATCCGGGTGCACTGGTTCGACAAGGTGGAGATGTTCGTCTACACCACCACCGAGGAGTCGTACGCCGAGCACCAGCGACTGCTCGCGTGGGAGAAGGAGTTCCTCGACAAGCTGGAGCTGGCCTACCGGGTCATCGACGTCGCGGCCGGCGACCTCGGCCTCTCGGCCCAGCGCAAGTTCGACTGCGAAGCGTGGATCCCCACACAGGGCAAGTACCGCGAGCTCACCTCGACCTCGAACTGCACCGAGTTCCAGACCCGCCGGCTCGACACCCGCGGGCGCTTCCCCACCGACGACGGCAAGGGCGAGATCCGGGCGATCTCCACCCTCAACGGCACGCTCTGCGCGATGACCCGCACCATCGTGGCCATCCTGGAGACCCACCAGCAGGCCGACGGCTCGGTGCGGGTGCCCGACGCGCTGCGCCCGTGGATGGGTCGTGACGTCCTCGAGCCCATCGGGAACGCCGGTTGAGCCAGACGCCCGCCGCCGGGAGCTGGGTCCCGAAGCTGGTCGCCCTCGACATCGACGGCACCCTGCTGATCCCCGATCACGCCAACGACCTGGTCACCAACCACCTCACCGACGCGGTGCGCGAGGCCGTCCTCGACATCGCCCGGTCCGGCGCGCACGTCGTGCTGGCCTCGGGCCGGGCGCCGCTGAGCATGGTGCAGGTGGCCGACCGGCTGGGGCTGACCGGGCTGGTCGAGGAGCTGACCGGGCAGCGGCTGCACATCGTGGCCTCCAACGGCGCCGTGGTCGTGCGGCACGCCCCGATGGAGGTCGTCCACGAGGTCACCTTCGATGCCAGCGAGGCGGTCCGCACCGTCTTGGAGCACGTCCCGGCCGCGGCCGTGGCGGTCGAGGAGCACGGGGTCGGCTACCGGGTGAACCGCCTCTTCCCGCCCGGTGAGCTCGACGGCGAGATGATCGTGTGCGACATCGAGGACATGATCGCCGACCACGTGAGCCGGGTGATCATCCGCGACCCGGACTCCACCTCGGAGGACTTCGTCAACCTGGCCGCCCGGCTCGGCCTGCACGGCACCAACTACTTCATCGGCTGGACCGCCTGGCTGGACATCGCGCCGGAGGGGATCAGCAAGGCCAGCGGGCTGGCGTGGGTCTGCGGCGAGCTCGGCGTGGACGCCGCCGACGTGCTGGCGATCGGCGACGGCCGCAACGACATCGAGATGTTCGGCTGGGCCGGGCGGTCGGTGGCGATGGGCCACGCGCCCGACGTGGTCAAGGCCGCCGCCGACGAGGTCACCGCACCGGTGAGCGAGGACGGCGCCGCCCTGGAGCTGCGCCGGTGGTTCCCGTGACGCTGCCCGTCCTGCTGCCCGGCGTGGTCACCACCCCGCGCTTCCGGCTGGTGGTGATCGGCGTGGACGAGGCGCGGTCGATGCTGGCCGGTGGGCGCGAGCCCTCCTGGCATCCGGACTACCCGCGCCGCGACGACCTCGACGGCATCGCCCTGGCCGGGCCCGAGGAGCACCCGTGGCGGCCGCGGCACATCGTCCGGATCGTCGGCGACCTGACCGTCGGCTCGATCGGCTTCTTCGGCCCGCCCGAGGAGGGCGACGACGGCGTGCCGGAGGCCGAGGTCGGCTACGGGCTCGTCGCCGAGGCGCGCAACCGCGGTGTCGCCTCGGAGGTGCTGCGCGCCCTGCTGGAGCACACCGACGCGGCCGGCGTACGGGTGCGGGCGCGCACCGAGCCGGACAACCGGGCCAGCGTGCGCGTCCTCGCCAAGGCCGGCTTCACCGAGCTGCGCGGTGCCGACGAGGACGGCCATCTGGTGATGGCCCGCCCGCCAGGCACCGCGGTCGCGCCGCGATCTCGCTGATCAGCCTCCGTCGCCGTGGCCGCCGTCCAGGTCTTGAGCACCCCAACTGGGGACGAACTCCTCGGCAAGGGAGTTGAACGCTTCGAAGTGCTCCTTGCCCTTGGGTCCGATGGCCTCGACGACGGCGGTCATCAGGACTTCGACCAAGGCCATGGCCGAAACGAGTGAATCGAACGGAGACGGCTGGCCGAGGCTGGCCGAGAAGACGACGTCGGCGACCTCGGCCAGCGGTGACAGCCACGGGTCGGTGATCAGGATCACGCGCGCGCCTCGCGCGCGCATGGCTCGCGCCAGCGCGCTGGTCTCCTGTTCGTACCGCCGGAAGTCCACCACCACGACCACGTGCCGCTGGTTGGCCTGAGAGAGGGCTGCGAGTCTCTCGTGTGGGGTGGCGTCGACGAAGCGGACGCCGGGGCGGAGCTCTTGGAAGACGTTGACCAGGTGCCGTGCGACGACGTGACTGAACCGTCCGCCGAAGACGACGATCTGTCTGCGGCTGTCGGCCAGCGCAGTGGCTGCCTCGCGGAGTTCGTCGGCGGCAATGCTGTGCAGCGTCTCCTCGACCGCGTTTCGGATGACGAGGTCGCATCGGCGAAGCAGTGTGCCGGTGTCGTCGTCGGGCCCCGGAGCGGAAGGGTAGAGCGTGACCGGGGAGGCGATGCGCTCCTGGACCTCCTGACGCAGGGCGCGCTGAAAGTCGCCGTAGCTGGTGAACCCGAGCTTGGCCACGAAGCGGCTGACCGTGGGACCACTGACCCCGATGTGCTTGGCAAGGCTAGATGAAGACTCCAGGCCGAACGTCGGTCCTCGGGCGAGAAGGGCACGTGCGACGCGGCGCTCGGCGGGGGTGAAGCCGCCCATGGCCCCGCGAATATGGGCGAAGATCCCTTCGGGCTCAGCCATGTCAGTTGTCCTTCGTGGTGAGTCGCGGGCTCGGGATCCCCGGAGGCAGGGGAGGCTGACGTCCATTGTGCCGAGTGAGAATGGAGTTGAACAGCCCTCGACGGATCTGGCGCCTTCGAACCAGACTAGACAGGATTCGGCTATGAGACTCAGCGCTCGGGAGGCGCGGCGTCGACTTCCATGGCCCGCGTCCGCAACGTCTCCACCACCGCTCGGACCGCGGGCCGGCGCTGTTCTCCGCCGCGGACCACGGCAGCGATTCGCCGCGTGAGTGAGGCGTCCGGCGGGTGATGGGAGTGAAGCTCGCGCTCGGCTACTTCGATGACCAGGCGAGGCAGCAGGGTGATCCCGTGGCCGGCTGCGACCGTCACCGAGAGCAGTTCAAGGTCGTCGGTCTGCCAGCGGACGTTGGGCTCGAAGCCCGCCCGCCGGCAGGCGTGACGGACCGCCTGTCCGCAGGCGGCGCTCTCGGGGGGAATGACCCACCGGCAATCTGCGAGGTCGGCCAGCTTGGCCTTGGCGTCCAGCGGCGAACTGGAGATCACGACCAGTGGCTCGACCAGGATCTCGGTCGCGTGAACGTTACCCGGCAGCGGTACCGGCACGTGGTCGTAGGTGTCGATCAGCGCGATGTCGGTCCGACCCTCGCCGAGCGCTCGGATGCTGGCGTTCGGCTCTTCGACGGTCAGGGTCGGATCGAGCCGGGGATGCTCGGCGGCAAGCGTCGCCAGGGCGGGCAGGACGATAGCGTGAGCGGCAGAGGCGATCGTCGCGACGCGGATTCGGCCGGCAAGCCTGTCGTCGAAGGCATCGATGTCGGCTCGTGCTGCTTCCAAGATCCGGAGGAGGGCGCGACCACGTTCGGCGAGGAGCTCGCCGGCAGCGGTCAGATGGGCCCCTTTGGGCAGTCGCTCGAGGAGTGGGGTACCGCAACTGCGCTCAAGTGCGGACATGTGCTGTGAGACCGCCGACGGAGTGATCCCGTGCACTCGAGCCGCTGCGGAGATGGAGCCGTGGTGGGCGATGTCTGCTAGCAGGCGGAGGCGGACGGGGTCAGGTAGGTCGGGAGTCATGGCGCCTCCAAGTCGGCGACGACTATTAGCAGAACTGATGATGGTCTATGCATCGCGTTAGCCGCCATCATATGAGGGTGATGATCGAACGCGTGGCCGTCGTCGGGCTTGGGAAAGTAGGTGAACTCGTTGCCCACCTCGTGGCACGGGCCGGGTTCGAGGTGGTCGGGTTCGACGTCCGCGAGCGGCGGGACCTCCCCTTTGCTGCGCATCCGCTCGACATCGCCGATGGTGCGCAACTGCGGCAGGCGCTGACCCGGGTCGACGCGGTCGTCTCGTGTCTGCCGTACCAACTGAACGTCACTGTCGCCGAGGCTGCAGGTGAGGTGGGCGTGCACTACTTCGACCTCACCGAGGACGTGCCGACTACCAACAGGGTCAAGGAACTGGCGGCGGCCATGCCTGACGTCGCCTTCGTGCCCCAGTGCGGATTGGCCCCCGGGCTCATCGGCATCATCGGCGCCAGCCTTGCGGGCGGCTTCGAGTCGATTCGCAGTATCGAGTTGAAGGTGGGTGCGCTCCCGCAGAATCCGACCGGCCTGCTCGGCTACGCATTCAATTGGTCGGCAGAGGGCGTGGTCAACGAGTACCTCAACGACTGTGAGGTGCTTCGTGCGAATCGGCGGCAAATGGTTCCGGCGATGACGGAGATGGAGCGCGTCGTGATCGGCGGGGTGGAGTTGGAGGCGGCGCTCACCTCGGGAGGGCTCGGCACCATGTGCGAGTCCTATGAGGGACGTGTGCAGCGACTGGACTACAAGACGATGCGCTATCCGGGACATTTCGCGCAGATGCAGTTCCTCTTCAACGAGCTGAACCTGCGTGACGAACGCGAGTTGGTCGGCCGACTACTGGTCGCGGCCAAGCCGCCGGTGAACGATGACATCGTCTACCTGCACGCGGCCGTGGAAGGCGTCAAGAATGCCCAGCCCTTCCGAGAGAACTACGTGCGCGGGTATCTGCCGATGGCGATCGATGGAAAGGACTGGCGCGCGATCAGCTGGACGACCGCTGCCAGCGCGGCCGCGGTCGTGGAGTTGGTGGCCCACGGTGATCTTCCGGCGGGTGGCTTCGTCAAGCAGGAGGGCATTCGACTCGAAGATCTCCTCTCCACGCGGTCCGGAGGTCTGTTCGTGGCCAATGAGACCAGTCAGAGGGAGGCATCGGCATGAGCGACCTGAGAGTGGGCGAGCGCGTCAAGGAGGTCTTCGATCGTCTAGGGGTCCCGTGCCCGCTGGGTGGGGACGGTGATCTGATCGCGCGCACGCCGATTGACGGCAGCGAACTGGGCCGACTCCGATCGCACGAGCCTCACGAGGTTGCCGATGTGATCGGTCGAGCACAGGCGGCGTTCCTGGGCTGGCGCGAGGTTCCGGCGCCCGTACGTGGCGGTTTGATCCGGGAGTTCGGGAACCTTCTCCGTGAGCACAAGGCGGCGTTGGGCGAGCTGGTCACCATCGAGGCCGGCAAGATCCTTAGCGAAGGCCAAGGCGAGGTCCAAGAGATGATCGATGTCTGCGACTTCGCCGTGGGCCTGTCTCGCCAGCTGTACGGCCTGACGATCGCGAGCGAGCGACCGAGTCATCGCATGATGGAACAGTGGCACCCGTTGGGCGTCGTCGGCGTGATCAGTGCGTTCAATTTCCCGGTTGCGGTCTGGTCGTGGAACGCCGCCATCGCCTTGGTGTGCGGCGACGCGGTGGTGTGGAAGCCGTCGGAGAAGAGCTTGCTCACGGCGTTGGCGTGCCAGGCCCTTCTGCAGGAAGCAGCCGGTCGGGTGGGTGCGCCTGCCGAGTTGAGCCAGGTGCTCCTGGGCGGCTCCGAGGTGGGGGAGGCCCTCGTCGATGATCCACGAGTTCCGCTGATCTCGGCCACGGGATCGACGCGTATGGGCAAAACCATCGCGCCACGGGTGGCCGCGCGTCTGGGGCGCGCACTGCTGGAGTTGGGCGGCAACAACGCGGCGATCGTAGCCCCTAGCGCGGACCTTGACATGACCGTGCGGGGCGTGGTTTTCGGTGCGGTCGGCACGGCTGGGCAGCGATGCACCTCCCTGCGGCGGGTCATTGTGCACGAGTCGATCAAGGACGAGCTCCTCAGCCGGCTGGTCGCCGCCTATCAGTCCCTACCGATCGGCTCACCCCTCGAGGAGGACACCCTGGTCGGACCGCTCATCGACGAGGCCGCCGCTGCCGCGTACGGCGAGGCGGTCCGGGCGGCGCAGGCCGCGGGTGGCGTCGTCGTCACCGGCGGCGAGATGTGGGAGGGAGCTGAGGTCGGCGCGCTGAGTGGTGGTCGCTACGTTCGCCCCACCATCATCGAGATGCCGACACAGTCCGACATCGTGCGGAAAGAGACGTTCGCGCCGATCCTCTACGTGCTCAGTTACCGCGACTTCGACGAGGCCTTGGCGCTTCAGAACGAGGTGACGCAGGGCCTGTCGAGCAGCATCTTCACCTTGGACATGCGCGAGGCGGAGCGCTTCGTCTCCGCGGCCGGATCCGACTGTGGGATCGCCAACGTGAACCTCGGTCCCTCCGGCGCCGAGATCGGTGGCGCCTTCGGTGGCGAGAAGGACACCGGCGGCGGACGTGAGTCCGGATCGGACTCCTGGAAGAGCTACATGCGCCGGAGCACCAACACCGTGAACTACTCGTCGCAACTGCCACTGGCGCAAGGTGTGGAGTTCGGATAGGGCGGGCAACCATCGGCCGGACTGGGAGGACTGGATTCGCCATGGAGTCGATCGATGAGTACGTGGTCCGCACGCTTCCGTCTCTGCGAGGCGAGACGACTCGGCACTTAGGGGAGCGGGAGGCGAAAGAGCTGACGGACTTGTTCCGTGCCCAGGTCCAAAGCCGCCACCTCGATCTGGCCGCGCGTTGGCTGCAGGCCCGCGGCAAGGGGTATTACACGATCGGATCGGCTGGACACGAGAGCAACGCGGCGCTCGGGTTGGTCTCCCGGACCACGGACCCTGCTCTGCTGCACTATCGCTCCGGCGGCTTCTACGCCGCACGCGCAGCCGTGGCGGGCATGTCCGACGGCATCCGCCCGGTACTGCAGAGTCTGGTGAGCTCTCGTGACGATCCCATGTCCGGCGGTCGGCACAAGGTGTTCGGTCATCCACAACTGAGCATCATCCCGCAGACCTCCACGATCGGGTCCCATCTGCCGCGGGCGGTGGGGCTCGCCTTCGCGATCGATGCCGCTTCCGGCTCCGGGGTCTCCACGCCGTGGCCCACGGACTCCGTCGTGATCTGCAGCTTCGGTGATGCTTCTGCGAACCACTCGACGGTGGTGGGTGCGATGAACGCGGCCAGCTACCTGGCGCACCGCTCGCTCGGCTGCCCGATCTTGTTCGTCTGTGAGGACAATCGGATCGGCATCAGCACGCCGTCCCCCGATGGGTGGCCGGGTGCGATGCTCAGGTCCGTCGAGCACGTCGAGTACTTCCAGGTCGCTGGGACCGAGCCCGTGGAGCTCTTGGCGACAGGCCGTGCCGTGGTTGAGCAGGTGCGGAAGAGCAGGGCTCCGGCCGTCCTTCACCTGCGTACGGTACGTCTGATGGGCCACGCGGGCTCGGACGCCGAGATCGCCTATCGGACTCAGCGCCAGATTCTGGGTGACTACGAGTTCGATCCCGTGGTGGCGACAGCGCAGGCGCTCCTGGACGGCGAAGTGATGGATGGTGCCCAGGCGCTGGACCTCTACGAGCGGTCGCGCGCGGCGGTCATGACCCTGGCCGAGGCGGTGCTGGGCGAGAGGCAGTTGAGCACGCGCGATGAGGTGGTCGCTCCCTTGATGCTGCCGACCGCGGAACCTGCGGGCGCCTCCGGTGATCCGCGTGCAGCGGTGGTCGAGTCGGGGACTGCGGACGCAGTCACACCCATGACCCTTGCCCAGTCGATCAACGCCGCACTGGTGGAGGCGTTGGAGAATGATCCGAGTGTGATCGTGTTTGGCGAGGATGTCGGCGTCAAGGGTGGTGTCTACGGGGTAACCCGCGGACTGCGCCGGCGCTTCGGGGGGCAGCGCGTGTTCGACACCCTGCTCGACGAGCAGACGATCCTGGGGTTGGCGTTGGGCGCCGCGTCGGCCGGGTTCACGCCCATCCCCGAGATCCAGTACCTGGCTTACCTGCACAACGCCGAGGATCAACTGCGCGGAGAGGCGGCCTCGCTGCAATTCTTCTCGGCGGGCCAGTACCACAACGGCATGGTGGTCCGGATCGCAGGCCTGGCGTACCAGCGTGGCTTCGGCGGCCATTTCCACAACGACAACTCCCTGGCGGTGCTCCGAGACATCCCCGGCATCGTCGTGGGCGTTCCAGCGCATCCCGCCGATGCCCCCGGGATGCTGCGCACCTGCCTGGCGTTGGCACGGGACCACGGCAAGGTCTGCGTGCTCGTCGAGCCGATCGCGCGCTACCACAGTCGTGACCTGCACGCGGACGACGGCGCGTGGATGGCGCCGTACCGTGCGCACGACGATGCGGCCGCCGAGGTGCGCCTCGGCCAGGTGCGCGCTTGGGGGACCGGCGGCGATCTGGCGATCGTGACGTTCGGAAACGGGACCTACTTGAGCCTCGGCGCGGTCGACCGCCTTGCCCGGCTCGGCATCGATGCCACCGTCGTCGACATCCGTTGGGTTGCGCCCGTCCCCCGGGCCGCGTTGGTGCGTGAAGTCGCTTCGTTCTCCCATGTCCTGATCGCCGACGAGACCCGCTCCTCGGGAGGAGTGGGCGAGGCACTGGTCGCTGCCCTGGTCGAGGAGGGGTACGCCGGTCGCCTCGGTCGTGTTGCCAGCGCGGACAGCTTCATCCCTCTCGGCCCTGCATCCGATGTCGTCTTGCTGAGTGAGGCGGAGATCGTCCACGCGGCTCGCCGGCTGCTTGAACAAGTCCCATGATGAGGAGCATCTGCAGTGAGTCATGAACACGCCTCGCCGTCCGTCGTCGCCACCGAGCTAGTCGGGATCGATGACGACCTCAGCGAGCAGGAGAAGGATGTCCGTACCGTGGTCCGGCGCTTCGTCTCCGAGTATGCGACGCCCAGGATCGCGGACTGGTACGAGTCCGGGATCATCGACCAGCCACGCGAGCTTGCACTGGGCCTGGGCGAGATCGGCGTTCTCGGGATGCATCTGGAGGGCTACGGCTGTGCAGGGATGAGTGCGACCGAGTACGGCCTTGCGTGCACTGAGCTTGAGGCCGTGGACTCGGGGCTGCGCTCGTTCGTCTCGGTCCAGGGGTCGTTGGCGATGTTTGCCATACGGCACTGGGGCAGCGAGGAGCAGAAGGTCGAATGGCTTCCGCGGATGGCGCGCGGCGAGGCGATCGGATGCTTCGGTCTGACCGAGCCGGACGCCGGCTCCGACCCGAGCTCGATGCGCTCTCGGGCGCGGCGCGAGCCCGGCGGTGACTGGATTCTGGACGGCCGCAAGATGTGGATCACCAATGGATCAGTGGCCGATGTCGCGGTCGTCTGGGCGAACACGGAGGAAGGCATCCGAGGCTTTGTCGTACCGACGGACACGCCGGGCTTCTCCACCTCCACGATTCGCCACAAGATGTCGCTGCGCGCGTCGATCACCAGTGAGTTGGTACTTGACGGCGTCCGGCTGCCGGCGTCGGCCGTCCTGCCGGGATGTGTCGGCCTCATCGGCCCGCTCACGTGCCTCAACGAAGCTCGGTACGGCATCGTGTGGGGTGCGATGGGCGCCGCGCGCTCATCGCTGTGGACGGCGGCTGACTATGCCGCGAGCAGAGTGCAGTTCGGGCGGCCGATCGCGTCCTTCCAGCTGACCCAGCAGAAGTTGGCGCGTATGGCCGTGCGTCACGCGACCGGAATGCTGCTGGCTCTGAAGCTCGGCCGGCTCAAGGATGCCGGTCGATTGGCGCCGGAGCAGGTGTCGGCCGGCAAACTCAACAACGTCGAGGCCGCGCTGGGGATCTGTCGGGAGACACGCACGCTCCTCGGTGCCAATGGGATCTCGCTGGAGTACCCGGTGATCCGTCACATGGCGAACCTGGAGTCGGTGCTGACCTACGAGGGGACGGCCGAAATGCACACCTTGGTGATCGGGAAGGCGATCACCGGGCACCAGGCGTTCCGGTGATGTGAACGAAGTCGTTCACGTATCGTCCTTGACGAAGCTAGAGAATGATCCGATACTAATCGGGTTGTTCGTCTACCGTGAGGACCGCCTGTGACCTTGAGCATCGAGTCTGGTGCAGATCGTGCTGTCGTCGCTTGTCTCGGGGTGACCCCGGGCGAGACTGTCGTGGTCCTGTGTGATCCCCTCGGCGATGCCGACGCTGCCCAGGCGGTTCTCCGGGCTGCCGAGCGGGCCGGCGCGAAGGCCCAACTGGAGTTCGTGGCATCCGAGGTTCTCGGTGCCGAGGCAGATCCTGCCTCGGCACCGGCGGGAGTGCTTGAAGTGGACGTGATGATCGGCGTCACCAGTGTCAGCTTGTACCACAGCGCCGTGGGCCGTCGGGCCGCCGAGAACGGGGCGCGCGTGCTGGCTATGACGGGCTGCACTGCGGCGATGCTGACAGAGGGCGCGATCGAGGCCGATTTCGCCGAGGTCGAGCCGCGCTGCTTGGCGCTTGCCGAGGCCCTGTCGGACGCGAGTCGGCTGACGCTCACCACTGCCAAGGGTACAGAACTGAGCGCCGTGGTGACCGGACGGCGGGGCGAAGCGTGCACCGGCAGGGCGGTCCGGTCGGGCGACCGCACTGGCTTCCCCGACATCGAAGCGTTCGTCGCTCCGGTGGAGGCCGCGACGAACGGGCGACTTGTGGTGGACGGTAGTAGCACCACTTTCGGCCTGGTCGACAGCCCGATCGACATCGAGGTCATCGACGGTATCGCGAGGTCGTTCGCGGGAGGAGATGGAGCCGCTCGGCTGGAGGCCTTCCTGCGCAACCACGGTCCGGCCGCACTGGTGCTCGCCGAGTTCGGCTTCGGGCTGAACCCCTGCGCGCGAGTCATCGGAAACATCATCGAGGACGAAGCGACCTACGGCACCGGCCACGTGGCCTTCGGAAGCAACGTGGGCTTCGGCGGGGAGAACGTCGCTCCACTTCATCAGGATCTCGTCTACTGGCGGCCGACTCTCATCCTCGACGACGTCACGGTCATTGCCGACGGGGAACTACTGCTGTCGTGACCATTCCCATATCTCCCGTACCGGAGTGTGTCGCCGGCCCAGCGGCACCGGTCTCGGTGGGTGACGGAGTTCTGGAGACCCGTGCAGTCATGACTGAGATCAGCAGGAGTCATCCGACGCCGTTCTACGTCATGCTGGCGCCGCGCCTCTCGGCGAGGTCCGTCGACCTGTGCTCGGCCTTCCGCGATCCATGGATCCGGCAGTACTCGGTCAAGGCCAATGATGTCCCCGGCGTCATCCGGCGTCTCGGGCAACTCGGCTGGGGCGCCAACGTCGTCTCGCTGGGCGAATGGCGGATGGCTGCTGCCGCAGGGGTCCCGAACGCGCGCGTATCCTTGGAGGGCATCGGCAAGTCAGACGAAGACCTGGCGGCGGTCGCGTGGGCACTGCGCGAAGGCGAGCCTATCCGCTGGATCGCGGTGGAATCTGTGGAGGAGATCGCCGCGCTTGCGGCCATCTGTCGGACAGTTCTGGGTGGGTCCGCATCGCCCGACGTACTGCTCAGGCTCAATCCCGAGGTCGCGCCAGAGACCCACGCGGGTCTCGCGGTGGGCAAGGCTTCCAGCAAGTTCGGTATGGCAGCCGACGAGCTCATGGTGGCCGCATCTCGGCCGGAGTTCGCCGATGGGACCCTGCGTCTGCGAGGCGTCCATGTCCACGTCGGCTCTCAATTGGGGGGAGTGGCTGCCTGGATCGACGGGGCCGTCGCCGCTGTCGACATGAGGAGTGCGCTGAGTCGCCTACCCAGCGGCGGCGACGTTGACACCGTGGACTTCGGTGGTGGATTCCCAGCGCACGGCGCTGATGGTCCAGCGCCCGAAGAGTTTGCGCTGGGGCTCGCTGATCGGCTGAACTCTACCGGGAGGACTCTGCCACCCCGGTGCGCCATCGAGCCTGGGCGGTACCTGGTGGCCGACGCGGGCTTCGTGGTGTCCAGGGTCCTTGCTGTGCGCGGCCGCTCCGGCCGCCAGCAGGTCGTCATCGACGCGGGCTTGACGGAACTGATCCGTCCGGCCCTCTACGGTGCGCACCACGATGTCGTAGCCCTGGGTCGGGACAAAGAGCGGGCGCCCTTGATCGACACCGACGTCGAGGGGCCCGTGTGTGAGAGCGGGGACACTTTCGGCCGCCACCGGCTTCCGCGCTTGCGCCGAGGCGACCTTGTGGCGATTGCCGACGCGGGAGCCTACGCCTCCTCGCTGAGCTCCCGGTACAACGGGCGACGTCGTCCCGCCGAGTTCTTGATCGAGGAGGACGGCAGCGTTCGCACGCTGCGAGCTGCGGTGCCGGTCGATCAAACCTGTGGCTGAGCCGATGGGTACCTGCTGACGGCGAATGCCCGTTGAAGTGCCGGTGTGGCGGACATCGAAGTTCGAGAGGAAACGTGTCAATGGAGAACGACCTGCTCCACTCGGTCGATGAGTGGGGCCCCGAGAAGGTGATCTGCGTTGCGGATCGGCGTACCGGCATGCGTGGTGTGCTCGTGATCGACAACACGGCGCGAGGGATGGGCAAGGGCGGCACCAGGATGAGTCCCACCCTGACGGTGAACGAGGTCGCCCGTCTGGCTCGGACGATGACGTGGAAGTGGGCGGCCGTCGATCTCTTCTTCGGCGGGGCCAAGGCCGGCATCCTCGGGGATCCGGAGTCTCCACGGAAGCCCGAGGTCCTCCGTGCCTTTGCTCGAGCGTTGCGAAACGAGGTACCCGAGGAGTACGTGTTCGGGCTTGACATGGGGATGGCGGAAGCGGATGCCGCGGTTCTCTTCGACGAACTCGGTTCGCGGGAGGTTGCTGTCGGGCTTCCTGAGGTACTCGGAGGGCTTGCCTACGACAAGCTCGGCGTGACCGGGTTCGGGGTTGCCGAGGCCGCGGACGAGGCTGCTGCCACTGTCGGATTGACCATGGGGCGCACGACGGTTGCGGTGCAAGGCTTCGGAGCTGTCGGGGAGGCGGCGGCGCGGCGGCTGGCCGATCTCGGAGCGACCGTTGTCGCCGTGTCCACCTCGGTCGGCGCGGTCATCGATGCCGACGGGATCGACCTCGAGTTGCTCACGAGATTGCGACGTCAGGCAGGCGACCGGTGCGTGCTGGAGTACGGTGGCTGCCGTCCCACGCACGAGGCGTTGGAAGCCGATGCCGACATCCTTGTTCCCGCTGCTCGGCAGGACGTCGTCGACGAGGGGTTGGCAAGGGATCTGAAGGCGCGACTGGTCGTTGAGGCGGCGAACATGCCGACGACGCCAGCAGCCTTGGAGGTCCTCCACGGGCGTGGTGTTCCTGTCGTGCCCGACTTCATCGCAAATGCTGGCGGCGTGATCGCCGCGGCCTACTCCATGGACGCTCGCACCTCGGCGTTCCCGGTCGAGCCGGACGAGGTCTTTGCTGCCGTGTCGCGCAAGATGCGCGCCAATGCCAGCCGTGTGCTGATTGATAGCCAGGACCAGGGCGTGGCGCCGCACGCCGTGGCCCGTCGCAGCGCCCAGGAGCGTGTCCGGGCAGCGATGGCGTTGAGGGGAATGCGTCCTCCCGGGCGGACCGAGGTCGTGCAGGTCTCTTGACCGGAGTGAGTGATTCGGGTCCGTTCGTGGCTAGGAGGCGGGCGAGGCGTGGACGTCGGGACGCCGGTCGGCCCAGGGGAGTGCCGTCTCCAGGTCTCGGGCGATCTGCACCAGGACGGTCTCGTCGCCGAATCGCGCCGCTAGTTGGATGCCGATCGGCATCCCTTCGGAATCGAGGAAGAGGGGTAGTGAGAGCGCCGGCTGGCCGGTGACGTTGAAGACGTCGACGAATGAGAAGTTGGTCGCGTCGGCGTCGATGAAGTCCGACGGAGAGCAGTCGGCTACCGTGGTGGTGAACCGGCCGAGATCGTAAGCGGTCTCGTGCATGGTCGGCGTCACCACGATGTCGTAGTCGGCGAAGGCCGTGCCCACCTGCGCGCGCAATGCGCGCTCGGCCTCGGACGTCTCGAGTGCGTAGCGAAGCGGCAGTCGTGAGCTGAGACGGTGGAAGGCGAGGTTGAGCGGCTCCAGGGTTTCCTCGGAGATCGGCCGGCCGATTCGCTGGGCCGTCGCATCCAGATCGGCGAGGCTCATCATGAAGACTCCCTCGGCGACTCGTCGGTGAAGCCCGGCATCGTAGGGAACCGGGACCGGCTCGACGTAGTGACCCATCTGCTCCAGCAGCCGGCCAGTCGAGTGGACCGCTGCCACGACGGTCGGCGCGACTGCAGCGCCGACCCATGAGGTGTCTGCCAAGCCGATGCGTAGCCGCGGCGTGGCGATAGTGAGGGCATCACGGAACGAGGCCTCTGGAAGAGGAACGATGAAGGGGTCGCCGGCGTGATTGCCGGCGAGGATGTCCAACGCCGCCGCCATGTCTCGTACCGAGCGGCAGAGCACGAAGCTTCGATCACGACCACGACCGGAATCTTGACGGTCGGGCCCGTCGGAGACCCGCCCACGGGACGGGCACAGCCCGACAACGCCGCAGAATGCCGCCGGGATGCGCAGCGAGCCGCCCCCGTCGGTGCCGGTGGCGATCGGCACCAGACCGGCCGCGACCGCCGCGGCCGACCCTGAGGACGAGCCGCCACAACTCCGCTCGGTGTTCCACGGGTTTCGAGTGATGCCGTGAGCCAGCGACTCGCTGGCTCCCGACATACCGAACTCTGGCATCGTGGTTCTACCCACGATGCGCAGGCCGGCCCGGCGAGCCCGTTGTGTGGCGAAGCTGTCGTTCTCCGCCGTCATGCCGGCGAACAACCGGCTTCCGTGTGCCTGCACCCGCCCCGCCTCGGCTGGGCCGGTGTCCTTTCGCAGCATCGGAACGCCCGGGAAGGTCTCAGCCCCTGTTTCCGGAGAAAGTCGGCCCCCGTCCTCGTAGAACTCGACGACGGCGTTGAGTACCGGGTTGATGAGCGCGTAGGCGTCGTGTGCGGCGGCCAGGAGTTCGTCGGTGGTGACCTGCCCATTCCGGACCAACTCGGCGAGACCGGTCGCGTCGTGGCGGCAGTACTCGGTCAGTAGCATCGTGTCCCAATCTCAGGTAGTCGGCAGCCGGCCGGATCCTGTACGGCCGGTCCCCTGCCGGTGAGAACGTAGCCGACGGTGCCCGGGGAGCGTAAGAAGTGTTCTCTTCAGAATTGCGCCATTGACACGCTCGTTGAATGATCTTAATCTGTCGGCACCCGTTGGACAGAAAGGTCCTGTGATGTCGGTACTCCTCCTCAAGACACGCACTCGGGCGGCTCTGGCCGCGTTGGCGGCGGCGGGCGCCCTCCTCGCCGGCTGCGGTGGAGGCGCCGATCCTGCCGAGTCGTCCAGCGGGGGAGTCCCCGACGAACTCACCGTCGCGATCGGCAGTTCGGTCGCGACACTCGACGCGACCAAGAACTTCGAACACGACCAGATTGGCATCCAGGGCCTGGTCGGTGGCACGTTGACGACCATCAACGATGACGGAACGGAGGCCTCGCCGGGCATCGCCGAGACGTGGACACCTGGCGACAAGAAGTGGGTCTTCCAGGTCCGTGCCGATGCCACGTTCTCCGACGGGACTCCGCTGACGGCCCAAGACGTCGCGGCCTCGCTGAACTTCGCCAGGGGGTTCGAGAGCGGCGTGTGGACCTATGCGTTCTCGGCTATCAGCGACGTCAAGGCGCTCAACGATACTGAGGTCGAGGTCAGTCTCAACCAGCCGTCACCGCGGCTGGATCTCACCTTGGGGATTCCTGGGGCGCCGATCTTGCCGGCGACAAGACTCGCTGACGAGGCCAAGCGCGAGGAGTTCCTCAAGACTCCGGTCAGCGCGGGGATGTACATGGTCGACGAGCACAGTGCCAACGAGGTGGTGCTGAAGGCGAACCCGCACTATTGGGGTGCGGAGCCGGCGATCGAGACTCTGCGGTTCGTGACCGTTCCCGACGCGGCGGCCCGCCTGTCGCAGCTGCAAGGGGGGCAGGTCGACGTTGCCGACGCGATCCCGGTCCAGGCGGCTACTCAGCTCAGCGGTGATCTCAAGGCATTCTGGGATTCCACGGAGATCGGTGGCGAGTACCTCGTCATGAACATGCGTTCCGGCGTCCCCACCGCTGACGCCAAGTTGCGTGATGCGATCAGCGCCGCCATCGATCGTACCCAGCTCAATCAGGTGGTCTACTTCGGGAAGAACAGCCCTCAGCTGTCGATCTTCCCGGAGGGATCGCCGTACTACTCCGCGTTCGTGAACGGTGCGGCCGAGGTTGACGAGGCGAAGCAACTGGTGGCGGCATCGGCGTGCGGCTCGGCGTGCAAAGTCACCATCAGCGCCAAGGCGGTCTCCGCGGACGAGGTGCAGATGGCCCAGATGATCGCTCAGCAGCTCGAGGCGGTCGGCGTGACGGCCACGGTCGAGCAGCAGGATCCCAATCTCTTCGCCGACAACCTCGCGAAGGGCAACTTCGAGATCGCGATCTGGCCGGGCATGGGCGTGTTCGCTGAGGATCTGATCAACTGGGTGATGCCTTCTGACGGCGGAGGGCACGCGTCCAACGCGGGTTGGGATCGTGCCGACGACCTCGTGCAGGCTTGGAAGGGGGAGACCGGCGAAGAGTACAAGCAGACCATCTCCGATGCGATGGATCTGCTGTCCGAGGACAAGCCGTTCGTCCCGCTCGTCGGATACGGGTTCTTGATGGGGGCCAATGTGGACCACGACGTCTTCTGGCTCACCGGAGGACAGAACTACCGAGTCGCGACCAAGAAGTAAGGGCCTGGCGGCCCGTGATGAACTCCCTGAGATCGCTCGCTGCGCTCACGCTGCGCAGGATGGTCCAACTCGCCTCTGTAGTTATTACTGTGGTCATGCTCACCGCGGTGCTGCTTCGGGTGGTTCCCGGCGATCCCGCCAGAGCGATCCTCGGAGTAAGGGCGAGCGAGGAATCGCTGGCTGCGATGCGCGCCGAGTTGGGTGTCGACAAGGCGCTTCCTGTGCAGTTGTGGGACGTCCTGACACGACTGGCTGCAGGCGACTTGGGCCACTCGGTGGTCCAGTCGACTCCGGTCAGGCAAATGGTGACTGATGACCTTCGGGTGACGCTGATGCTGGTCGGGCTGGCCTTGCTCTTCGGCACCCTGGCGGGCTTGGGCCTGGGGCTGGCGGCGAGTCTGTCGCGTCGTCGGATCGCTCGGACGATGGGGAGTGGCACGATGCTGCTGGGCCTGGCGATTCCCACCTTCGTCCTCGGCTTGGTGCTGCTCTACGTGTTCGGAATCGCCCTGAAGTGGGCGCCCGCAGGTGGTTGGCGGGAGGGTGGCGAGAGCATCCAGTACCTCTGGGTTCCGGCACTGGCCCTCTCGGCCTATCTCGCCGCACTGACCGCCAGGAGCACGGCACGTGCCGGCGCAAGTGTCCTTGAGTCGCAGTTCTTCGAGGCCGCGTTCGCGCGGGGTCTCTCGCGTAGACGCCTAGTTATGCGTCACGTGCTCCCGAACTCGCTGCTTCCGGCGATCGTGATCGTGGGAGTCAACGCCGCCTACCTGATCAGTGGTGCAGTCACCATCGAGGCAGTCTTCGGCCTGCCGGGCTTGGGAACCGAACTGGCACGTGCGGCGCAGAACCGTGATTTCCCAGTGGTGCAGGGGATCGCAGTCGTGACGGCGGTCGTCGCTGTCGTTCTCAACTGGACGACCGAGATTCTCCTGACCCTCCTCGATCCGAGGGTGCGCAGTGCCCAGTGAGGGTCGCGGCGCTGGGCGGCAAGTGTGGCTACGTCGCGTGCGCCGGCTCCACGTTGGGCCAGTGACCCTGGCCATGTTGGTGGTCGCATGTGTGCTGCAGCCGCTGCTGTCCGCGTTCGACCCCCAGGCCACGGTCGGCGTTCCATTGCAGGGTCCTTCGGGGAGCCACTGGCTGGGCACCGATCAACTCGGGCGGGACGTCGCCACCCGGCTCTTCGTCGCCGGGCGTCTGGATATGTTCCTAGCCTTCGCTGGAGTAGCGGTCAGTTGGTGCTTCGGAACGCTGATCGGGACTGTCGTCGTGATGGCGCGCCCGAGGTGGCCCGAGATGCTGATGGAGCGTGTTATCGACGGCCTTCTCGCCTTCCCGTTCGTCTTGTTCGCCCTGACGCTGGTGCTGATCTTCGATGCTGACTGGTCGATCGGGCCGCTGCCCGCGGGAGCGCCGGCAACCCTGTTGGCCGTCTGGTTCATCAACTGGGCCCTCTACGCGCGACTGGCACGTGCACAGGCGAGGGCACTGGTCGGCAGCGACTTCATCGTTGCGGCGAAGACTCTCGGGTACTCACGGGCCCGCATCGTTGCCAGGCACATGCTGCCACTGTTGACACGGACGACGGGAACGGTGGCCGCAGGGGACATGCTGCTGGTGGTGGGTGTGGTCGCCGCCCTGCCGTTCCTCGGCGCCGGCATCCAGCCGCCGAGTCCCGAATGGGGAGTGATGATGTACGAAGGGCGAGCGTTCCTTCAGCAGGCGCCGCTGCTGGTGCTTGCGCCGACTCTGCTCCTCGTGGTCTTCGGCGTCGGTGTGACGTTGACGGTGGACCGTCGATTGGACCGCGGATCACTCCATGCCACCGATGCTGCACCGGAGGCCTCATCGATGCGACTGGAACAAGGACGCCAGTATGGCTGATCTCGTGGACGCGCAAGCCGTCTCGGTCAGCATCAGGGGGTTGGAGGTCGTCAGCGATCTCTCCTTGGAGGTAGCCGCTGGTGAGGCTGTGGGGTTGGTGGGCGAGTCTGGATCTGGAAAGTCGGTAGCCTGTCGCGCTCTGACCGGAACCCTTGGCCTTGTCGGTGGGGAAGTGACTGCCGGACGCCTGGTCGTGTGCGGGACGGCCGTGGTGGCTGCGGCCGAGCGACGGTGGCGTGAGCTGCGAGGTCGCGAGATCGCGCTCATCCCGCAAGCATCGCTCTCGGGGCTCGACCCGGTGATGAAGGTCGGTGCGCAGCTGCGGGAGACGGCTCGGGTGCACGATCGTTCCTCAAGTGCGACGGAGCGCTCCCGTGAGTTGATGGAGCGGGTCCATCTCGACCCCGCACTTCTCAAGCGCTACCCGCACGAACTCTCGGGGGGACAGCGTCAGCGGGTGATGATTGCACTGGCGCTGGCCGGCCGGCCTCGGTTGCTCATCGCCGACGAGCCCACGACCGCGCTGGATGTGACGGTACAGCGCAGCATCTTGCGCGAGTTGCGCAGCCTGTGTGCGAACGATGGGATGGGCTTGGTTCTCGTGAGTCATGACATGGGTGTCATCGAGCAGGTCTGTGACCGCGTCACCGTGATGTACGCCGGGTGCTCGATCGAGGCCGGTGCAGTGCCCACCGTCATGACCGATCCGCGCCACCCGTACACCGCCGAGCTTCTGGCGGCGCGTCCGAAACTCGACGGAGGTCCGATGGCCGGCATCGAGGGGATGCCGCCGAGCCCACGCACGTGGTCGCCCGGCTGTCGCTTCGAGCCACGCTGCGGCCGGAGCAATGCCGACTGTGTGGCAGACCGGCCGCGCCTCACCCCGCTCGACCACGACCAAGTGGCGTGCTTCCATCCCCTGTCGCGAGGTCCACGATGAGAAGCGAAAGCCCCTTGGAGATCGAGGCTCGGGACGTTTCGGTGGTCTATGGACGGTCGCGGAGAGCGGCGCTCTCGGGTGCCTCGCTGACCGTTCGGCCAGGAGCAACGATCGGTCTGGTGGGCGAGAGCGGCTCGGGCAAGTCGACATTCGCCAAGGTGCTCGTAGGTGTACTGCCGCCTACCTCCGGGACGCTGACGGTCGAAGGCTTGTCGTGGCAGCAGATCGGCCGCCGCGATCCGCGGCGCCGCAAGGTCCAAATGGTCTTCCAGGACCCGTATGCCTGTCTGAATCCTCTCATGACGGTCCTCGACGCCGTGGCCGAGGTGCATGAGGTGTGGGACGGGCTGTCGCGCAGTGACGCCCGTCGGCAGGCCGCAGAAGGGCTGGAGCGCGTCGGGTTGGGTTCGCAGTTCCATAACGTTCGACCACGAAGCCTCAGTGGTGGCCAATGCCAGCGGGTCGGTATCGCACGGGCCCTGGCTGCAGATCCGGAGGTGCTGGTGGCCGATGAGCCGACCTCGGCGCTGGACGTATCCTTGCAAGCCAGCCTTCTGAACCTGCTGGAGGACCTGCGACGTGCGCGAGACTTGGCGATCGTCCTGGTCTCTCACGACCTCGCCGTGGTCCGATACCTCACCGATAGCGTGCTCGTCATGCGAGACGGTGAGGTCGTCGAACACGGATCGACCGTCACGGTGATGGAGAGCCCGCGTCACTCCTACACGCAGACACTCCTGGCGTCGACGAAAGGCATCTGAGCCGAAGGGCGGGACTATCTCGAGGTTCGCCGTGGGTGGCAGGTCGGCTCACGGGTCGAGGCATCCACCTCGACCCCGCTCGCGCATGTGCCGTAGCGTCCCCGGCATGCCCGTCCGCCTGATCGCCACCGACCTGGACGGCACGCTGGTTCGCTCCGACGGGCGGATCAGCGAGCGCTCCCGGCGGGCCCTGGCGGCCGCCGAGCGAGCCGGGATCGACGTGGTCTTCGTGACCGGCCGCCCGCTGCGCTGGGCCGAGGAGGTCTTCGAGCACGTCGGCGCGCACGGCCACGCGATCGTCTCCAACGGAGCGCTGCTCTGGGACGTGGCCGGCTCGCGGGTCGCCCAGATGTGGCCGATCGCGCCGGCCGGTGGCCTCGAGGTGGCGGAAGCGTTGCGGCGCGCCGTACCCGACACGCACTTCGCGATCGAGACGGTCGAGACGTTCGCGCTGGAGCCCGGCTTCGTCGAGCGCTACCCGGTGCCGCCGGGCAGCAGGCGGGCGCCGTTGGCCGAGATCTTCGACGTGCCCGCGGTCAAGCTGCTGGCCCGGCACGAGGTGCTGGAGCCACAGGAGTTCTGGGATCGCGCCGAGGAGGCCGTGGGCGATCGCGTGGAGATCACCTGGTCGTCCTCCTCGTCCCTGCTGGAGATCAGCGCGCAGGGCGTGACGAAGGCCGCGACACTGGCCAGCTTCTGCCTGTCCCGGGGGGTCGCCGCCGCCGACGTGGTCGCCTTCGGGGACATGCCCAACGACGTGCCGATGCTCCGCTGGGCCGGTACGTCGTACGCCATGGCCAACGCCGATCCGCGCGCCGTGGAGGCCGCTGCTCGGCTGGCTCCGGACAACGACGCGGACGGTGTGGCCAGCGTGGTGGAGCGCCTGCTCGACAGCGGCGAGCTGCCCTCGGGAGACTTGATCCCATGACCCGCCTCCTCCTGGCCGCGCTGGCGGCCGCCGCCCTCGTCGTCATCGCGCCGCAGGCGGCCGTGGCCTGCAGCTGTGTGCAGATGAGCGTCGCCGAGCAGGTGGACCGCGCCGACACGGTGCTCGCGGGGACCGTCGAGTGGAGCTCGACCGATCAGGTCAGCACCCGCGTCTACAGCCTGCGCGTCGACACCGTCTACAAGGGCGAGGCCGCCGAGGTCGAGCGGGTCGAGACGGCGGCGAGCGAGGCCGCCTGTGGCCTGGGCGAGTACGCCGCCGGCAAGCGTCTCCTGGTCTTCGCCCAGGGCGCGCATCCGGGTCGGCTCTCGGCCGACCTGTGCGGCGGCTCAGCCGTCTTCGACCAGGCGACGGCCGATCAGGTGCTGGCGATCACCCGGATATCGACGCAGCCAGCGCCCGGCGCTTCCTCCGATCCGCTGCTGCCCCACGGGCCGCGCGAGGACGCGTGGGACTGGTCGCGGCCGCTGTCCATCGCCGGCGGGATCGTCGTGCTGTCGGTGCTGGCGCTGGTCGTCGTCCGCCTGCTGCGGCGCCGGCGGCCGTCCTAGCGGACTAGAGGTACATGCCTCCGGAGCTGTGCTCGCCGAGCTGGGCGCCCTGCTGCTGCTCCTCCTCGCCACCCTGGGGCGGCATGCCGCCGGGCAGGGCGCGGCGCATCTGCTCCAGCTGGGCCCGGGCGGCCATCTGCTGGGCGTAGATCGCCGTCTGGATGCCGTGGAAGAGGCCCTCCAGCCAGCCGACCAGCTGGGCCTGGGCGATCCGCAGCTCCGACTCCGAGGGAGTGGTGTTGCTGAACGGGTCGATGAGCCGGTCCAGCTCCTCGCCCAGCTCGGGGGCCAGGCCCTCCTTGAGCTCGGTGATCGAGGTGCTCAGGATGCCGGCCAGCCGCGCGCGCCCGGCGTCGTCGAGCGGAGCGGCCTTCACCTCCTCCAGCAGCATCCGGATCATGCTGCCGATGCGCATCACCTTGGCCGGCTCCTCGACGAGGTTGACCGGCGAGTCCTCGTCCTCGCGGGCGTCCTCCTGCATCGCCTGGGCGGGAGCGCCCTGCGGGTCGACGATGAGGATGCGCGGGTCGTGCGGAGTCTCGGGCTGCTGGGAGGACATGGCTCCGACCCTAGTACGAGGGTCCTACGCGCCCGGAGCGACCCGGAGCAGGACCTTGCCGGTGTGGGAGCCGTCCTCCAGCAGGGCGTGGGCCGCGCCGACCTCCTCCAGGGGGAGCTCGGCGTGCACCATCGTGCGGATCGTGCCGTCCTCGACCAGCGGCCAGACGTGCTCCTCGACCTCGCGGCAGATCGCCGCCTTGGCCTCCTCGGGCCGGGCGCGCAGCGAGGTCGCGATGACCGCGCCCCGCTTGGCCAGCAGGCCGGCGATGTCCAGCTCGCCGCGGATCCCGCCCTGCATGCCGATGATGACCAGGCGGCCCTCGGTGGCCAGGGCGCGCAGGTTGCGGTCGAGGTACTTCGCGCCCATGTTGTCGAGGATCACGTCGGCGCCGCCGAGCCCGGCGACGATCTCGGCGAAGTCCTCCTCGCGGTAGTCGATGGCCAGGTCGGCCCCGAGCGAGCGGCACAGCTCCAGCTTCTCCGGCGACCCGGCCGTGGTGAGGACGCGAGCGCCCAGGGCCGCGGCGAGCTGGATGGCGAAGGAGCCGATGCCACCGGCCCCGCCGTGGACCAGGAAGGTCTCGCCCGGCCGCAGCCGGCCCACCATCACCACGTTGGACCAGACCGTGCAGGCGACCTCGGGCAGCGACGCGGCGGTCGCCAGGTCGACACCGGCCGGCACGCGCATCAGCTGCCCGGCCGGCACGGCGACCTTCTCGGCGTACCCGCCGCCGGCGAGGAGCGCGCACGCCTCGTCGCCCACCGACCAGCCCTCGACACCGGCTCCCACGGCCGAGACGCGGCCGGAGCACTCCAGGCCGATCACGTCGCTGGCGCCCGGCGGCGGTGGGTAGAAGCCCTGCCGTTGCAGCAGGTCGGCACGGTTCACCGCGCTGGCGACGACGTCGAGCACGACCTGCCCGGGTCCCGGCTCGGGATCCGGCAGCTCGGCGATGGTGAGGGCCTCCGGCCCCCCAGGCGTGGGTACGACGGCAGCGCGCATGCGCCCTACGTTAGGCGTCGACCGAGTCGAGCTCCTCCTCGACCTCGGGGTCGTCGTCCTCGTGCTCGAGCTCGTCGGCCGACTTGTCCCACCGTTGAGCCAGATCCATCGCCGCCCCGGCGAGCCGCTCGGTCTCGTCGGGATCGCCGCCGGCGCTCGCCGCGGCGTAGCCGAGGAGGAAGGTCGAGATCGGCGCTGCCGGCCGCTCGACGTTGTGGGCGGCCTCCTTGGCCAGGTCCAGGATCAGGGCCTCGTCCAGCTCGAGCTCGATGTCGAGGACATCGCAGAGCTCGTCGATCCAGTCATGGAGGTTCACCTGACTACCTTCACCCACGGGCCAGGCGGGTGCAAGCGGTTCGGCGAGGTCGGTCCCGGTGGTCCAGGTGGGCGCTAGTCGCCGAGCAGCTCGCGCAGCTCCAGCAGGTCCTCCCAGGTGTCCACATCGCGCGCCTCCTGGCCGATCGCGGGCACCTCGGTGAGCTCCAGGCCGTCGAGCAGCCGGCGCATCGGCAGGCCGTGCTCGTCCTCGTACGACGGGCGATGGCGCTCCAGCGCCGCGACGGCGTACACCCCGCACAGATGCTGTCGCCGGCCGTCGCCGTCCACCAGCACGGCGCCGTCGGGCCCGAGGGCGAGCGTCAGCCGGCGGATCGTCGCGGCGGTCACCAGCGGCATGTCGACGGCGAGGGCGATCAGCCACTGCGGTGGTCGCGGGAAGCCCCGCAGCCCGGCGAGGAGCGCCGCCGCCGGGCCTCCGCCGGCAGGGTCCTCGCGCCGGAAGGTCACCGGCCTGCTGGTGGGCACCGGGTCGCCGACCACGACCACCTCGGGCACGTCGGCGAGAGCGGAGAGGGCGTGCTCCAGGAGGGTCAGCCCGCCGAGCTCGATCGAGGTCTTGCCGACGCCGCCCAGGCGCACGGCCTCGCCCCCCGACACGACGACGGCGCCGAGTGTGGCAGCGGTCATCGCGCCGATCCTCGCCCCATGCCCGGCAGTATGCCCTCGACTGGCACCCTGGGGACATGACGTCCGCCGAGCCCGAGTCCCTGCGGGTGCTCCTCTGGCAGCGCGCCGCCTCCCTGGAGAGCGCGGAGAACCGCGCCGCCCTGGGCCGCCTCCCCGGCCTCGTGGCCGAGCACGGCGGCGCCGACCTGGTGGTGCTGCCCGAGGCGTCCGCCCGCGACTTCGGCACGCCGGGCAGCGATCTCGCGCCGTACGCCGAGCCGCTCGACGGCCCCTTCACCACGACGCTGCGCGCGCTCGCGGAGGAGCAGGGCTGGTCGGTCGTGGGCGGGATGTTCGAGACGGCCGAGGATCCGGCCCGGCCGTACAACACGCTCGTCCTGGCCGAGCCCGGCCGGAGCACGACGTACCGCAAGGTGCATCTCTACGACTCCTTCGGCTACCGCGAGTCCGACCGGGTGAGCCCGGGCGAGCCGGCCGGCACGACCGCCGATCTCGGCGGCCTCCGGCTGGGGCTGATGACCTGCTACGACCTGCGCTTCCCCGAGCTGGCCCGGCTGCTGTCCGCGGCCGGCGCGGACGTGCTGGTCGTGCCCGCGGCCTGGGTCGCCGGACCGCGCAAGGTGGAGCACTGGCGCACGCTGCTGCGCGCCCGCGCCATCGAGAACCTCTGCTGGGTGGTCGGCTGCGGCCAGCCCGGCCCCCGCTACTCCGGCCACTCGATGGTGGTGGCGCCGACCGGGGACGTGGTCGCCGAGGCCGGCGAGGACGAGGCGGTGCTGACCGCGACGCTCGATCTGTCCGCCGTACGGGACGCCCGCGCCGAGAACCCCTCGCTCGGCAACCGCAGACTGTGAGCCCGTTGTTACCCTGCACGCGTTCGGGGACGACCGGGAAGGGTGGAGCGCGTGTCGGGTGATCGCTCGGCCGGACGTCGTCGTGCCACCCGGGACCGCCGGAAGCCGCGCGGGCGCACCCGGGACTGGCACGTCCCGCGTACGACGGCCTGGGTGCTGCTCGTGCTCGCGTCCGCGGCCGTGCTCATCGCGGGTCCGCTGACCGACTGGTTCCCCGACCCCGTCGTCTCGGCCGCCGCCGGCCTGATGACCACCGCGCTGGCGGTCGGGCTGGCGGTCCGCACGGGCGGGCGCCCGGTCTGGGCGGGCGTGCTGAGCGCGGCGCTGGTCACCGGCGCGCTGGTCGCCGACTGGGAGCCGGCCGTCGCCGGCGCCGCGGTGATCACCGGCGTGCTCGCCGCGCTGCTGGCGGTGATGGCCACCGTGCCGGCCGCCACCTTCGGCCGCTCGGCCCGCGAGGTCGTGGTCGCCCTGGCGCTGTCGTGGACCGGCGCCCTGGCGATGGCCGGCTACGTCGAGACCAGCGACCTGGACCTGGACGTCAACCGGCTCGGGTACGTCGTGCTCGGGCTCTCGGTGCTGGGCGGACTGTTCCTCGTCTACGGCCTGGGCGCGGGCCTGCATGGGCTGGGCCGGCGCGGCTACGTGATCGCGATCGGGGCCGTCGTGCTGCTGGCGGCCGCGCTGGCCTACAGCGAGGCGATCGCGCACTGGGGCTCCCAGGCGCTGGTCGAGCCGATCGACGAGCTGCGGCAGATCATCCGCGACCACCTGGGTGCGGTGCCGCATCCGATCGTGGCCGTGCTCGGCATCCCGGCGCTGGTCTGGGGCACCTTCATGCGCGCCCGCCGCCGGCAGGGCTGGTGGGTCTGCGCCTTCGGCGTCGCGGCCACGGCGCCGACGACCACCCGGCTGATCGACCGCGAGGTCGGGCTGGACACGATCCTCCTCAGCGGGCTCTACAGCCTGGTCGTGGGCCTGGCGATCGGGTACGTCGTGATCCGCGCCGAGCAGTACCTCACCGGCTCGCACGGCAGCCGGGCCCGGCGCGACGAGGAGGCCGAGGCGCACCGGCCCGAGCCCGGCCGCTTCCGGCCGCTGCACTGATCCGGCCCCGCCGTCGAACGCGCGGGTAACCGCCGCGCGGGACTACTGTGCCGCCCATGGCGACGACCTCCCAGATCCAGGCCGAGATGGTGGCCAGCGTGCTCTCCATCTCGGTGACCTCCGGGGAGGCGGTGGCCGTGGGCGATGCCGTCGTGCTGCTGGAGTCGATGAAGATGGAGATCCCGGTGCTCAGCGAGCGCTCCGGGACCGTGCTGGAGGTGCGGGTCCAGCCCGGTGACGTCGTCCAGGAGGGCGATGTGCTGGTGGTCCTGGGGCACTGAGAGCCCTCAGCGTCCCTGGAATACCGGCTTCCGCTTCTCCGCTCGCGCGGTGGCTGCCTCGCGGACGTCCTCGCTGGCCCAGCAGGCGGCGAAGGTCCGCTCGATCTCCGCGTCGCTGCCGCCGGCCAGCACCAGCTTGTTGTGGGCCAGCGTGAGCGGCGCCAGCGTGGCGATCTCCTGGGCCCAGGCCATGGCCGCGTCCAGGTCGCCGGCCCGGTCGGCCAGTCCGTGACGCAGCGCGGTCTCGCGGTCGACGGTCTCGGCGGCCAGCATCAGCCGGCGGGCGAGCCCGCCCCCGGCGACGGTCTGGAGGGTGCGGATGGTCCAGGCGTCCACGGCCATGCCATTGCGCGCGGTGGGCACGCCGAAGGCGGCGGTCTCGTCCGCGATCCGCAGATCGCAGGCCAGGGCGAGCTGGGTGCCCGCGCCGATGGCCGGGCCGTTGACCGCGGCGATCACCGGCACCGGCAGGCCGGAGAGCCCGTGCAGCATCGCGTAGAGCGCCTCGATGAAGTCCTCGCCGTACACCCCGCCCAGGTCGGCGCCGGAGCAGAAGGCCGTCCCCTCGCCGGTGACGACCAGGACGCGCGCGCCGGCCGCGACCTCCTCCTGCGCCGACTCCCACAGGGCCCGGGCGAGTTCGAGGTTGAGGGCGTTGCGGCGCTCGGGCCGGCCGAGGGTGAGCAGCGAGACCGCGCCGTCGCGGGTGGTGGCAAGCATGGCGGCAAGCCTAGAGAGGCGCGCTCCGCGGACGAGCCGGGCCCCGCGATCGAGGGAAGGATCGCGGGGCCCGGCCGGTGGCTGGTGGCTACTTCACCTTGCCGGCCTTGACGGTCTTGACCACGGAGACGTAGCCGGGCTTGGAGACGGTGACGATCACGCCGACCTTCTTGCCCTTCTGCTTCTTGGTGGTCTTGAACTTCTTCTTGGTCGCGCCGCTCACCGGCTTGCCGTTGAGGGTCCACTGGTAGCTGACCGTGGCGCCGGCGAGGGTGACCTTGGGCGGCTTGACCTTCAGCTTGGTGCCGGCCTTGACCTTGCCCTTCTTCACCCCGGTCACCGTCGTCGGGAGCTTGGTGACGGCGCCCTTCGGCATCGCCTGGGCGGGCTTGGCCGGCGGAGCCGGAGCGGCGGCGATGACCCCGGCGGGGAAGCTCTGCCCGAAGAAGTCGTCACCGCGGTCGGCGCTGACCTGGAGGTAGAGCGACTTGCCGATGTACTGCGCCGTGGGCGTGTACGCGGTGTTGCCCGAGCCGACGAAGGTCCACTCCTCACCGGTGTCGACCAGCCAGGTGTAGGTGACGTCGTCGACCGGCCCGTCGAAGACCGGCGGGTGGGTCATCGCGAACGGCTGACCGACCGTCGGCGCTCCGGGGGAGAACGTCGGGGCGCTGACCAGGCCGATCTCGTCGCCGCCGCCGGTCGAGCCGCCGTCGGCCACGAAGTCGAGGTCGATCGTGACGGCCTTCTTGGCGTCGTCGGCCCCATCGACCTCGAACATCTCGGCCGCGGAGTAGTCCTCGTCCACCGGCACCCAGTGGGCGTCCGTCGAGGAGGCCAGCAGGTGGTCCTGCCCGCCGGCGTAGTCGATGACCGCGTCGAGGCAGTACTCGCCGTTCGGCACGATGACCTCGTAGGCGAAGTGGGTCTCGTCGACCCGGGTCACCTGGTAGGCGTCGGTGCCGGCCACGCCGATCCCGGTGCCCTCCTCCTGGTTGCACAGCGAGAGCCGGATGTCCTCTGCGGAGTCGATCACGCCTCCGGCGTCGGTGATGGTGCCCTGCAGCACGCCGCCCTCGGCGGCGGAGGCCCAGACGCGGTACGGCGAGGAGGCCATGGCCCAGGCGCGCCGGTGACCGTCCTGGACGACGATGGCGGCGCCGAAGAAGGCGTCCTCGACATCGAGCTCGGAGGCCGGGACGGTGTAGGCGGCCTCGTCGACGAAGTCCTGGTCGACGTCGCCGGGCCACTGGTAGGAGTCGATCGTGGCGCCGGCCGGGAGGCCGGAGACCGAGAGCGTGACCGACTGGCCGGCGATCGGCTGGCGCGGGGAGAGCGACGTCGTGACGCCGTCCATGTCGATGTCGGGGCGGGCCGTCAGCTGGGTGCTCAGGCCGCTGGTCGCGCCGGTGATCGGGGTGGGCGAGACGGCGCCGGGCTCGTAGTCGGCGTACGGGTCGTCGAGCTCGCCGGCGACGAGGTACTTGCCGGTGGGGAAGTCGTCGATCTCGAAGCCCTCGTCGCCGTCGGCGTACCAGTAGGCGAACTCGCAGTCCTCGATGTGGAAGGCCTCGTCGGTCGGCACCGTGTCGCACGCGGAGAGCGGCACCCAGATGCCGCTCTCGTCGAGCTCGCTGTAGTCGCCGGTGACGATGCCGCTGACCGACGTGGTCCCGGGGATGGCCCCGGCGGGCACGGCGGCGAGGCCGGTGAGGGCGAGCGCCAGCGCGGCGGCGTACCCGAGCAGGGCTGCCCCGCGCGGTGCGGCCCAGGGTCGTCTGCGGACGGCGGAGGTGAACGGCATGCGGAGTCCTTCTCGATCGGGAGGGCGCGCGAACGCGCCGCTTCAGCCGTGGAAAGGTATGCCGCGCCGAGGCGCCGATGGGGCCGTCAGGCCAAAGACTGGGGCTGCACCGCGATCAACTGGGGTGCCCCAGTGGCCGGGCGGGACTCGTCGCGCGACGGCTCACCGAAGGCCTGGCAGAGGGGGCGGTGTTCTGGTTCAGGACATCGGTCACTGGTGTCTCAAGACATGGTGGACTG
>JBIQLB010000010.1:0-98447 GCA_044464665.1 Nocardioides sp.
AGGTGCCGCGGATCATCACCTCGTGGTTGCCGCGGCGCGAGCCGTAGGAGTTGAAGTCCCGCTGCTCGACGCCGTGCTCGGCGAGGTAGCGGCCCGCCGGGGAGTCCTTCTTGATCGCGCCGGCCGGGCTGATGTGGTCGGTGGTCACCGAGTCGCCCAGCTTGAGCAGCACCCGGGCGCCCGCGATGTCGGTCACCGGCTCGGGCTTCTCCGGCATGCCGTCGAAGTACGGCGCGCGGCGGACGTAGGTCGAGTCCTCGTCCCAGGCGAAGATGTCGCCCTCGGGGGTCGGCAGCGAGCGCCAGCGCTCGTCACCGGCGAAGACGTCGGCGTAGTCCTCGGCGAACATCTCGGCGGTGATCGCCTCGCCGATCACCCGCTCGACCTCCGCCGGCGAGGGCCAGATGTCGCGCAGGAAGACGTCGTTGCCGTCCTGATCCTGGCCCAGCGGGTCGTTGAACAGGTCCACGTCCATCGAGCCGGCCAGCGCGTAGGCGACCACCAGCGGCGGCGAGGCCAGGTAGTTCATCTTGATGTCCGGGTTGATCCGGCCCTCGAAGTTGCGGTTGCCGGACAGCACGCTGGTGACGGCGAGGTCGGCCTGGTTGACCGCGGCGGAGACCTCGGGGATCAGCGGACCGGAGTTGCCGATGCAGGTGGTGCAGCCGTAGCCGACCAGGTTGAAGCCGAGCTTGTCGAGGTACGGCGTCAGGCCGGCGCGCTCGTAGTAGTCCGAGACCACCTTGGAGCCCGGCGCCAGCGTGGTCTTGACCCACGGCTTGCGGGACAGGCCCTTCTCGACCGCCTTCTTGGCCAGCAGCGCCGCGCCGATCATCACGCTCGGGTTGGAGGTGTTGGTGCAGGAGGTGATCGCGGCGATGGTCACCGCGCCGTGGCCGATCTCGAAGGTCTCGCCGTCCAGGGCGACCGGCGCCGTGGCGTCCGGCTCGGAGGTGTAGTCGGCCAGCGCGGTGCGGAAGGACTCCTTGGCGCTGGTGACCTCGACCCGGTCCTGCGGGCGCTTCGGGCCGGCCAACGACGGTACGACGGTCGACAGGTCGAGCTCGAGCCGCTCGGAGTAGCGCGGCTCGCGGCTCGGGTCGTGCCAGAGGCCCTGCTCCTTGGCGTATGCCTCGACCAGCGCCAGTTGCTCGTCGGTGCGGCCGGTGAGCCGCAGGTAGTTCACGGTCTCCTCGTCGATCGGGAAGACCGCGATGGTGGAGCCGAACTCCGGGCTCATGTTGCCGATCGTGGCGCGGTTGGCCAGCGGCAGGGCCGAGACGCCCTCGCCGTAGAACTCCACGAACTTGCCGACGACGCCGTGCTTGCGCAGCATCTCGGTGATGGTGAGCACCAGGTCGGTGGCGGTCGAGCCCTCGGGCAACTCGCCGGAGAGCTTGAAGCCCACCACGCGCGGGATCAGCATCGACACCGGCTGGCCGAGCATCGCCGCCTCGGCCTCGATGCCGCCGACGCCCCAGCCGACCACGCCGATGCCGTTGACCATCGTGGTGTGGGAGTCGGTGCCCACGCAGGTGTCGGGGTACGCCGTCAGCTCGCCGTCCACGTCGCGGGTGAAGATCACGCGGGCCAGGTGCTCGATGTTGACCTGGTGCACGATGCCGGTGCCCGGGGGGACGACCTTGAAGTCGGTGAAGGCGCCCTGGCCCCACCGCAGGAACTGGTAGCGCTCGCGGTTGCGCTCGTACTCGATCTCGACGTTGCGCTCGAACGCCTCGGGGGTGCCGAAGACGTCGGCGATCACGGAGTGGTCGATGACCATCTCGGCGGGGGCCAGCGGGTTGATCTTGCTCGGGTCGCCGCCGAGGTCGCTCATCGCCTCGCGCATGGTGGCCAGGTCCACCACACAGGGCACGCCGGTGAAGTCCTGCATGATCACCCGGGCCGGGGTGAACTGGATCTCCTTGTCGGGCTGGGCGCCCTCGTCCCAGCCGGCCAGCGCGCGGATGTCGTCGGCGGTGATGTCGGCGCCGTCCTCGGTGCGCAGGAGGTTCTCCAGCAACACCTTGAGGGAGTACGGCAGCGAGTCGACGTCCAGACCGTCGCCGGTGACGGCGTCGAGCCGGTAGATCTGGTAGCTCTTCCCGTTCACGTCCAGCGCGCCCTTGGCGCCGAAGCTGTCGACACTCGCCATCACGGTCTCCTCATCGTCTGCGGGCGGTCTCGCCCGTCGTCCATCTTGCCCACGGCTCGTCCGGCCGGGAAAGGAAGGCTTGCCTCACCTAGTTATCTTGACGTCAAGATAAACGATATCAAACTTCCCAGCCCTCAGGGCGCAGGCTCCAGGAGCGCCACGCACTCGACGTGGTGCGTCATCGGGAAGAGGTCGAAGGCGCGCAGGTCGCGCAGCGCGTAGCCGCGGGCGGCGAAGTAGGCCAGGTCCCGGGCCAGCGCGGCCGGGTCGCAGGCGACGTAGGCGATCGCTCGCGGGCCCCACTCGGCCACGGCCTTGACCACTCCCCGCTTCGCGCCGGCCCGCGGCGGGTCGAGGACGACCACGTCCGCGCCTCCGGTGTCGCGCCGGGCGTGCAGCACCTGGTCCACGCGGCCAGGCACGGCCTGGGCCCACGGGTAGGCCGCGAGGTTCTGCCGGGCCAGCTCCGTCGCCCGCCGGTCGCCCTCCACGGCCAGCAGCCGGCCGCCCTCCCCCACCGCCTCGGCGAGGAAGACCGAGAAGAGCCCGACCCCGGAGTAGAGATCCAGCGCCCGCTCCCCCGGACGCGGGCCGAGCATCCCGAGCACGGTCTCGACGAGCACCCGGGGCGCTCCCGGGTGGACCTGCCAGAAGCCGTCCGCGGCCACGCGCAGGTCATGGGCGCCGTACGACGTGTCGACGCGCTCGGTCACGACCTCGCCGGCGCCCTCCGACACCTCCCCGTCCACGAGCACCTCACGCGCCCGCGGATGGGCGATCAGGCAGTCCTCGACCGGGATCACGTCGTGGGAGCGGTGCTTGCGCAGGCCGCGACGCCCGTCCGGCAGGCCGACGTACTGCATCCGGGTCCGCCAGCGCAGGCCCTCCGGTGATGTGTCGCTGTCGCCGGGGACCGGCTCGACCTCGACCTCGCGGTCGATCCGGGCCAGCCGCCGCAGCTGCTCTTCCACGACCGCGGCCTTGAGCCGCCGCTGGGCGGGCAGCGCGACGTGCTGGAAGTCGCAGCCCCCGCAGCCACCCGGACCGGAGAGCGGGCAGGGCGGCTCGACCCGGTCCGGCGAGGCGAGGAGCACCGCGACGGCCTCGGCGCGGGCGAAGGTGCGGTCCACCTCGGTCACCCGCGCGGTGACCCGCTCGCCGGGGATCGCGTGGCGGACGAAGACGACCTGCCCGCCGACCCGGGCCACCCCGTGCCCGCCGTGGGCGATCGCGGTGACCTCGGCCTCGACCTCCTCGCCGACGCTCAGGCTCATCGCGGGCCCCTCCGTCCGACTCACGGGCTACTTCTGGGGGCGCCCGACGCGGCCGCGCCGGATGTCGCCGGGCCGGACCCGGGTCAGCTCCCAGTCCTCGCGCTCCTTGCCGATCTCCGAGCCGCGGAGCTGGTAGGGCACCGAGGTGACCATGACGCCGGGGGTGAACAGCAGCCGGCCCTTGAGCCGCAGGGCCGTCTGGTTGTGCAGCAGCTGCTCCCACCACCGGCCCACGACGTACTCGGGGATGTAGACCGCCACGACGCCGCGCGGGTTGTTGCGCCGGATCTCGGAGGTGTACTCCACGATCGGGCGGATGATCTCCCGGTACGGCGAGTAGAGCACCTTCAGCGGCACGTCGATGTGCCGCTCGTCCCACTCGGCCAGGAGCCGGTCGGTCTCCTCGGCCTCCGTGCCGACGTACACGGCCTCGAGCACGTTGGGCCGGGTCGCCTTGGCGAAGGCCAGCGCGCGCATCGTCGGCTTGTGCAGCTTGGAGACCAGCACGACCGCGTGCACCCGCGTGGGCAGGACGGGGTCCTCGTCGCCGACCACCAGCTCCGAGGCCACCCGGTCGTAGTGCCGGCGGATGCTCTTCATGATCGCGAAGAAGATCGCCATCGCCAGGATCGCGATCCATGCGCCCTGCAGGAACTTGGTCAGCACGACCACCACGAAGACGATCGCGGTCATCGCCAGGCCGAAGGTGTTGATCGCCCGGGAGCGGTACATCCGGGCCCGCTCCATGGTGTTGTCGGTCTCCTTCAGCAGCCGGTTCCAGTGCCGGATCATCCCGAGCTGGCTGAGGTTGAAGGAGACGAAGACGCCGACGATGTAGAGCTGGATCAGCCGGGTCGGCTCGGCCTGGAAGGCGACGATGAGGACCATCGCCAGCGCGGCCAGGAAGAGGATGCCGTTGCTGTAGGCCAGGCGGTCGCCGCGCGAGCCGAGCTGGCGGGGCGCGAACCCGTCGCGGGCGAGGATCGAGCCGAGGACCGGGAAGCCGTTGAAGGCGGTGTTGGCGGCCAGGATCAGGATGACGCCGGTCATCGCCACGACGAAGTAGAAGCCCGGCGGGAAGTCGCTGAAGACCGCCTTGGCGATCTGCGCGACCACGGTGTGCTGGTCGTAGCCCTGGGGCAGCGCCGAGCCGTCCGCCTGGCGGAGCCGGTCGAGGTGGTCGGGATCGACGAACCTCATCCCCATCTGCCGGGCCAGGATGATGATGCTCAGCAGCATGGTCACCGCGATCGCGCCGAGCAGCAGCAGCGTCGTGGCGGCGTTCTTGCTCTTGGGCTTGCGGAACGCCGGCACGCCGTTGGAGATCGCCTCCACGCCGGTCAGCGCCGCGCAGCCCGAGGAGAAGGCACGGGCGAGCAGGAAGACCATCGCGATGGTGCTGATGCTGCCCTCGTAGCCGGGCGCCGGCTCCAGCTGGAGGTGCGCGCTCTCCACCTCGGGCAGGTCGCCGGTCAGCGCGCGGATGAGGGCATAGAGGGTCATGCCGAGGATGGCGACCATGAAGCCGTACGTCGGGACGGCGAACCAGACCCCCGACTCGCGCACGCCGCGCAGGTTCATCGCGGCCAGGCCGACCACCAGGAAGCAGGCCCACTCCGTCTCGTGCCCGTTGATGAACGGCACCGCCGCGCCGGCGTTCTGCACGCCGGCGGAGACCGAGACCGCGACCGTCAGCACGTAGTCGACCAGCAGCGCGCTGGCCACCGTGATGCCGGCGCTCTGGCCCAGGTTGACCGTCGCCACCTCGTAGTCGCCGCCACCGCTGGGGTAGGCGTGGACGTTCTGCCGGTACGACGCCACCACGGTGAGCATCACCAGCGCGACGGCGATGCCGACCTTCCAGGAGAAGGCGTACGCCGAGACGCCGGCCACCGAGAGCATGATGAAGACCTCGTCCGGGGCATAGGCCACGGACGAGAGCGCGTCACTGGCGAAGACGGGCAACGCCACGCGCTTGGGCAGCAGGGTCTCCCCGAGCTGAGAGCTGCGGAGCTTGCGGCCAACCAGGATGCGCCGAGTGACGCCACCAAGTCCCACGGATCCAACGGTAGAGCAAGCCGGGCCGATCGACGTCAGGTGCCGCCCAACGGTGCAGTAGCGTTTCTCACGTGCATGTCGTGATCATGGGCTGCGGCCGCGTCGGATCCACGCTCGCCCGCTCGCTCGAGGACCGCAACCACACGGTCAGCGTGGTGGACTCCAACCCGGACGCCTTCCGCCGGCTCGGACCGTCGTTCAACGGCGTCAAGGTCACCGGCTACGGCTTCGACCGGCAGGTGCTCCTCGACGCCGGCATCGAGCGCGCAGACGCCTTCGCCGCGGTCAGCAGCGGTGACAACTCCAACATCATCGCCGCCCGGGTCGCCCGGGAGACCTTCGGCATCCAGCAGGTCGTCGCCCGCATCTACGACCCCGGCCGCGCCGAGGTCTACCAGCGGCTGGGCATCACCACCGTCGCGACCGTGAAGTGGACGGCCGACCAGGTGCTGCGGCGCCTGCTGCCGGCCGGCGCCGAGCCCGACTTCCGGGACCCCTCGGGCACCATCCGCGTGGACCAGCTGCCCGCCCCCACCGCCTGGATCGGCGAGCGGACGGTGCGCTTCCAGGAGGAGTCCCGCTCCCGGATCGCCTGGATCGACCGCCTCGGCGAGGGCATGCTTCCGACCCGCGAGTCGGTGATCCAGGAGGGCGACATCCTGCACGTGGTGATCCGCGAGGACCTTGCCGCCCACGCCTACCAGGTCGTCGACAACGGCCCGCAGGAGGACTGAGATGCGTGTCGCCATCGCCGGTGCCGGCGCCGTGGGCCGCTCGATCGCCCGAGAGCTGATCGACAACGGCCACCAGGTGCTGCTCATCGACAAGGACCCGGGCTCGATCAAGCCCGACCGCGTGCCCGACGCGGAGTGGCTGCTGGCCGACTCCTGCGAGCTCTCCTCACTGGAGGAGGCGCGCCTGGAGCACTGTGACGTGGTCATCGCCGCCACCGGCGACGACAAGGCCAACCTGGTGACCGCGCTGCTGGCCAAGACCGAGTTCGGCGTGCCCCGCACGGTCGGCCGGGTCAACCACCCCAACAACGAGTGGCTCTTCAGCGAGGCCTGGGGCGTGGACGTCAACGTCTCCACCCCGCGGATCATGTCCGCCCTGGTCGAGGAGGCCGTCACCGTCGGCGACCTGGTCCGGCTGTTCACCTTCCGCCAGGGCAACGCGAACCTCGTGGAGATGACGCTGCCGGCCACCTCGCCGTACGTCGGCAAGCCGTCGGGCCTGATCCCGTTCCCGGAGAACGTCTCGCTGGTGACCATCCTGCGCGACGGCCAGGTCTACACCCCGACCCCGGACCAGCCGGTCGAGTCCGGCGACGAGCTCCTCTTCGTCTGCCAGTCCGACGCCGAGCCCGAGCTCGAGCGCCTGCTCGCCCCCCGCCAGTAGGGCCTAGCGCTCGGTTGTGCCCTCCTTCTTGGCGACAAGCGGCTTCTCCTGTTTCCCGTCTCGGTCGGGACGAGCCGAGCAAGCACCACGCGGTGACACAGCCATCAGTCGTCGGCGCGTGCAGACAGGCTGCTGCAAGTACTGAGGGAAGATGGACGTAGACGGAGGTGCTTGAGGCGGAAGGACGCTTTCGACAGGCCAGCCTACCGAGCACCTCTGTCGCACAATCGATTCCGTGCCCTGCAACACAACGAGGAGCAACGATGAGAGTCACGCACGTGCGGGCCAGCAACTGGCGAAACTTCAAGAAGCTGGATTTTCCTGTCGAGGACCGGCTATTCATTGTGGGTCCGAATGCGTCCGGGAAGTCAAACCTGCTCGATCTGTTTCGCTTCCTCGGTGATATCGCTGCGCCCGGAGGCGGCCTCGCGGCAGCTATCGACAAGCGCGGAGGACTCACCAAGGTGCGCAGCCTCTTCGCCCGAAATCACCGTCGGGGCCGCCTCGTCATCGATTTCGAGTTGAGCGACGAGAAAGAGGGCACATGGCGCTACTACCTCTCGGTGAAGGGCGAGGCGGGCGGCCGGAATCGCCCAGTGGTCGAGGAGGAGCGAGTCGAGCACAACGGCGAGCCGGTGCTGGAGCGCCCGGACAAGGATGACAAGACCGATCCCGTGCGGCTGACCCAGACGCATCTTGAGCAGATCGCGGCCAATCAGGCATTTCGGGCACTCGCTGACTACTTTGGAAAGGTGCGCTACTTCCACCTAGTGCCGCAGGTCATTCGCGACCCGGGCCGACTCGGGACATCAGCAGACGACCCGCACGGGAGCGACTTCATCGCTCAGATGAATGCGGTGCCGTCGAAGACCCAGGCCGCGTGGTTTCGTCGAATGCAAGACGCGCTGCGGGCTGCCGTACCGGAGTTCGAAACGCTGAAGTTGGAGGTTGATCCAGCTGGACGACCGCACCTGATCGCCGGCTATAGGAACTGGCGAGAGGCACCGGCACGTCAGAGTGAAGCCGACTTCTCGGATGGAACGCTTCGACTCATCGGCCTGTTGTGGACTCTGGTGAGCGCGCCGGCAAATGGAGGGGTGCTGCTGCTGGAAGAACCAGAGCTCTCCCTCAACTCCGCAATCGTGCGCACCCTTCCCACCGTCTTGGCCACGGCACAACGCGATCGCTCGATGCAAGTGCTGCTGTCGACCCATGCACCCGAACTGCTGGATGACGAGGGTGTCTTGACGCGCGAGATCTTGGTGCTCCGCGTCACGGGGGATGGCACAAGCGCCTCATTACTGTCCGAGATCGAACAGGTTGCCCACGAGGTAGCAGCCGAGTTGCCGGCCTCCGAGATTGTAGACGGACTGATCTCTCCTCAAGATCTCTCGGGTCTGGTGGCAGTCGGTCAGGGAAAGCGGCGATGATCAACGTCGCGGTTGAAGGCGACTCAGACCAAGGGGCCGCGGGCGCCGTAGTTCGCTCAGCAGGCCGCACGGTCAGCAGGATCGTTGTCGCCAGGGGTAAGACCCGCCTTGATCCAAAGATTCCGAGGTACAACTCGGCAGCGCGACATGCCAGCTGGGTTGTCTTCCGCGACTCGGACGGACGTTGCCCGGTTGAGTTGAGGCATCAATTAGCGGCGGGCTTCCCTGAATGGAGCCCACGCTTCGCTCTCCGGATCGCTCATTCGATGACAGAGGCTTGGCTGCTGGCCGATCGCGATGGTTTCGCCGATTTCTTCCGTGTCCGGTCGTCACGCCTTCCGTCCGACCCAGAAGAGCTTGATCATGCGAAGCGGACATTGCTGGCACTGTGCGCGACATCGACCTCGCGAGCCGTCCGAACTGAGGTGGTGTCTTCGGATGGACAAACGGGACCGCTCTACGTCGCACGGATCAATGAGTTTGCCTCTAGGCACTGGAACGTCGCTGCCGCAGCCGAGAACAGCTCCAGCCTAGCCAGAGCAATCTCATCAATCAGGAACTTGCCGTAAGGTCAACGGCATCCCTGCTTGGAGGCGGGTGTTCGGGTGCCGGCAAGCCGATAGGACGGGCCTGCAGGCCGGGCGGCGTACCCGCAGCGGGCAGTTCGGCCGTCAGTCGGCCGTATTGCGTCCCCGCCGACCGAACTGCCTGCACGGAGGACCGCTCCATGGGACCGCGCCCGGGGCGCTATGGCTCGGTCGGGCCGGACGGCTCGGCGGGGCCGATGGGGCCGGTCCAGCCCTCCCAGGCGGACATGTCGGGCTCGGCGTCGTCCTTCTTCGAGTCCGTTCCCCAGACGACACCCACGGAGCCGAGCAGGGCGGCGACGGGCCAGATGAGGTAGACCGCGGGCATCGTCACGGCGAGCTGGACGGGGACGGTGCTGCCTTGCTTGGCACCCTCCAGCACGGTCTTCGGGTCGGGCGGGCCCACGGCGAGGCCGACGGTGCGCATCACCCAGGCGGCCAGGGCGCCGCCGAGGACGAGCAGGACGACAGTGAGGACCAGGTCGCGCTGGAAGCGCAGCGCGATCAGCGTGCCGGCGACGACCCCGCCGACGACGGCGATGACGGCGTACCACCCGTCGATCGCCACTTGCTTGCTGAGCTGCTCCTCGTCCATGGCGCCGCCCTCCGGGCCGACGAGGTAGTGCGGGAGCGAGACCACCTGCCACCAGACCAGGGCGCCGATCAGCGCCAGCGCGGCGAAGCAGCCCAGCACGATCGCGGTCTCCCGCAGTCCGTCGGCCAGCCGGCGGGAGGGCTCGGTCGCGGACGGCAGACCCGGCAGCTCGGGCTCGGTCAGTTCACGCATCCGGGCCCCAGCAGCTGCTTGAGGTCGGCGACCAGCGCCGGCGAGGGCGTCACCCGCAGCCGGTCGTCGAGCCGGAGCATCCGGGTGCTCTCCCGGGTGAGCAGCTTCATCCGCACCTCCGTGACGCCGGGGTGGGTCCGCAGGATCTCCTTGAGCCGCTCCACCGTCTCGGCGGTGCACCGGGTCGAGGGCATCGAGATCACCACCGGGCCGCTGCCGACGTCGCTGATGTCCGGGGCGGTGACCTCCTGCCCGTGCAGTTCGGGGGTGTCCTTGCTGCGCGAGATCCGGCCGCGCACGATCACCACGGCGTCCTCGGCAAGCAGCGTGCTGGCGAGCTGGTAGGCGCTGGGGAAGAGCAGTACGTCGATCGCGCCCTCGAGGTCCTCGACGGTGACCATCGCCCAGGTGTCGCCGCGCTTGGTCAGCTTGCGGGTGACGCTGGTGATCAGCCCGCAGATGGTGACCGTCGAGCCGTCGGGCCGGTCCTCGTCGGCGAGCAGCTGGCCCACGGTGCAGTCCGCGGACGAGGCGAGCACGTGCTCCAGGCCCAGCAGCGGGTGGTCGGAGACGTAGAGGCCGAGCATCTCCCGCTCGTGCCCGAGAAGGGTCTGCTTGTCCCACTCGGCGACGTCGGGGATGGTCACACTCACCCCGAAGCCGCCGTCCTCGCTGTCCATGCCGCCGAAGAGAGAGTCCTGGCCGATGGCCTCGTTGCGCTTGATGTCGACGTACTGGTCGACCGCGGGCTCGTGGATCGCGACCAGCGCCCGCCGGCCGTGCTTGAGATCGTCGAAGGCGCCGGCCTTGATCAGCGACTCGATCACCCGCTTGTTGCAGACGACCGCGGGGACCTTGTCCATGAAGTCGTTGAAGTCCTCGAAGCGACCCTTGTCCTGACGCGCGGCCACGATGCCGTCGACGACGTTGTGGCCGACGTTGCGGACGGCGGTGAGCCCGAAGCGGATGTCGCGGCCGACCGCGGTGAAGTTGTGCGCGGACTCGTTGACGTCGGGCGGCAGCACCTGGATGCCCATGCGGCGGCACTCGTTGAGGTAGACCGCCATCTTGTCCTTGTCGTCCTTGACCGAGGTGAGCAGGGCCGCCATGTACTCGACCGGGTAGTTGGCCTTGAGGTACGCCGTCCAGTAGGTGATGACGCCGTACGCCGCGGAGTGCGACTTGTTGAAGGCGTAGTCGGCGAAGGGGACCAGGATCTCCCACAGCGTCTTGACCGCGGACACCGAGAAGCCCCGCTCGCGCATGCCGCTCTCGAAGCCGGCGTACTGCTTGTCCAGCTCCTCCTTCTTCTTCTTGCCCATGGCGCGGCGCATGTTGTCCGCGGCGCCCAGCGAGAAGCCGGCGAGCACCTGGGCGATCGCCATGACCTGCTCCTGATAGACGATCAGGCCGTAGGTCTCCCCCAGCACCGGCTCCAGCGCCTCGGCCAGCTCGGGGTGGATCGGCTCGATCGGCTCGCGGCCGTTCTTGCGGCGGGCGTACTTGTTGTGCGAGTCCGCACCCATCGGACCGGGCCGGTAGAGCGCGGAGACCGCGGTGATGTCGGCGAAGACATCGGGCTGCATGGATCGCAGCAGGGCGCGCATGCCGCCGCCATCGAGCTGGAAGACGCCGAGCGTGTCGCCGCGTCCCATCAGCTCGTACGTCGCCCGGTCGTCGAAGGGCAGCTCCTCCAGGACGACCTTCTCGCCCCGGTTGGCCTCCACGTTGGCGACCGCGTCGTCGAGGATGTGCAGGTTGGACAGACCCAGGAAGTCCATCTTGACCAGGCCGAGCGCCTCGCACATGGGGTAGTCGAACTGGGTGATGACCGCGCCGTCCTGAGGGCGCGCCATGATCGGCACGATGTCGAGCAGCGGCTCGCTGGACATGATCACGCCGGCCGCGTGCACGCCCCAGTTGCGGATCTGGCCCTCCAGGCCCTTGGCCGTGGCGTAGATGCGGCGGACGTCGGCGTCCTTGTCGTGCAGCTCGCGGAACTCGCCGGCCTCGGCGTACCGCTTGTGCTCGGGGTCGAAGAGGGCCGGCAGCGGCACGCCCTTGCCCATCACGTCGGGCGGCAGCGCCTTGGTGATCCGGTCGCCCATCGCGAAGTCGTAGTCGAGCACCCGCGCGGCGTCCTTGATCGCCGCCTTGGCCTTGAGCCGGCCGAAGGTGGCGATCTGGGCGACCCGCTCGGCGCCGTACTTCTCGGTGACGTAGGCGATGACCTCGCCGCGGCGGTGGTCGTCGAAGTCGATGTCGAAGTCGGGCATCGAGGGGCGCTCGGGGTTGAGGAAGCGCTCGAAGAAGAGCCCGTGCTCCAGGGGGCACAGGTCGGTGATGCCCAGCGCGTACGCCGCGATGGAGCCCGCGCCGGAGCCGCGGCCCGGGCCCACCCGGATGCCGTTGCGCTTGGCCCAGTTGATGAAGTCGGCGACCACCAGGTAGTAGCCGCAGTAGCCCTTGGCGCGGATGACGCCGAGCTCCATGTCGACGCGGTCACGGACCTCCTGGGTCAGCCGCTCGCCGGGGTACCGGAACTCGATGCCCCGCCAGACCTCCTTGACGAACCAGGACTCCTCGGTCTCCCCCGCCGGCACCTCCGCGCGCGCCATGTAGCCACCGGTGGACTCGGTGAACTCCACGTTGCAGCGCTCGGCGAGCAGCAGGGTGTTGTCGCAGGCCTCGGGCATCGCGAACCGGTCGGCCCACAGCTCGCGCATCTCCGCGGCGGACTTGATGTAGTAGCCGCCGCCGTCGAACTTGAGCCGGTTGGTGTCCGAGAGCCGCTTGCCCGAGGCCACGCAGATGAGCGCGTCGTGGGCGTCGGCGTCCTCGGGATTGTTGTAGTGCGAGTCGTTGGTGGCCAGCGGCGGGAGGCCCAGCTGCTTGCCGAGCCGGAGCAGGTCGTCGCGCACGCGCTTCTCGATGGAGATGCCGTGGTCCATCAGCTCGAGGTAGACGTTGTCCCGGCCGAAGATGTCCTGCAGCTCGCCGGCCTCCTGGACGGCCTCGTCCCACTGGCCCAGGCGCAGCCGCGTCTGGATGGCGCCGCTGGGGCAGCCGGTGCTGACGATCAGCCCCTTGCTGTAGGTGGACAGCAGCTCCTTGTCCATGCGGGGCTTGTAGAAGTACCCCTCCAGGCTGGAGAGCGAGGAGAGCCGGAAGAGGTTGTGCATCCCCTCGGTGGTCTCCGACCACATCGTCATGTGGGTGTAGGCGCCACCCCCGGCGACGTCGTCGCCGCCCTCCTCGGCCGCGTCGCCCTTGCCCCAGCGGACCCGGCGGCGCTCGCCGCGCTGGGTGCCGGGCGTGAGGTAGGCCTCGATGCCGATGATCGGCTTGACCCCGTGCTTGCGCGCCTTGGACCAGAAGTCGTAGGCGCCGTGCAGGTTGCCGTGGTCGGTCATGGCGATGGCCGGCATGCCGAGATCGCTCACCCGCGTGAAGAGGCCGTCGAGGAGCGAGGCCCCGTCCAGCATGGAGTACTCCGTGTGGACGTGGAGGTGGACGAACCCGTCGCTGGAGCCGGTCATCTGGTGGTTCAGCACTCCTCAACGCTCGCCGGAAACACGTCCTCGGCGGGCTGTCGCACGGGCGGTCCGCCGGGACCGGTCACGGGGAAGGGGATCAGCCTAAGCGACGCCCCCGACGCATCCTCCGGGGGCGCGCCGAGACCCGGCGATCGCCGGTGACTCGGTTCCCTATCCGCCGGTGGAGCGGTGAGTCTGTTCCCTATTCCGTGCCCCGATAGGGAACAGGCACACCGCTCCAAGAGAGCCTCAGCCCTGACCGCCGAAGGCCATCGCGCGCAGGCGGGCGACCCGCTCGGAGGTCGGCGGGTGGGTGGAGAACAGCTTGGAGACGTCCTCGCGGCGGAACGGGTTGGCGATCATCATGTGGCTGGCGTTCTGCAGCTGCGGGGTCGGCTGCAGCGGGTTGGCCGCCACGCCGTGCTCGAGCTTCTCCAGGGCGCTGGCGAGGGCCAGCGGGTCGCGGGTGAGGGTGGCGCCGTCCTGGTCGGCGTCGTACTCCCGGGTCCTGCTGATCGCCAGTTGGATCACCGTGGCGGCGATCGGCGCGAGCAGCGACATGGCCAGCAGCACCAGCGGGTTGGGCCGGTCGCGGTCCCCGCCACCGCCGAAGACGCCGAACCACATCAGCATCTGGGCCAGCGAGGTGATCACGCCGGCGATCGCGGCCGCCACCGAGGAGGTGAGGATGTCGCGGTTGTAGACGTGCATCAGCTCGTGGCCGAGCACGCCGCGCAGCTCGCGCTCGTCGAGGAGGGCCAGGATGCCCTCGGTGCAGCAGACCGCCGCGTGCTCGGGGTTGCGGCCGGTCGCGAAGGCGTTGGGCGCCTGGGTGGGCGAGACGAAGAGCCGCGGCATGGGCTGGCCCGCGGTGGCCGACAGCTCCTGGACGATCCGGTACATCGCCGGCTGCTGCTCGGGCGTGACCGGGTAGGCGTGCATCGCCTTGATCGCGATCTTGTCGGAGTTCCAGTAGCCGTACGCCGTCATGGCGACGCCGAAGAGCGCGAAGAGCCAGATGAACCTGCCGCCGCCGACGACCGAGCCGATCGCCAGGAGCAGGCCGAAGATCCCGCCCAGGAGCAGGGCGGTCTTCAGGCCGTTGAAGTGGTTGTGCATGTCAGTGGAACGCTCCCCGGCCCCCGGGCGTTCCCGACGAGGCGCGCGTCACGTGGCACGCTCCCAGGCGTCCAGGGACTCCCCGATGACCACGTGCATGATCCGGGCGACCGACTCGGGGCCGAGACCGGGCGCGTGCCGGGCCATCCGCTCGGCGATCTCCCGCTCCCGGTCCAGGTCGCGGCCCACCTGACCCGGCGTCGCCTTGAAGCCCTGGACCGCGCCGGTCAGGGCCGCCCGGCGGGCCAGCAGCAGGGCCAGCTCGTCGTCGACCAGGTCGATCTGGCGGCGCAGGTAGCCGATCGGCTCGCCGCCGGGCCACACCATCCGCACATCGGGCTCGCGCTCCTCGTTGGCCGAGCCGTCGGTGTGCTCCAGCTCGATGAGGCCGTGACGGTGGTAGAAGCCCCGGGCCGAGGCGTTGCTCGCGAAGACCCAGAGCCCGAAGCCCTCGGGGCGGGCGGCCTTGACCACGTCGAGCAGCAGCGTGCCGATCCCCTGGCCCTGGTGCCGCGGGCCGACGTACAGCGACTCCAGCCAGTCGTCGTGGAGCGCGGCGAACCCGGCGACCTGGTCCTCCTCGGCGACCCAGACCTCGCGGCCGCGGTCCAGCAGGCCGGTCACGTGCGCGCGGATGCTGTCCTCGTCGTGGACCGGCGGCGGCATCGCCGGCACGGCCTCGCGGCGGGCGGCGAGCAGCACCTCCGCGACCTCGGGCAGGTCGTCGGGCCGGGCGGGCCGGACGGTCGTCTCGGTGGGCGTCACTGGTCTTCTCCACGGATCTTCTGCAGGGCGGCCGCGAGATCGTCGGGGTACGGCGAGGCGTACTCGACGTACTCGCCGGAGTCGGGGTGGGTGAAGCCGAGGCGCACGGCGTGCAGCCACTGCCGCTCCAGCCCCAGCCGCCGGGCCAGCGTCGGGTCGGCGCCGTAGGTCAGGTCGCCCACGCACGGATGGCGCAGCGCCGCCATGTGCACCCGGATCTGGTGGGTCCGGCCGGTCTCCAGGTGGATCTGCAGCAGGCTGGCGAAGCGGTGCGCCTCCAGCGTCTCGTAGTGGGTGACGCTGTGCTTGCCGTCCTCGCGCACGGCGAACTTCCAGTCCGAGCGCGGCGCCCGGCCGATGGGCGCGTCGATGGTGCCCTCCAGCGGGTCCGGGTGGCCCTGCACCAGCGCGTGGTAGATCTTGTCGACCTCGCGGTGCCGGAAGGCGTTCTTGAGCACCGAGTAGGCGCGCTCGCCCTTGCAGATCACCATCACGCCCGAGGTGCCGACGTCGAGCCGCTGGACGATGCCCTGCCGCTCGGCGGCGCCGCTGGTCGCGATCTGCACGCCGGCCGCCCGCAGGTGCCCCACCACGGTCGGGCCGGTCCATCCCATCGACGGGTGGACGGCCACGCCGACCGGCTTGTCGATGACCACGATGGACTCGTCCTCGTGGATGATCCCGATGCCCTCGACGACCTCCTCGCGGACCTCCAGCGGGTCGGCGACGACCGGCAGGACGACCTCCAGCATGATGCCCGGCACCAGCCGCTCGGACTTGGCCGCGACGGTCCCGTCGAGGCGGACCAGGCCCTGGCTGAGCAGGTCGGCCGCGCGGGTGCGGGAGATGCCGAAGAGCCGGGCCAGGCCGCTGTCCACGCGCTCGCCGGCCAGGCCCTCGGGGACCAGCACGGCCCGCTCCTCGCCCGGCTGGCTCATCGGTCGGCCCCGGCGTCCGTCCCGGTGTCGGCGCCGGTCCCGGGGCTGCTCTCGGGGCCGGTCCCAGGGCTGGTCCCCGGGCCGTCCTCGGCAGGCGTTGCCGGCCGGCCGGCCAGGGGGACGCCCCGCAGCGACTGCAGCACGATCAGGCCGGCGGCGACGTTGATGCAGATGTCGGCCACGTTGAAGACCGGCCAGTGGGTCAGGTGGAAGAAGTCGATGACGTGCCCGCGCAGCGGCCCCGGCTCGCGGAAGAGCCGGTCGGTGAGGTTACCGGCGATCCCGGCCAGGAGCAGGCCGAAGGCCCAGGCCCAGACGGTGTCGCGGACACGCCGGGCCACCACCAGGACGACGACCAGGGCGACGCAGGCGAACAGCGAGATGAAGACGGTCAGCGACTCACCGGTGCTGAACGCCGCCCCCGAGTTGCGGGTCAGGGTGAGCTGGAAGATGTCGCCGATCAGCCGCACCGACGGCTGGCCGTCGAGCCGATGGACCGCCAGCGTCTTCGTCGCCTGGTCCACCAGCCAGGCGACGGCGCCGATGCCGATGATCAGGCCGAGCCGGGACCTCGCCGCGTCGGTCAGCGACGCTCCTCCCGCTGCTTGCATGTCATGCACAGTGTGGCACGGGGGAAGACCATCAGCCGATTCTTGCCGATCGGATTGCCGCAGTTCTCGCACACCCCGTAGGTCTTGTTCGCGATCCGGCCCAGCGCGTGCTGCGACTGCTCCAGCATGTCCCGGGCGTTGTTGACGATGGTGATCTCCTGGTCGCGCTCGAACGTCGCGGAGCCGACGTCGGCCTGGTCGCTGCCGGCGCTCTCACCGGCGTCGCGCATCAGGTCGGCGAGGTCGCCCTGGACCTCGTCGAGCTCCTGGGTGAGCCGCTTGACGTCGGCGCGGAGCTGGTTGCGGACCTCGGCGAGCTCCTCCTTGGTCCACGGCTCCTCCTGCTCCAGGACGACCAGGGCCGTGCGGCGGGCCGGGGCCTTCTTCGCCGGGGCCTTCGCCGCGGGAGCCGCCTTCTTCGCGGGCGCCTTGGCGGGAGCCTTCTTGGCCGGCGCGGCCTTGGCGGGGGCCGCCTTCTTGGCCGGAGCCGCCTTCTTCGCCGGGGCCGGGGTCTTCTTCGCCGGGGTCTTCTTCGCGGGGGCTGCCTTCTTGGCCGGAGCGGCCTTCTTCGCGGGAGCCGCCTTCTTGGCCGGAGCGGCCTTCTTCGCGGGAGCCGTCTTCTTGGCCGGAGCGGCCTTCTTCGCGGGGGCTGCCTTCTTGGCCGGAGCGGCCTTCTTCGCGGGAGCCTTGGCCGGGGCCTTCTTGGCAGGCACCTTCTTCGCGGGGGCGGCCTTCTTGGCGGGAGCCGACGCCTTCTTCGCGGGCGCCGTCTTCTTCGCCGGAGCGGCCTTCTTGAGGGGGGCTGCCTTCTTCGCAGAGGCCTTCTGCGGGCGGCTCACGACCTTCTTCGCCGCGGCGCTCGCGCGGCTCACCAGGGAACGCTTGGATGCCATGGGCTCGGTGCCCCCATCTGGCTCGGTGACTATGACAAGCGTCATAGCGGACGGCCGCGAGGATATGCGGCCCACAGGAACCCTTCAACTCGCCGCTCCGTGTCCGGCCCGGCGAGCCGCATCTGGCAGACTGGACCCGGTCGCACGGCGAGGATGGGAGATCGACCCGGAGCCGCCGGAAGAAACGGCGCCGCGAGCCAGCGGCGTACCGACTAGAACCGGCCGCGACCAGCGATGAAGAGGGCCCGCCGCCGACGTGGCGCGGCCAAGGAGGGTGGTACCGCGGGAACCGCGACGACAGCGCGGATCTCGTCCCTTCGTCCGGATCAGCTGCGACGACGAAGGACCATCGTGACCGAGTACCACCCCGTCCCTCCCCAGGTCGACCTGCCCGCGCTCGAGCGCGACGTGCTGCGGCTCTGGGCCGAGCGGGACACCTTCGCCCGCTCCGTCGAGCTCACCGCCGACGGCGAGCCGTGGACCTTCTACGAGGGCCCGCCGACCGCCAACGGCATGCCCGGCACCCACCACGTCGAGGCGCGGGTCTTCAAGGACGTCTTCCCCCGGTTCTGGTCCATGCGCGGGCGCCACGTCGTGCGCAAGGCCGGCTGGGACTGCCACGGTCTCCCGGTCGAGCTGGCCGTGGAGAAGGAGCTGGGCTTCTCCGGCAAGAACGACATCGAGGCCTTCGGCATCGCCGAGTTCAACGCCCGGTGCCGGGAGTCGGTGCTGCGCCACGTGGACGCGTTCGAGCAGATGACCGAGCGCATGGGCATGTGGATGGACACCGACGACCCGTACCGCACGATGGACTCCTCCTACGTCGAGTCGGTGTGGTGGGCGCTGCAGCAGATCCACGGCAAGGGCCTGCTCGTCGAGGACTACCGCGTCGCGCCGTACTGCCCCCGCTGCGGCACCGGTCTCTCCGACCACGAGCTGGCCCAGGGGTACGAGACGGTCACCGACCCCTCGGTCTACGTGCGCTTCCCGCTGACCTCGGGGCCGCTGGCCGGCACCACCGACCTGCTGATCTGGACGACGACGCCGTGGACGCTGGTCTCCAACGCCCTGGTCGCCGCGCACCCGGACCTGGAGTACGTCGTGGCCACCGACGGCGAGCAGCGGCTGCTGGTCGCCGACACCCTGGTCGAGAAGGCACTCGGCGACGGCTGGAGCCGGACCGGGGAGACCTTCCGCGGGACCGACCTGGAGGGCTGGGACTACCAGCGGCCCTTCGATCTCGTGGAGTGGCCCGGCCGCGCCCACTTCGTGGTCACCGAGGAGTACGTCACCGCGGAGGACGGCACCGGCCTGGTGCACCAGTCCCCCGCCTTCGGTGAGGACGACTTCGCCTCCTGCCGCCGCCACGGCGTCGAGATGGTCAACCCGATCGACCCGCAGGGCCACTTCGACGACGGCATCGAGCTGGTCGGCGGGCAGTTCTTCCGGCACGCCAACGCCGACCTTGTGGCCGACCTCGAGGGACGCGGCCTGCTCTTCCGGCACGTGCCCTACGAGCACACCTATCCGCACTGCTGGCGCTGCCACACCGCCCTGCTCTACTACGCCATGCCGTCGTGGTACATCCGCACCACGGCGCTCAAGGACGAGCTGGTGCGCGAGAACGAGGCCACCAACTGGTTCCCCGACACCATCAAGTGGGGCCGGTACGGCGACTGGCTGAACAACAACATCGACTGGGCGCTCTCCCGCAGCCGCTACTGGGGCACGCCGCTGCCGATCTGGCGCTGCGCCGAGGGCCACCAGACCTGCGTCGGCTCGCTCGCGGAGCTCTCCGAGCTGACCGGCACGGACCAGTCCGAGCTCGACCCGCACCGTCCGTTCGTCGACGAGGTCGTCTTCGCCTGCCCGGCCGAGGGCTGCGGCCAGGAGGCCCGCCGGGTGCCGGAGGTGATCGACGCGTGGTTCGACTCCGGCTCGATGCCGTTCGCGCAGTGGGGCTACCCGCACGCGCCCGGGTCGGTGGAGCGCTTCGAGGAGGCCTACCCTGCGGACTTCATCTGCGAGGCGATCGACCAGACCCGCGGCTGGTTCTACACCCTGATGGCCGTCGGCACGCTGGTCTTCGACCGCTCGTCGTACCGCAACGTGCTCTGCCTGGGCCACATCCTGGCCGAGGACGGCCGCAAGATGAGCAAGCACCTGGGCAACATCCTCGAGCCCATCCCGCTGATGGACGAGCACGGCGCCGACGCGGTGCGCTGGTTCATGGCCTGCTCCGGCTCGCCCTGGTCGGCGCGACGGGTCGGCCACGCCACCATCCAGGAGACCGTTCGCAAGGTCCTGCTGACCTACTGGAACTCGGTCGCCTTCCAGGTGCTCTACGCCCGCGCCGCCGGCTGGGCGCCGGGGGGCGAGGTCCCCCCGGTCGCCGAGCGCCCGGTCCTGGACCGCTGGCTGCACGCCGAGACCGCGCGACTGGTCGAGGAGGTCACCGCGGCGTACGAGCGGTTCGACACCCAGCGCATCGGCGCCATGCTCGGCCAGTTCGTCGACGACCTCTCCAACTGGTACGTACGCCGCTCCCGCCGGCGCTTCTGGGATGGCGACCCCGCCGCGCTGCGGACGCTGCACGACACCCTGGTGACCCTCACCCAGCTGCTCGCCCCGCTGGTGCCCTTCGTGACCGAGCGGGTCTGGCAGGACCTGGTCGTCCCGGTCGACGCCGACGCCCCGGACTCGGTGCATCTCTCCTCGTGGCCGCGGGCGCGTCCCGAGGACGTGGACGCCGACCTGAGCGCGGCGGTCGCGGTCGCCCGCCGGCTGGTCGAGCTGGGCCGGGCCTCGCGGGCCGAGGCCAAGGTGCGCACCCGGCAGCCGCTGCGGCGGGCGCTGGTCGGCAGCGCGGCGTACGACGCCCTGGGCGAGGAGCTGCGCGCCGAGGTCGCCGACGAGCTCAACGTCGCCGCGATCGAGCCGCTCGGCTCGGCCGGCGCCGACCTGGTCGACCACAGCGCCAAGGGCAACTTCCGCGCGCTCGGCAAGCGGTTCGCCCAGCGCACCCCGGTGGTGGCCGCCGCGATCGCCGAGGCCGACGCGGCCGCGCTGGCCGAGGCGCTGCGCGACGCCGGCCGCGCGGTGGTCGTGGTCGAGGGCGAGGACGTCGAGGTGCTCCCCGACGAGGTGATCGTCTCCGAGCGGCCGCGTGAGGGCTGGTCGGTGATCAACGAGCAGGGCGAGACCGTGGCCCTGGACCTGGAGCTGACCCCGGAGCTGGTCCGCGCCGGTCTCGCCCGGGAGATGATCCGGATGATCCAGGAGGCGCGCAAGAACAGCGGCTTCGAGGTCTCCGACCGGATCACGCTCACCTGGCAGGCCGGCGGCGAGGCGGCCGCGGCCTTCGCCGAGCACCAGAGCCTCATCGCCGACGAGGTGCTGGCCACCTCGGTCGTGGAGGCCGACCCCGGCGCGGACGCGTTCCGCGACGAGGAGCTCGGCTTCGCGTTCGCCGTCGCCCGGGTCTGACGCGGCCGGACGACCCGGGAACGACTCCGGGCCACGATCCCGCAGGATCGTGGCCCGGAGTGGACGCTGTGGGAAGGCGGGTCAGCCCTCGCCGTCCTCGCCGAGGATGGAGCGCAGCCGCTTGGGCGCGTGCTCGGTGGGAGCCGAAGAGAGGTCGCCGCTCTGGCTGGCGCCCTCGAGCGACTCCAGCTGCTGGGTGAAGTAGTTCTTCAGCCGGCTGCGGTACTCGCGCTCGAAGACCCGCAGGCCCTCGATCTCGCTGTTGAGCTGGTCGCGCTCCTTCTCCAGGTTGCCGAAGATCTCCTTGCGCTTCGCGGCGGCCTCGGAGTCGAGCATCGCGGCCCGGGTGCGCGCGTCGGACTCCAGCCGGTCGGTCTTGATCTTGGTCTCGGACTCGAGGCGCTCGGCCTTGGTGCGCGCGGCGCCGATGATCTTGTCCGCCTCGTCCTTGGCCTCGTTGACCAGCTCGTCGGCGTTGCGGGTGGCCAGCTCCAGGAGCTTGGCGGCGGCGCTGGAGGCGTCGGCCACGGTGGAGACCTTGATCTCCTGGACCTCGCGCACCGCGGCGGCGGCCGGGGCCGGCTCGGCGACCGGCTCGGGGGCGGTCACGACGGGAGCGGGGGCGACGCTCTCGCCGCGCTGGGCGGCGCTGAGCTTGGCGCGGAGGTCGTCGTTCTCCTTGTTGAGGCGCTCCAGCTCGGCTTCGACCTCGTCGAGGAACTGGTCCACCTCGCCCATGTCATAGCCCTCGCGGAGCCGAACGGGCGTAAAGCGCTTGTTGCTTACGTCCTCAGGCGTCAGCGGCATGACCACTCCAAATCATCTAGTCCGAAACGTTGCGGATTGAACAATAGCCGCTCTGGCGGCCCCTGGCGCATCCGACCGCCCGGCGAGGACCCCCGCCGGGGGCTCAGGACAGGAACACCATCCGGTTGACGTACAGCAGCAGGTAGCAGATCAGCAGGACGGCCAGGAAGCTGAAGTCCAGCGCGATGCCGCCGATCCGCAGGGGCTTGAAGACCTTGCGGAAGGCCACGATCGGCGGATCGGTGATCGAGTAGACCGCCTCCAGGATCACCAGGACGACCCCGCGCGGGGTCCACGAGCGGGCGAAGACCTGGATCCAGTCGACCACGAAGCGGACCAGGAGCAGCCCGATGAAGACCCACAGGACCAGCTCGATGACCTGGCCGATCGGATGCAACGCGTCCCTCAGCTCTGGTTGAAGAAGCCGCTCTCGGCGATGCGCTGCTTGTCCTCAGCAGCCACGTCGACGTGCGGCGGCGAGAGCAGGAAGACCTTGCTGGTGACCCGCTCGATGGTGCCGCGCACGGCGAACACCAGGCCGGCGGCGAAGTCGACCAGGCGCTTGGCGTCGGAGTCGTCCATCTCCGAGAGGTTCATGATCACCGGGATGCCGTCGCGGAAGTTCTCCCCGACCACCCGGGCGTCGTTGTAGGTGCGTGGGTGCAGCGTGGTGATCCGGGCCAGCGGCGCGACCGCGCGCGCGGGGCGATGGGTCGAGGGAGTCTCGACCGGGCCACTCTTCACCGGCCCGCGGCGCCGCTCGGCGATGCTGGCCACCCGCGCCTCGGAGTCGCCGCGACGCTTGTCGGAGCCACGCTCCTGGGCGCGCGGCGTCGCCGTGGTCGGCTCGTCGTAGGAGTCGTAGGAGCCGTCGAGCTCGGCGTACTCGCCCTCGGCGTCCTCGAGCAGTCCGAGGTAGACGCCCATCTTCCGCATCGCGCCGCTCATGAGTCCTCTTCCTGTGCGCCCGACCGGCCGTGTGGCAGCCGGTCTCCGGTCTTTTCGGACACTACTTGATCACCGGCCTCGGACCGAGGATCGCGGAGCCGACACGCACGTGTGTCGCGCCGTGCGCGATCGCCTCCTCCAGGTCCTGGCTCATGCCGGCCGAGATCCAGGTCGCCTCCGGGTGGGAGGCACGCATCCGCGCGGCCACCTGGGCCAGCCGCTCGAACGCCGGTCCCGGCGGCCGGCCCAGCGGTGCCACCGCCATCACGCCGCGCAGCCGCAGCGAGGGGTGCTCGGCGATCCGCGCGGCCAGATCGGGTACGTCGGACGGCAGCGCGCCTCCGCGCCCCGCGGCATCCGGCTCGTCCAGGCTGACCTGCACCAGGCAGTCCAGCGGCCGCGGGTCGGGCCGCTCGTGGGAGCCGCGATCCAGGCCCGGGACCAGCTTGGCCCGGTCGACGGACTCCACCACGCCGGCATAGCGCGCCACCGCGGCGGCCTTGTTGCTCTGCAGTGAGCCGATGAAGTGCCAGACCAGGCCGAGGTCGGCACATGCGGCCGCCTTGGCCGAGGCCTCCTGGTGACGGTTCTCCCCCACGTGCTGCACGCCCAGGTCCGCGAGCAGGCGCACGTCGGACTCGGGGAAGTACTTGGTCACCACGACCAGGGTGATCTCCCCCGGATCGCGACCGGCGGCCGTGGCCGCCTCGGCGATCCGGTGGTGGACCGCCTCGAGCCCCGCGGCGAGCTCCGCGCGCCGGCTATCCACGGCGGCCTCCGCGCCGGCTATCCAGGGCGCTCCCGCGCAGGCGGACCAGGCCCGCCTGGCGTCCGGACCCGGTGCCGTCGCGCCGGTAGGAGTAGAGCGTGGGCGACTCGCGGGTGCAGGCCGACACATCGGTGACCTCCACGCCGGACGCCCGCAGCTGTGCGGCTACGCCGGCGCCCAGGTCGAGCGACGGGGTGCCCCAGGTCGTCGTGGCGCGGGTCTGCGGGACGGCCGCCGCCACCTCCTCCTGCAGCTCGGCCGGCACCTCGTAGCAGCCACCGCACACGTGCGGGCCGATCCAGCCGGCGATCCGGCCGGCCCCGGCCTCGCGCATCCGCGCCACCGTCGCCGGCACCACGCCGGCCAGGACGCCCGGGCGACCGGCATGGGCCGCCCCGACCACGCCCGCGTCCGGGTCGGCGAGCAGCACCGGCACGCAGTCGGCCACCCGGACCATCACCGTGACGTCCGTGCTGCCGGGGCCGGCGACCAGGCCGTCGCAGACCGGGCGCGGGGCGCCGGGAGCGACGGCGACCACCTCGGCGCCGTGGACCTGGCGCATGTCGGCCAGCGTCGTGCCGGGCGCGAAGTCCTCGATCACCCGGCGGTGGTTCTCCGCGACGTCCTCGGGGGCGTCGCCGCCCTCCAGCGCGAGGTTCAGCTCCTCGAACGGGGCGCGACTGACCCCGCCGAGCCTGTCGGTGAACGCCAGGTCGACGGGGCCGATCGAGTCACGCCAGAAGTACAAGCCGGCTACTACTTCAGGAAGTCGGGGACGTCCAGGTCGTCGTCGATGACCGGGGCCGTCCGCACCGGGCTGGCCGGAGCCGTCGCGCCGACGCCCACCGGCTCCTTGCGCGGAGCCGCCGGAGCCGCCGGAGCACCGCCGTTGGCAGCCGCCCGGCGCTCGTCGGCGACCGCACGGGCCGCGGCCCGGGTCTCCTCCTGCGTCTGGGTCGGCACCGGACGACGGACCATCGACTCCTCGCGGCGCTTGGGCCGCCCACCCTCGAAGCCGGCGGCGATCACGGTCACCCGCACCTCGTCGCCGAGCGCATCGTCGATGGTCGCGCCGAAGATGATGTTGGCGTCGGCGTGCACCGCCTCCTGCACCATCGCCGCCGCCTCGTTGATCTCGAACAGGCCCAGGTCCGAGCCGCCCGCGATCGAGAGCAGCACGCCCTGGGCGCCGTCGATGGACTCCTCCAGCAGCGGGCTGGAGACCGCGAGCTGGGCCGCCTCGACGGCGCGGTTGTCGCCGCGGGCCGAGCCGATGCCCATGAGCGCGGAGCCGGCGTTGGACATCACCGACTTCACGTCGGCGAAGTCGAGGTTGATCAGACCGGGGGTGGTGATCAGGTCGGTGATGCCCGAGACGCCCTGCAGCAGCACCTGGTCGGCCTGCTTGAAGGCGTCGAGCATGCTCACGCTGCGGTCGGAGATGGAGAGCAGCTTGTCGTTGGGGATGACGATGAGGGTGTCGACCTCCTCGCGCAGGCGGGCGATGCCCTCCTCGGCGGAGTTGGCCCGGCGACGGCCCTCGAAGGCGAACGGCCGGGTCACCACGCCGATGGTCAGGGCGCCCAGCGAGCGGGCGATCTTGGCGACCACGGGAGCGCCGCCGGTGCCGGTGCCGCCGCCCTCGCCGGCGGTCACGAAGACCATGTCGGCGCCGCGGAGCACCTCCTCGATCTCCTCGGCATGGTCCTGCGCGGCCTCGGCGCCCACGGCGGGGTTGGCGCCGGCGCCGAGTCCTCGGGTCTTCTCGCGGCCGATGTCCAGCTTGACGTCGGCGTCGCTCATCAGCAAAGCCTGGGCGTCGGTGTTGATGGCGATGAACTCCACGCCCTTCAGCCCGACCTCGATCATCCGGTTGACGGCGTTGACTCCACCCCCACCGATGCCCACGACCTTGATCACGGCCAGGTAGTTCTGCGGTGCTGCCACGGCGAGTGCCTCTCGGTGTGTGCTGGTCGTCCCGCCCGGATGCGGGACGGCCGGTGATGAATACGGTCTTCGGGGAAGCACCTCGGGCCTTCCAAGAACCCTAACCCTCCAGTGAAGGGTTATAGTTATGTCAACCTGAAGCGATGAGAAGAAGGTGACACGGGGTCGCCCGCGATTGTGGGAGGACGCGGCCGACACGCCGCAATCGGTCGACGAGAGCCGGCGGGAGGCCTCAGCGCGTGGTCGGCCGGCCGGGCACCGAGACGTCGATCTCGCTCGCCCCGCCGGCCTTGCCGAGCAGTACGGCGAGCACCTCGGCCTTCTCCGCGGAGTGCTCCGCGCTCCCCCACATCACCGTGCGCGGTCCCTTGCCCGACAGGCGAAGGCGGATCCGGTCCACGCTCTCCACGTCGACGTACTCGACCCGGCCGCGGATGTCGGAGCGGAGCACCGCGACCACCCGCGCCGCCTCGGCCAGGGCCTCGGCGCTGACGCCGGGGCTGGTACGGATCAGCGGCAGGTCGGCGGGCTGGGTGGCGTAGCGGCCGAAGAGCACGCCCTCGGAGTCCACCGCCTGCAGGCCGTCGCCGCGGTTGACCACCGCGAGCGGCTGGCGCTCGGTGACCTCGATCCGCACGGTGTGCGGCCAGGAGCGGGAGACGGCGACCGAGCGCACCGCGGCGATGGTCTCGACACGGGCCTGGATCGCGGCCAGGTCGACCCGGGCGAGCGGACGGCCCTGGGGCACCTGGGCGGTCTTCTCCACCCGCGCCTGGGAGAGCGTCTGCAGGCCCTCCACGCGGACCGTGCGGGCGGTCAGCACCGAGGAGAAGAAGACCAGCCACACGGCGGCGCCGGCGAGCGCGAGCGCCAGGCCGGCGTACACGAACGGGCGGACCCGGCGCCAGCGGTTGCGCCAGCGCCGCCGGCCGAAGTCGCGGCCGCCCGACGGCTTCGGAGGCGCCGGCCGGGGCCCGCCGAGGACGACGGTGGTCTCCTCGTCAGTCGTCGGCATCGCCGGCCTCCACGTCGGCGGCACGCGCCTCGATCAGCGCCAGCACCGCGGGGCCCAGCAGGGTGACGTCGCCGGCGCCGAGGGTCACCACCACGTCGCCGGGACGGGCCCGGTCGACCAGGTGCCCAGCGGTGTCGGCCCAGCGCGGCTCGAAGACCACCCGCTCGGGCGGCAGCGGCACCGCCTCGGCGACCAGGGCGCCGCTCACGCCGGGCTCGGGGGCCTCGCGGGCGACGTACACGTCCATGACCACGACCTCGTCGGCAGCGCCCAGCTCACGGCCCATCTCGGCGCCGAAGACCTTGGTCCGCGAGACCAGGTGGGGCTGGAAGGCCACCAGCACGCGGCTGCCCGAGCCGACCCCCCCGGCCAGCGAGCGGGCCGCCTCCAGGTCGCCGGCGATCTCGCGCGGGTGGTGGGCGTAGCTGTCGTAGACGCGGATCCCGGCGGCCTCGCCCTTGAACTCCATCCGGCGCCGGGTGCCGGAGTAGCCGGCAAGGCCCTCGGCCAGCTCGGCGAACCCGAAGCCCAGCCGCAGCCCGCAGGCCAGCGCCGTCAGCGCGTCCAGCACGTAGTGGCGTCCGGGCAGCCGCAGGGTGACCTCGCCCAGCCGCCGGCCGCGGTCGATCACCGCGAACGCCGAGGTCGAGCCGGCCAGCCGCACGCCCTCGGCGCGCACCTCGGCGTCGGCGGACTCGCCGACCGTCACCACCCGCAGCCCTCGCTCCGCGGCGATCTCCGCGAGGTGCCGGCCGCCGGGGTCGTCGACGCAGACGACCAGGAGGCCGTCGGGGTCGATCCGGTCCAGGAACGCCACGAAGGCGGCCTTGTAGGCCTCCTCGGTGCCGTAGTTGTCGAGGTGGTCGGCCTCGACGTTGGTGACCAGCGCGGCGTACGGCGAGTAGACCAGGAAGGCGCCGTCGCTCTCGTCGGCCTCGGCGACGAAGAGGTCGCCGGTGCCGTCGTGGGCGTTGGAGCCGGTCTCGTTGAGCTCGCCGCCGATCGCGAACGACGGGTCGGCGCCGCAGTGCTGCAGTGCGACGGTGAGCATCGAGGTGGTCGTGGTCTTGCCGTGCGTGCCGGCCACCGCCACCACCCGGCGTCCGCGCATCACCGCCTCCAGGGCCGCCGAGCGCGGCAGCAGCCGCAGGCCCAGGCGGCGCGCCTCGACCACCTCGGGGTTGTCCTCGCGCACGGCCGTCGAGACCACGACGGTGTCCGCGCCGTGCACGTGCTCGGCGGCATGGCCGACGTCGCAGCGGGCGCCGAGGACGCGCAGCGCCTCCAGCGTGGTCGAGTCCTTGGCGTCGCTGCCGGTGACCTCGATGCCGCGGGCCAGCATGATCCGGGCGATGCCGGAGAGGCCTGCGCCGCCGATGCCGACGAAGTGGACCCGGCCGAGCCGGTCGGCGGCCAGCAGCTCGTCGGGAACGGGCACCCTCATCGGCCGGCCTCCCGCGCGGCCTTCTCCACGAGGTCGGCCAGGCGCTCGTCGGCGTCGGTGGGCAGCACGCCCCGCGCGGCACGCGACATCTCCGCCAGCCGGCCGGCGTCGGTGAGCAGCTCGGGCAGCATCCGGGCCGCCCACTCGGGGGTGAACGCCGCGTCGGCGACCAGCAGGGCTCCCCCGGCCTCGACGACCGGCCGGGCGTTGACCGCCTGCTCGCCGTTGCCGTGCGGCAGGGGCACGAAGACCGCGGGCAGCCCGACGGCGGCCACCTCGGTGACGGTGTTGGCGCCGGCCCGGCAGACCACGGCGTCGGCGGCGGCGTAGGCGAGGTCCATCCGGTCGACGTACCGCTCCACGACGTACGCCGGGCCGCCCGGCGCGGGCTCCACGTCGACCTCCCCCGCGGGACCGATCACGTGCAGCACCTGCACCCCCGCCGCGCCCAGATCGGCCGCCACCGCGGCCATGGTGCGGTTGAGCGACCGGGCACCCTGCGAGCCGCCGGTGACCAGCAGCGTCGGCAGGGACGGGTCGAGGCCGAACGCGGCGGCCCCCTCCTCGCACAGGGCCGCGCGGTCCAGCGTCGAGATCATCCGGCGGATGGGCAGGCCGGTGCACACCGCGTGCGGCAGCCGGCTGTCCGGGAAGCTGGTGGCGACGTAGCGGGTGAGCCGGGCGCCGAGCTTGTTGGCGACGCCGGGCAGGGCGTTGCCCTCGTGGACGACCAGGGGCAGCTTGCGCCGCCGGGCCGCGAGGTACGCCGGCACCGAGACGTAGCCGCCGAAGCCCACCACGACGTCGGGGCGCACCCGGTCGAGGACCGCGACCGCCTCGTTGACCGAGGCCCGCAGCTTGGCCGGGAGCCGCAGCAGGTCGGCGTTGACCGACCGGGACAGCGGCACCGGGGTGACCAGCTCCAGCGGGTAGCCGGCGGCCGGCACGACCGTGGTCTCCAGCCCCTTCGGGGTGCCCAGCGCGGTCACCTCGAGATCGGGATGGCGGCGGCGCAGGGCGTCGGCCGTCGCGAGCAGCGGCGAGGTGTGTCCCGCGGTCCCGCCCCCAGCGAGCAGGACCCGCTTCACTGGGTCCTCACCGGGCCACGAGACGGCACCGAGCGCGGCCGGGCGCCGACCGCGGCGGGCGCGGGGAGGCCACGGTCGCGGCGCCGGGCGGCCTTGCGGGCGCTCAGCGCGGCGGCGGCCTCCGGCGTGGAGCGGGCGAACCCGATCAGCAGGCCGACGGCCACCAGCGTCGGCACCAGCGAGGAGCCGCCGTAGGAGACCAGCGGCAGCGGGATGCCGATCACCGGCAGCAGCGCGAGCACCATGCCCACGTTGATCACCACGTGGGCCATCAGCCAGGTGACGATGCCGGCCGCGGCGTACCGGACGAAGAGGCTGTCGGTCTCGCGGGCGACCCGCAGCCCGGCGTAGGCGATGGTCAGGAAGAGGCCGAGCACCAGCAGGGTGCCGACCAGGCCGAGCTCCTCGCCCAGCACGGCGAAGATGAAGTCGGTGTGGGCGTAGGGCAGGCTGCCCCACTTCTGCTGGCTGGCGCCGATGCCCTTGCCCAGGATGCCCCCGCTGGCCAGGCCCAGGATGCCGTGACCGGCCTGGTAGCCCGAGCCCTGGAAGTCGGCGAACGGGTTGACGAAGGAGGTGATCCGCTCCAGTCGCTCGGGGCTGCGCACCGCCACCGCCAGCGCCGCGACGCTGACCAGGCAGACGACCGCGCCGAAGAGCCGGCCGGGCACGCCGATGACCCAGAACATCCCCATGGCGATGGCCAGCAGCACCAGGGCCGTGCCCAGGTCGCCGCCGAGCAGCACCAGTCCGACGACGAGTGCGATCACCGGCACGACCGGCACCACCACGTGGCGCACCGAGCCGAGCAGCGCGTCCTTGCGGGCGTAGACGTCCGCGCACCACAGCAGCATCGCGAACTTCGCGACCTCGGAGGGCTGGATCTGCACCGGGCCGAGCGCCAGCCAGTTCTTGTTGCCGTTGACCTCGACCCCCATCGAGGTCTGGGTGAGCGCCAGCAGCACGATCGCGACCAGCACCATCGGCCAGGCCAGGAAGCGCAGCCAGCGCTGCGGAAGCCGGGTGGCGATCCACGCGCACGGCAGCGCGATCAGCACCCAGGTCAGCTGCTTGGTCGCCCAGTAGTAGCTGTTGCCGCCGTGGTTCTTGTAGGAGTCGACGCTGGAGGCGGAGAGCACCATCACCAGGCCGATGGCCAGCAGCAGCGCGGTCGCGCCGAGCAGCAGATGGTACGGCGCGAGGGGCCGGGCCAGCGTGTCCCGGATCGAGGCCAGGAGACCGTGGCGCTCGTGATCGGCGGGCTGGTCGTGAGACGCCAGGGGCCTCGGGCTCATCCCCCAACCCTCCTTGCGCTCTGCCGAACCTTCGCTACGTCAATCGATGCACCGCGGCGGCGAAGGCGTCCCCGCGGGCCTTGTAGTCGGTGAACATGTCCATCGAGGCGCACCCCGGCGCCAACAGGACGGTGTCCCCCGGTCGAGCCAGCGCCGCGGCCTCCGTCACCACCCGGTCCATCGGACCGTGCTCCCCAGTCTCCCCGGCATCGATCCGGATCACCGGCACATCAGGGGCGTGTCGGGCCAGCGCCTCGGCGATCAGCGGCGCGTCCCGGCCGATCAGCACCACCCCGCGCAGCCGGTCGCGCACCTGGGTCACCAGGTCGTCGAAGGTGGCGCCCTTGGCCAGCCCGCCGGCGATCCACACCACCGGGTCGTAGGCCATCAGCGACGCGGCCGCCGCGGGCGGGTTGGTCGCCTTGGAGTCGTCGATCCAGGTGACCTCGCCGACGCGCGCCACCTCGGCGATGCGGTGCGCCCCGGGCCGGAAGTCCGTGAGCGCGTCGCGGACCGCGACGGTCGAGACGCCGTGGGAGCGGGCCAGGGCTGCGGCCGCCAGCGCGTTGGCCACGAAGTGCGGCGCCGATGTGGCGAGGTCGCCGATCGTGCAGAGCTCGGCCGCCGACGACTGCCGCTCGGCGATGAAGGCGCGGTCCACCAGGATGTCGTCGACCACGCCGAGCATCCCGACGCCGGGCGTGCCGAGGGTGAAGCCGATCGCCCGCGCTCCCTCGGTGACGTCGGCCTCGCGGACCAGCCGCTCGGTCTCCGGGTCGGCCACGTTGTAGACACAGGCCTTCTCCACGCCCTCGTAGATCCGGGCCTTGTCGGCGACGTACTCGCTCATCGAGGAGTACCAGTCGAGGTGGTCCTCGGCGATGTTGAGCACCGCGGCGGACTCGGCACGCATCGAGGAGGTGTAGTGCAGCTGGAAGCTGGAGAGCTCGACGGCCAGGACGTCGTACGGCTCGGGGTCCATGACGGCCTCGACGATGGGCAGGCCGACGTTGCCGCAGGCCACGACACGGCGGCCGGACGCCCGCAGGACGGCCTCGAGCATCTCCACGGTCGTGGTCTTGCCGTTGGTGCCGGTGACCGCGAGCCAGGGCGCGCGGTGGTCCGGGTGGCGCACCCGCCAGGCCAGCTCCACCTCGCCCCAGACCGGTACGTCGCGCGCGAGGGCCTGCGCGATCAGCGGAGCATCGGGACGCCAGCCCGGAGAGGTGACCAGCACGTCCACGCCGTCGGGCAGCTCGGCGGTGCTGCCCGGCCCGAGACGCACGTCGGCGCCCAGGATCTCCAGCAGCGTGCCCTTCTCGCCGCGCTCGCCGTCGGCCGACTCGTCCAGGACGGTGACGTGCGCGCCGAGGTGGGTGAGGTTGTCGGCCGCCGCGAAGCCGGAGACGCCGAGCCCGGCGACGACCGCGTGCACGCCCTCCCAGGAGTCGAGCCGGCCCAGAGAGAGCACCCGGGTGTGCGGGTCACGCACCGGCGACCCACTCGGCATAGAAGATGCCCAGACCCGCGGCCACGAAGACGGCGGCGATCAGCCAGAAGCGGATCACCACGGTGATCTCCTCCCAGCCGAGCAGCTCGAAGTGGTGGTGCAGCGGAGCCATCCGGAAGAGCCGTTTGCCCTTGGTCAGCTTGAAGTAGCCGACCTGCAGGATCACCGACGCGGTCTGCAGGACGAAGAGGCCGCCGACGATGAGCATCAGCAGCTCGGTCCGGGTGAGCACGGCGATGCCGGCGACCGCGCCGCCGAGGGCCAGCGAGCCCGTGTCGCCCATGAAGATCTGCGCCGGAGAGGCGTTGTACCAGAGGAAGCCGAAGCAGGCCCCGGTGATCGCGGCGCACACGACCGCCAGGTCGAGCGGATCGCGGACGTCGTAGCAGGCCGGGCCGGGGCTCAGCTCGCAGGACTGGTTGTTCTGCCAGATGTTCACCAGCGTGTAGGCGCCGAAGACCATCATCGAGGCGCCGGCGGCGAGGCCGTCGAGGCCGTCGGTGAGGTTGACCGCGTTGCTGAAGCCGGCGATGAGCACCACGATGAAGACGATCAGCACCGCGGTCGGCAGGGCGAGCCTCTCCAGGTCGCGGGTGAAGGAGATCGCGTGACCGCCCGGCGTCTCGCCGCGCTCGTCGGTGAACGGCTTGACCTCCCACAAGACCAGCCAGCCGAAGATCCCCGCGACCAGGATCTGGCCGATCATCTTGGCGTGGCTGCGCAGGCCGAGGTTGCGCTGCTTGAAGATCTTGATGAAGTCGTCGAGGAAGCCGACCGTGCCCAGCCCGACGTACAGGAAGAGCAGCAGCAGGGCGGAGGCCGACGGGTCGGAGCCGGTGATCAGCTTGGCGGCGAAGTAGGCGATGACCGTGGCCAGCACGATGACCAGGCCGCCCATGGTCGGCGTGCCCCGCTTGGTGTGGTGCGTGGTCGGGCCGTCGTCGCGGATCAGCTGGCCGTAGCCCTTGGCCGCGAAGACCTTGATCGCCACGCGGGTGCCGATGATGGTGAGGATCAGGGAGAGCCCACCGGCGAGCAGGATCGCTCTCATGGCCTCTCCTCCTCGGGTGCTCGTTCCAACAGGGCCCGGGCCACGCGTTCCAGCCCGGCGGCTCGCGACGCCTTGACCAGCACGACATCGGAGCCTCGGACATTCTCACGCAACCAGGCCACGGCTTCCGCCACCCCCTCCACGAGGACGGACGTGTCGTTCGTCTCCCCCATCGCCCGGGCGCCCTCGCCGACCACCACGAGCCGGTCGATCCCGAGGTCGGCGGCCCGTCGCCCGACGGCGCGATGCTCGGCCGCGCCGGTCTCGCCGAGCTCGCGCATCTCGCCCAGCACGGCGATCGTGCGCCGGCCCGTCCGCGCGCCGATCCCGGCCAGCGTCTCCAGTCCGGCGGCCATCGACTCGGGGTTGGCGTTATAGGCGTCGTTGACCACGACCAGCCCGTCCTCGCGCTCGCCCAGCTCCATGCGCCACCGCGACAGCGCGGCGATCCCGCCGAGCGCGTCCGCCGTCGCCGCGAGCGGCACGCCGGCCGCGAGGGCGGCGGCAGCGGCGGCCGCAGCGTTGACGGCCTGGTGCTCGCCGAGGAGCCGCAGCGCGACCCGCGCGGTCTCGCCGGCGTGGGACAGGGAGAAGGAGGGACAGCCCAGGTCGTCGACCCGCAGACCGGTGACGCGGACGTCGGCCTCGGGCGAGGCGCCGAAGGTCAGCGCCCTCGCGCTGGTCCGGGAGGCCATCGCGGCGACCCGCGCGTCGTCGCGGTTGAGCACGGCGACGCCGGCGGCGGAGAGGGCCTCGACCAGCTCGCCCTTGGCCACCGCGATCGCGTCCTGGCTGCCGAACTCGCCCAGGTGGGCCTGCCCGACGTTGACCACCACGGCCACGTCCGGCGGCGCGATCGCGCAGAGCTCGGCGATGTGGCCGATCCCGCGGGCGCCCATCTCCAGGACCAGGAAGCGGGTGCCGGCGTCCGCGCGCAGCACGGTGAGGGGCAGGCCGAGCTCGTTGTTGAAGGAGCCGTACGTCGCCACGGTCGGCCCGTGCGCCGCGAGCACGGCGGCCAGCATGTCCTTGACCGAGGTCTTGCCCTGCGAGCCGGTGATCCCCACGACGAGCGGGCCACCCTCGGCGCGGAGCCGCTCCAGCACGACGCGGGCGAGGACCTGCAGCGCCGCGCGGGCGTCCTCGACCACCACCGACGGCACCCCCGTCGGTCGCGAGCCCAGCACGGCCGCCGCTCCCCCGGCGACCGCCGCGGACGCGAAGTCGTGACCGTCGGCATGCTCGCCGGAGAACGCCACGAAGAGGCCGCCGGCGACCGGCTCCCGGCTGTCCAGGAAGGCCGCGCCGGTGACCGCCGTCGCCGGGTCGGCGTCGGCGAGGCGGGCCCGCTGACCACTGGCGCCGACCAGCTCGGCGATCTCCCCGAGCGTCATCGCGATCACGCCCGGCCCCGATCATCCTGGGCCTCCACGGCGGCGCGCACCTCGTCGCGGTCGTCGAAGGGATGCACCACGCGCTCGGGCCCGGCGCCCACCTCCTGGCCGGTCTCGTGTCCCTTGCCGGCGACGAGCACGGTGTCGCCGGGACGGGCCAGCGACACGGCGTACCGGATGGCCTCGCGGCGGTCGCCGATCTCGACCACCTCGGCGGAGTCGCCGGCGCCGGCGAGCACCTCGGCGCGGATCCGCGCGGGGTCCTCCGAGCGCGGGTTGTCGTCCGTGACCACCAGCACGTCCGCTAGGCGGGCGCCGATCTCGCCCATCAGCGGGCGCTTGCCGGCGTCCCGGTCGCCGCCGGCGCCGACCACCAGCAGCAGCCGGCCGGCCGTCACCGGCCGGAGCGCGGTCAGCGCGGCGACCAGGGCGTCGGGCTTGTGGGCGTAGTCGACGACCGCCAGGAACGGCTGGCCCGCCTCGACGCGCTCCAGCCGGCCGGCCACCCCGCCGGCCTTCGACAGGCCCGCCGCCACGGCCGCCGGATCGAGGCCCGCCTCGGCCGCGAGCGCGACGGCGCAGAGCGCGTTGGACACGTTGAAGGAGCCCGGCAGCGGCACCCGGGCCTCCAGCCGCTCACCGCCCGGGGTGAGCACCGCGAAGCGGGAGCCGTCGGCCTCCATGACCACGTCCACCGCGCGCCAGTCGGCCGGAGCGCCCTGGGCGGAGAAGGTCGCCATGGGCACTCCGCCGGTCCCTCGCGCCACCTCGAGCAGCCGGCGGCCGTGCTCGTCGTCGACGTTGGCGAGACCGCGCCGAGACCGCGCCGCGGTGAAGAGCGCCGCCTTGGCGGCGAAGTAGTCGTCGAGGTCGGCATGGAAGTCGAGGTGGTCACGGCCGAGGTTCAAGAACGCCGCCGCGTCGAAGACGGTGCCGTCCACCCGGCCCAGCACCAGCGCGTGACTGGAGACCTCCATGGCACAGGCGCGGACGCCCTGCTCGCGCATCACCGCGAAGAGCGCCTGCAGGTCCGGCGCCTCCGGCGTGGTCAGCGCGGTGGGGACCTCGCGGCCCAGCATCCGGGTGCCCAGCGTCCCGACCACGGCCGCGGGCACGCCCGCCGCCTCCAGCGCGCCCTCCAGGAGCCGGGTCGTGGTGGTCTTGCCCTGGGTGCCGGTGACCGCCATCAGGGCGAGCCCCTCGGCCGGGTCGCCGTAGATCCGGGCCGCCAGCGCGCCCAGCACCTCGCGCGGGCTCGGCACGACCAGCACCGGCAGGCCGGTGGCCAGGGCGTCGGCACGGCCGGCCTCGTCGGTGAGCACCGCGACCGCTCCGGCGTCGCGCGCCGTGGCGGCGTACGACGCGCCGTGGGCCCGCGATCCGGGCAGGGCGGCGTAGAGGTCTCCGGGGCGGACCCGGTCGGTGCTCAGCGTGACGCCGGTGACCAGGACACCCGCCGGATCGCCCACCACCGGAGCCCCCAGCGCCGCCGCGACGTCGGCCAGCGGCGTGCGTGGCGGGTCGTCGGGGCGGGTCAGGTCGAGCACGGCAGCGAACCTATCGCTCGGCGGCGACGGGTCGTCAGGTCACACCGGCCGGTCACCACTCGATGGGCAGCTTGGCCGGAGGGGTGCCGGTCGGCGGCACGGCGTACTTCTGCAGCAGGTGGGCCAGGATCTTGCGGAAGACCGGACCGGCGGTGCCGCCGCCGCTGGCGCCGCCCTGCGGCTTGTTGATCACCACGTAGACGGTGAAGCGCGGGTCGTCGGCGGGGGCGAACCCGGCGAAGGAGACCGCCAGCGAGCCGTCGTAGCACTTGCACTTCGCGCCGACCTGCTGGGCGGTGCCGGTCTTGCCTGCGACGCGGTAGCCCTCGATGCCCGCGCCCGGAGCCGTGCCGGCGCCCTCGGTGGTCACCATCTCCATCATCCGGGCGGTCGCGGCGGCCGCCTCGGGGCTGACCACCTGCCGCCGGGTCGCGGTGTCGGTGCCGACCACGCCGCCCGAGCTCGTGGTCGCCTTGCCCATGATCAGGCTCGGCGTCACCAGCTCGCCGCGGTTGGCGATCGCGTTGACCGCGGTCGCCATCTGCAGCGCGTTGACCGAGAGGCCCTGGCCGAAGGAGATCGTCGCCTGGGTCAGCTCGGTCCAGGAGTCGGCGGGAGGCAGCAGGCCGCGGGTCTCGCCGGCGACGCCGATGTTGGTGCGCTGGCCGAGACCGAAGTTGCTCAGGTGCTGCCACAGCTGCTGGTGACCGATCTGCCGCGCGGCCAGCACGGTGCCGATGTTGGAGGACTTCGCGATGACGCCGGCGAGGGTCAGCCGCAGCTTGTCGTGGTCGAAGTAGTCGTGGATGACCCGGTCCATCACCGGCAGGTCGCGCGGCACCGTGATCCGGGTGGTCGGCGAGACCAGGCCCTCGTCGATCAGCGACGCGGCGGTGAGCACCTTCTCCACCGAGCCGGGCTCGTAGACGTTGCTCAGCGCCCGGCTGCCCAGGTCGTCCTTGCGGGCCGCGGCGGGGTCGTTGGCGTCGTACGACGGGTAGTCGGCCAGCGCCAGGATCTCCCCGGTCCGCGAGTCCAGCGCGATGGCGGCGCCCGACTCGGCGCGCACGTTCTCGACCGCGGTCCGCAGCACGCGCTGGGCGTACCACTGGACGTCGCGGTCGATGGTGAGGGTGAGGTCCTTGCCGTCGACCGGCTTCACCTCGGTGTTCTCGCCGAGCGGGATCCGGTAGCCGCCGCGGCCGATCTCGTAGGTCTCCTGGCCGTCCTTGCCCGCGAGCAGCGAGTCGAAGGAGCGCTCCAGGCCGGCGCCGGAGTCCTTCGCGCCGGGCACCTTGACGAAGCCGATCAGGTTGGCCCCGACGTCACCGGCCGGGTAGTCGCGCACCGGGTCCGGCCTGGTGTCGATGCCCTGCAGCTCGGCCTTCTTCAGCTCCTCCAGGGCGCCGGTGGCGACGGTGGTCGGGACCCGCCGGGCGATGTAGGCGAACCGGATGTCGCGGCCCCCCTCCCCCGATCTGCCTGTGGTCTCGGACTTGCGCAGCGTCGCCAGGGTGTCGAAATAGTCCACGCCGAGTCGGTCGGCCAGGATGCGCGCGATCTGCTCGGCGTGCGGGCGGGTCCGCTTGGGGTCGGCCACCACCATGACGCCGGCGACCGAGCGGGCCAGCGCCACGCCGTTGCGGTCGCTGATCTGCCCGCGGTCGGCGGGGAGGTCGATGGTGACCAGGCCCTCGGCGTCGGCGCGCGCGGCGTACGCCTTGGGGTCGAGGCCCTGCAGCTGCATCAGCCGCGCGCCGAAGATCGACAGCACCACCGCCACCACGATCAGCGCGGCGCGCAGCCGCACCTCGGAGGAGCCGCGCAGCGAGCGGCGGGCGGTCATCGGCCGCTCTCCGATCCGGCCGATCCGGCCGGTGGCGCGGGGGTGTCGGCTCCCGGCGCGGTGACCGCGGCGGGGACCTTGACGACGATCGGCGCGGGCCGCAGCAGTCCCGGCTTGGCCGGGGGCAGCGGGGTGATCCGGATGCCCTCGTCGGGCCGGGCCGGCGTCGGCGTGCCGGCGACGCTGCCGTCGCCGAGCCGGATGAAGGCCGGGTTGAGCGGCGGGACCATGCCCAGGCGCTTGCCGGCCGCGGCGACCGCCTGCGGGTCGCGCAGCCGCTCCAGCTCCATCTCCAGCGCCTGGCGCTTGGCGTTCAGCGCGTCGGCCTGTCGCTGCAGCTCGGCAGCATGGAAGGAGGCCTGCTGCATGTGGGTGTTGAACATCAGCAGCCCCACCACGCCGGCGGCGAGGATCGCCAGCACCAGCACCGCGAAGGGGGCGCGGGGGGCGCCGAAGCGCCGCGACGGCACGACGGTGAGCCGGGCCCGCTCGACGGCGGCCGGCACACCCCGCGCGACGCGCGCCCGCGCCTGGGAGACCGTCAGACTCATGCCGCCCTCCTGACCCGCTCGACGGCTCGCAACCGGACCGAGGCGGCGCGGGGGTTCTCCTCGATCTCCTCGGCAGCGGCCTTCTCGGCGCCGCGGGTGAGCAGCCGCAGCTCGGGCTGCAGCTCGTCGGGCACGACCGGCAGCCCCTCGGGGGCCGACGACCTCGCGCCGGCGGCGAAGGCCTGCTTGACGATCCGGTCCTCCAGCGAGTGGTAGCTCATCACCACCACGCGCCCGCCCACCGCGATCGCGTCGATCGCCGCGGGGATGGCCCGGCGCAGCACGCCGAGCTCGTCGTTGACCTCGATCCGCAGTGCCTGGAACGTGCGCTTGGCCGGGTGTCCTCCGGTACGCCGCGCCGGAGCGGGGATCGTGTCGCGGAGCAGCTCCACCAGCCGGGCCGACCCGGTGAACGGCTCCTGCTCGCGCTCGCGGCCGATGGCCCGGGCGATCGGGCCGGCGAACCGCTCCTCGCCGTACTCCCGCAGGATCCGGGCCAGCTCGCCGACCGGGTAGGTGTTGAGCACCTCGGCTGCGGTCGGCCCGGACTCGTCGTCCATGCGCATGTCGAGCGGCGCGTCCTCGGCGTAGGCGAACCCGCGCTCGCGGCGGTCCAGCTGCATCGAGGAGACGCCGAGGTCGAAGAGCACGCCCTGCACCTCGGCGATGCCGAGATCGGCGAGCACGTCGGGCAGCTCGTCGTACACGGCGTGGACGAGGGTGGTCCGCTCGCCGTACGCCGCCAGCCGCTCGCCGGCCAGGGCGAGCGCGTGCGGGTCACGGTCGATGCCGACCACGCGGGCCTGCGGGCAGCGGTCCAGCACCGCCTCGGTGTGACCGCCCAGGCCGAGGGTGGCGTCGACCAGGACGGAGCCGGGCTCGGCGAGTGCCGGTGCCACCAAAGCGACGACCCGGTCGAGCAGGACCGGGACGTGGACGGGAGCGCTCATCGTGGTGGCTCTACTTCCCGGCCCCGGGAAGCAGCACGGTCAGGACGAGGGCGAGGACGGCTGAGGCGCCGGCAGAGAAGGCCATCACGGCGAGTGAGTCGCGCAGCTCGTGGCGCACGCGGCGCGAGCCGGGCACCGGTGGCGCCAGGCGCGCAGCCGGGCGGACCGGCTGTGCCGCCGTGCCTGTCCTCATCATCGACCCCCAAGGTGTGGTTGGCGATCGCCGGGTCAGGTTCGCGTCCGCTCCCTCCGAAGGAAGCACCGTCTGGCACCGGGGAAGGTGCGCCAGAAGGCCGGAGACGGAGCGGACGTGAGCCTCGCCCTGCGTTCACCCTTGTTCAGTTGCAGCTCGTACTCGTGTGCCGGTCGCTGGTCAGTGGAAGCCCGGGAAGATCTCCTCGGAGATGTTGGAGAAGGCCGGCTCCTGCTGGGCGGTGTAGGCCTCCCAGGCGTCGGGCCGCCAGATCTCCACCCGGTCGTAGACGCCGACCACGACCGCGTCACGGTCCAGGCCGGCGTACTGCCGCAGCTCGGGGGTGATGGTGATCCGCCCCTGCTTGTCCGGCACCTGCTCGGAGGCCAGGCCGAAGAGCATCCGGCCGTAGCCACGCAGCCGGGCGTCGGTCTGAGAGGCGTGCTTGAACCGCTCGGTGAAGAGGGCGAAGTCGGCCTGGGTGCGCACGTCGATCGAGTTCTCCTGACCTCGCGTCATCACCAGCCCCTCTCCCATCGCCTCGCGGAACTTCGCCGGGAGGAAGAGCCGCCCCTTGGGATCGACCTTCGGGGTGTAGGTGCCGGCGAACATCGGGCCACCAACCCCTCTCCTCCACCACTTTCCACCACTCTACGCCACTTTCCTCCACCGTCAACCACCTTTCCTCCCTTTTCCTCCCCGGATCCGCCACCACGCGCCCCACCGCGCTCCCTCCCCTCCCGCGGCCCCCGCGGCGGGGGTCCGCGTCGGACACTCGTCCCCGCTACCGCTCATGGGGTTCACTTGGGCCATGCGTGCTGGGGAGCCGATGCAGGCGGAGGAGATGTCCGGACAGGTGGCCGGGAGGGCGGCCGTGCCCGCGGGCCAGGCCACCGCCGAGCTGGAGCACCTGCGCGCGGTCACCGCCCGCATCCGCGCCAACATCGAGACCGTGGTCGAGGGCAAGCCCGAGGTCGCCCGGACCGCCGTGGCGGTGCTGCTGGCCGAGGGTCACCTGCTCATCGAGGACGTCCCGGGCGTCGGCAAGACCGTCTTGAGCAAGGCGCTGGCCCGCTCCATCGACCTGACCGTGCGGCGCATCCAGTTCACGCCGGACCTGCTGCCCTCCGACGTCACCGGCGTGTCGGTCTTCCACCCCGAGCGGCGCGAGTTCGAGTTCCGGCCCGGCGGGATCTTCGCTCACATCGTCATCGGCGACGAGATCAACCGCGCCTCGCCCAAGACCCAGTCGGCGCTCCTGGAGTGCATGGAGGAGCGCCAGGTCACCGTCGACAACCACACCTATCCCCTGGAGCGGCCGTTCATGGTGGTCGCCACCCAGAACCCGCTGGAGATGGAGGGCACCTATGCCCTGCCCGAGGCCCAGCGGGATCGCTTCATGGCCCGGGTCTCGATGGGCTATCCGGTCGAGGCGGCCGAGATCGCGATGCTCTCCGCGCGCGACAACGCCAGCCCGCTCGACTCGCTCACCGCGGTCGCCGACGCCGCCGAGATCCGGCGCCTCATCGAGACCGTCGGAGGGGTGCACGTCTCCCCCGACGTCCAGCGGTACGCCGTCGCGCTGGCCACCGCGACGCGGCACTCCCCCGAGCTGCGGCTGGGCGCGTCACCGCGGGCGACCCTGCAGCTGGTGCGGATCGCCAAGGCGAGCGCGGCCATGAGCGGTCGCGACTACGTCCTGCCCGACGACCTGAGCGACCTTGCCGGGGTCGTCCTCGCCCACCGGCTGCTGCCCACCGTGGAGGCCTCCATGGCCGGCCGCGGTCCCGTGCAGATCCTGGACGGCCTGGTGCGGTCCGTCCCCGTCCCCTCGCGATGAGCCCCGGGCCATGAACCACGTCCGCGAGGCACTCGGCTCGCTGACCCTGCGGGGCCGGTGCTTCGTCGCGGCCGGGGCCACCGCCGCCGCCTGCGGCGTCCTCATGGGCGAGCGCGACCTGGTCCGCATCGGCCTGCTGGTGATCCTGCTGCCCCTCGCGACCGCCGTCTGGGTGGCCCGCTCGGGCAGCCGGCTGGGCCTGAGCCGCACGCTCAGCGCCGACCAGGTCGAGGTCGGCCAGCACGCCACGGCCCGCCTGGAGGTCACCAACGTCGGGCCGACCACCGGCACGCTGCTGGTCGAGGAGAGGCTGCCCGCCGAGCTCGGGGAGGCGCCGAGGTTCGTCATCGACACGATGCGGCCGGGATGGCGCCGTCGCGTCGACTACCCGCTGTCCGGCGTACGACGGGGGCGCTACGAGATCGGGCCGCTGGAGGTCACGGTCGGCGACCCGTTCGGGATGCTGCAGCTGCGGCGTACCTTCACCCGGACGGCCCCCTTCGTGGTCATCCCCCGGATCGAGTCCATCCCGGCGGTCTCCCTCCACGGCGCGTGGACCGGCACCGGCGACAACCGTCCGCGGCCGTTCGCCAGCGGTGGCGCCGCCGATGTGACGGTGCGCGAGTACCGCCTCGGCGACGACCTGCGCCGGGTGCACTGGCGCAGCACCGCCCGGGTCGGCCAGCTCATGGTCCGGCGCGAGGAGCAGCCCTGGCAGTCGCGGTGCACGCTGGTGCTGGACAACCGGGCCGCCTCGCACCGGGGCATCGACGCGGAGTCCTCCCTCGAGGCCGCGGTCTCGGCCACCGCCTCGATCGCCGTCCACCTGGCGCACCTGGGCTACCGGATCCGGCTGGTCAGCGCCGAGGGCGAGGAGCTGGGCCACGGCTGGCACGAGGACGGCGCCGCGGTGAGCGCCCGGCCGCTGCTGGAGCGGCTGGCGGTGCTGCGCGCCTCGCGGGACCGCGACCTGGACACCACCTGGGTCGACGAGACGGTCACCCACGGCACCACCGTCGCGGTGCTCGGCTCGGCCACGCCGCACGACCAGGCGTTCTGGGCCCGGATCCCGGCCCGGGGCGGCGCGGCGTACGCGGTGGTGCTCGACGTGGACACCTGGCCGCGGATGCCCGGGCAGTCCGCCCCCTCCACGCCCGCCACCGACTGGCTGCGCCAGCACGGCTGGAAGGCGGCGACCTGGCGCTCCGGCGAGCCGGTCGGCCTCGCCTGGCAGGGACTGGGCCGATGACCGCCCGCGCCCTGCTCCGCCGCCTGGTCAGCTCGGCCACGGCACTCGCCGCCGCCTGGGTGGCGCTGTGGTCGTGGGCCGGCCTGGTCGAGCATCCCGAGCGGTTCCTGGGACCGGCGCTCACCGGCGGGGTGCTGGTGGCCGTGGTGGGCGCGGTCGGCCGCTGGCTGCGTCTCGGCTGGTACGCCGTGCTGCCGCTCCAGCTCCTCACCGGCTTCCTCTACTGCCTGCACCACGTCGCCGGCTTCGACGGCCGCGGCTGGCTGCCGACCCGCGCCGGACTGAGCCTCCTGGTCGACCAGGTCAGGGCCGGCGCCGAGGCGGTCAACCTCTACGCCGCGCCGGTCAGCGACCGGCACCCCGAGACCGCCGCCTACCTCCTGGTCGTCGGGCTGGTCGTGATCCTCTCGGTGGACCTGCTCGCCTGCGGGCTCCGCCGGCCCGCCTGGGCGGGACTGCCGCTGCTGGTGACGCTCACCGTGCCGGTGTCGGTGCTGACCGCCGGGCTGCACTGGGCGGTCTTCGTCGCCACCGGCCTGCTCTTCGCGCTGATGCTCGCCGACGACCAGATCGAGCGGGTACGCCGCTGGGTCCCCGGACCGGCCGAGGCCGAGCCCGTCGGCGTCGACGCCACCATGCGCGGCAGCGCCGTGCGGGTCGGGCTGAGCGCCGCGGTGGTGGCGCTGCTCGTGCCGATGCTCCTTCCCCTGGGCGAGGGCCTGATCTCGCCGCCCGGCCAGGGCAACGGGTCGGGCGCCGCGGGATCGACGACCGTGCGGCTGATCAGCCCGCTGATCGACGTCCGCCGCGACCTGGTCCGCAAGGCGCACGTCCCGATGGTCTTCGCCACGACCGACGCCGATCCGACGTACCTGCGCCTCAGCGTGCTGGACCGCTTCACCGGCCAGGCCTGGGTGCCCTCGCGGCGCAACCTGCCCGCGTCGAACACCGCGGACGGCCGGCTGCCTCCCGCCCCCGGCCTGTCGGTCACGACGCCGGGCAAGGAGTCGGAGTGGCGCCTGGAGCTGGGCCGCACCTTCGTGACCAGCTGGCTGCCCACGCCGTACCCGACCCGCGAGATCGAGGTCGATCGCGGCGACTGGCGCTACGACGTGCGCACGCTGGACATCGCCGACGCCGACGGGGACTTCGACTCGGGCGGGCTGAGCTACACCCTGCGCGCGTTCACCCCCTCGCTCTCGGCGGCCGCCCTCGACCGCGCCTTCCCGGCGCCCGACGACGTCTCCGAGCCGATGACGGCGCTGCCCTCCGACCTGCCCGAGGTGATCCGCACGACCGCGGCCGACGTCACCTCCGGGGCGACCACGACCTACGCCAAGGCGGTCGCGCTGCAGGACTGGTTCCGCGAGGACGGCGGCTTCACCTACTCCCTCGAGCCGGACGCCGACAGCGGCATGACCGCCATCGCGCACTTCATCACCAACGAGCGCTTCGGCTACTGCGAGCAGTTCGCCACCGCGATGGCGACGATGGCGCGCACGCTCGGCATCCCGGCCCGGGTGGCCGTGGGCTTCCTCAGCCCCACCCGGCTCGACGACGGCAACCTGCTCTACACCTCCGACGATCTGCACGCCTGGCCCGAGCTGTACTTCAGCGGCTCCGGCTGGGTGCGCTTCGAGCCGACCCCCTCGGCCCGGGTCGCGCAGACGCCGACCTGGACCCGCGAGCGCCTCGACGAGACCGAGCAGTTCGGCACGCCCAGCGCCTCGCCCACCACCGACCAGCAGCGGCCCGAGGAGGCCCAGGAACGCACACCCGCCCAGCAGGCCGAGGAGGAGCAGGCCGACCGCGCGCTGCTCCCCCGGCTGCTGCCGGTCGCCCTCGGCGGCGCCGCGCTGCTGGTCCTCCTGGCGCTCCCCCGGCTGATCCGGTCACGCCGCCGGCGACGGGCGCTCGACCCCGAGGGCGACAGCGCCGACGCGCTCTGGGCCGAGCTGTGCGACACCGCCACCGATCTCGGTCTGCCCCCGCCGCCCGGCCGATCGGTGCGCGCCACCGGCCGGTTCCTCGCGCGGACCGGCCGCCCCGGGCCCGACGACGCCGCCGCGCTGCGCTCGCTGGTGGAGTACGTCGAGCGGGCCCGCTACGCCCGCGAGTCGCACCCGGACCCGGCCTCCCACGCCGCGATGGCCGATGTCGTCACGCGCTGGTCGGTGCTCCTGACCGACCAGGCCGGCCGCGCTGCCCGGCTGCGCGCCACCTGGGCGCCCGCCTCGGTGCTGTCCCCGCTGCTCGCCCGCTCGCGCGGGGCCGACCCCGACTGGCCGGCCGAGGACGACGACGCGCGTTCCGGCGGCCCGTCGTACGAGGAAGTGAGCAGCTAGGCGGACCTGGTCGCGGGCAGTTCGCGCGATTCCGATCGTCTACGCGGTGTCGCGGGCCGAGCTTCCCGCACGCGGGTACGCGTGACGATCTCGACGGCCCGCGCTGCAGCTGCATGGCTCTGGAGCATGCCGCACTCGCCACGCGCGAGGCCGCGGGTCATCCACAGGCGCCCACGGCAGGCAGCTCGCCGCGCAGAGGACGGTGGGAGTGCCCGCCTGCGCGAGCTGCCCGTCAGCGGGTGCGCCGGACAGCCGGTGGATGGCTGCTGAAGGAGCTCAGCGCGCGCGGAGACTCAGAAGCCCTGGTCGCGCCGGTGCTCCCAGCGCTGCTCCATGCGCTGCATGAAGGTGCCGCGCTTGGGCTTCTTCGGGGCGCGCGAGCGGCGCATCCGGCCCGAGGAGCGCCCACCATCGATCACGTCGAAGCGGTGCGGGTGGTCGTCGAAGTCGAAGAGGGCCTCGGCGCCCGGGGGCGGCTCGGCGGGAGCGTGCTGCCCGTGCCAGGCCGCAAGGCCGATCACCGCGGAGACCAGCATCACCAGGAAGCCGGCCACGCCCAGCCACCAGAGGTTGGCCATCGCGCCGCCCAGCAGCAGCGCGACACCGGCGAGGAAGGCCACGCCGGCCAGGGCGGTACGCATCCGGGCCGAGCGTCGCAGCGAGCGTCCGCGCAGTGTCGAGACGAACTTGGGATCCTCGGCCGCGAGGGCACGCTCCATCTGCTCGAGCAGACGGAGCTCCTCTTCAGAGAGCGGCACGACTTCCTCCCGTGCTCTGCAAGTCTTTGGGTGGACCTGGCGGTGGCTCAAGTCTAGGCAGCCGAGGACAAACTCGGTACCCGAGATCCAGAATTTGCGCGACCAGTCCGGAGCGCGCCCGATCAGCCGTCATCGCGCGCCGCCGGATGCGCCAGGACGTGGACCTGGCCGGCGAGGACGAGGTACTCCGGACGCCCGGCGACCTCGCGCTCCAGGGCGAGCAGCTCCTCGACCGCTCCGGGCTCCAGATCGAGCAGCGACGAGGGCACCAGATCGGCGAAGACCCGCACCGCCTGCACCCGGTCGGGCTCGAAGCCGGCGGCCCGCAGCAGGTCCAGCAGCTCGTCCGCGGTGAACCGGCGCTCCTGGCCCGGCTGCGGCGGATCGCCCGCGACCAGGGCACGCGCCTCGGCGAGCTGGCCGGCGACGGCCCGGTGGAGCGCGGCCGCGTGTCGTTGCCCGACCACCAGGCTCAGCGCGCCTCGCGGGTCGAGCACCCGGGCGATCGACGCCAGCGCCTCGGCGGGTCCGGCCTCATCGCCCAGCACGCCCAGGACCCCGTGACAGAGCACCAGGTCGGCGGCTCCGGGGCCGAGCAGGTCGACGACGCCCGCCAGATCGCCCTGCACCGCGGTGATCCGGTCGGTGACACCGCGCTCATCGGCCCGTCGCGCCAGCGCGGCGAGGGCGTCGGGGTTCGGGTCGACGACGGTGACCTGATGGCCGAGCTCGGCGACCTTGACCGCGAAGCCGCCCGTCCCGCCGCCGATGTCGACCACCCGCACGGCTCGCCCGGCATCCGCGAGCCACTGGCGGCACGCCTCCCAGACCACCCCTGTCCGCAACGCGGCCCGGCGCGCGGGCGGGCGATCCGACTCCATGCCCGCCACAGTAGTGGCATCGACGGATCAGGCGACGCGGATGGGCACGTGCGTCAATCCGAGGGTCGTCTCGATCACCGCGAGGAAGCGGTCGGCGTCACGGACCAGATCGTCGGCCTCCCGTGCGGTCACCGCTCGCTGGGAGCCGGCCTCCGCGGCGGCCCGCTTCTGCGCGCCCGCGGCGAAGAACGTCGCCCACTCCTCCAGCTCGGGCGCCACCTCGGCGAGCAGCACCCAGGCGTTCTTCTGTCGTCGCCGTCGGCCCGGCTCCGGGTGGGCCCGTGCCGCGAGCAGCGCGGCGGCCGCCCGCAATGCCGCCACATGGGCCAGCGCGTACCGCTGCGGGACATCGGTGCACGCGATCGCCTCGCGCAGCGAGTCGGCCGCGCGGTCCAGGTAGGAATGCGTCGCCGCCGGCAGGAAGAGCACATCAGCCTCCTCGGGGTCGTCGGGGTATCGGGGTGTCGTCCAGGCGGTGGTGGTGCCCGCGGTGGAGGATGGGGGTCGAGGTCATCCTCCACCGCGAGATCGAACATGTGTTCGAACAACCTCAAGGTACACCGCGGCACCCCCGGCCCGTCAAGAGCCGCCGGAAAGCTGTGGACTACGTTGTCGAGCCATGAGCGAGACCGCCTCCGAGCACCCCTCGATCGTCCGCTTCCGCGAGGAGCTGCATCGGCTGGGCGGCGAGTCCGCCGCCCGGAGCCGGATCGTGGTCCTCCCCGACTCGGTGCACACCGCCGCCCTCGCTGCCGAGGCGCTCGGCTGCACCGTCGGCGCCATCGCCAACAGCCTGCTCTTCGACGGCGACGGCGAGCCGGTGCTGATCCTCACCTCCGGCGCCCATCGCGTCGACACCGCCGCGGTCGCCGAGACCGTCGGCATCGGCCGCCTCAAGCGGGCCACGCCGGAGTTCGTCCGCGAGCACACCGGCCAGGTGATCGGCGGCGTCTCCCCCGTCGGCCATCCGCGGCCGATCCGCACCTACCTGGACACCGCGCTGCGTCAGTACGACGTCATCTGGGCCGCTGCCGGCCACCCCGCGGCCGTCTTCTCCACGACGTACGACGACCTCCTGGCCCTCACCGGCGCCACCGAGATCGCCGTCAACTGAAGGGATCCGGCGATGGAGATCTGGATCAACCCCTCGTGCGGCAAGTGCCGCACCGCGAAGGCGGAGCTCGACGCGGCCGGGATCGAGTACGTCGAGCGCCGCTACCTCGACCAGCCGCCCACCGCCGCCGAGCTGACCGAGGTGCTGGGCCGTCTCGGCCTGGAGCCCTGGGACGTCGCCCGTCCCGCCGAGACCCGCGAGGCCGGCATCGACCTGCCCAAGGACGCCGCGCACCGCGAGGAGTGGATCGCCGCGATGGCGGCCCATCCGCGCACCATCCAGCGCCCGATCATCACCGCCTCCGACGGCACCACCGTCGTCGCCCGCGACGCCGCCACCCTCGACGGGATCATCGCCCGCGAGCAGGGCTGAGTCCGGCCGATACACCTACCGCGACGGCGTCAACGTCTCGACAGCCGTCGAGACCGGCACGTCCGCGAGTTCCGCCTCAACTCCGCCAGAACGACCTGCGCCCGCCTCGGACCGCAGGCGCTCGTCGACGATCCGATAACGACCCTGAGTCCCACCGATCGTGAAGTAGGTGCCTTGAGGCGTCGGGCCGAGCAGCGCGAGCAAGTAGTCGTCACCGGGTTCGAACTGACGCTGGCCCTCCACCTCGAGCAGATGGGCGGACTTGCCTGCTCCGACGACGCCCCCGAGGAACTGCACAGTGAGCGAGTCTCCCCTCTTGAGGCCGCCCTTGATCGTCCGTGTCACCTGGAACGACTGGTACGTCGTCACGAAGGACGGATCCGTTGGGTCCGAGACGTACCGGACGTCGCCGGCCTCGGCTCGCACGATGACCTGAGCCACCTGCTTCAGCTCCGCAACATCGGACGCCGCCGAGACCAGTTCCGCGTGGCCACTCACCACAGGAAGCGCCGGCCGGACTATCGGCGAGTCCTCGGTGGCAGAGGCGCATCCTGCTGCGGTCCCGGAGAGGACAGCCACTAACAGAACACTCTGTGCGCGTGCTAGCCGTCTCGTCTGCATCGCTTCCGCCCTCTCACTCGATTGCCGCCCAATCTCTCGGACGCATCCGCCTCGGCCCTCGTTCCGAGCCATCGGTCGACCCGCGGAGTAGAGAGGGCCCGAGGGTCGTCCTCGTCGTGCGGGATTCGACAGTGCGTCAGAGCTGAGAAGGGCCGAAAGGGCTCAGTAGAGGCCCTTCGCGTACTGCTCTCCGTAGTAGGCGTCGAGGGCCTCCAGCGACTGCCCGGGGCGCTCGGCCTGGGCGAGGACGGCGCGGCGGGGGACGATGCCCTCGGGGTCCCAGGTCTCGGGATCCCACAGGCCCGAGCGGAGGAACGCCTTGGCGCAGTGGCCGAAGACCTCCTCGACGTCCACGACGACCACCAGCAGCGGGCGGTGCCCGCGGACGACCATCGCGTCGAAGAAGGACGCGTCGGAGACCAGGCGGGCTCGGCCGTTGATCCGGAGGGTGTCGCCCCGGCCGGGGATGAGGAAGGTCAGGCCGACGTACGGGTTGGCCAGGATGTTGCGATAGCCGTCGACCCGCCGGTTGCCGGGCCGCTCGGCCAGGGCGATGGTGGTCTCGTCGACGACGTGGACCAGCCGCCCGGCCGGATCGCCCTTGGGCGAGGCGTCGCAGCGCCCGTCGGCATCGGCGGTGGCCAGCACGCAGAACGGCGACGCGGAGAGCCAGGCGCGGTCGTTCTCGGTCAGCCGGTCGCGCACCTTGTCGCGCACGTAGGGCAGCGGCTCGCCGATCAGCGCCTCCAGCGCCTCGACATCGGTGATCGCGACGCCGTCGCGGATCTGATCCTCGGCCATGCCCGGACAGTACGCTCGCTGCGTGGACCTCGTCCCCTTGGTTTTCTCCAGCGGCTGGGCCAGCGGCGTCAACGCCTACCTGGTCGTCCTCGTGCTGGGCCTCGCCGATCGCTGGGGCGGCGTCGACCAGATCCCCGACGTGCTCGGCCGCACCGATGTGCTGGTCGCGGCGGCGGTGATGTTCGTGCTGGAGTTCGTCACCGACAAGGTGCCCTATCTCGACTCCACCTGGGACGCGATCTCCACGGTGATCCGGCCGACGGTGGGCGCGGCGCTCGCGCTGGTGCTGGCCGGCGACGCGTCGTCGCTGGAGCAGGCGGCGTACGCCGTCCTCGGTGGCGGCACCGCGCTGGTGAGCCACTCGGTCAAGGCCGGCAACCGGCTGGCGATCAACTCCTCGCCCGAGCCGCTGAGCAACATCGCGGTCAGCACCGGCGAGGACGTCGCGGTCCTGGGCGTCATCGCGCTGGCGGTCAACCACCCGTGGCTGGCGTTCGCGGTCAGCCTGACCCTGCTGATCGCCGGCCTGACGCTGCTGTACTTCATGATGCGCTTCCTGCGTCGCGGCTGGCGGCGCTGGAAGGGCAAGGACCGAGCAGGGCCCGAGCGCTCCCTCCCCTAAGGTGTCCGCCATGTCGCGCGTGGTGGTGGTCGGTGGCGGGTTCGGCGGCATGGCGACCGCGGCGCGGCTCGCCAAGCTCGGCCACGAGGTGACCCTCGTCGAGGCGGCGCCGCGGCTGGGCGGCGCGCTGGGCACCGTCGAGCAGGACGGCTTCGCCTGGGACGCCGGGCCCACCGGCACGCTGCTGCCGGCGGTCGTGCGCGACCTCTTCCGCAAGTCGGGCCGGCCCGCGGAGAAGGAGATCGAGCTGGTCCCGGTCGAGCCGGCCCAGCAGCACCGCTTCCTCCCCGGGCGCAAGGACGACACCGACGACGACACCGTGCTCAACCTCCCTGGCGGCAGCCGCGCCGCCCAGATCGAGGCCGTCGGCGCGGCCCTCGGCGCGAGCGCCGCGGAGGCCTGGGCCTCCTGGGTCGACGGGTACGCCGAGGTCTGGGAGCTGCTTCGCCGTGACTGGTTCGAGCGGCCCTGGGACCCCGAGCACGCGAACCCCGACGCCGTGCGGCTGCTGCGCGACCGGAGCACCCTGCACAAGAGCGTCCAGCGGGCCTTCCGCGACGCCCGGCTGCGCGACCTCGCCCTGAGCCGCGTCCTCGTCGAGGGTCACGACCCGCGCAACGTGCCCGCCTGGGCCGGGGTGTGGTCGTACGTCGAGCGGAACTTCGGCGCCTGGACCGTGCCCGGGGGCATGGGCACGCTGACCGAGGTGCTGACCGCCCGGCTGGCCACCCGCGGCGTCGCCGTCGTCACCGGCTCCACCGTCCGCGACATCGCCGTCGAGGGTGGCCGCGCCGTCGGGGTCTCGACCGATGCCGGGACGATCGACGCCGACGTGGTCGTCTCGGCGATCGACCCGCGCCGGCTGCCCGCGCTGGCGGGCTTCGTCGAGCGCACGATGCCGGCGATCCCGCCGGTGGTCTGCCACATCGGCCTGGTCGAGGGCGGCGACGACCTGCCCGCGCTGCCGCACGAGGTGGTGCTCCACGGCGACCCGATGATCGTGGTCCGCACCAACGGCACCGCGCCGGATGGTGCGAGAGCATGGACGCTGCTGGGCCGGGGCAAGCTGGCCGAGGACATCGTGGTCGCCGTGCACCGCCGCGGGCTCCGCATCCGCGACCACGTCGAGATCCGGGTCGACCGCTCCCCGCGCGACCTGGTCCAGGAGTGGGGCGGCTCGCCGCTCGGCGTGCTCTGGCAGGGCCGGGCCACGATCGCCCATCGCCTCGGCAACCGGACGCCGATCGACGGGGTCTTCCAGGCCGGCGCGCACACGGCTCCCGGCGCGGGCCTGCCCAGCGTGGGGCTCTCCGCCGCGAACGTCGCCCAGCTGGTGGGCCCGGCCTAGGTGCGAACGCCGAGGGCGGCGAAGATCTCGCGCGTCGCCTTGGAGCGGTTCAACGTGTAGAAGTGGAGCCCCGGGGCCCCGGCGGCGAGCAGCTCGTCGCACAGCTCGGTGGCGATGGCGATGCCCTCGGCGCGGACGGCCGCGGGGTCCTCGGCGTACGGCATGATCCGGGCCAGCGTCTCGGCCGGCATCTCCCGGCCGGAGAGCTCGGCCATGCGCAGCATCGAGCGCAGGTTCAGGATCGGCATGATGCCCGGGATGATCGGGAAGTCCACGCCGCCGGCGCGGGCGCGCTCGACGAGGCTCAGGTAGTCCGAGGCGCGCAGCACCATATCGGTGACCGCGAACTCCGCCCCGGCGTCGCGCTTGGCGCGCAGCACCTCGATGTCCTGGTCGAGGCTGACCGAGTCGCGGTGCCCCTCGGGGAAGGCCGCGACACCCACGGCGAACTGACGGCGCGCGTGGATCAGGCCGACCAGGTCGGCGGCGTGGTCCAGGCCGCCCTCCGTGCTCGCCCATGGTGTGCCCGGCCCGGCGAGCGGGTCGCCGCGCAGCGCGAGCACGTTGGTCACGCCGGCCTCGGCCAGCGCGTCGAGGATCCCCTCGAGCTCGGCGACGGTGTGGCCCACGCAGGTCAGGTGCGCCATCGGCAGCATCGTGGTCTCGGTGGCGATCCGGCCGGTGATGGCGATGGTGCGGTCGCGTGTGCTGCCGCCCGCGCCGTACGTCACCGAGACGAACGTCGGGCGCAGCGGCTCCAGCTCGCGGATCGACTGCCACAGCACCTGCTCGCCCTCGGCGTCCTTCGGCGGGAAGAACTCGAAGGAGAACGACCGCCAGCCGCGCGCGAGCAGCTCGCTGATCGACTGACGGGGCGACACCTGCGCCGGACCGGTGGACATGGCGGTCAGGATACGGGGCTACGGTGGCCCGGTGACCGCGTCTGATCAGCCCTCGAACACCGTCTGGGACGCGCCTTGGGACATCGAGGACTTCCGGGCCGGCATCCAGACGGCGCTCCTGGACTTCATCGATCGCCAGGCCGGCTGGCTGGGCCCGCTCGGCGAGGACGTGACCCACCTGCTCGACGAGGCGCGCATCAGTGTCTCCGGCGGCAAGCGCCTGCGCGCGGCCTTCTGCTGGTGGGGTCACCAGGCCATCGCCCCCGTCACGGACGAGGCCCAGGAGGCAGCACTGCTGCGGGCCTGTGCCTCGCTGGAGCTGCTGCACGCCAGCGCGCTGGTCCACGACGACTACATGGACGCCTCCGACGTACGCCGCGGGCGGCCGGCCACCCACCGGACCTTCGAGCGGCGACACCGCGAGCTGCGCTGGGCCGCCAGCCCCGAGCAGTACGGCGCCGCCGCCGCGATCCTGCTCGGGGATCTGCTCCTCTCCTGGTCCGACGAGCTGCTCCGGACGTGCGGCCTGCCCGCGGCGCACGTGCTCTCGGCGCTGTCGTACTTCGACCTCACCCGCACCGAGGTCGTGGCCGGGCAGTTCCTCGACGTGTCCGCCCAGGCGCGCGGCACCAGCGACGTCGACACCGCGATGACGGTGGTGCGCTACAAGTCCGCGAAGTACTCCATCGAGCGTCCGCTGCACATCGGCGCCGCGCTGGCCGGCGCCCCCGCCGACGCGGTCGAGCGGCTCAGCCGGTTCGGCCTGCCGCTGGGTGAGGCGTTCCAGCTGCGCGACGACCTGCTCGGCGTCTTCGGCGACCCCGCGGCGACCGGCAAGCCGGCCGGCGACGACCTGGTCGAGGGCAAGCGGACCGTGCTGATCGCCCTGGCCCTCGACGGCCTCGACGCCGGCGCGCGGGCGCGGCTGGACACCAGCCTGGGCAAGCCGCTGACCGAGACCGAGGTCGACGAGCTGCGCGGTCTCATCGAGCGCAGCGGGGCGCGGGAGCAGGTGGAGGAGGTCATCGCGGCCCTCACCGAGCGCGCGCTCACCGCTCTCGGCGAGGCGCCGATCCGCGACGAGGCGCGCGGCGCCCTGCGCGACCTCGCGACCGCCGCCACCCAGCGCACGGTCTGAGCGATGACGCCGCCTCCCACGGTCCGCGCGATCTTCTTCGAGCAGGAGCACGCCCTCGCCGCCCAGGCCCGGCTGCTCGCCGACGGGCACTCCGCGGAGGTCGTCCGCGAGCGGTACGCCGGGGAGGACGACGACGAGGACCACCCCTGGGCCGTGCTCACCGACGCCCCGTCGTACTTCGTGGAGCTGCTGGTCGACCAGTACGACGGGTGGCTCGACGACGGCACCGGGGAGGAGTCTCCCGCTCCCCCCGACCTCCCCACGGGCCCGCGGCGCTGACGCCGAACCTCAGCGCGGGCAGTTCGCGGTCACGTGGCCGATTCCACGGCCCTCGGGGCCGAACTGCCCGCCACCGGGTACGCCGATAGGGATCAGTCGTCGAGGGAGGGGACGTGGATGCCGGGGCCCTCGCCGCGCAGCAGCACCGCGAAGGGCGGTCGCTCGGCGGCGCGGTCGGTGAGGATGGAGAGCGCCAGGCCGAAGGCGCGCCGGTCGGAGCGGGCGAGCGTGCCCCAGCCGTCCCAGAGCACGAGCGTCGGCTCGGCGAGGTCGCGCAGGGCGTCCATCAGCGCGTCGTAGTTGTGCCCGAACCACTCCGGGAAGCCGAGGCTGCCGGCCAGCTCGGAGAGCAGACCCGCCTTGTCCTGGTGGGTCCAGCCGTCGACGTACCCGAAGCTCCAGCCGGCGTGCTCGACGGTGTGCCGCACGTCCTCGGCCTCGAACGCCGCGTGCCACTGGTAGACGCCGGGCTCGCGATGCCCGGCGAGGAGTCCGGCCAGCCCGCTCATGTCTCTCCGATCCGCCGGAACGACCGGTAGTGGTCGCCGCTGTAGTACAGGGTGCCGTCCTGGCCCGCCACGATCCGCCGCGCGCCGCGATCGGGCGAGCCGGGCGTCGGCACGGTGTACTCGCGGTAGTACCCGCGGGGCCTCTGGGGAAGCAGACCCTCGTAGTTCCCGAAGGTAGTCCCGTCCCGCTCGTAGGGGAACGGCCCGCCGGCCCGGATCAGCCGGACCGTCTCGCGGGCCTCGGGCGGCAGCGCGTCCAGCGCGACGACATCGCCGTGCGGGGTGGGCGAGGCCGTGGGGGTGGGCGAGGCCGTAGGCGTGAGGGCGGGGGTGGGCGTCGGCGTCGCCGAGGCGGTCGGCCTGCCGGAGCCGGACGAGGAGTCGGGGTGCGGCGTCTGGTACCACCAGAGCAGCCCGAAGACCGCCAGCGCGACGATGCCGACGACGAGCTGCCGGATGCGCGGGCTCATCGCGCTAGAGCGCCATCGCCTGGGCGCGCCGCTTCGCCTCGGAGCCGCGGTTCTCCCGCAGGGCGTCGATGGGCCGGCCCGGCAGGGTGTCGTCGGGGGTGAACATCCAGGCGAGGATCTCCTGGTCGTCGTACCCGCCGTCGTGCAGCAGGGTCACCAGGCCCGAGACGCCCTTGACGATCTCGCCGTGGTCGAAGAAGGCCGCGGGAACCCGGACGCCCCCGCCGGGCTCGGGGACGGCGCCCGCGAGCTGGTGGTCGCGGATGAGCTGGCCGATCTTGCTGGCGGGGACGCCGAGGGTCTCGCCGGCGGCCTTCCAGTCCAGCCAGTCGCCCACCAGGACGCCGAGGTCGATGCTGTCGTCACGCACGGCCCCATGGTGTCACCGACCCGTCGAGCGGGCAGAACCGGGGATATGAGGCTCGAAAGACTAGAATCGAGCCTCTGATCGGCACCTTCCCCGCCGCATCGGGGCTTGGAGGACGCAGTGGAGCGCACGGACACGGGTCGCGTCGACGACCCGCTGATCGGCCGTGTCCTCGACGGCCGCTACCGCGTGGGCCCCAAGGTCGCCCGCGGCGGCATGGCCACCGTCTACCAGGCCACCGACCTGCGCCTGGACCGGACGGTCGCGGTCAAGATCATGCACGCGGGCCTGGGCGACGACCCCGACTTCGTCAGCCGCTTCGAGCGCGAGGCCCGCTCGGCGGCCCGCCTCGCCCACCACAACGTGGTCTCGGTCTTCGACCAGGGCGAGGACGCCGGGACGCTCTTCCTGGTGATGGAGTACGTCCCCGGCCTCACCCTGCGCGACCTGATCCGCAAGGAGGCGCCGATGCCTCCGGGCAAGGCGCTCGCGGTCATCGAGCCGGTCCTGGCCGCCCTCGCCGCCGCGCACGCCGCCGGGATGATCCACCGCGACGTCAAGCCGGAGAACGTCCTGCTCGCCGACGACGGCCGGGTCAAGGTCGCCGACTTCGGCCTGGCCCGCGCGGTCAACGCCGAGACCCAGCACACCGCGACCGGCGGGGTGCTCATCGGCACGGTCTCCTACCTCTCCCCCGAGCTCGTCGTGGACGGCAAGGCCGACGCGCGCTCCGACGTGTACGCCGCCGGCGTGATCCTCCACGAGATGCTCACCGGCCAGAAGCCGCACCAGGCCGACAGCCCGATCCAGGTGGCCTACAAGCACGTGCACGAGGACGTGCCGCCGCCCTCGCGCCTGGCGCCCGGCCTGCCGGCGTACGTCGACGCGCTGGTCGCCCGGGCCACCGCGCGCGACAAGGACCAGCGGCCCGCCGACGCCCGCGTCCTGCTGCACCACGTCCACCGGGTCCGGATGGCCGTGGACCAGGGCGTCCGCGAGGACGCCGAGCTGGCCGCCGACCTGATGCCCCGGCCCGCCGGCACCCCGGTCAGCAACCACACCCAGGAGCTGCACGGCCGCGACGAGGTCTTCGACCAGGCGCTGCTGGAGCCGGCCCACGAGGACCGGTCCCTGGCCGACGACCTGGAGACGGTCGGCCCGCTGCTCACCACCGGCGTGATCACCAGCACCGCCCTCGCCGAGCCCGAGCCGACCACGGTGGTCCCGCCCCCGCGCCAGGCCTCCCCACCCGCGGCGCCGCCTCCGGGCGGCGCACCGCCGTCGGGCGGAGCCTCCCGCCCGCTGCCGGGCCAGCGCCGCTCGCGTCGCGGGCTCTACCTGCTGATCGGCACGCTGGCGCTCGCCCTGCTGGTGGGCCTCGGCGGCTGGTACCTCGGCGTCGCCCGCTACACCGTGACCCCGGGCGTGGTGAACCTCCCCGAGGCGGCGGCCAAGGCCAAGATCGACAAGGCCGGGCTGCGCTTCGTCGCCGGCGAGCCGGCGTTCTCCGAGACCGTCGCCAAGGGCTCGGTGATCACGACCGACCCGCCCGCGGGCTCGCGGATCGCCAAGGACGGCAAGGTCACCGCCGTCCTCTCACTCGGCCCCGAGCGGTACGCCGTGCCGGCCCTGCGCGGCGCGACGCTGGAGCAGGCCAGCGCCCAGCTGCGCGACGCGCACCTGTCCCTGGGCAACGTGGTCAGCGAGTACCACGAGAAGGTCGCGGAGAACCAGGTGATCCGGACCGAGCCGGCCAAGGGCACCCAGCTCAAGCGGGACAGCGCGGTCAAGGTCGTCCTCAGCAAGGGGCGCGAGCCGGTCGCCATCCCGGACTGGACGAACCGCTCCGCGGACCGGGCCGAGCAGCAGCTGACGAAGCTGGGCTTCAAGGTGAAGCGGACCACGGCGTACAGCGACACCGTGCGCTCGGGCCGGGTGATCTCGCAGTCGCCCGACAGCGGCGAGGGCTTCAAGAACGACGTGATCACGCTGACGGTGTCGAAGGGCCCGCAGATGGTGGAGATCCCCGGCCTGCGCGGCAAGCGCCTCGACGACGCCACCGAGCAGCTCGAGGCGCTCGGGTTCAAGGTGCGCTCGGAGAAGACGATGCTCTACGTCGGCGCCGACATCGTGGTGAGCTCCGACCCGGGCTCGGGCACCTCCGTGCCCAAGGGCAGCACGATCGTCCTCAACCTCGTCTAGCCCCGGCCGCCGTCCGCGCCTAGCCTGGCGGGGATGACGCTCTCCTCAGTCCTGGCGCCGGGCTCCTTCGAGTACGGCGTGGCCACCGCGTCGTACCAGATCGAGGGGGCGACCGGCGCCGACGGGCGCGCGCCGTCGATCTGGGACGTCTTCGCCGCCACGCCCGGAGCCACGATCGACGGCCAGGACGGCAGCACCGCGTGCGACTCCTACCACCGGGTCGAGGACGACGCCGCGCTCGTCGCCGGGCTCGGCGTCTCGATCTACCGCTTCTCGGTCGCCTGGCCGCGGATCCTCGCCTCGCCCGACGGCGGGGTCGAGCGGCGCGGCCTCGACTACTACGAGCGGGTCGTGGACGCGGTCCTCGCCCACGGTGTGCAGCCCGCGATCACGCTCTACCACTGGGATCTCCCGCAGTACCTCGAGGACCGCGGCGGCTGGCTGGAGCGTGACACGGCGGCACGCCTGGCCGATCTGGCCGGCGTGGTCCACGAGCGTCTCGGCGACCGGGTCCGGCTGTGGACGACCCTGAACGAGCCGTGGTGCTCGGCCTACCTGGGCTACGCCGCCGGGGTGCACGCCCCCGGCCGGCGGGAGGGCGCGGCGGGCCATCGCGCCGCCCACCACCTCCTGCTCGCCCACGGGCTGGCCGCCGAGCGGCTCCATGAGGCCGGCGTCGAGGCCGTCGGCATCACCCTCAACCTCACGCCGGTCTGGCCGGACCGGCCGGAGGCCCGCGAGGTCGCCGACGGGGTCGACGCGATCCGCAACCGGATCTGGCTGGACCCGCTGGTCGACGGGGAGTACGGCGAGACGGTGCGCGCCGTGGCCCCCGTGCTGGAGGACCCGGCGCTGGTCCGCGACGGCGACCTGGCCCTGCTCCGGGGCAGCGCCGACTGGATCGGCGTCAACTACTACACCCCGAGCCGCGTGGACCTGGCCTCCTCCGGTCGCGCTGCGGACGCGGGCGGCGATGCCGACGAGGCGGCCTTCCCCGGAGTGCGCGACCTGCGCTTCACCCCGCGGCAGCCGCGCACCGACATCGGCTGGGAGATCGAGCCACGTGGCCTGGAGGAGCTCCTCATCGACACGCACCGGCGTACCGGACTGCCGCTGGTGGTCACCGAGAACGGCGCGGCCTGCGCGGACGACCGCCTGAGCGAGGACGGGAGCGTCGACGACGCCGACCGGATCGCCTATCTGGAGGAGCACCTGTCCGCGGTCGAGCGGGCCCGCGCGGCCGGGGCCGACGTGCGCGGCTACATCGCGTGGACGCTGATGGACAACTTCGAGTGGGCCGAGGGCTACACCAAGACGTTCGGCCTGGTGCACGTCGACCGCGACGACCTCAGCCGCACGCCGAAGGCGTCCTATCGCTGGTACGCCGAGCGGATCAGCCCTTGACGCTGCCGGTGAGCAGACCGCGGACGAAGTAGCGCTGCCCGACGATGAAGACCGCCAGCGGCACGACCAGGGAGACGAACGCGCCCGCCGAGAGCAGGTGCCAGGCCTGGTCGCGGGTGCCGGAGAGCTCGGCCAGCCGGACGGTGAGCGGCGAGACGTCCAGGTTGCCGCCGCCGAAGACCAGCGCGACCAGCAGGTCGTTCCACACCCACAGGAACTGGAAGACCGCGAACGCCGCGATGGCCGGCGTCATCAGCGGCAGCATGATCCGCAGGAAGATCCGCACGTGCCCGGCGCCGTCGACCCGCGCGGCCTCGACCAGCTCGGCCGGGATCTCCTTCATGAAGTTGTGCAGCAGGTAGATCGCCAGCGGCAGCGCGAACACCGAGTGGGAGAGCCAGATCGTGTAGAAGCCGCCGCCGGGCGCCTCGCTGCCGGCCAGCTGCGGCAGGCCGAACGGCGGGTTCACGTAGAGCTGGAGCAGCGGGATCATGGTCACCTGGATCGGCACGATCTGCAGCGCGAAGACCGCCACGAAGAGCAGGTCGCGGCCGGGGAAGCGCATCCAGGCGAAGGCGTAGGCCGCCATCGTGGCCAGGCAGATCGGGATGATCACCGAGGGGATCGTGATCACCAGCGAGTTGATGAAGTACGTCGCCAGGTTGGTGTCGCTGCCCCGGAGCACCTCGCGGTAGTTCTCCAGCGTCACCGACGGGTCGGTGAAGAAGGTCCACCAGCCGCTGCTCTGCACGTCGGCCTGCGGGCGGAAGGAGGAGATCAGCAGTCCCACCGTGGGGATGGTCCACAGCACCGCGATGACGATGGCGGCCATGGAGGCCCACGGCGAGCTGAGCCGCTCCCGGGCGGTGTGGGCGGCGGCGCCGAGACGGCCCTCGGGCGCCAGTGAGCTGGATGCGATGGCCATCATGCCCCCACTCGACGCATCTGGCGGATGTTGTAGACGACGATCGGCGTGACCAGGACGAAGAGCATGACCGCCATCGCGGCGCCGAGCCCGGTGTTGAACGAGCGGAAGCTCTGCACGTAGAACTCGTAGGCCAGCACGCTGGTGTCGAAGTTGCCGCCGGTCGAGGTGCGCACGATGTCGAAGACCTTGAGCGTGGTGATGCTGATCGTGGTCAGCACGACGATGATCGAGGGTCTGATCGAGGGCACCGTGATGTGCCGGAAGAGCCGCCAGCCGGTGACCCCGTCGAGCTCGGCGGCCTCGTTGATGTCGTCGGGGATGGCCTTGATGCTCGCCGAGAGCACCGTCATCGCGAACCCGGCCTGGACCCAGATCATGATGACGATGAGGAAGAGGGTGTTCCACGGCTCGTTGAGCAGGAACCGGTAGGTGTCGAAGCCGAGCCACTTGAGCACCTGGTTGAGCAGGCCGATCTGGGGGTTCTCGGTGGCGCGGTAGTCGTACATGAACTTCCAGATCAGCGAGGCGCCGACCAGGGAGATCGCCATGGGCATGAAGATCAGCGCCTTGGCGAACCGCTCGAAGCGCGAGCGGTCGATGAGCACGGCGTACACCAGGCCGATCGCGGTCGCCGCCACCGGCGCCACCAGCACCCAGAGCGCGGTGTTGCGCAGCACCACCAGCTGGGCGTCGTCGGTGAAGATCGACCGGTAGTTGTCCAGCCCGACGAACGCCGTGGAGCTGGCGTTGCGGAACGACTCGTAGATGGTGCGGACGGCCGGATAGAGCAGCCCGACCGCGACCATGACCACCGCCGGCAGGACGAACACCGTCGTCTGCCAGCGCTCCGCGCCGCGCGACCGGATCCGGTCGGCGATGAGCAGCACCACGGCGACCACGCCCGCGAACAGGCAGATCGCGAAGACCATCTGGACGAGCTTCTCGCCGGTGCTCATGTCCCCTCCTGTCAGGCGGCCCGCGGGCCGCCGCCCCTGCTACCCCGGACACGGGCTCCCGGCACCGAGTGCCGGGAGCCCGCGACGAGCCGTCAGCTCGACGGCCAGGACTTCTCGATCGCGTCGAGCGCGTCCTGCGTGCTCTTGCCCGTGATCCAGGCGGTCATCTCCTTCCAGAAGGTGCCCGCGCCGACCGCGCCGGGCATCTGGTCGGAGCCGTCGAAGCGGAACACCGCGTCGGGGTCCTGCAGGATCTCCGCCGAGAGCTGGTCGATCGGGCTGGCGAGGTTGGCGACGTCCAGCCCCTTGTTGGCGCTGACCCAGCCGCCGTCGGGCGTCGCCTTGGCCTTCTCGTTGGCCCACACGTCGCTGGACAGGTAGGTCTGGAACGCCTGCACCTCGGGACGGTCCGCGAAGGCCGCCACGAACTCGCCGCCGCCGAGCACCGGCTTGCCGTTCTCCTCGTTGGTCGGCGGCAGGTAGAAGGCGAACGCGTCGCCGTCCTCGGCCACCTTGGTGCCCTTCGGCCAGTTGGCGGCGTAGAAGCCGGCCTGGCGGTGCAGGGCGCACTTGCCGTCGAGGATCGGCAGGCCGCCGTCCTGGAACGTCGTCGTGGCGATCGTCTTCACGTCACCGAACCCGCCGTTGACCATGGCGGGGTTCTTGAGGATGTCGCCGACGCGGTCGAGCGAGGAGGCCACGATCGGGTCGTTGAACGGGATGTCGTGGTTGACCCACTCGTCGTACTTGTCAGGACCGGCGTCACGCAGCAGCGCGTCCTCCAGCCAGTCGGTCGCCGGCCAGCCGGTGGCCTCGCCCGAGGCGATGCCGGCGCACCAGGGCTTGATGCCGGTCGCGGCGATCGTGTCCGACAGGGTGGTCATCTCGTCCCAGGTGGTCGGGATCGTCCAGCCGTTGTCGGCGAACATCTTCGGGGAGTACCAGACGAAGGACTTCACGTTGGCGCCCAGCGGAGCGGCGTAGAACTTGCCGTCGACGGTGCCGTAGCCCTTCCAGTCCTCGCCGAACCACTTGTCGACGTTCTCCGAGACCGCGTCCGGCGCCTCGACGACCTTGCCGGTGTCCTGGACCAGGGTCCTCAGCAGACCGGGCTGGGGCACGTAGGCGATGTCGGGCGGGTTGCCGCTGCGCACGCGGACGACGAGCTGGGCCTCGAACTCCTTGGAGCCCTCGTAGACCACCTCGGCGCCGGTGCACTCGGTGAACAGCTTGTAGGAGTCCTTGTGGGACTTGTCCTCCGGGGCCACGATCGAGGTGTAGACCTTCACGCTCTTGCCGGTGAGGTCGCCGAACTGGGTCAGCTGGGCACACTCGGCCTTGCCCTCCCCCGGCGACGTGCCGCCCGCGCTCTTGTCGTCACCGTCGCTGCCGCAGGCGGTGAGCGCGAGTCCGATCGCCAGTCCGACGATCGGCACCCATGCGCGGCGCCTCCTGAGTGTTCGCATCTGTGGGTCCTCTCTGGTCTTGCCGACAGGTTCCCCCGAAGCGGCGCTATGCAATCAGCGTCACGTCAGGCACTCCCTCGATGTAATCCGCCCGAGGCGACGGCGGTCTACCGCAGGCTCGTAACGATGGGATATCGAAATGGCCCGTGGCCGGGGGCGGGCGGCCGCGCCGCCCCACCTAGGCTGTCGGGGTGCCGACCACGTCTCCGACCCGGCCGCGCCGCCCCACCTAGGCTGTCGGGGTGCCGACCACGTCTCCGACCCGACCGCGGCGCCGTCTCCTGGGCCGTCTCGTGGGAAGCCATGTGAGGGTCGGCCGAGGGCTCGTCGAGGGGGCGCTCCGCACGGCCGAGGACATCGGCGCCGAGACGATCCAGGTCTTCGCCGGCAACCCGCGCGGCTGGGCGCACAGCGCCGGCGATCCGGCCAAGGACGCCGCCTTCCGGGAAGAGATCGCCGCCCGCGCGATGCCGGTCTTCGTGCACGCGCCGTACCTGGTCAACCTGGGCTCGCCGACCGAGAGCACCTACCGCCAGTCGGTCGCCAGCGTCGCGCACAACCTGCGCCGGGCCACCGAGATCGGCGCCCAAGGCGTGGTGGTGCACACCGGCTCCTGCGTCGACGAGGGGGCCGTGGAGCAGGCGCTGCGCCAGGTGCGCGAGGGCCTGCTGCCGGTGCTCGACGCCCTCGACGAGGACTCGCCGTGGCTGCTCCTGGAGCCCACCGCGGGCCAAGGACGCTCGCTGTGCGCGGGCGTGGACGACCTAGGTCCCTACCTCGACGCGCTCGACCGGCACCCGAAGGTCGGGATCTGCCTGGACACCTGCCACGTCTTCGCCGCGGGCGCTCCGCTGGACGAGCGGGACGGCGTCGCGCGGACGCTCGCGCTGCTGGAGGAGGTCGCCGGCCCCGGGCGGCTGCGGCTGATCCATGCCAACGACAGCATGGACGTGCGCGGCTCGCGCAAGGACCGGCATGCCCGGATCGGCGAGGGCCACATCGGCGCCGACGCGTTCGCCGACCTGCTGCGGCATCCGGCGACCGACGGGGTTCCGCTCATCCTCGAGACCCCGGGGTCGGGTGAGCCGGACGGGCCGTGCCTGCCGCTGCTGAAGAAGCTCCGGGACGCGACGTGAGCGCGACCGCCGAGCGGCGTACCGCCCTGCTCGCCACGGCCACCCTGCTGGCGATGACCGCCTGCTGGGGCTCGACGTTCTTCCTCATCCACGACCTGCTCGACCGGGTGCCGGCGGTGGACTTCCTGGCGGTCAGGTTCGCCATCGCCAGCGTGGCGATGCTGCTGCTGGCGCCGCGCGCGATCGGCCGGCTCTCCCCCGAGGCCCGGCGCCGCGCGATGGTGCTCGGCGCGCTGTACGGCGTCGCGCAGATCCTGCAGACCGCGGGGCTGGCGCACACCCCGGCCAGCGTCTCGGGCTTCATCACCGGGATGTACGTCGTCGCGACGCCGCTGCTCGGCGCGGTGCTGCTGCGCACCCGCATCACCGCGATGACGTGGGGAGCCGTCGCCCTCGCCGTGACCGGCCTCGGCGTGCTCACCCTGGACGGGCTCTCCATCGGCTACGGCGAGGCGATCACCCTGGTCGCGGCGATCATCTACGCCCTGCACATCGTGGCGCTCGGCTCGTGGTCGACGCCCTCGGACGCGATCGGCATGGCGATGGTGCAGTGCCTGCTGATCGCGCTGATCTGCCTGGTGGCCGCAGCTCCCGGCGGCATCGTGCTGCCCGACCGGCCCGGCGACTGGCTCTCGGTGATCTACATGGCGCTCTTCGCCGGCGCCGCGGCATTGATCGGCCAGACCTGGGCGCAGGCCCACCTGCCGCCGACCCGCAGCGCGATCATCATGAGCATGGAGCCGGTCTTCGCGGCGTTCTTCGCGGTGCTGCTGGGCGGCGAGTCCGCGACCGTGCGGATGCTCCTGGGCGGCGGGCTGGTCTTCGCCGCCATGATGATCGTCGAGCTGCTCCCCCGCCGCCATATCGAGGGCGAGGTCACCCACATCGCGGTGTGAGCGCGCCCGGATGGCGGACACGCGTCCCAGAGGTCGGACGACGCCGCCTAGGCTCGGAGCCGACGGGACGGGACTCGATGAGGTGAGCGCATGGTCGTGGTGATGGCGCCGGGAGCGACCGACGAGCAGATCGCGCACGTCACCGAGCGGGTCGAGAGCGTCGGCGGGCAGGCCTTCGTGAGCCGGGGCGTCGTCCGCACGATCATCGGCCTGGTCGGGGACATCGACTCCTTCCACAACCTCAACCTGCGCACGATGGCCGGCGTCGCCGACGTGCACCGGATCTCCGACCCGTTCAAGCTGGTCAGCCGCCAGCACCACCCCGACCGCTCCACCGTCTGGGTCGGGCCGGCCGGGCACCAGGTGCCGATCGGGCCGGACACCTTCACCTTCATCGCCGGGCCGTGCGCCGTCGAGACGCCCTCGCAGACCCAGGAGGCCGCGGAGATGGCCCGGGCGGCGGGCGCGACGCTGCTGCGCGGCGGGGCCTTCAAGCCGCGGACCTCGCCGTACGCCTTCCAGGGCCTGGGCGTCGCCGGCCTGGAGATCCTGGCCGGCGTCCGCGAGACCACCGGCCTGCCGATCGTCACCGAGGTGGTCGACGCCCGCGACGTCACCATCGTCGCCGAGCACGCCGACATGCTGCAGATCGGCACCCGCAACGCCGCCAACTTCGGTCTGCTGCAGGCCGTCGGCGAGTGCGGCAAGCCGGTGCTGCTCAAGCGCGGGATGAGCTCGACGATCGAGGAGTGGCTGATGGCCGCGGAGTACGTCGCCCAGCGCGGCAACCTCGACGTGGTGCTCTGCGAGCGCGGCATCCGCACCTTCGAGCCGAGCACCCGCAACACCCTGGACATCTCGGCCGTGCCGGTCGTGCAGGCGACCAGCCACCTGCCGATCATCGTCGACCCCTCGCACGCCGGCGGACGGCGCGACCTGGTCGCCCCGCTCTCCCGGGCAGCGATCGGCGCCGGGGCCGACGGGATCATCGTCGACGTGCACCCCGACCCCGAGCACGCCCTCTGCGACGGACCTCAGGCCGTCTTCGGCGCCGAGCTGCGCGCGCTGGCCCAGGCCGTGCGCCAGATCCCGCCGGTGCTCGGTCGCCTCGACGCCCGCGAGCGCATCCGCGGCTAGAGCAGCCCCGCCAGCACCTGGGCGGCGCGCTCGGCGTCGGCCCGGGAGACGTCGAGGTGGGTGAGCAGGCGGACCCGCTGGGGGCCGACGGCGCCGATCCGCAGGCCCTGCTCGGCGGCGGCCGCGACCGCCGCCGGGGCGTCGGGCACGTCGATCACCACGATGTTGGTCGGCACGCTCGCCGGGTCGACGCCGCAGGCCTCGGCGATGAGCCGGGCATGCTCGTGGTCCTCGGCCAGGCGGTCGACGTGGTGGTCCAGCGCGTGCAGCCCGGCTGCCGCGAGGACGCCGACCTGGCGCATGCCGCCGCCCATGCGCTTGCGGCGTACCCGGGCCTGCTCGGCCATCGCGGCGGTGCCGGCGACCAGCGAGCCGATCGGCGCGCCGAGCCCCTTGGAGAGGCAGACGGCGACGACGTCGGCGGTCTCGCCGTACGCCGCGAGCGGGGTGCCCGTGGCGACGTGGGCGTTCCAGAGGCGGGCGCCGTCGAGGTGGACGCCGCAGCCGACCGAGTCCGCCCAGGAGCGCAGCGCGCGCAGGTCCTCGAGCGGCAGGATCGTGCCGCCGGCGAAGTTGTGGGTGTTCTCCACCGAGATCGCGGTGGTCCGGACGAAGTAGCTGCCCATGTCGGGGGCGTACATCTCCCGGATCGCGTCGAGGTCGATCTGACCGGCGTCGTCGCGCCAGGTGCGGCTGGTGATGCCGGTCAGGGCTCCGTGCGCGCCCAGCTCGGCCCGCACGATGTGCGCCCGCGACTCGCAGAGCACCTCCTCGCCCGGCGCCACCAGCGAGGCGACGGCCAGCACGTTGGCCATCGAGCCGGTGGGCGTGAAGAGCGCCGCCTCCTTGCCGAGCAGACCGGCGACCCGCTCCTCCAGGGCACGGACGGTCGGGTCCTCGCCGTACACGTCGTCGCCGACCTCGGCAGCCGCCATCGCCCGCCGCATCGCCTCGGTCGGGCGGGTGACGGTGTCGGAGCGGAGGTCGATCACGCCTTGCGGAGCATCTCTGCGACGAGGAACGCCAGCTCGAGTGACTGGACGCGGTTGAGGCGGGGGTCGCAGACGGACTCGTAGCGGTCGGCGAGGCCGGCCTCGTCGAGCTCCTCGCCGCCGCCCACGCACTCGGTGACGTCGTCACCGGTGAGCTCGACGTGGATGCCGCCGGGCCAGGTGCCCAGCGAGCGGTGCACGTCGAAGAAGCCCTGCACCTCGGCGATCACGTCGTCGAAGCGGCGGGTCTTGTAGCCCGAGGAGGCCTCGTAGGTGTTGCCGTGCATCGGGTCGCACACCCAGGCCACGCGGACACCGGCGGCCTCGACCTTCTCCACCAGGTCGGGCAGCAGGTCGCGGATCTTGCCCGCGCCCATCCGGGTGATGAAGGTCAGCCGGCCGGCGGTGTTGTCGGGGTTGAGCCGCGCCGCCAGCGCGATCGCGTCGTCGGCCGAGGTGGTCGGGCCGAGCTTCACGCCGATGGGGTTGCGGATCCGGCTCAGCAGCTCGACGTGCGCGCCGTCGAGCTGACGGGTCCGCTCCCCGATCCACACGAAGTGGCCGGAGACGTCGTAGGGCTGCTCGGTGCGCGAGTCGATGCGGGTCATCGCGTGCTCGTACTCCAGCACCAGCGCCTCGTGGCTGGAGTGGACGTCGACGCGGTGGAACTCGTCGGGGTCGGCGCCGATGGCCTTCATGAAGGTCAGCGCCCGGTCGATCTCGTTGGCGACCGCCTCGTAGCGCCGGCCCACGGCCGAGCCGAGCACGAAGTCGGTGTTCCAGGCGTGCACCTGCCGCAGGTCGGCGTAGCCGCCGGTGGTGAAGGCGCGCACGAGGTTCAGCGTGGCCGAGGAGGCGTGGTAGACCTCCAGCAGCCGCTGCGGGTCGGGGATCCGGGCCTCCTCGGTGAACTCGTAGCCGTTCACGGCGTCGCCGCGGTACGCCGGCAGGGTGATCCCGTCGCGGGTCTCGAAGTCCGAGGAGCGCGGCTTGGCGTACTGCCCGGCGAAGCGGCCGACCTTGACCACCGGCACCGAGGCGGCGTACGTCAGCACGACGGCCATCTGCAGCAGCACCCGCAGCTTGTTGCGCACGTTGTCGGCGGTGACGCCGGCGAAGGTCTCCGCGCAGTCCCCGCCCTGGAGCAGGAAGGCCTCGCCCCGGGCGACCGCGCCGAGCTTCTCGGTGAGCTGGTCGCACTCGCCGGCGAAGACCAGGGGCGGCATCGAGCGCAGGCGGCTGACCGCGGCGTCGACGGCCGCGCGGTCGGGGTACGTCGGCTGCTGCGCGGCTCCCAGCGCGTGCAGCGACGCGAGGTCGGGAATCGGGGAGTTCACCACGCGATTCTACGCGAGGCGGGGTCGGCGCACGGCCTCGGGGAATCGACCGGCATCGCGCGACGTTGCCGGCACATGGCGATCATCGTGCAGGCGACGGCGTACGGCGGACCCGAGGTGCTCGAGCTCACCGAGGGGGCCGTCCGCGATCCGGGTCCCGGGGAGGTCCGGCTGCGGGTCCGGGCGGCCGGGGTCAATCCGGCGGACGTGAAGTCCTACAGCGGCGCGTGGGGCGCCGATCCGGCGCAGCTGCCCAAGCGGCTCGGCTACGAGGCCGCCGGTGTGGTGACCGCGATCGGGCCGGACGCGGTCGGCCCGGCCGGTCCCATCGCCGTCGGGGCCGAGGTGATCGCCTTCCGGATCGCCGGCGCCTACGCCAGCGAGCTGGTCGTGCCGGCGACGGCGGTCGTGCCCAAGCCCGCTTCCCTCGGCTGGGCCGAGGCCGGTGGCCTGATGCTCACCGGCGCCACCGCGGTGCACGCGCTCACCGCGACCTCCGTCTCCGAGGGCGACACCGTGCTGATCCACGGCGGCGCGGGCGGCGTCGGCCTGATGGCCGTGCAGCTGGCCGGTCTCCGCGGCGCCCGGGCGATCGCGACGGCGAGTCCCGGCAAGCACGACCTGCTCCGCTCGCTCGGCGCCGAGCCGGTGGCGTACGGCGACGGGCTGCTGGACCGGGTGCGGATCGTCGCGCCGAACGGCGTCAGCGCCGCCCTCGACCTGGTCGGCACCGACGAGGCGCTGGACACCTCACTGGCGCTGGTACGCGACCGCGACCGGATCGCCACGATCGCCAACTTCGCCCGCGGACCGGTCGAGGGCATCAAGGTCCTCGGCTCCGGAGGCGACAGCGGCGACGACATCCGCGAGGCCGCGCGGCTCGATCTGGCCCGGCTCGCGGGCGAGGGACGGCTCCGCGTGCTGGTCGCGGCGACGTACCCCCTGGAGGAGGTGGCCGAGGCCCACCGCGCCCTCACCGGAAGCCACGCCGCCGGCAAGATCGTGCTGCTGCCCTGACTCAGTCGCCGAGGTGGGCCACGTCGGTGAACTCGGTGATGTGCCCGTGCGCCCGGTTGATCAGGTAGGTGATCCCGGAGAGCACGATGCCGACGACGAGCATGCCGGCGGCGATCCGGTACTGGACCATGTCCACCTCCAGGCGGGCCCACGGGCCCAGGAGGTAGGCGCAGGCGAGCGCGCCGAGCACCGGCACCACGAGCGGGGCACGGAATCCTCCCTCGGGACCGGGATCGCGCCGCAGCACCAGGACACAGACGTTGACCACGGTGAACACGACGAGCAGCAGCAGCGCCGTGGTGCCGGAGAGAGCCCCGACGACGGTGCTGTCCGAGGCCAGCCGGACCACCACGATCAGCACCAGGGCCAGGCCGGTGGTGAAGACGATCGCGCTCCACGGTGAGCGCCGCCGCGAGACCCGGCCCAGGACGCGCGGCAGCACGCCCTGGTTGGCCATGCCGTAGACCAGCCGGCTGGCCATCAGCATGTTGATCAGCGCGGTGTTGGCGACCGCGAAGACCGTCATGAACGGGAAGAGCTTGTCGATCGGCACGCCGGGCGCGCCGATGCGGACGACGTCGAGCAGGATGCCCGCCTCGGGGTTCTCCGGCGTCACGATCTGGCCGGCCGGGATCACCGCGACCACCGAGATCGCCACCAGCATGTAGATGACCACCGCGATCCCCAGCCCGGTGAACATCACCCGCGGGAAGATGCGCTGCGGCTCGCGGGTCTCCTCGACCATGTTGACCGAGTCCTCGAAGCCCACCATCGAGAAGAACGCGATCGCCGTCGCGATGGTCACCGCGGCGAAGAGCCCCTTGTCGTCGGGGCTCTCGAAGACGGTGATCCGGCTGAGGTCGGCGTCACCTCCGCCGATCGCCACGAAGCCGATCGCGATCACCAGCGCCAGCGCGGTCATCTCCACCAGGGTGAGGACCACGTTGAATTTCACGCTCTCCCCCACCCCGCGCAGGTTGATCAGCGCCAGCAGCACCATGAACCCCAGCGCCACGACCAGCGTCGCCGTGTCGCCGGTGGGGATGCCCGGGAGGCCCTCGTCGAGGCCGATGAGCAGGTTGCTGGCCAGCAGCCCGGCCGACGTCGAGGCGCTGGTGATGCCCGAGCAGACCACGGTGAAGGCCACCAGGAAGGTGACGAAGTGGATGCCGAACGCCTTGTGGATGTAGAGCGCCGCCCCGGCCGCCTGGGGGTACTTGCCGACCAGCTCCAGGTAGGAGAAGGCGGTCAGCAGGGCGATGGCGAACGCCACCAGGAACGGCAGCCAGGCGATGCCGCCGACCTGGCCGGCCAGTCGCCCGGTCACGGCGTACACGCCGGCGCCGAGGATGTCCCCGACGATGAAGAGCAGCAGCAGGCCGGGGCCGATGACCCGGTTCAGCTCCGGGCGGGCGGTGCCCTCCTCGGTCGTGGACATCACGCCCTCCTCGATTGGGTGGACAAGGACATACCCACGCCGGCGGCCACCGACACCAGCGGGTCAGCCGAAGAAGACCTCGGCCTCGGCGTACTCCTCCGGGCTGACCACCTTGAGCTCGCCGGTGCCCTCGATGAGCGGCACCCGCACGATGTCGGTGCCGCGCAGCGCCATCATCGTGCCGAAGTCGCCGTCGTGGACCGCCGCGATGGCGTGCAGGCCGAAGCGCGTGGCCAGCCAGCGGTCGAAGGCGGTCGGGGTGCCACCACGCTGCACGTGGCCGAGCACCACGGCCCGGGCCTCCTTGCCCGTGCGCTGCTCGATCTCGCCGGCCAGCCGGTCGCCGATGCCGCCGAGGCGCACGTGGCCGAACGCGTCGGTCTCGCCGCTCTGCAGGGTCATCCCGCTGCCGTCGGCCGGGACCGCTCCCTCGGAGACGACCACGATCGGGGCGTACTGGGTCTCGAACCGCTCCTCGACGTACCGGCACACCGCGTCGATGTCGAAGGGCTGCTCGGGGATGAGGATGATGTTGGCGCCACCGGCGATGCCGGAGTGCAGCGCGATCCAGCCGGCGTGGCGGCCCATCACCTCCACCACCAGCACGCGGTGGTGGGACTCGGCGGTCGTGTGCAGCCGGTCGATGGCCTCGGTGGCGATGTTGACCGCGGTGTCGAAGCCGAAGGTGAAGTCGGTGCCGGACAGGTCGTTGTCGATGGTCTTGGGCACCCCGACGACCTGGACGCCGAGGTCATGGAGCCGCGTCGCCACCCCGAGGGTGTCCTCGCCGCCGATGGCGATGAGGGCGTCCACTCCGGCCTCGGCGAGGTTGGCCTTGATCCGCTCCACGCCGTTGTCGAGCTTGAACGGGTTGGTGCGCGAGGAGCCGAGGATGGTGCCGCCGCGCGGGAGGATGCCGCGCACCTGCTCGACGCCGAGCGGCATCGTGACGCCCTCCAGCGGACCCTTCCAGCCGTCGCGGAAGCCGAGGAACTCGTAGCCGAACTCCTGGACGCCACGACGTACGACGGCCCGGATGACGGCGTTGAGACCCGGGCAGTCGCCGCCGCCGGTGAGCACTCCGACGCGCATGTCCCCTCCTCGTTGGAACGTTCAACCGATGCTCCCGACCCTAGCGGGGCCCGGGGCCGGGGTCACGCCACCCGCACGCCCGGCGTCAGTCGAGCAGCCGGTAGTCGACCCCGAGCAGCTGGTAGGTCGCCACCGCACGGCGGTCGCGGGTGAACAGCGGGAGCCCGTGGGCCCTCGCGGCCGCCCCGACCATGGCGTCGTAGACCCCGCCACCGGCGATGCCCAGCGCCGCCATCTCCTCCGTGAGCCGGCCGGTCCCAGCAACGTCCAGGTGGCGCGAGTAGCCGAACTCACGGGCGACCACCGCCGCCGCTTCGGACGGCTCGAGTCGCGACGGCGAAGGCAACCTGGTCAGCACCGAGTAGGTCTCGAACACGGCATGTCCCGCCAGCCCTCGGCGCACCGAGCGGAGCTCACCGAAGACCGAAGCGTGTGCAGGGTGCCCACGCATGGCGAACGGCACTGCCGCGCTGGTGTCGAGGAGGGCCTCCGGCCTAGCGCTGGTCGGCAAGGCGCAGCTCACGCAGCATCTCGTCGGTGAGGCCTTCGCCGCCATCGATGAGCAGATGGCCGTCGACCTCGATCAGCTTGCCGGACGCGGGCAGCTCGATGCGCAGGCCGGCGCCGTCCTCGACGATGTCGATCCGGGTGCCGGCGGTGAGCCCCAGGCGGTCGCGCAGCCTCTTGGGGATGACCACACGCCCTGCCGCGTCGATGGTGGTCTCCATGCCACCACGCTACCATTGCCATGGCAGAGATCGCGGCGGGCTACGCTCCCGCCATGACCGTCCTGGCCATCGACGCCGGCACCACCGGCCTGACCGCCCTGGTCGTCACCGCCGAGGGCACCATCGCGGCGAAGGGCTACCAGGAGTTCGCCCAGCACTTCCCGCAGCCCGGCTGGGTGGAGCACGCGCCGGAGGAGATCTGGCAGGCGGCGCTCGAGGCGACCCGGCAGTGCCTGGCCGCGTGGGGCGGCGATCCGGCCGACCTGGCCGGCATCGGCATCACCAACCAGCGCGAGACGGTGATGCTCTGGGACCGCGAGACGCTCGGCTCCCCGCGCCGCGCGATCGTGTGGCAGGACCGGCGTACCGCCGACATCTGCCGCCGGCTCAAGGACGCCGGCCACGAGGAGCGCGTCGCCGAGCTCACCGGCCTGCGCCTGGACCCGTACTTCTCCGGCACCAAGCTCACCTGGCTCGCCGAGCACGAGCCTCACACGTGGGCGCTGGTCGAATCCGGCCGGTACGCCGTGGGCACGGTCGACTCCTACCTCGTCGCGCGGATGAGCCGTGGCACCTGGCACGTCACCGATGTCTCCAACGCCTCGCGCACGCTCCTGTTCGACCTGGAGCGGGGCGAGTGGTCCGCAGAGCTGTGCGAGCTCTTCGGCGTGCCGATCGATGCCCTGCCGCAGGTGGTCGACAGCTGGGGCGAGCTGGCCCGCACCGACCCGGCCAGCTTCCTCGGCCTGGACCTGCCGATCGCGGGCATCGCCGGCGACCAGCAGTCGGCGCTCTTCGGGCAGACCTGCTTCGCCGAGGGCGACTCCAAGTGCACCTACGGCACCGGCTCCTTCATCCTCACCAACACCGGCTCCACGCTGAGCCGCTCCGACGCCGGCCTGCTCTCGACCGCCGGCTGGCGAGCGCCGGGCGAGGGCATCACCTACGCCCTGGAGGGCTCGATCTTCGTCACCGGCGCGGCGGTGCAGTGGCTGCGCGACGGCCTGCAGATCGTCGGCTCGGCCGCGGAGACCCAGGCGGTCGCCGGCACGGTGGACTCCACCGACGGCGTGGTCTTCGTGCCCGCGCTGACCGGGCTCGGCGCCCCGCACTGGGACCCCCACGCCCGCGGCACGATCCTCGGCATCACCCGGGGCACGACCCGCGCGCACATCGTCCGGGCCACCCTGGAGGCGATCACCTTCGAGGTCCGCGACGTGGTGGACACGATGACCGGCCCCTCGCTGACCAGCCTCGCCGTCGACGGCGGCGCGGCGGCCAACGACCTGCTCTGCCAGCTCCAGGCCGACCTGCTCGGCGTACCGGTCGAGCGGCCGCGGATCGTGGAGACCACCGGCCTGGGCGCCGCCTTCATGGCCGGCCTGGGCACCGGCGTCTGGGGCTCCACCGAGGAGCTGGAGCGGACCTGGCAGCTGGACCGCCGCTTCGAGCCGGACCCCTCCGCGCGGGAGCGCGCCGAGGCGGCGTACGCGCTGTGGCTCAAGGCCGTCGAGCGTGCCAAGGACTGGGCCTAGGAGAGCTCCTCCAGTGCCTTCTGGGCGGCCTCGCGCTCCGCGCGGGCGGCGTCAACCTCGGCGCGGGCGTCGGCGAGGGCCGACTCGTTCTCCTCGATCTGGTCGTCGACGGCGTCGACGTCCTCCTCCAGGCCGGCCAGGCGGCGGCGCAGCTCGTCGATCTCACCCTGCAGCTGGAGCCGGCGCGCGGACAGCGTGCGCTCGGAGGCCTCGACGTGGGCCAGGTGCTCCTCGGCGGCGGCCAGCTCGACGGTGGCGGTCTCCTGTCGCTCCCGGGCCGCCTCGAGCCGGGCGCCGTCGTCGGGGACCACGCTCAGCGCCGGGCGTACGACGGCCGCCACGGCCGGCGTGGCCTCGTGGCCCACCGCCTCGGGCACCGCGCAGACGGCGGAGGGATCGAGATCCTCCAGGCCGGTCGAGCTGAACGCGGTCACCACGAGGCCGGAGCGGACGACCCGCGCGGCGACGGGGTCGAGCATCGCCGCGGTGAGCATCCCCTCGACCTGCTCGGTGGTCGCGGTCGACAGGGTGACCCCCTGCTCGCGGGCCAGCGAGCGGGCCGTGGTGGCGAGCGCGGCGGTGAGCTGGCGTCGCTGGCGGGTCAGCGCGCGCAGCTCCTCGCCGTCCATCGCCTCGGCGGCCGAGCGCAGCGACTCGGCGACCGCGAGCACCTGATCGATCTGCTCGGTCTCGCGGCGCACCAGCAGGTTGAGCGCCCAGGCGGGAGCGGTCGGCTTGCGCAGCGCCTTGATCCGGGCCGCCAGGCCGCGGTCGTCGGCGGCCTTGGCGGCGGCATCGCGGGCGGCGGTGAACCCCGCGGCCGGCAGGCCGTAGAGCTCGTCGGCGATCTCCAGGATCGACTCGGCCGCGATCGGCTCAACCATGGGCCGGAGCCAGTCGCTCGGCGAGGGCGGCCAGGGCCCGCTCGCAGGTCCGCGCCCGGATCTCCTCGCGGTCTCCGGCGAGGTCGAGCTCGATCGAGGTCACGCCGTCGGGGCCGGCGATCCCGACGTACACGGTGCCGGCGGGTCGGTCCTCCTGGCGGTCGGGTCCGGCGACCCCGGTGGTGGACAGGGCCCAGTCGGCGCCGAGCAGCCGCCGGGCGCCGGTGGCCATCTGCTCGGCGCAGGCCGCGCTGACCACCAGCTCGGCGGTGACGCCCAGGACCTCGCGCTTGACCTGCGAGGCGTAGCCGACCACCGCGCCGCGGAAGACGGCCGAGGAGCCGGCCACCGAGGTGATTCGCCCACTGAGCAGTCCGCCGGTGAGCGACTCCGCGCACGCCACGGTCTGGCCGGCCGCGAGCAGGCGCCGGCGCAGCTCGTCGGCGAGTGCGTCCACGGGTTCAGCGTAAGGAGTCGCGGGATGGGCCGTCTCATCCATAGACCGGTCCACTTTGATCACCCGACTGGTCCAGACCAGAAGGAACTGGGAGTACCAGAATCTGACTGACGTCGTTGAACATAGACAGAACGGTTCAAATCGGACCAACCCCCCGGAGGAGGACGCCATGAGCGAGAGGCACGAAGAGCGTGGAGGCCGCAGCGCCCGCGCCGACCGTCTCCCCGGACGCCGTTCGGCCAGCCAGGGAGATCTCACCACCCAGCCGGTGGTCCCACCCCAGCTGGCACCGCAGCACGACGCGCTGCCCACCGCGCCCGCACCCGCGGTCCCCACGCCCCGGACCTCGCCCGCGCCCAGTGGCGCCGGCATCCCGGCCCGGGCGGAGTGGACCGAGGCCCGGCGCGGCCGCTGGATGGCCAACCTGCTGCTCACCGTTCTGGTGCTGGGCACCTTCGCCAGCCTGGGCATGACCATCGCGACCCGCTCGCCCATGTGGGTGATCGGCCTCGTCCTGTGCGCCTTCGTCGCCGTCGTGGTCCGCGGCACGATGATCAGCTCGACGCGCAGCGTGGTCCGTCTCGAGGGCTCCAACCTGACCATCCAGCGTGGCAGCCACGTCGACCTGTTCAACCTGGCCGACACCTTCCACCTGGTCGAGACGGTCGGCACGCCGGGCGAGTCCCGCTGGCGGCTGCGCCTGGAGACGCCGGCCGGCCGGATCATCGAGGTGGGACCGCACCAGGTCGACGCCGAGGTGATCCACAACGCGGTGATCTACTACCGGACCCGGTCGGAGAGCCCGCGCGGCACCACCGGCCCGAACTGGTGGATGTTCCGCGACTGACGGTCGCGCTCAGGAGCCGGTGACCCGGCCCCGCTGACGCAGCGCGTCACGGGCGAACTCCAGTCCCGAGGTGAGGGTCAGCACGACCGCCACGGCCATGAGCGCCGCGGCGGCCCACCAGACCACCATCCCGGGAACCTCCCAGAAGCCGTCGAGGTGACGGAAGGGCGCCACGAACCCGCCGAGAGCGAGCGCCTGCGCCATCGTCTTGACCTTGCCGCTCTGGCTCGCCGCCATCACCACGTGCTTGGCGATCGAGAGCCGGGCGATGGTCACCGACCACTCGCGCAGCAGCACCACGATCGTCACCCACCACCACAGCTCGCCGATGATCGAGAGCCCGACGAAGGCCATGCCGGTGATCGCCTTGTCCGCGATCGGGTCGGCGATCTTGCCGAAGTTCGTGATCAGGTTGTGCTTGCGGGCCAGGTCGCCGTCGATCTTGTCGGTGATCATCGCGATCGCGAAGAGCGCGTAGGCGATCCAGCGCCAGCCGTTGCTCTCGCCGCCGTCGACCAGGAGCGCCCAGCCGAAGAACGGCACCATCGCGATGCGCAGCGTGGTCAGCGCGTTGGGGACGTTCCAGTTGCTGGCGGTCTGCTCGCTCATGATTCCTCCGCCCGGGCCACCAGGTCGACGCCAGTGGTCCCCTCGACCGTCGCCCGGACCAGGTCGCCCACCGCGACGCCGCTCAGGCCGGTCACCGTGGTGGTGCCGTCGACCTCCGGGCCCTGACAGGCCGCCCGGCCCTCGACCTCGCCGGTCTCCGGGTCCACGCTCTCGACGAGCACCACGACCTCCTCGCCGATCCGCTCCTCGGCCCGCTGGGCGGTGACCTCCTCGGCCAGCGCGGTGAGGGCCTCGACGCGCTCCGTGACGATCTCGGCGTCGAGCTTGCCGTCGTACGACTCGGCCTCGGTGCCGTCCTCGTCGGAGTAGCCGAAGACCCCGACCGCGTCCAGGCGGGCCGCGGCGACGAAGCCGCACAGCGTGGCGAAGTCCTCCTCGGTCTCACCGGGGAAGCCGACGATGAAGTTGGAGCGCACGCCGGCGCGCGGCGCCTGGGCACGGACGTCGTCCAGCAGGCCGAGGAAGGAGTCCGGGTCGCCGAAGCGCCGCATCCGGCGCAGCACCCCCGTCGAGGCGTGCTGGAAGGAGAGGTCGAAGTAGTCCGCGACCCCCGGCGTCGTGGCGATCGCGCTCACCAGGCCCGGGCGCGTCTCCGCCGGCTGCAGGTAGGAGACCCGGACCCGCTCGACGCCCTCGACCGCCGCCAGCTCGGGCAGCAGGGTCTCCAGCAGGCGCAGGTCGCCGAGGTCCTTGCCGTAGGAGGTGGAGTTCTCCGAGACCAGGAAGAGCTCCTTGACCCCCTCCGCGGCGAGCCAGCGCGCCTCGGTGAGCACGTCGGCCGGGCGGCGGGAGACGAAGGAGCCGCGGAAGCGCGGGATCGCGCAGAAGGCACAGCGCCGGTCGCAGCCCGAGGCCAGCTTGAGCGGCGCCATCGGCCCGCCGTCGAGGCGGCGGCGCAGGACGCGGGGCCCCGAGGCCGGGCGGCCGGCCGGCGAGTCGTCCACCACGGTCCGCGCGCCGGGTACGACGACCTCGGAGGCGACCCGGTCCGTGGGACTGATCGGCAGCAGCTTGCGGCGGTCGGACGGCGTGTGCGGGTGCAGCCGCTCCCCGGCGAGGATCGAGCGCAGCCGGGCGGCGATGTCCGGGTAGTCGTCGAAGCCGAGCACCGCGTCCGCCTCGGGCAGCGACTCGGCCAGGTCGGCGCCGTACCGCTCGGCCAGGCAGCCCACGGCCACGACGGCCCGGGCCTGTCCGCTCTCCTTGAGGTCGGCGGCCTCCAGCAGCGTGTCGACGGAGTCCTTCTTGGCCGCCTCCACGAAGCCGCAGGTGTTGACCATGACGGTCTCGGCGTCGGCGGGGTCGGCCACCAGCTCGAAGCCGGCCGCGGCCAGCTGGCCGGCCAGCTCCTCGGAGTCCACCTCGTTGCGGGCGCAGCCGAGCGTCACCACGGCGACGGTGTGGGAGGAGGAGCTCACCGCCTGAGTATGACGGGGCACGCGCAACCGCGGGCGACCCGCCCCCTGGGAGATGTGCTCAGCGCGGGAACCTCTTCGAGCCCTGCTCGCCCACGGCGCCGACGGTGCCGCGCGGCGTGCCCCGGACGGTCACCTCGACGGCGCCGGCGTTGTCGGCCTCGACCTTGAAGGGCGCCAGGCCGGTCACCCGGCGGTGCTCGCCGATCGCCAGGTCGCCGGACCACAGGATCTTGCCGGTGCGGTCGCGCACCACCACGTGGGCCGGCGCGTGGGCGGCGGTGACGGTCATCGGGGTGGTCTTCATCCGCGGCGAGGTGATCGGCTGCTGGTTGCCGGCCAGGCCGGCCGTCTCCGAGGCCGCCGGCGGGGTCGCCAGCTGCTCCGGGCTGTCGCCGAGCATGTGCGCCAGCCCCCAGACCACCGCGAGGCTGACCACCGAGGCGGCCAGCAGGGTCCAGCGCGGTCCACCGGTCGTCGCCCGCAGGCCGCCGCCCAGTCCCCCACCAGCCAGCCCGGTCGCCAGCTCGGCCTCGAAGACCCGGCGGGCGTTGATCGGGCCGTGAGAGTAGCGCTCGTCGTAGTCGGCCAGCAGCGACTCCGCGTCCAGGCCCAGCGCCCGGGCCAGGGCGGTCAGGTGGCCGCGGGCGTAGAAGTCCCCGCCGCACGGGCCGAAGTCGTCGGCCTCCATCGCCTCGATCACGTGCGGGCGGATCCGGGTGCGCTCGCTCAGCTCGTCGACGCTCACGCCGAGACGCTCGCGGGCCTGCACGAGCTGCGGGCCGATCACCGGGTCGGCCACCGGCTCGGGCGTCGCGGGCACGGGCAGCGGCGGCAGGGCGCGCTCCCCCGCGGCCGGCGACCGCTGCTCCGGCATGCCGCCGGAGGGGTCGGCGGAGACGATCCGCACCTCGGCGCGCATCGGGCGGCGTACGGCGCGCACGGCCGGGACCGGGTCGTACGCCGTCACGGCGTCGGTCTCGCGGCGGATGTCCGGCTCGCCGGCGAGCGTGGCCGGCCCGAGGCCGGTCTCCACCGGCTCGGGACGCGCGTGCGGCATCTCCTCGAGGCGGGCCCGCTGGGCGCCGCCCCGCAACCGCACGATCTCGGTGGTGGAGCCGGCCAGGGCGGAGAGATCGGCGACGAGGTCCTCGCTGTCGCTCTCGGCGGTGAGGCCGACGGGCAGGCTCAGCGGCGCGCCGTACCAGAGGGTGTTCCAGCGCAGGTGCGCCCGGCCCCGGAATCGATTCTGCGTGCCCAGTCCCTCGAGCACCTCGGGCTCGCGCGGCACCAGGACCAGCCGGTCCTCGGCGAGGACCGAGCCCCGCCGCTCGACGACGACCTGGCGGATCGCCTGCCACGGGATCCCGCGCCAGGCGCCGCCGATGCGAATCCGGATGCCCTGGGCGTCGGCGACCAGCACCGGAGCGCGGGCGGAGAGCGCCGCGCCGAGGTGGCCGGCGGCCAGCAGCAGGAGCACCCCGCCGGCCAGCGCGTCGAACCACGACCCGGAGCGCAGCAAGAACGCGGCGCCGACGCCGAGGGCGAGCAGCCCCATCGTGGCGTCGAGGCGCCACTTGCCGCGGACCTCCACGCCCCGCTCGCTCATGACTCCCCCTGCAGCGTCACGATGACGGCATCGAGGTCGTCGGGCTTGATCAGCACGTCGCGCGCCTTGGAGCCCTCGCTGGGACCGACGACGCCACGGCTCTCCAGGATGTCCATCAGCCGGCCCGCCTTGGCGAAGCCGACGCGCAGCTTGCGCTGCAGCATCGAGGTCGAGCCGAACTGGGTCGAGACGACCAGCTCGATCGCCTGGATCACCAGGTCGAGGTCGTCTCCGATGTCGTCGTCCAGGTCGCGCTTGGACTGCTGCGGCGCGGTCACGTCCTCGCGGTACGTCGGCTCGAGCTGCTCCTTGCAGGTCTTCACCACCTGGTGGATCTCGGCCTCGGTGACCCAGCTGCCCTGCACGCGCACCGGCTTGGAGGCGCCCATCGGCAGGAACAGGCCGTCGCCCTGGCCGACCAGCTTCTCCGCGCCCGGCTGGTCCAGGATGACCCGGCTGTCGGCCAGGCTGGACGTGGCGAACGCCAGCCGCGAGGGCACGTTGGCCTTGATCAGGCCGGTGACCACGTCCACCGACGGGCGCTGGGTGGCCAGCACCAGGTGGATGCCGGCCGCGCGGGCCAGCTGGGTGATCCGGACGATCGCGTCCTCGACGTCGCGCGGGGCGACCATCATCAGGTCGGCCAGCTCGTCGACGACCACCAGGAGATAGGGGTACGGCGCCAACTGGCGCTCGCTGCCCGGTGGGACCGTCACCTTGCCGGCGCGGACGGCCTTGTTGAAGTCGTCGATGTGCCGGAAGCCGAAGTTGGCCAGGTCGTCGTAGCGCATGTCCATCTCGCGCACGACCCACTGCAGCGCCTCGGCGGCCTTCTTGGGGTTGGTGATGATCGGGGTGATCAGGTGCGGGATGCCCTCGTAGGCGTTCAGCTCCACCCGCTTGGGGTCGACCATGATCATGCGCACCTCGTCGGGCGTGGCCCGCATCAGCACCGAGGTGATCATCGAGTTGATGAAGCTGGACTTGCCGGAGCCGGTGGCGCCGGCGACCAGCAGGTGCGGCATCTTCGCCAGGTTGGCGACCACGAAGCCGCCCTCCACGTCCTTGCCCAGCCCGGCGATCATCGGGTGGTGGTCGCCGCGCGCGGTGTTGGAGCGCAGGACGTCGCCCAGGGAGACGATCTCCTTGTCGCTGTTGGGGATCTCGATGCCGACCGCGGACTTGCCCGGGATCGGCGAGAGGATCCGCACGTCGGCGGAGGCGACCGCGTAGGCGATGTTCTTCTGGATGTTGGTGATCTTCTCGACCTTGACGGCCGGGCCGAGCTCCACGACGTACCGGGTGACCGTCGGGCCACGGGTGTAGCCGGTGACCTGGGCGTCGATGTCGAACTCCTCGAACACCTGGGTCAGCCGCTCGACCACCTCGTCGGAGGCCTTCGTGCGCGGCTTGTGGGTGCTGCCCGGCTTGAGGATCTGGGAGTCCGGCAGCGAGTAGGTGACGTCGCCGGAGAGCGAGAGCTGCTCGACGCGGGCGGGCAGCGGGGTGTGCGGCGGCGGCTCGAGCTCGGCCTTCTCCGCGGGCTCCTCGGCGGGGACCGCCGGGGCATCGACGTCGAAGGGCTCGTCCTTCTTCTTTCTTCCCTTCCGGCCCAGCTCGCGGCCCTCCAGGACCGGGCTGTCGTACGCCGGATCGCCCATCTCCGGGTCGATCTCGTCATCCAGCGCCTTGCGGCGGCGGCGCTTCGTGGGCGCCTCGGGCTCGGTCTCCTCCTCGGCGGGCATGCGGCCGAGCATCCGGTCGCCCAGGTGCCGCAGCCGGGTGGGGACCTGGTAGACCGGCGTCGCGGTGATGACCAGCACGCCGAAGACCGCCAGCAGCACGAGCAGCGGCACGACGACGTACGCGCTGTGCAGCAGGTCGGTGAGGAGCTTGGCGATCACGAAGCCCAGGGCGCCGCCCGCCTGCTGCAGGTCGGCGGTGTCACCGCGCACCGGCTGCGGTGAGCCGTTGGCGATGTGCACGATGCCGAGAACGCCGAAGATCAGCGCCGCCCAGCCGACGAGCTGGCGCCCGGCCGGGCCGTTGGCCTCCGGGTCGCGCATGTTGCGCCAGGCGACCAGGCACAGCAGCAGCGGGACGAACCACGCCAGCAGGCCGACCGAGCCGGCCACCATCGCGCGGGTGCCGTCGAAGACCGCGCCGGGGAGCTGCCACCACACGGCCGCGGCGACGACCACGGCCAGGGCGATCAGGACCAGGCCGGCGCCGTCGCGGCGGTGCTCGGGCTCCAGGTCGCGGGCCCCGTGACCGATCTTGCGGGCGCCCGCGCCGATGCCGCCGGCGACGCCGAGCCAGAGGGCGCGCGCGCCCCGGCCTCCCGCCGCGAAGGTGCGCAGCACGGGACCATGCCCGTTGCGCACGGCACGGGGGGCAGGCCGCCGCGCGGACGTGCTCGACTTCGAGCTCTTGGAGCTCGGCTTCTTTCCACCCGACGACCGGGACCGCGACGCGGAAGCACCCTTCTTCTGGGTGCTCCTGCTACGCGACGCCGGCGGGGAAGACGTACGGGTCGCCATGCTCGCCAAGATACGCGCAAACCACACAAGTCCCACGCGTCACACGCCGGAGCGAGGGGCCCGTCGCGCTCAGCGCAGCGAGGCCAGCCAGGGCAGGACGACCAGCAGCGTCGGCGCCAGCAGCACGGCCAGGGCCAGGGCGTAGAGCACGGTGGCCTGCGCCCGGTGCGGCTCCTCGTCGAGGAGCACCTCCAGCCGCGCCCGCAGCGTCCCGGCGTCGGCGGCGCCCAGGGCGGCCTCCGGGAGCCCGTCCCCCACCAGCCGGCTCAGCGCCGAGACCAGCGGCCGGGCGCCCACCCTGGCCCGGGCGGACCGATCGGCGAGCACCTCCACCAGCAGCCGCACCTCGTCGAGGGCGCGGCTGCTGCTCAGCACGTGCGGGAAGGCGTGCCGCAGCACGGTGAACGCCTCCAGCACCAGGTCGTGCCGGGCCCGCAGATGCGCGCGCTCGTGGGCCAGGACCGCGGCCAGCTCCTCCTCGCCGAGGCGCTCCACGGCGGCCTCGGTGAGCACGATCCGCGAGCGCCGCACGCCCGGCAGGCACCAGGCCATCGGGGCGTCCGCGACGGGGAGCACCCGCGCGCCGGAGGTCTCCTCCTCGCTGAGCAGGTCGACCAGCTCGCGGTGCCGGCGACGGTGGGCGCGCAGCCGGGTGCCGACCACGTGCCCGGAGAGGAGCAGCCGGCCGAGCACCATGAGCGTCACCAGCAGCGCGACGGCCGCCACGGCGTACGAGCCCGGCGACCGGCTGCCGACCGGGCCGAGGCCCCGCACGGTGGCCAGCGACAGCCCGGCGCCCAACGCGGCCAGGACGGCGGCCAGCGCGACCGCCTGCCACAGGGTCATCGCCGCGGCCGGGGTGCGGCGCAGTCGCGGCACCCGCGCCAGCAGCCACGGCACGGGCCCGGCCAGCACCAGCGCCAGCAGCGCCAGGACGAGCGTGGTCACGCTCAGCGCCGGTCGAGCTCGGCCAGCGCCTCGCGCAGCGCCCTGCGGTCGTCCTCGCTGGCGTCGCCCACGAACGCGACCAGGGCCGCGCGACGGTCGTCCTCGGCGAACTCGCCCAGGGTGTCGCGCATCAGCTCCGCGGTCATCTCGCTGCGCGTGCTCAGCGCGCGGTAGCGGTACGCCCGGCCGTCGCGCTGCTGCTCGACCATGTCCTTGCGGGCCATCCGGTCCAGCACCGTCATCACCGTGGTGTAGGCGATGTCCCGCTCCCGGCCGAGGGCCTCGTGGACCTCGCGGACGGTGAGCGGCTCCTCGGCGGCGGCCCAGAGCGTCTCCAGGACGGCCCGCTCCAGGTCGCCCAGCTGTGATCGGCGCGACATGGCCTCGATACTACCCCGGGTAGTAGACGCCTACTACGAAGCGTAGTATCTACGACGTTCCGTAGTAGCAACTACTCCCGAGGGAGGCGCGATGGACGTCACCGAGATCGCCCGATGGCAGTTCGGCATCATCACGGTCTACCACTTCCTGTTCGTGCCGATCACGATCGGCCTGAGCGCGATCATCGCGGTCTTCCAGACGATCTGGCTGCGCTCGGGGAAGCAGGAGTACCTCCGGCTCACCAAGTTCTTCGGCAAGCTCTTCCTCATCAACTTCGCCATCGGCGTGGTCACCGGCATCGTGCAGGAGTTCCAGTTCGGCATGAACTGGTCGGACTACTCCCGCTTCGTGGGCGACGTCTTCGGGGCGCCGCTGGCGATGGAGGGCCTGCTCGCGTTCTTCCTGGAGTCGACCTTCCTGGGCCTGTGGATCTTCGGCTGGGACCGGCTGCCGCGCAAGGTGCACCTCTCCACCATCTGGCTGGTGCACATCGGCACGCTCTTCTCCTCCTACTTCATCCTCGCCGCGAACTCCTGGATGCAGCACCCGGTCGGCTACACCTACAACCCCGAGACCGGCCGCGCGGAGCTGACCGACATCTGGGCGGTGCTCTTCAACAAGGTGCAGCTGGTCACCTTCCCGCACGTGATCCTGGCGGCGTACATGACCGGAGGCGCGTTCGTGCTGGGCGTCGCGGCGTACCTGCACCACCGCAACCGCCGCGCCGGCGCCGACACCGCCGCGCACCCCGACACCTCGCTGCACCTCAAGGCGATCCGCCTGGGTGCGGCCATCACCCTGGTGGCCGGACTGGGCGTGGCGATCAGCGGCGACGTGCAGGGCAAGATCATGACCGAGGTTCAGCCGATGAAGATGGCCGCCGCCGAGGCGCTCTACGACACCGAGCAGCCGGCCGCCTTCTCCTGGTTCACCCTCGGCACGCCGGACGGGCAGACCGAGAAGTTCTCGATCAAGACGCCCAAGCTGCTCTCCTTCCTGGCCACCGGCACGTGGGACGGCAAGGTCGAGGGCATCAACCAGCTGCGCGAGAGGTACGAGGCGAAGTACGGCCAGGACCCCGGAGCGGCGTACTACAGCGCCGGCGGCTACGTGCCGATCATCCCGGTGACCTACTGGTCCTTCCGCTTCATGATCGGGCTCGGCGTCTTCGCCGCGGCCGGCGCGGCCCTGGTGCTCTGGCTGACCCGCAAGGGCCGCGCGCCGACCAGCCCCTGGTTCGGGCGGATGGCGATCACCCTGCCGATCGCGGTCGTGCTGGCCAACTCGTGGGGCTGGATCTTCACCGAGATGGGCCGCCAGCCGTGGGTGGTCTTCGGCCTGATGACCGTCGACAACGCCGCCTCGCCGGGCGTCTCGACCACGGAGGCATGGATCTCGCTGCTGACCCTGACGCTGCTGTACGCCGTGCTCGCGGTCGTCGAGTTCGGCCTGATGTGGAAGTACATCCGCAAGGGGCCCGACCCCTACGAGGAGCCGGCCGACCCCGGCCGCCACGACGACGCGCCGCTGGCGTTCGCGTACTGAGAGGACACGGATCATGGAGCTCACGACCGTCTGGTTCATCCTCATCGCGGTCCTGTGGATCGGCTACTTCACCCTCGAGGGCTTCGACTTCGGCGTCGGCATGCTGCTGCCCGTCCTGGCCCGCAACGAGAACGAGCGCCGGGTCATGTACAACTCGATCGGCCCGGTCTGGGACGGCAACGAGGTCTGGGTGCTGGTCGCCGGCGGGGCGACGTTCGCGGCGTTCCCGGAGTGGTACGCCACCCTGTTCAGCGGCTTCTACCTGCCGTTGCTGCTGATCCTGGTCGGGCTGATCGTGCGCGGTCTGGCCTTCGAGTACCGCGCCAAGCGGCCCGAGGCGTCCTGGAAGCGCAACTGGGACCTGGCGCTGATCGTCGGGTCCTACCTGCCGGCCCTGCTGTGGGGCGTGGCCTTCGCCAACATCGTGGCCGGCGTCCCGATCGACGAGCACAAGGAGTTCACCGGCAGCCTGTTCACCCTGCTCAACCCGTTCGGCCTGCTCGGCGGCCTGGTCACGCTGACCCTGTTCGCCACCCACGGCGCGATGTACACCGCGCTGAAGACCGACGGCGAGATCCGGGTCCGGGCGAGGGCCCTCTCGGTCCGGCTGGGCCTGGTCGCCGCCGTGGTGGCGGTGGTCTTCCTGGTCTGGACCCAGGCGATGACCGGCAACGCCGGCTCGGCGGTCGCCTTCGTGCTCGCCGCGCTCGCCCTGGTCGGCGGCATCGCGGCGGCCTGGAAGGGCATGGAGGGCTGGGCCTTCGTCGGCACGTTCGTCACGCTGGCACTCGCCGTGGCCGGGCTGTTCATCGCGCTGTTCCCCGACGTGATGCCGTCCAGCACCGACGCGGCGTACTCGCTGACCACGACGTCGGCGGCGGCGACGCACTACACGCTGACGGTGATGACGTGGGTCGCGGTGATCTTCACCCCGATCGTGCTGGCGTACCAGGCGTGGACCTACTGGGTGTTCCGCAAGCGGATCTCCACCCTGCACATCCCCACGCCGGCAGACGCCCCCGCCGGACCGGAGCCGGTCGGGGTGTGAGGTGAGGCCGCTCGACCCCAGGGTGCTGCCGCATCTGGCCCCGGCGCGCGCTCCCCTGGCAGGGGTGGTGCTCGCCGGGGCCGCCAACGGCGCCCTGGTGATCGCGCAGGCCTTCGCCGTGGCCGCGCTGGTGGCCGAGCTGGTCGCCGACCCGGGAGGGAGCGGGTGGCACCGGGCGGCGTACGCCCTCGCCGGCGTCACCGTCCTGCGCGCGATCGCGACGGCGGCGGGCGATCTCGCCGCCGACCGCGCCGCCGGCGTGGTCACCACCCGGCTCCGCGCGCGGGTGCTGCGGGCCGGACTCGACCTCGGCGCGGTCGCCCTGTCCCGGCGCCGGGCCGGCGAGCTCGGCCTGCTCGCCACCCGCGGCGTCGCGGCGGTCGAGCCCTACCTCACCCGCTATCTGCCGGCGCTGGTCCTGGCCGCCGTGCTGCCCGCGCTGACCGTCCTGGCGATCCTCGTCCTGGACCTCTGGGCGGGCGTGATCGTGCTGCTCACCGTGCCGCTGGTGCCGGTCTTCACCGCGCTCATCGGCCTGGCCACCCAGGACCGGGCCGACCGGCAGTACCGGACCCTCGCGCTCCTGGCCGGGCACTTCCTCGACGTGGTGCGCGGCCTGCCCACGCTGGTCGCCTTCAACCGCGCGGAGGCGCAGTCCGGGCGGATCCGCGCGGTCACCGACCGCTACCGGCGGACGACGATGGACACGCTGCGGCTCGCCTTCGTCTCCAGCGGCGCCCTGGAGCTGATCGCCACGCTCTCCGTCGCTCTGGTCGCGGTGAGCGTCGGCCTGCGGCTGGCGGGCGGCAGCCTCGACCTGCGCACCGCCCTGGTCGTGCTGCTGCTGGCGCCCGAGGCCTACTGGCCGCTGCGCCGGGTGGGCGCGGAGTTCCACGCGGCGGCCGAGGGCGTGGCCACCTTCGAGGAGATCGACGCACTGGTGGCGGAGCCGGGCGCGACGCTCGCTCCCCCACCGCCGGACGACCGGGTGGACCCGGTGCCGATCCGGGTCGAGGGCCTGAGCATGACCTACCCGGGACGGAGCGGGCCGGCGCTGCGCCTGGAGGCGGCGACCATCCCCGCCCCCGGTCTCACCGCCGTCGCCGGGCCGTCGGGCTGCGGCAAGTCGACGCTGGTCCAGGCGCTGCTCGGCGAGCTGCCCCATGACGGACGGATCACCCTGGCCGGCGAGCCGATCGAGGTCGCGCGCTGGCGCGAGCTGGTGGCCCAGGTCCCGCAGCGCCCCTGGCTGACGGCCGGCACGATCGCGGAGAACCTGCGCCTGGGCCGGCCGGACGCCGAGGACTCCCGGCTGTGGCAGGCGCTCGCCGCGGTCGACCTCAGCGACCACGTCGGCTCGCTGCCGGCCGGGCTGGACACCCCGCTCGGCGAGGACGGCGCCGGGCTCTCGGCCGGGCAGCGCGCCCGGCTCGCCCTGGCCCGGGTGGTGCTGGCCAACCGGCCCTACGTCGTGCTGGACGAGCCCACGGCCCACCTGGACGCCGAGACCGAGCGGATCATGCTGACCACCCTGCGCCGGCTGGCCGAGCACGCCACGGTCGTCGTGGTCGCGCACCGGCCGGCCGTCCTGGCCGCCGCGGACCAGGTCATCGAGCTGGCTCCGCCCCCGCCCGTCGAGGACGCCGACGAGCCGGCGGCGACACGACCGGCCGGCCGGCCCGCCGTACCTGCCGAGGACGCCGCGCCGGAGCCGGTGCGCGGCGCCCGCCGGCGACTCGCCCTGGCGACCGCGCTGGGCACGCTCTCCTCGCTGTCCGGGATCGCGCTGACCGCGACGGCCGGGTGGCTGATCGTGCGCGCGGCCGAGCACCCGCCGGTGCTCTACCTGATGGTCGCCATCGTCGGTGTCCGCACCTTCGGCCTGGCCCGCCCCGTCCTGCGGTACGCCGAGCGGCTGGCCTCGCACGACGTCGCGCTGCGCCTGCTGGCCGACCGCCGGGCGCGGATCTACGACCTGCTCGTGCCCCTGGCCCCCGCCCGCCTGGGCCGGCGCCGCGGCGACCTGCTCACCGCCGTCGTGGACGACGTGGACACCCAGCTCGACGAGCAGCTGCGGGTGCGCCAGCCGATCCAGGTCTGGCTGGCCGCCGCGATCGTCTGCGCCGGCGCGGCCTCGATCCTCGACCCCGCGGCGGCCCTGGTGATCGCGACGGTCGCTCTCGCCGGCGGGATCCTCCCGGCGGGGCTCGCCCGGGCCGGAGCCGCCCGCGCCGAGCGCGGCTTCGTGGCCTCCCGCGCCGAGGTCGCCACCGAGGTGGTCGCCGACCTCGACTCCGCCCGTCAGCTGGTGCTCTGGGGCGCCGACCGCGCCGCGGTCGAGCGGGTGCTCGCGCTGGGCCGCGTCCTGGCCTCGGCCGCCCGCGGATCGGCCCGGGCGCTCGCCGCGGGCCGGGCCCTGGTCGTGCTGGCCTGCGGTCTCGGCGTCGTGGCGATCGCGCCGGCGATCGTGCCGGCGCTGCGGGCCGGCACGCTGTCCGAGCCGATGGGCGCGCTCCTGCTGCTGGTCCCGCTCGCCCTGGCCGACGTGCTGCTGGCCCTGCCGGAGGCCGCCGCGCTCTCGGTGCGCACCCGCGCCGCCCGGGAGCGGCTGACCGAGCTGGAGCGGATCGCGCCCGCGGTGACCGAGCCGGAGGCTCCTCCGGGTCTCGCCCCCGAGCCGGTCGGCCTCGCTCTGGAGGACGTCGCCGTGGGCTGGGACCGGCCGGTCCTGGAAGGGCTCGACCTGCGGCTCGACGCCGGCTCCTCGCTCGGCGTGGTCGGGCCCTCGGGGTGCGGCAAGTCCACCCTCGTCGCGCTGCTGGTCCGTCACCTGGAGCCGATCCGCGGGCGCTACGTCCTGGGCGGGACCGACACCGCCGCGCTCGGGTCTGCCGAGGTACGCCGCCACGTCGGCCTGGTCGACGACGACCCGTACGTCTTCGGCTCCTCGTTGCGGGAGAACCTCCGCCTGGCCCGGCCCGGCGCCACCGACGAGGAGCTGCTGGACGCGGTGACGGGAGCGGGCCTGGCCGCCTGGCACGACGCGCTCCCCCACGGCCTGGACACCCTGCTGGGCGACGGCGCGGCCAACGTCTCCGGCGGCGAGCGGGCCCGCCTCGGCATCGCCCGGGCCCTCCTGCTGGACCCCGAGGTGCTGGTGCTCGACGAGCCGACCGCGCACCTGGACTCCGACACCGCCCGCGAGGTCAGCGGCACGCTCCTTCGTGCCCGGTCGGCCGGCCAGAGCCGCGGTGTCGTCTGGGTGACCCACGACGGCGTCGCCCTGGAGCGCCTCGACGCCGTCCTCGACCTGGGATCCGACACGGCGCCGGAAGGAGTGGTGGGACGCTGACGCGATCGGCGCCGCCGATCCACTAATGTCGCAGTCCTGCCCTTGACCTCTCCTCAGAACGGTGATGCGCGTGCTCGTGGCTCGGCGCCTGCTGACGATCCCTCTGTCCATCCTGGCTCTCGGCGCGGCGGGCCTCGCCATCGCTCCGGCGCATGCCGCCCCGGGTGACGACTTCGGCGACCTGAAGGCCGCGCTCGCGAGCTGCGCGGGCACACTCGGCTCGCCGAGGACCGTGTCGCTGACGGCCGACGTCGGCGACGGCAGCGGCTCTCTCGACATCGGCTGCGTGGCCGTGATCGAGCTGGGCAGCAGCACACTCGAGGCGCGCACCATCACCATCGGCTCCGGTCAGCGGCTGACCGTCCAGTCCAGCAGCGGCACCGGCCGACTGAACGTCGACGCGTCGGGCACCACCTACACCCCCGGGATCCTCAACGACAACGCGACTCTCGCCGTCAAGAGCGGCACCGTCGACGTCCAGGGAGCGGCCGGCGCCCCCGGCATCGGCGGCGGCTACTGGGTGTTCCCGGGCAACGGGCGGCCCGCCGGGACCACCGTCGTCGAGGGCGGCACCGTCTACGCCTCGGGCGGCGGGCACGGAGCGGGCATCGGCACCGGCTACGAGGGCGGTGGCCTGTCGGCGGGGACCCTCACCGTCTCCGGTGGCGAGGTGTACGCCTACGGCGGGGCCAGCGCCGCGGGTGTCGGCGGTGGTGGCACCAACTCCATCGGCCATGGCGCCGGGTCCGGCGCGCAGGTGACGGTGACCGGCGGCGCGCTCTACGCCTACGGCGGGAACGGCGGCGCGGGGATCGGCGGCGGCTACTCCCCACCCCAGTACGGTCACGGCGGCAGCGGCGGCAGCCTCACCGCATCCGGCGGCACCGTCACGGCCGAGGGCGGGAGCTCAGCCGCGGGCATCGGCGGGGGCGCCGACGACGGCGACGCGGGCGACGTCCAGATCGACGCGGGCGCCACCGTCGCCGCCACGGGTGGCACGGGGGCGCCGGCGATCGGCGGCGGCAAGGACTCGACGGGGTTCGGAGCGCTGACCGTGAACGGCACGCTGCGGATGTCCAGCGGGATCGGCCTGAGGCTCCCCGCCGGGACCGACGTGGTCGTCGGCTCGACCGGCCAGATCCGCGGTCGCGTCCCCGACCCGGCCAACGGCGGCGCCATCTCCGGCGCCGGGCAGATCACCAACAACGGCGCAATCCTCCTGTCGGCGAACCAGGTCTCCGCGACCGTGCTCAACCACAACTACCTGGTCTCCTTCGACAGCGACGGCGCCGGTGCCGTCGACCCGGTGCGGGTCTTCGCCACCTCGTTCGACGCGGGATACCGCACCCTCCCGACGGCCACCAAGGCGCTGCACACCTTCGCCGGGTGGCGCACCGCCCCCTCCGGTGGCGGCTCCCCGTTCACCACCACGACGGCGCTCTCGGGCCCGGTCACGGCCCACGCCCAGTGGACGGCCAACACCGTCACGGTGGCCAAGCCCACGATCAGCGGCAACGCCGTCGTCGACCAGCAGCTCACCGTGGTCCCGCCCGCCGTCACGCCGGTGGACGCCACCCTCGACTACACCTGGCACACCGGCAGCAGCGAGCTCGGCACCGGCTCGGCGTACACCGTCAAGCCCGGCGACGTCGGTCACGCCATCACGGTGACGGTGAACGCCACCAAGACCGACCACACCGGCGACACCGCCACCTCGGATCCGACCGCGGCGGTCGCCAAGGCCGACTTCTCCAGCGGCCCGTCGGCCTCGTTCACCGGCGTGCTCAAGGTCAGCGAGACGCTGACCGCGGCGACCGGGACGACCACGCCGGCGCCGGACGGCTACTCCTACCAGTGGTACGCCGGTGGCGACCCGATCGGCACGGACAGCGACACCTACACGCTCACGCCGGACGAGAAGGGCAAGGCGATCACCCTCCGGGTGACGGCCACGAAGGACGGCTACACCGACGCCTCCGACCTCTCCGACCCCTCGGCCCCGGTGGCGACCAACCTCGCCCCCGCACTGACGCTGACCTCCTCGGCCTCCGCGCTGCGCCTGGGCCAGTCGGCCACGCTCACCTGGTCCGCGGAGGACGCCGACACCGTCACCGCGTCGGGGGCCTGGTCCGGCACGCTCGCCGCCTCGGGTCAACGGCCCGTCACGCCGTCCGGGACCGGCACCACGACGTACGCGGTGACCGCCACGAACGACAACGGCAGCACGACCGCCCAGGTGGCCACCCAGGTCACCCTCCCACCGGCGACCCTGCGGGTGTCGGCTCCGAAGCGAGCGCTGCGCGGCAAGAAGGTCAAGGTCCGTGCCTCCGGGCTGGCCGCGGCAGAGCCGTACACGATCAGGATCGGCCGCAAGACGCTCGCCTCCGGCCGGGCCGACGCCGCCGGACGTGTCCGGACCCGCGTACGGCTCCCGGCGATGGCCGGCAAGCGCGTGCTCCGGGTGACCGGCTCGCTCCCCGACCGCGCCGGCGCCACCCGGATCGGCGTGCTCCGGCCGCTCCGTCTCGTCCTCGCCGCGCCGAGGGTCCGCGCCTCCGACGACCAGGTCGTCACCGTGAGGAACCTGCGCCCGCGCGAGCGGGTCACCGTGGACTACAACGGCCGGCGGATCAGCCCGGCGTCGGCCCGCGCCGACCGCCGCGGCGTGTACACGCTCCGCTTCGACGTCGACGTCTACTGGGGACAGCGGACGGTCACGGCCACCGGCCGCTCGGGACAGACGGTCTCCGCCGGGTTCACCGTGACCCAGCGCTGCGCCACCGGCGTCCCGGCCTGCGACTGAGCGGCCGGGCGCCCTACGGGGTGTAGACGGGGAGGCGGACCCGGAAGGTGCTGCCCTGGCCCAGGGCGGAGTCGACCAGGATGTAGCCGCCGTGGGTCTCGGTGATCCGCCGGGAGATCGCCAGGCCCAGGCCGCTGCCGGGCAGGGAGAGCGCCTCGGGGTTGCTGGAGCGGCTGAACGCCGAGAAGAGGTGGGTCTGGTCCAGCAGCGAGATGCCGATGCCGGTGTCGGCGCACACCACCTCGGCGAAGCGCTCGTCGCGGCGTACCGACACCTCGATCTTGCCGCCGGCCGGGGTGTACTTCACCGCGTTGCCGACGATGTTGTCGATGACCCGGGCCAGCTCCTCGGCGTCACCGCGGACCAGCACCGGCTCGTCGGGGTGCTCCAACCGCATCTGCAGCTCGCCCTGGTCGACCTGCATCGCCAGCAGGTCCAGGGTGTTCTCGCAGAGCTCGACCAGGTTGACCGGAGTGCGGAGGTACTCCCGCTTGTCCTGGACGCGCGAGTAGTTGAGCAGGCTGTCGACCAGGCGGTTGAGCCGCTCGGCGTTGCGGGCGATCGCGGCCACCGACTGGATCTCGGTCTCCAGGTCCACCAGCAGCTCGGTGTGCCCGATGATCGAGGTCAGCGGCGTCTTCAGCTCGTGCGAGATGGTGGCGATCAGCTCGCCCTTGTAGCGGTCCAGCTCCTGCAGCTCGGCGACCAGGCGGCGCTCGGTCTCGTAGACCCGGCTGTTGAGCACGACCTGGCCGAGCTCGCGGCCGATCTTGGAGAGCCCGTCGATCTCGGCCTCGGTCATGCCGGTCGCGCCCTGGCCGCGCAGCATCATCAGCCCGCCGAGGGTCTCGTTGCCGACGGCAAGCGGGACGGCCACGAGCATGCTGGAGTCGGTGCGGCCCAGCAGCCGGCGTACGGCGCGGGAGTCGCCGACCTGGTCGGCGTCCAGCCCGTCGGCGGTGGCCACCAGCGGGCGCCCCTGCTCGTGGGCGAGCTGGGCCAGGCTGCTCATGAGCCGGCTGACCGAGGGCGTGAGGACGTCGTTGTCGGGATAGCCCACCGCGCGGGTGCGGCCGCGCTCGTCCTCGGCGAAGCAGCGCAGGTAGACCTGGCTGGCCCGGTAGCCCTCCAGCACCACCCGCGCCACCCGGTCGAGCATCGCGCCCGGGTCCAGCGGGTTGCCGGCGCTGGTGACCAGCTGCAGGGTCTCGGCCAGGCGCACCTGCTCGGCCAGCCGCTCGCGCTGCTGGGCGTTGGACATCACCAGGCCGGCCTGGACGACGAACATCTCCAGCAGCTCGCGCAGCTGCGGGTCGGGCCGCTTGTTGCCCGGTGGCAGGTCCACGGACATGTTGCCCAGCAGGTCGCCGGTGGCGCTGTAGAGCGGGGCGTAGAGGGCGTCCAGCGGGTGCCAGGCGTCGGGCTCGTCGCTGACCTTGAGCTCGGGCACCCACCACGACTGGACCGCCTCGGGCGAGAGCCGGTCGTGCGGGACGAACCGCAGCGGCCCCCACTCGTCGGCCTGGGCGAACTCGCCGAGGATCGCCGAGACCGGCGTACGGCGGCCGATGATCTGCCGGCGGACGTTCTCGGGCCCCGAGACCGTGGTCATCACCAGGGTGTCGCCCTCCAGGCGGGCGATCGCGGCCACGCCGAAGCCGAGCACCTCGGTGACCCCGTGCACGATCTCCTCGAGGACCTCGCCGGGCTCGGTCGAGGAGTTGACCCGTCGCATCAGCTCGGCGAGCCGGCGCACGCCGGCCGAGCGGGACGGATCTTCGTGGTCCATCACAGCTCCCGACGTCGCGACGCTGGCCGCTGCGAGTCTAGGAGGCCGGACGTCCACAGAGGTGAATTCTGCCGCAAGTGGGGACTTGAGGCCCCAAAAGGACAAAACTCTCTCATAGGTCGAGATAGCTGTCCGGGTTCTCGCGGATCTCGGACTCCAGCGCCTCGTTGAAGTCCTCCGCCGCCGTCTCCACCGCGCGCTTGGGGGCGATCGTGGCCCAGGCGCGGTCGATGGCGCCGGAGACGTCGATCATCCGGGCGCCGGCCACCTCGGGCTTGGTGATCTCCCGGGTGATGTAGCGCGAGACGAACCGCCGCAGCTCCCCCTCGACGTTCGCGACCCGCTGCATGATCGAGGCCCGGAAGCCCTCGGCACGTACGGCGACCTGGACCTCGTCGGGCGTCGGCGGGGTGACCTCGATGTAGATCCGCACGTCGCGGGCCGCCTTGGCGGTGAGGGTGAGCGGGACCAGCAGGTCGGCATGGAAGGTGTGGGTCTCGACCTGCAGGTTGAGCTCGAAGGTCAGCCGGACCGGCAGCTCGACGCGGTAGGCGATCTCCTCGCCGAACCGCGGCTCGGCCTGGGCCTCGCCGATCTCGCCGTGGGCGCGCACCTTGGCGAGCTTGCCCGGGCCGACGCCGATCGGACCGAAGTCGATCGGCCGGCCGGCCAGGTCGTTGACCGCCCCGAGCAGTCGCTCCTCGCTGACCGCGTCGGCGAAGAAGTCCATCCCCCACTGCGCATAGCTGACGAACTCGACGTCCTCCACCTACACCTCCAGGACGACCGGGACGATCATCGGCCGGCGCCGATGGGCGTTGCTCACCCAGCGGCCGAGCACCCGGCGGATGGTCTGCTGCAGCTGGTAGTTGTCGTCCACGCCCTCGGCCAGCGCTCGCTGCAGCGCGTCGACGATCGGCTGGCGGATCGGCTCGAAGACCTCCTCGTCCTCGACGAACCCGCGGGCGTGGATCTCCGGGCCGCTGACCACCCGGCCGTGCTGGGCGTCGACGACCACGATCACCGAGATGAAGCCCTCCTCGCCGAGGATCCGGCGGTCCTTGAGGCTGCTCTCGGTGATGTCGCCGACCGAGCTGCCGTCGACGAAGACGTAGCCGCAGTCGACCTTGCCGCTGACCCCGGCCTTGCCGTCCACGAGGTCCACCACGACGCCGTCCTCCGCGACGACCACGCGGTCGGCGGGGACGCCGGAGGCGATCGCCAGCTGGGCGTTGGCCTTCATGTGCCGGATCTCCCCGTGCACCGGCACCACGTTGCGCGGGCGGAGGATGTTGTAGCAGTAGAGCAGCTCGCCGGCGCTGGCGTGGCCGCTGACGTGGACCAGGGCGTTGCCCTTGTGCACCACGTGGGCGCCCAGCCGGGTCAGGCCGTTGATCACCCGGTAGACGGCGTTCTCGTTGCCCGGGATGAGGCTGCTGGCCAGGATGACGGTGTCGCCCTCCTCGATCTGCACCAGGTCGTGGTTGCGCTGGGCGATCCGGCTCAGTGCCGAGAGCGGCTCGCCCTGGGAGCCCGTCGAGATCAGCACCACCTGATCCGCGGGCATGTCGGCCAGCGCCTTGGGGTCCACGATCAGCCCCGGAGGCACCTCCAGGTAGCCCAGGTCGCGGGCGATCCCCATGTTGCGCACCATCGAGCGGCCGACGTACGCCACCTTGCGGCCGTGCTCCGCGGCGGCGTCGAGCACCTGCTGGACGCGGTGCACGTGCGAGGCGAAGCAGGCCACGATGATCCGCTGGCTGCTCTGGTGGAAGACCCGGTCCAGGACCGGCGCGATGTCCTTCTCCGCCGTGGTGAACCCGGGGACCTCGGCATTGGTCGAGTCCGGCAGGAAGAGGTCCACGCCCTCCTCGCCGAGTCGCGCGAACGCCCGCAGGTCGGTGATCCGGCCGTCGAGCGGCAGCTGGTCCATCTTGAAGTCGCCGGTGTGCAGGACCATCCCGGCGCCGGTGCGGATCGCCACGGCGAGCGCGTCGGGGATCGAGTGGTTGACCGCGACGAACTCGAGGTCGAAGGGGCCGAAGGAGATCCGGTCGCCCTCGGCGACGATGTGCTGGACGGTGTCCTTGAGCCGGTGCTCGCGCAGCTTGGAGCCGACCAGCGCGAGGGTCAGCTGCGAGCCGACCAGCGGGATGTCGCGCCGCTCCCGCAGGAGATACGGCACCGCGCCGATGTGGTCCTCGTGACCGTGGGTGAGCACCAGCGCGTCGATCAGGTCGAGCCGGTCCCGGATCGCGTCGAAGTCGGGGAGGATCAGGTCGACGCCGGGGTGGTTCTCCTCGGGGAAGAGCACGCCGCAGTCGACGACCAGCAGGCGGCCGTCGTACTCGAAGACCGTCATGTTGCGGCCGACCTCGCCGAGGCCGCCCAGCGCCGTCACCCGCAGGCCGCCGGCCGGCAGCGGTCCCGGCGCGGGCAGGTCGTGGTACGAGACGCTCACGACAGGAGTCCCGCGGCCACCAGTCCGGCGCGGACGGCCGCCGCCTCGTCCTCGGTCAGCTCGACCAGTGGCGAGCGGACTCTCCTGTTGTCCAGCACGCCGAGCAGCTCCAGGGCCGCCTTGGCCGTGGTGGCGCCGTAGTTCGGCACGCCCATGACCGCGTCGAAGGCCGGCAGCAGGCGCTGGTACGCCGCCAGCGCGCCGGAGAGGTCGCCGGCGTCGAAGGCGCTCATCACGCCGGCCAGCTGGACGCCCGCGGCGTGGCCGACCACCGAGACCAGACCGCAGGCGCCGTGGGCCAGGAAGCCCGGTGTGGCGATGTCGTCGCCGGAGTAGACCGCGTAGCCCATCGCCGCCAGGCGCGAGGCGCGCGGCAGGTCGCCCACGGCGTCCTTGACCGCGATCACCAGCTCGTCGGCGCGCAGCTCCTCGTAGACCGGGAGCGAGATCTGGGTGCCCGTGCGGCCGGGGATGTCGTAGAGCATCGTCGGCAGGCCGGCCGCGGCCACGACGGTCCGGAAGTGCGCGAGGAGGCCGGGCTGCGCGGGCTTGTTGTAGTACGGCGTGACCAGCAGGATGCCGTCCGCGCCGGCACGGGCGGCCTGCTCGGCCAGCTCGACCGAGGTCGCGGTGGAGTTGGTGCCGACGCCGGCGACGACGCTCGCCCGGTCGCCCACCGCGTCGATCACGGCAGCGAGGACGCGGCCGTCCTCCTCGGTGGTCGTGGTCGGCGACTCGCCGGTCGTGCCGGAGACCACCAGGCCGTCGTTGCCGTGCTCCACCAGATGGCGCGCGACGGTGGCGACCCCGTCGAGGTCGACCGACCCGTCCTCCTTGAACGGCGTCACCATGGCGGTGAGCATGCGGCCGAACGGAGCGGTGGGAAGACTCATGGCGCCTAGGCTAGGGCATGTCTCTCGACGCTCGGCCGTCGCGAGCGTCGCATCCACGGGATGGGTCGCAAGGCGCCGGAGCGAAGCCATACCGGCGGTCGTCTTGCGAGCGACGGCAACGCCGCGAGCCGCCCGTGGGCCGGCGCGCAGCAGGCCACGGTGTCGGGAGACATGCCCTCACCGGTGACCGGTCCCGCCGCGGCCTCCGCGTGTCCGGCCCTCGCCGTGGGGCGACGGGACTAACGTGGCCGGAATGCGCCACGCTCCCCTGGTCCGCGCCGCCGCCCTCACCGCGGCCGCCGTCCTGCTGCTCTCCGGCTGCGGCTCCGACGACGAGCCGCGGACCGCCGCCACGACCCCGCCGATGGCCACGACCGGCCAGGCCGGCACCTCGACGCCCACGCCGACGCTCACGCCCACCCAGGCTCCACCGTCCAGCCGGCCGGCCACGCCGACCAAGCGGGCGACGCCCACCAGGACCGCCACCTCGCGCGGCGGCGGCGAGGACACCGGGACCGGCGGCGTCACCAAGGCGCCCACGGGCACGGTGTGCGCGCGGGTCAAGGACCGCGACGTCGCCACGGTCCTCGGCTCGCCCGTCACGCGGTCGTCCTTCTCCGGCGGCTGCGCCTTCGAGCAGTCCGACTCCGACGCGCCGATCGCCACTCTGGAGCAGACGCGGTTCACCAGCATGAAGGCCGCGCGGGAGGACGTCACCTCGGCGGTCGAGGGCAACCCGGAGCCGGTCCCGGTCGGCGAGGAGGCCTTCGTGGTGACCGGGACGATGTTCGGCGGCAGCGAGATCCAGGGCGGCGGCGCCGTGCGCCTGGGGTCGCAGCTGGTCAAGGTCACCGTCGAGCAGCACCAGGGCCTCGGCCGCGCCCGGGTCCGGCAGCTGGTCCTCGACCTGCTCCGCCTCTCCGCCCGCGGCTGACCGGCTGTGGCCGGCGCCATTGCGGGGCCCGCGCGCGAGGAGTAGTCCTGGGTGGGCGGGCCGCGAGCGTCGCGGTCCGGACCCTGTGGAGGAGCCCATGAGCGAGAGCATCGCGCCCGACGGCCACGGACTGGCCGCGGCGCTGCTGGAGGAGCACCACGTCATCGACGCCGGCATCGAGGCGTACGTCGCCGGCCTGGAGGGCGAGCCCGACCCGGCGCCCCTGCTGGACGCGATGGCGGCCCTGCGCCGGCACATCTACCTGGAGGAGGAGCTGCTCTTCCCACCGATCCACCAGGCCGGGCTGGTGATGCCGATCCTGGTGATGCTGCGCGAGCACGGCGAGCTGTGGCGGGCCATGGACGAGCTGGACGTCCTCGTCGGATCCGGCGACGCCGAGCGGCTGCGGACCGCCTGCGCCGCCCTGCTGGGCCTGCTCGAGGCGCACAACTCCAAGGAGGAGCCGATCGTCTACCCGCACGCGGCGACCGACCTCTCGGAGGAGGCCGCCGCGGAGCTCGCCCGCTTCCTGGAGACCGGGCGGATGCCGGAGGGCTGGACCTGCCGGGACGCCCCGCTGGCCAGCTAGGGCGTGTCTCCTAAAGATCGGGGTGTGGGGTCGGGATTGTTGACCTATGT
>JBIQLB010000011.1:0-95199 GCA_044464665.1 Nocardioides sp.
CCACGAGGTGATGATCCGCGGCACCTTCGCCAACATCCGGCTGCGCAACCAGCTCGCCCCGGGCACCGAGGGCGGCTTCACCCGCGATTTCACGAGCGACGGCGCTGAGTCTTCAGTGACCACGGTCTTCGAGGCCTCGGAGAAGTACGTCGCCGCGGGCGTGCCGCTGGTCGTCCTGGCCGGCAAGGAGTACGGCTCGGGCTCCTCGCGCGACTGGGCCGCCAAGGGCACCGCGCTGCTCGGCGTGAAGGCCGTGATCGCGGAGTCCTACGAGCGGATCCACCGCTCCAACCTGATCGGCATGGGCGTGCTGCCGCTGCAGTTCCCCGAGGGGGAGAGCGCCGACTCGCTGGGCCTGACCGGTGAGGAGACCTTCACTATCACCGGCGTGACCGAGCTCAACGAGGGCCGCACGCCCCGCACGGTGCGTGTCCAGGCGGGCGACGTGGAGTTCGACGCGGTGGTCCGCATCGACACCCCGGGCGAGGCGAACTACTACCGCAACGGCGGGATCATGCAGTACGTCCTGCGCAGCCTGCGGGCCCAGTCCGCCTGATCTGTCGCACAGACGCCTGTGGCCGGTCCCGTCGGGACCGGCCACAGGCGTCTTGGGCAGATGATGGTCAGCCGAGCAGCTCCTCCAGCCAGGCGTCGAGGTCGACGTGCTCGGTCTCGGCGCCGGTCGGGACGGCCGCCAGGGTGGCGTCCAGGAACTCGCTGATCTGGCGCGTGGGGAACTGCAGCAGGGTGCTGTCGGCGTCGTTGCACAGCTCGACGATCACCACGGCCTCGCCCTGCGAGCCCAGGCACGGCCAGACGTGCACGTCGCCGTCGCCGGTGGGCTCGTAGATGCCGCCGAGGAGCAGCTCGCGGCTGAAGCTCCAGCCGACGATGCCGTTCGGGCTCTGCAGCAGCATGCTCACGGCGTACGGGTCGGCGGGGTCGTAGACGAACTCCGAGACGACCGCGCGCTCTTCCCCGGCGTCGACCGAGGTGATCTGCAGGGCCTGGGTGACCGTGGTGGTGAGCTTGCTGTCCATCGGAGTGTCCTTGCGCTAGTGGTCTGGCTGCGGATGGAACGGCGTCGGAGGGCTCCTATGACGCCGAATCCGCGACCTGTCTCCGGTGGTCCAGTTCGAGAGGCCCAGTGGTCCACTTTCGAGCGCTGCCACACCACCCCCAACCGCGCGAAACTATTACAAAACGGACATCTTTCGACTACCGTTCGCCCTATGCGCGCTCCCCGGTCGCCCCGCCGTACCCGTCGAGGAGCCCGCCGGCTGGCCGTGGCCGCGGTCCTCGCCGTCCTGGCCGTGCTGGTCGCCCCGCTCGCGGCGATCGCCGATATCTCGGTGACCATCGCCGTGACGGTCAGCCGCGCGCCCGGGCTCGACGCCCAGGGCGTGCTGGTGAGCGCGTTCCGCCACGAGGACGACCGCTGGCAGGCCTACGACTCGGTCTCGTCGCCGTTCGACGGCGACAGCGCCCAGGTCACCCTCGAGGTGCCCGCGGGCGGGGAGTATCGGGTGTGCGCCCAGGATCCCGCCAACGCCTACGTGATGACCTGCTACGGCGGCGGCATCTCGCCGGACGACGAGGAGAGCCAGACCGTCTCGCTGGTGAACGGCCACGGGTCGGTGACCCTGGAGCTGCGCGCGCCCACCTTCATCGGCGGCAAGGTCACCGACGACCAGGGGGCGCCGATCGCGGACGCCACCGTCAGCATCATCCGTGAGGGCGACGGCAGCCCGGCGAGCGTGAGCACCGACGAGCTCGGCGAGTACCAGGTGCCTGTGAACGAGGGCGCCTACCTGGTCGCCTTCGACGCCGTGGGTCACGTCTCGGAGTACTACGACGACGCCATCGACGCCGAGACCGCCGAGCCGGTCACCGCGACCGAGGAGACGCCTGCCGAGGGCATCGACGCCCAGCTGGACCGGCTCGCCACGATCAGCGGGGCGGTGTCGACCGCCGGCCTGACCGAGGACGAGGCGGACCAGCTGGCCGTGGTGGCGCTCGACGGCGACGACGAGGTGGCCCGTGACCCGGACGTGGCCGACGGCGACTACACCCTGAGCGATCTGATGGCCGGCGACTACCGCGTCTGCGTCGCGGAGTCCTCGGCCGCGGTGCTCACCTGCCTGCCCACGCCGGTCACTGTCGCCCCGCCGGACCAGCTCACCGGCTTCGACCTCACGCCCACGCTGAAGGGCCGCGTCGTCGGCACGGTCACCGGCCCCGGCGGGCCGATCGCCGGCGTCACCGTCACGGCCTTCGGCGAGGCGGGTGAGGGCTGGGAGCCCGTCGGATCGGTCACGACGGGCACGGGCGGCGGCTACGCGCTGCGCCTGGCCGCCGGCGCGTACAAGATCCGGTTCTCCGGTGGCGGCCACCAGCGGGAGTTCTACGACGACGTCCCCACCCTCGGCGAGGCCGACGAGCTCGCCGTCACCGACGAGCACGACACGACCGCCGACGCCGAGCTGGTGCCCGGAGGGACGATCAGTGGCTCGATCTCCGGCCCGGTCGATGAGGAGCTCGACGGGATCCGCATCGTGGCGTACGCCGGCAGCCCCGGCGGCTGGCAGGAGGTCGCCGACACCACCGACCTCTCCGGCGGCTCGTACGCCGTGGAGGGACTGCCGGTCGGCGTCTACCGGATCTGCGCGGTCGTCAGCGGGGCGGACTGGCGACCGGGATGCGTCGGCGGCCTGACGCCGGACAGCGCCGACCCGATCTCGATCGCCGGCACCGAGACGGTCACGGGCCGCAACCTGACGCTGCAGCCGACCGTGTCCTCGGTGGTGCTGAGCGACCTCTCGGTCCAGGGCACGCCGGTGGTGGGCCAGACGCTCACCGTCTCGGCCACGAAGTCGCCCTCGAACGCCGTGGTCACCTGGACCTGGAAGCGGGACGGCACGACGCCGGCCGGCACCGGCACGTCGTACGTCGTGAAGCCGGCCGACGTCGGCCACACGCTCGTCGTCGAGGGCGTCGCCACCGCGGCCCCGCGGCAGCCCTGGCAGGGAGTCGCCGGGGTGGCCGGCCCGGTGACCAAGGCGGTCTTCGCCGCGACCCCGTCGCCCACGATCTCGGGGGCGACCGGGCCCGCGGCGGCGCCGCGCGTCGGTGACACCCTGCAGGCGGTCACCGGGGCCTGGAGCCCCGCGCCCGACGGCTTCGCCTACCAGTGGCTGGTGGACGGCGACGAGGCCGGCTCCGGGGCGACGTACCAGGTGCGCCCGGAGGACCAGGGCAGCCAGATCCGCGTGCGGGTGCTCGGCGCCCGGGACGGCTACGAGGACGTGGACTGGCTGGAGTCGCCGCTCACCGACAGCGTGCTGGCCCCGCCGGTCCTGCAGATGACGACGCCCGCGGGCATCGCCGGCGCGGCCGTGGTCGGTGGACGGCTGACCGCGACGGCCCCGATCTGGGCCCCGGTCGACGTGACGTCCAGCTACGAGTGGCGCCTCGGCGGCAAGGTCCTCGGCGCCGGTCCGAGCCTCGACGTCCCGGTCGCCGCCTACGGAGCCACGGTGCAGCTGGTCGTCACCGGCAGCCGCGCCGGGTCCACGAGCGTGACCCTGGGGCCGGTCGCCAGCGCGAAGGTCGGCGCCGGGCGGATCGCCCTGCGGTCGCCGGCCGCGATCAAGGGCAAGGCCAAGGCCGGCAAGAAGCTGACCTACGTCGCGGAGCGGACCAGCCCGGTCGCCGCGACCCGGTCCTTCCAGTGGCTGCGCAACGGCAAGCCGATCAAGAAGGCCACCAAGCCGGCGTACAAGCTGACCAAGAAGGACAAGGGCAAGAGGATCTCGCTCAAGGTCACGCTCGGCGCGGCCGGCTACCAGCCGCTCGTGTCGACCACCGCGGCCGTGAAGGTCAAGAAGTAATACATTCCTCCCCGTGGACTCAGGTGGGCAGCGGGCCGTCCGGGTGATGGTCGTCGACGACCACCCGATGTGGCGGGAGGCCGTGGCCCGCGATCTGGGCGAGGCCGGCTTCGAGGTGGTGGCGACCGCCGCCGACGGCACGGAGGCGCTGGCGAGGTTCCCCGCGGCGCGGCCCGACGTGGTCGTCCTGGACCTGCAGATCCCCGAGCCCGACGGCGTCGCGGTGACCGCGGAGGTGCTGCGCACCCGCCCCGAGGCGCGGGTGCTGATCCTCTCGGCCAGCGGTGAGCAGGACGACGTCCTGGAGGCGGTCAAGGCGGGGGCGACCGGCTACCTGGTGAAGTCGGCGAGCCGGGGCGAGCTGATCGAGGCGGTCACCCGGGTCGCGGGCGGCGACGCGGTCTTCACCCCGGGGCTGGCGGGACTGGTGCTGGGGGAGTACCGGAGGATGGCCGACGACCCCGTGGGCCCGGCCGAGGACGGTACGCCGCGCCTGACCGAGCGGGAGACCGAGGTGCTCCGGCTGGTGGCCAAGGGCCTGTCGTACCGCCAGATCGCCGAGCGGCTGGTGGTCTCCCATCGCACGGTGCAGAACCACGTGCAGAACACCCTGCGCAAGCTCCAGCTGCACAACCGCGTCCAGCTGACCCGCTACGCCATCGCCCAGGGGCTCGACGAGGACGACGCGGACGACCGCGACACGTGAGTGGCCGAATCGTGGGTTGCGCGGCGGGAAGAACCAGCCGACCGGTAGCGTTGTCACCATCGATCGGGAGTAAGGGTGGGCGATGGTTCTGTTCCGCAGGCAGCTCGGTGACGTGCTCCGCAACGAGCGGATGCGGCGTGGCATGACCCTGCGCGAGCTCTCCTCCTCGGCCCGGATCAGCCTGGGCTACATCTCCGAGATCGAGCGCGGGCAGAAGGAGGCCTCCTCCGAGCTGCTCGCCTCGCTGTGCGAGGCCCTCGACGTGCCGCTCTCCGCGGTGTTGCGCGAGGTCAGCGACACCGTGGCGGTCGAGGAGGCCCAGGAGACGGCACTGCAGGCCGCCCCGGCTCCCGTCGAGGTGGGCCGTCCGGCCCCCGGCGACGTCGTCGCCTCCGCCGCCTGACCCGCCTCAGCTCACGCCGGTCGCGCTCTCCAGCGCGGTGATCTCGGTGTCCAGGTGGGTCAGCAGCCGCTGCAGGTGCGGCACGCTGCGCCGGCAGCCGGTCAGGCCGAAGCACATCATGTCGGCGTAGCTGGTGCAGGTGATGTTCAGCGCCATGCCCTGGATCGGGATGGACGCCGGGTAGGTGCCGACCAGCTTGGCGCCGTTGTAGTACTGCGGCTTCCGGGGCCCGGGCACGTTGCTGATGATCAGGTTGAACGGCGGCCGGACGATGCCGTGCAGCCGCAGCATCGGCGTGATGATCGAGGGCGCCATGCCGACCGCGCTCATCGCCAGGATCTGGTTGGGCGTCATCGAGGCGAGTCCCTGCTTGCCGATCCGCATCGAGTCGTGGATCGAGCGCAGCCGCTCCGCCGGGTCGGCCAGGTCGGTGCCCAGCTTGACCATGACCGCGCCGACGGCGTTGCCGCCCTCGGCCGAGGCCAGCTGGGACTCCTTGGCCCTCAGCCCGACCGGGACCATCGAGACCAGGGTGGACTCCGGCAGGGCGTCCTGCTCCAGCAGGTAGGTCCGGACGGCGCCGCTGCACATCGCCAGGACGACGTCGTTGAGCGTGGTGCCCGACGCCTTGGCGATCGCCCGGATGCGCTCCAACGGCCAGTCCTGCGCGGCGAAGCGCCGGGAGGCGGTGATCGGGACGTTGAACATCGTGCGCGGGGCGTAGAGCGAGAGCGCGCCGGTCTCGTTGCGGATGCCGCGGGTGAGCGTGCGGACGATCGCGGCCGGCATCCCGGCCGCGTCGGCGGTGATGCCGAGCGCCGTGCGCATCGCCTCGATCGGCACCCCGGCGAGCCGGCTCTCCGCGTCCGCGGTCGCCCGGCGCTCCCGGGCCGTGGGCCGTCCCGCCCACGGCATCGGCATGTCGCGCTCCTCCGGGTGCGTGCTGAGCATGCTCTGCATCAGCCGCATCGCCGAGACGCCGTCGACCAGGGCGTGGTGGAGCTTGGTGTACATCGCCAGCCGGCCGTCGCGCAGGCCCTCGATGATGTGCGCCTCCCACAGCGGCCGCTCGCGGGCCAGCGAGGTGCTGTGCAGCCGGGAGACCAGCTCGAGCAGCTCGCGGACGCGGCCGGGCTCGGGGAGCGCGTTGTGGCGCACATGGTGCTCGATGTCGAACTGCCGGTCCTCGGTCCACACCCACTGGCCGGCGGTGCCGATCGAGCGGAGTGGCCGCTTGCGGAACAGCGGCGCCACCTCGGGCTCGGCCATCGCCTGCTCGTACATCGCCCGGGCCGGGCTGTCCGGCCAGTCCTCGGGCGGCTCGAAGAGCTGCAGGCCGCCGACGTGCATCGGCTGGTTGCGCGTCTCGGCGATCAGGAACGCGAGCGAGGGTGGGTCGATGGTGAGCGCCACGTGATCGCCTTTCGTCGGAGACTCCCATCGAAGGGTACGGCCGAGTAGGTTCTCCCGGTGTGAAGACCTTCGACTCCCTCGATCCGCGTACCGGCGACGTGGTCGCCTCCTACCCCGTGCACACCGACGCCGACGTCCAGGCGGCCGTGGATCGGGCGCGCCAGGCCGCGGCCTGGTGGTCGGCGCTCTCCTTCAAGGAGCGCGAGACCCTGCTCAACCGGTGGAAGGCCACCATCACCCAGCGGATCGACGAGCTGGCCGGCGTGGTCCGCGCCGAGACCGGCAAGCCGCACGGCGACGCGATGCTCGAGGCCGCCCTGGCCATCGACCACCTCGGCTGGGCCGCGGGGCACGCCGGCAAGGTGCTCGGCCGGCAGAAGGTCCCCAGCGGCCTGGTGATGGCCAACCAGAAGGCGTACGTCGAGTACAAGCCGCTCGGCGTCGTCGGCGTCATCGGCCCCTGGAACTACCCGGTGTTCACCCCGATGGGCTCCATCGCCTACGCGCTGGCGGCCGGCAACGCCGTCGTCTTCAAGCCCAGCGAGTACACCCCCGGCGTGGGCGAGTGGCTGGCGCGGACCTTCGTCGAGGCGGTCGAGGCGCCGGTGCTCCAGGTCGTCACCGGGTTCGGCGAGACCGGGGCCGCGCTGTGCCACGCGGGCGTGGACAAGGTGGCCTTCACCGGCTCGACCGGCACCGGCAAGCGGGTGATGGCTGCCTGCGCGGAGTCGCTGACCCCGGTGGTCATCGAGGCCGGCGGCAAGGACGCGCTCATCGTGGACCAGGACGCCGACATCGACGCCGCCGCCGACGCGGCCGTGTGGGGCGCCTGCGGCAACGCCGGCCAGACCTGCGCCGGCGTCGAGCGGGTCTACGTCCACGAGCGGGTCTACGACGACTTCCTCGAGGCCGTGCTGGACAAGGCCAAGGACGTCCACGCCGCCGACGAGCCGGGCGCCAAGATCGGCCCGATCACGATGCCCGCGCAGATCGATGTGATCCGCCGGCATATCGACGACGCGATCGCCCGCGGCGGCCGCGCGATCCTCGGCGGGCCCGAGGCGGTGGGCGAGCGCTTCGTCCAGCCGACCATCCTGGTCGACGTGCCCGAGGACTCCGCGGCGGTGCAGGAGGAGACCTTCGGCCCGACCATGACCATCGCCAAGGTCGCCTCCATGGACGAGGCGATCGAGCGGACCAACAGCACCCGCTACGGCCTGGGCTCCACGGTCTTCTCCAAGAGCGACGGCCTGGCCATCGCCGAGCGGATCCGCTCGGGCATGACCGCGGTCAACGGCGTGATCACCTTCGCCGGCATCCCCTCGCTGCCCTTCGGTGGCGTGGGCGACTCCGGCTTCGGCCGCATCCACGGCCCCGACGGGCTCAAGGAGTTCACCTACGCCCGCGGCATCGCAGTCCAGCGGTTCAAGCCGCTGCTGGCGCTGACCACCTTCGCCCGGACCGAGAAGGCTGAGCAGCAGCTCGGCAGGCTGATCACCATGATCCACGGACGCGGCGGGAAGAAGGCCTGAGCTAGCAGAGGTCGCGGACGACCGAGTCGACCACGGCGACCAGATCGCCGCCGGTCCGCTCGGCGACCGCCCGCTGCCGCTGGTACGACGCGCCGCGGCGGGGGATCTCCCGGACCAGCGCCAGGTCGTCGAGACAGCCGAGCCGCCGGGCGACCGGCCGCAGGTCGTCGAGGAGGTCCTCCAGGTCCTCCAGCAGCAGCCGCTCGTTGTTCTTCTCGTCGAGGATGATCCAGGCGTCCAGGCCGTAGCGCGCCGCGCGCCACTTGTTCTCCTGCACGTGCCACGGCGGCATGCTGGGCAGCGGCTCGCCGGCCTCCAGCCGGTCCTGCAGGTGCACCACCAGGCAGTGCATCAGTGCGACGAGGGCCCGCATCTCCCAGAGGCTGGAGACCCCGTCGCAGACGCGCAGCTCGACGGTGCCGGTGCGCGGGGCCGGCCGGATGTCCCAGCGGATCTCGTCGATCAGCTCGATGACGCCGGTGGTGAGCAGGTCGTCGGCGTACCGCTCGAACTCGGCCCAGGTCTGGAACTGGAACGGCAGCCCGGCCGTCGGCAGCTGCTGGAACATCATCGCCCGGTTGCTGGCGTAGCCGGTGTCGGTGCCGGCCCAGATGGGGGAGGAGGCGGAGAGCGCCTGGAGATGGGGGTACCACTTGAGCAGCGCGCTGACGATCGGCATCGCCTGCTCGCGGCGTACGCCGACGTGGACGTGCACGCCCCAGATCAGCATCTGCCGGCCCCACCACTGGGTGCGCGCGATCAGCTCCTCGTAGCGGTGCCCCTCGGTGAGCTGCTGGGCCGACCAGGTCGCGAAGGGATGCGTGCCGGCGGAGTAGAGGTCGACGCCGAGCTCGGCGGCCAGCGGGCGGACCTTGCCCAGCATCTCCTCCAGCTCGGCGATCGCCTCGCCGGTGGTCCGGCAGATGCCGGTGGTCAGCTCGACGGTGTTGCGCAGCAGCTCCTTGTGCAGTCGCGGCTCCTCGCCGTGGCGCTCGCGGACCAGCTCGAAGAGCTCCGAGGCGGCGTTGGCCAGGTCGCGGCTCTCCCGGTCGACGAGGGCGAACTCCCACTCCACCCCGAGGGTCGGCTGGGGCGAGTCGGCGAAGTCCAGGGCCACACCGGAATCGTTCCACACCGGGCGGTCCCGGGACGGGCTCAATCGCGGGCGATCAGCGTGCGCAGCCGGGCGAGCCAGGGCAGGTGCGACCCGTCGTACGGCGCGCGCCGGGCGGAGACGGCCTCCAGCACCTCGGCGCAGCTCACGCGGGCCGCCTCGATGATCTCGTCCGGGTAGCCCAGCAGCCGCTGGTGCTCGGCGAACTCGTCCTCGTCGTCGACCCGGACCCGCCCGTCGGGGTCGCGGATGACGTCCAGGTCGAGGTCGACCGCCCGGACCTGGTCGCCGGCGGGCGTCCAGGTGGAGGTGGTGGTGATGTCGACGTAGACGTCCACGGGGCGGTCGGCGTCCAGGACCGCGTCCTCGCCGTACAGCGTGGCCATCCACCAGGAGTCGCGCGGGACCAGGACCACGTGGTCGCACCACGCGGTGAAGCCGCGGTCCGGCTTGGACAGCCAGGTGCCGGCGGGCACGCCGACCCAGTCGCCGTGCTCGTCGGAGCCGAGCGGCACCGCGTCGAACTCCCAGTGCGGGGCGTCGGGCCACTTGCGGGTGAGCACGCGGACGGGCCCGCGATGACCGGCAGCATTCACCGGCTCAGTCTGCCCCTACGGGGTCGGTCAGTGCGGCATGACCCGCTTGGCGACCGAGGCGAAGACGTCCTGGTAGCGGGCGCCGAGCAGCTTGCCGAGGGTGTGGATCGCGTGCGCGTCCATGCCGACCAGCTGGCGGGCCTTGTTGCGCCGCACCGCGCGCCAGATGATGTCGGCGGCCTTGTCCGGGGTCATCCGGGCCAGGCGCTGGTCGAAGAAGCGGCTCAGCGCGTCGTGGTCCTCGCCCGCGGTGACGCGGCCGTTGCGGGCGATCCCGGTCTTGATGCCGCCGGGGTGCACGCAGGTGACGCCGACGGGGTGGCCGGCCAGCAGGACGTCCTCGCGGACGGACTCGGTGTAGCCGCGCACGGCGTACTTGGCCGCGTTGTACGTCGCCTGGCCGGGCATGCTGATCAGGCCGAAGAGGCTGGAGATGTTGACCAGGTGGCCGTCGCCGGACTCGATGAGGTGCGGGAGGAACTCCTGGGTGCCGTAGACGACGCCCCAGAAGTTGATCGACATGATCCACTCGAAGTCGTCGTACTCCAGCTCGGTCACCGGGCCGCTGTAGGTGACGCCGGCGTTGTTGATCATCACGTTGACCCGGCCGAACTGGTCCTTGACGGCCGCGGCGTAGGCGATCATCGCCGCCTTGTCGCTCACGTCGAGGTGGTCGGAGCGGACCTCCTTGGCGCCGGCGTCCTTGAGCAGGTCGACGGTCTCGGCCAGGCCGGTGTCGTTGACGTCGGAGACGGCGAGCAGCGCCCCCTCGCGGGCGGCGCGCACGGCGAGGGCCCGGCCGATGCCGGAGCCGGCGCCGGTGATGACGACGACCTTGTCGGTGAGGGTGTTCATGCGGCGGGCTCCTTGACGGTGGCGGGGCGGCTCGTGGTGACGTCGTACCTGTCGGGATCGAAGGTACGCAGGAGCCGGCGGAAGGTGAAGGTGGCGCGGGGCCACAGGGTGGTGTTGCGGCCGTGCTCGTCGAGGTACCAGCTGGCGCAGCCGCCGGTGTTCCAGACGGTCGGCTTCATCCGGCGCTGCAGGTCGTCGTTCCACTCCTGCTGGGCGTCGGCCCGCGGCTCGACCGCGGTCAGGCCGCGCTGGCCCATCGTCTGCAGCGCGCTGACCAGGTAGTTGATCTGCGACTCGATGATGAACACCATGCTGGAGTGCCCCAGGCCGGTGTTGGGCCCGATGAGGAAGAAGAGGTTCGGGAACCCGCTCACCGTCGAGCCCTTGTACGCCGTCATGCCGGTCTCGGCCCACGCGTCGGCCAGCGTCCGGCCGTCGCGGCCCTTGACGTGATGGGCGATCGGCAGGTCGGTGGTGTAGAAGCCGGTGGCGACGACCAGCGCGTCGATCTCGCGCTCGGTGCCGTCGGCGGTGACCACGCCGGTCGGGGTGACCGAGGCGATCGGGTCGGTGATCACCTCGACGTTGTCCCGGGCGAGCGCGGGGTAGTAGGTGTTGGAGATCAGGATGCGCTTGCAGCCGATCCGGTAGTGCGGGGTCACCTTGCGGCGCAGCTCCGGGTCGGAGATGCCCCGGCGCAGGTTGGCCAGCGCCGCCCGGCGGGCGGGCTCGGCCATCCACGGCCAGCGGGTGAACGCCGGCACGAAGGTCTCGCGACCCCAGTAGATCCCCGTGCGGTAGGCCTTCTGCAGGCCGGGGACCAGGCGGAAGCCGAGCTTCTCGATGCCGGTGTAGGGGCGGTCCCACCGCGGGATCACCCAGGGCGCGGTGCGCTGGTAGACGTCGAGGCGCTCGGCGATCTTGGCCACCTCGGGGACGATCTGGATGGCGCTCGCGCCGGTGCCGATGACCGCGACGCGCTTGCCGGTCAGGTCGTAGTCGTGGTTCCAGCGGGCGGAGTGGAAGATCTCGCCCTGGAAGTCCTCGATGCCCTCGATCTCGGGGAGGAGCGGCTCCGAGAGCGGGCCGGTGGCGCTGACCAGGACGTCGGCCCGGACCGGCCCGGCGCTGGTCTCCACGTGCCAGCACTGGTCGGCCTCGTCCCAGGCGGCGTCCTGCACGGTCACGCCGAAGCGGAAGCGGTCCAGCACGCCCGAGCGCTCGGCGGTCCGGCGCAGGTAGGCCTGGATCTCCGGCTGCGGGGAGAACGAGCGCGACCAGCGCGGGTTGCGCGCGAAGGAGTAGGAGTAGAGCTGGCTGGGGACGTCGCAGGCGGCGCCGGGATAGGTGTTGTCCCGCCAGGTGCCGCCGACCTCGCTGCCGCGCTCGAGCACCAGGAAGTCGCCGTGGCCGGTCTCCTCCAGCTTGATCGCGGCTCCGAGGCCGCCGAAGCCGGCGCCGATGACGGCGACGCGGACATGCTCGGGCAGCGGGGGCACGGCGGCCTTCTTCTTCGCGGCGGGCTTGCGCTTGGCGGTCTTCTTGGCGGGCTTCTCGGCACGGGTTCCAGTGGCCATGTCAGCAACCCTAACCCTCGTTGAACGCGCGTCAATAGCGCTGTTGAACAAAAGTCAGTAATGTGGCGCACATGACGATGACCGGGGGCTCACGGGTGCGGATGTCGCCGGAGAGCCGGCGCGAGCAGCTGCTCGAGCTGGGCACCCAGCTGCTGGCGACCCTCTCCCTGGAGGAGCTCTCCATCGAGGCGCTCGCCGAGCGGGCGGGCATCTCCCGCGGTCTGCTCTACCACTACTTCGGCAGCAAGCAGGACTTCCACCTGGCGGTCGTCCGCCGGGCCGTGGAGGACCTCTACGCGATCACCGCGCCGCGCGACATCGACGACCCGCTGGAGCAGATGGTCGCCTCGCTCGGTGCCTACCTGGACTACGTGGTGGAGAACTACGCCGGCTACGTGTCCCTGGTGCGGGCGGCCAAGGGCGGCAACGAGGAGCTGCGGGCCATCTACGACGAGGCCCGCCGCGCGCTGACCGACCGGATCTTCGAGGCGACCGGCCCGGACCGCCTGGCCGACATGGGCGTGGTCGACACCCCCGGCGTCCGGATGCTGGTGGACGGCTGGGCGGCGATGGTCGAGGAGGTCGTGGTCGCCTGGGCCGCCGACCCGCGCGGTCTCGACCGCGAGCAGGTGCTCCGCCATCTCGTGCGCGCCCTGCCCGCGGTCGTCGTGGCGGGCTGACGGCCGGCTCGCACCGGCTCTCGTCGCGCCCGGCGCGACCGCGCCTGCCCGGGTGCCTGTCGTGGGCGCCTGTAATGGAATGGCGCTCCGATCCGCTGTCCGGGTAGTGACCTGTCCGCGATCAGCAGAGGAGCTGCTGCACCATGCCTAGCTACGTCACGTCCCGAACCCTCGCCGCCGGCGCGCTCGTCGCGCTGGTCCTGCCCGTCTCGGCGGCGTACGCCGCGGACGCGCCACCCCTGTGCCACGGCAAGCCCGCGACGATCGTCGGCACCGCCGGCGACGACACGCTGACCGGGACCAGCGGCGACGACGTGGTCTGGCTCGACGCCGGCAACGACACGTTCACCGGCCTGGAGGGCAACGACACCATCTGCGCCGGCGACGGCAACGACGTCATCGACGGTGGCGAGGGCGACGACTGGATCGACCTCGGCCCCGGCAACGACCAGGCCGTCGTGCTCGCCGGCAAGGACACCGTCTGGGGCGGCGAGGGTGACGACCAGCTCCGCGTCGAGGTGCCGCACGCCGACATCCACGGCGGTCCGGGCGACGACGTGGCGATCGTCCGCTACCTGCAGGACACGCTGCGGATGAACTCCGGCGACGACACGGTCCGCTTCGACCGGACCACCGGCGAGCTGCGCGGCGGCAAGGGCGACGACGCGTTCCTGGTGCTGCCGTCGGTGGCGGGCGCTCCGGCCGAGGCGCCCGCGGCGGCGACCTCGCTGGTGCGCGGCGGCGCCGGCCTGGACCGGATCGACTTCCGCGGCGTCACCGTGCCGGCCCGGATCGACGCCGGCATCGGTCAGGCCAAGTGGGCCGCGAACGCGATCACCTTCCGCGGCATGGAGGTGTACGGCGGCAGCGACGCCGACGACGTGATGCTCGGCAGCAGCCGCTCGGAGACGCTGCGCGGCCGCAAGGGCGACGACGTGCTGCGTGGGTACGGCGGCAACGACACGCTCAACGGCCAGAAGGGCACCGACATCGCCTACGGCGGCAAGGGCCGCGACACGTGCAAGGCCGAGGTCCAGCAGGGCTGCTGAGGACCTGAGGGGGCGCTCCTACTCCGGGAGCTCCACGGTGAAGGTGGTGCTCCCGGGGACGGAGACGGCCGAGGCGCGACCGCCGTGCGCCTCGGCGATGGCGGCCACGAGGGAGAGGCCGAGCCCGGCGCCACCCGAGGAGCGGGTGCGGCTGGAGTCGCCGCGGGTGAACCGCTCGAAGACCTCGCCGGCCAGCTCCTCCGGCAGTCCGGGGCCGTCGTCGTGCACGTCGACGCGCACGGTGTGGTCGTGGCGCGCGGCCCGGACGGTGACCGTCGTGCCCTCGTAGGTGTGCGTGCGCGCGTTCGCGAGCAGGTTGGTGATCGCCTGGTGCAGCCGGTGCTCGTCGCCGGTGACCACGATCGGCTCGTCGGGCAGCTCCAGCTTCCAGCGGTGGCCGGCCGCGACCACGCGGGCGTCGGCGACGGCCTCCAGCAGCAGCCGGGTGACGTCCACGTCCTCGCGGGCCAGGGGCCGTCCGGCGTCCAGCCGGGCGAGCAGGAGCAGATCCTCGACCAGGTGGGACATCCGGCCCGCCTCCGTCTCGACCTTGGTCAAGGCCTGCGAGAGCGCGGCCGGGTCGTCCGGCGTACGGCGGGAGAGCTCGGCGTACCCGTGGATCGTGGCCAGCGGCGTGCGCAGCTCGTGGGAGGCGTCCGCGACGAACTGGCGGACCTGCTGCTCGCTGCGGTGCCGGGCGGCCAGCGCCTCGTCGACGTGGTCGAGCATCGTGTTGAGCGCCGAGCCGACCTGGCCGACCTCGGTATGCGGGTCGGTGAGCTCGGCCGGCACCCGGGTGGCGATCGCGGTGTCACCGGTGGCCAGCTCCTGGGTGCTGACCTCGTGGGCGGTCTGCGCGACCGCGTGGAGGGGACGCAGCTGGCGCCGGACCAGCCAGTGGCCGAGCAGCACGGCGAATGCCACGCCGAGCAGGGTGAGCAGCAGCGACCACCAGGCAAGGCTGGTCACGGTCTCGTCCACCTGGTCCAGCGGCAGGCCGACCGCGAGGGTGTTGCCGGCGTCGTCCTGGTCGGCGATGACGCGGTACGACGTGCCGGCGACCGTGAGGGTGTGCGGCGCGTTGTCGACGGCCAGATCCCGCAACGGCCCCATCTGGCGGTCGGTCAGGGTGCGAGAGGCGCCTGTGTCGGTCACGACGCTCGCGCTGTCGTCCGCACCCGTCGACGCCGCCGGAAGGAGGGCTCGCAGCGTGCCGGGGCCTTGCCCGAGAGGGCGCCCCATCCCGCCGCCGGCGGGCCCGGGCATCGTCAGGCGGGCGACCTCGCGCCGGAAGGCGCCCTGCACGTCGTCGTCGAGCTGGCCGGTCAGGTAGGAGCGCATCGCCAGGGTGCTCGCGCCCGCGACCAGCAGGCCGACCACCGCCACCAGCGCGACGCTGGCGGCGACCAGCCGGCCGGTGAGGGAGCGGGGGAGCAGGCTCATGACTGTGCCGCCGCCGGCTTGAGCACGTAGCCGGCCCCGCGCATGGTGTGGATCATCGGCTCGCGGCCGGCGTCGATCTTCTTGCGCAGGTAGGAGATGTAGAGCTCCACGACGTTGGCCTGCCCGCCGAAGTCGTAGTTCCAGACCCGGTCGAGGATCTGCGCCTTGGAGAGCACCCGGCGCGGGTTGCGCATCAGGTAGCGCAGCAGCTCGAACTCGGTGGCGGTGAGCTGGATCTGGTCGCCGCCGCGGGTCACCTCGTGGCTGTCCTCGTCCAGGGTCAGGTCGCCGACGACCAACTGCGGGCTGGTCACGGTCTGGGCGACGGCCGAGCGGCGCATCAGCGCGCGCAGCCGGGCCACCACCTCCTCCAGGGAGAACGGCTTGGTGACGTAGTCGTCGCCGCCCGCGGTCAGGCCGGCGACCCGGTCCTCGACGGAGTCGCGGGCGGTCAGGAAGAGCACCGGCACGTCGATGTGGCCGGCCCGGACCCGGCGGAGCACCTCCATGCCGTCGAAGTCGGGCAGCATCATGTCCAGCACGACGGCATCGGGCTGGACCCGGCGTACGGCGTTGACCGCCTCGCTCCCGGTGAGGGCGATCTCGACGTCCCAGCCCTCGTAGCGCAGGGCCATTCGCAGCAGCTCGGCGATGTTGCTCTCGTCGTCGACGACCAGCACCCGCAGCGGGCTGCCGTCCGGTCGCGTCATCGCCGGCCCCCGGCCCGTCTGTCCCCGCTCGGCGCTCATGCCGTCCAGGCTCTCTCGCCCAGGCAGGCTCACGCCATGGAACGGCTGTGAGTTTCCTGTGAGCCTCGGCGCGGGGTCAGCCGGCCAGGGCTTCGATGGCCTCGTGGATGGAGAGCACCCGCTGGGCGGACTCCACGTGGAGATTCTCGATCATCCGGCCGTTGTAGGTGACCACGCCGGAGTCGCGGGCCTCCCAGGCGGCCAGGATGCCGCGGGCGTCCTCGACGGCCTGCTCCGAGGGCGCGAACGCCTCGTTGGCGCCCTCGACCTGACCCGGGTGGATGAGCGTCTTGCCGTCGAAGCCGAGCTCGCGGCCCTGCTGGCACTCCGCCAGGAAGCCCTCGGTGTTCTTCACGTCGTTGTAGACGCCGTCCAGGATCGCCACGCCGGCCGCGCGGGCGGCGAGCAGGGAGAGCGAGAGGGAGGTCAGCAGGGGAGCGCGGCCGGGCACGTGCTCGGCGTACAGCTCCTTGACCAGGTCGTTGGTGCCCATGACCAGCACCGCCAGCCGCGGCGAGGCGGCGGCGATCTCGCGGACGTTGAAGATCGCCTCGGGCGTCTCGACCATGGCCCAGAGCCGGGTGTGATCGGGCGCCCCGGCGGCCTCGATCGCGGCGACGAGCGAGCGCACCTCGTCGGCGGTGTTGACCTTGGGCACGACGACGCCGTGGGGGCCGGCCGCGGCGGCCGCCGCCAGGTCTGCCTCGTGCCACTCGGTGCCGATGCCGTTGACCCGGATGGTCAGCTCGCGGCTGCCGTACTCCCCGGAGCCGACGGCGGCGCAGGCCGCCTCGCGCGCGGCCGGCTTGTCCTCCGGCGCGACCGCGTCCTCCAGGTCGAGGATCAGCGCGTCGCAGGCGATGGTCTTGGCCTTCTCCAGCGCGCGGGCGTTGGAGGAGGGCATGTAGAGGACGGAGCGACGGGCCCGGAACGTGCTCATGCGTCCACCTCGATCGCGTCGTACGCCTTCTTCAGCTCGGGGTCGATCGCCGCGAGCTGCTCGGCCAGCGCCACCATCACCTGGCACTGCTTGACCGAGGCGTCGTCCTCCATCTTGCCGTCGAGCATGACCGCGCCGGTGCCGTCGCCCATGGCGGCGATGACCCGGCGGGCGTGCTTGACGTCCTCCACCGACGGGCTGAAGACCCTGTTGGCGATGGCGATCTGCTTGGGGTGCAGCGACCAGGCGCCGACGCAGCCGAGCAGGAAGGCGTTGCGGAACTGGTCCTCGCAGGCCACCACGTCGGCGATGTCGCCGAACGGCCCGTAGAACGGGAAGATCCCGTGCATCGCGCAGGCGTCGACCATGCGGGCGATGGTGTAGTGCCACAGGTCCTGCTGGTACGTCGTCCGCTCGGCGTCGTACCGCACCTCGTCACCCTCGCGGGGCGGGTCCTGCCGCACGAGGTAGCCCGGGTGTCCCCCGCCCACCCGGGTCGTCTTCATCCGCCGGTCCGCGGCCAGGTCGGCCGGGCCGAGGGAGAGGCCCTGCATCCGCGGCGACGCGGCGCAGATCTCCTCGATGTTGGCCACGCCGCGGGCGGTCTCCAAGATGGCGTGCACCATGATCGGCCGTTCGATCCCGGCCTTGGCCTCCAGCTGGGCGAGGATCCGGTCGATGTAGTGGATGTCCTCGGCGCCCTGCACCTTGGGCACCATGATCACGTCGAGCTTGTGGCCGATCGCCGGGACGAGCGTGGTCAGGTCGTCGAGCACCCAGGGGGAGTCCAGCGAGTTGATCCGGGTCCAGAACTGCGTCGGGCCGCTCTGTGATCCGAGATTGGCCACGGTCTTGCCGATCTCGACCAGCCCCTGGCGGGAGATCTCCTTGTTCTCCGCCTTGACGGCGTCCTCCAGGTTGCCCAGCAGGATGTCGACGGTGCCGACCATGTTGGGCACCTTGGCGGCCATCTTCGGGTTGCCCGGGTCGAAGAAGTGGATGGCGCGGCTGGGACGGGCCGGGATCTCGCGGAGCGGAGTGGGCGCGCCGACGGCGAGCGGCGCGAAGAAGTCCTTGGCGGTACGCATGAGCCGGAACCTAGCAGCGGGCTCGCGGGCGCGGTATGACGCATCCCATAGGGTCACGACCGTGGAGCCCTTCCGTGTGGCGTACGTGCCCGGCGTGATGCCCGGGAAGTGGGAGCGCCTGTGGAAGGAGCGCCGCCGCCGTCCGCTCGAGCTGGTCCGCGTCGAGGTGGCCGACCAGGCGACCGCGATCCGCGACGGTCTCGTGGACATGGCGCTCGTGCGCGGGGACGTCGACCGCGACGCCATGCACCTGATCCCGCTCTACCGCGAGATCCCGGTGGTGGTCGTGCCGGTCGAGCACCCGGTGGCGGCGTACGACGAGATCGACGTGGCCGAGCTGGCCGACGAGCTCGACGTGCTGGCGGAGTTCCCCGAGATCACCGTCCGGCAGGCCGTCGAGACCGTCGCCGCGGGCACGGGCATCGTCATCGTGCCGATGTCGCTGGCCCGCCTGCACCACCGCAAGGACGTCATCCACCGCCCGGTCCTCGGCGTCGAGGAGTCGCCGGTCGGCCTCGCCTGGCTCCGCCAACCCTCACATGCGGAGCGCGACGACGAGGACGTCCAGGCCTTCATCGGCATCGTCCGGGGACGGTCGGCCCGCAGCAGTCGCTCGTAGGAGCACGGACCTAACGACGGCTGACCGGTCGTTTCCACGCTCAGCCGAGCGTGCGCGGCGACAGGACCGCGTCGTTACGTCCGTCGCTGTGCGAGCCTCAGCCGGAGACCGCGGCGGCGCGGTGCAGGTGGGCGGGGCCGGAGAGCTGGTTGAGGGCGTGCGCCCGCTTGAAGACCAGGTGGGCGTCGTGCTCCCAGGTGATCGCGATGCCGCCGTGCAGCTGGACGGTCTCGGAGGCGATCGTGTCGAGGGCCTCGCCGCAATGGGCGCCGGCGACGGCGGCCTGGCGGTGCAGGGCGGCGGCGTTCTCGGGTGTCGGGCTCGCGAGGTACGCCGCGGCGGCCGCGCTCGCGCCCCAGGACGCCGAGCGGGAGGACTCCAGCAGCACCAGCATGTCGGCCATCCGGTGCTTGAGCGCCTGGAAGGAGCCGATCGGCCGGCCGAACTGCACCCGCTCCTTGGAGTAGGCGACCGTCATGTCCAGCGCGCGCTGCATGGCGCCGACCTGGAGGGCGGCGATCAGCGCGGTGGCGATGTCGCGGACGTCCTGCGGCACCTCGACGGCGTCGGCGCGGGCGAGCCGCAGCGTCTGGTCCATGCTCTCGACGCGCCCTCGAGAGGACGTGGCCTCGGGCTCCAACACGACGTCGCCGAGCGCGAACGGCACCACCTCGCCGGCGGCGAGCCGGGGGAGCAGCTCGGCGCGCTCCTCCTCGGAGCCGTGCAGCAGCGCCTGGACGGCGGCCAGCGTGCTGGCCAGCAGGGGAGTCGGCGCGAGGTTGGCGCCGAGCTCCTCGAGGACCACGGCCGTCTCCTCGAGGGTCGCGCCGAAGCCGTCGTGCTCCTCGGGGATGGCCAGCGCGGCCACGCCGACCTGCTCGACCAGTGCGCTCCACAGCGCCGTGTCGTAGCCGGCCTCGGACTCCGTGGCGGCGCGGACGGCGGCGCTGTCGGCGCGCTTGGCGAGCAGCGAGCGGACGGTGGCGGCCAGCTCCTCCTGCTCCTCGGTGCGGGCGAAGCGCATCAGCCGGCCCTCACGATCTGGTCGGCCAGCCGGGCGCGGTGGTACGACGGGGTGCCCCACGCGGTCACCAGCGCGCGGACCCTGCCGAGCCACAGGCTCAGGTCGCACTCGCGGGTGTAGCCGATGGCGCCGTGCACCTGGAGGCCGACCCGGGAGGCGAGGTACGCCGCGTCGGACGCGTAGACCTTGGCCGCGGAGACCGGCACATCGCCGAGCGCGGCGCCGTGGACCAGCGGCCCGACGAAGTCCAGCGCGATCCGCACGTCGGCCAGCTGGTGCTTGATCGCCTGGTAGGAGCCGATCTCCCGGCCGAACTGCCGGCGCTGCTGCGCGTAGGCGACCGTCTCGGCGAGGATCCGCTCGCCGCAGCCGAGCAGCTGCGCGGCGCAGGCCAGGGCCGCGGCGTCGAACGCCTCGGCGAAGCGCCCAGAGATGTCGACCGTGGCGTCCGTGGCGCCGTCCACCTCGGCCAGGCGGCGGGTCACGTCGACCGACTCGCGGATCTCGCCGGCCGTGCCGGTGACCACGCCGGCGGGCGTCGCGACGTACACCGCCTCGGCGATGTCGCCGTCCAGCGCGCGCGGCGCCAGGGGAGCCGCCGCCACGGTGGCGACCTGGCCCTCGGCCAGCGCGCCCAGGGCCTCGGCGCCGACTCCCTTGTCACCGGCCAGCGCGTGCGGCAGGAAGGCGGTGGCCTCGATCCACGGACCGACGGCGAGGTGGTGGCCGAGCACCTGGTGCGCCACGGTCAGGTCGACCAGGGAGGCGCCCAGCCCGCCGGCCTCCTCGGCGACGGCGAGGGCGTTGACGCCCTGGTCGGCCAGGCGCCTCCACAGCGCGAGGCCGGGCGCGGTGTCGCCCTCGGCCCAGGCGCGGGCCACGGCGACCGTGTCGGCCTTCTCCAGCAGGTCGGAGAGGGACTGGCCGAACCCGGCCTGCTCCTCGGACAACTCGAACTTCATCGGCCGGTTCCCTTCGGCTCCCGCGGCAGGCCGAGGATCCGCTCGGCCACGATGTTGCGCTGGATCTCGTTGGTGCCGGCGTAGATCGGGCCGGACAGCGAGAAGAGATAGCCGTCCATCCAGCGCTCGCCCGCCAGCTCGGCATCCGCGCCGAGCAGGTCGAGACCCGCCTCGTGCAGGGCGATGTCCAGCTCGCTCCAGAAGACCTTGTTCACCGAGCCCGCGGCGCCCATCTCGCCGCCGTCGGCCAGGCGGGTGACCGTGCCCCAGGTGTAGAGCCGGTAGGCCTGCGCCCGGATCCAGCCGTCCACGACCGCGTCGCGGACCTCGGCCGGCCGTCCGGCCGCGTCCCATGCCGCCACCAGGCGGTCGGCGGTGGCGCAGAACCGGCCGGGGGAGCGCAGCGAGAGGCCGCGCTCGTTGCCCGCGGTGCTCATCGCCACCCGCCAGCCGTCGCCGGGCGCGCCCAGCACGTCGGAGTCGGGCACGAAGACGTCGTCGAAGAAGAGCTCGGCGAAGCCCGCCTCGCCGTCGAGCTGGGCGATCGGCCGGACGGTGATGCCCTCGGCGTCGAGCGGGAAGAGGAAGTAGGTCAGGCCGTTGTGCCGCGCGGCCTCCGGGTCGCTGCGGAAGAGCCCGAAGCCCCAGTGCGCGTACGACGCCCGCGAGGACCAGGTCTTCTGCCCGTTGAGCACCCAGCCACCGCGCTCGTCGTCGCGGGTCGCGGTCGCCCGCAGGGAGGCGAGGTCGGAGCCGGCCTCCGGCTCGGACCAGGCCTGGGCCCAGACCTTCTCGCCGGTCGCCATCGTGGGCAGGAAGCGCTGCTGCTGCTCGGGCGTGCCGTGGTCGAAGATGATCGGGGCGAGCAGGAAGATGCCGTTCTGGCTGACCCGGCCGGGCGCCCCGGCGCGGTAGTACTCCTCCTCGAAGATCACCCACTCGATGAGCGAGGCCTCGCGGCCGCCGACCTCGCGCGGCCAGGAGACCACCGACAGGCGCGCCTCGGCGAGCGTGGCCTCCCACTCCTGGTGGAGCCGGAAGCCGTCGGCGGTGTCCATCGAGGGCAGCGGCTCGGCCGGCACGTGGGCGGCCAGCCAGGCCCGCACCTCGTCCCGGAAGGCCAGCTCGGACTCGGACAGCTCCAGGTTCATGCCCCGTCTCCTGATTCGGTCGTGCCCCGCAGCTCGGTCTTGAGCACCTTGCCGGACAGGTTGCGCGGGAGGGAGTCCACGAACTCCACCTCGCGCGGCACCTTGAAGTTCGCCATCCGCTCCTTGGCGAAGGCGATCACGTCCTCGGCGGTGAGCCGCTGGCCGCCGGTGCGCACGACGTACGCCCGCCCGACCTCGCCCAGCCGCTCGTCCGGCACTCCGATGACGGCGACGTCGGAAATGGCCGGCTGCCGCATCAGCGTCTGCTCCACCTCGGCGGGGTAGACGTTGAAGCCGCCGGAGATGTACATGTCCTTGAGCCGGTCGGTGATCGAGAGGTTGCCGCCCTCGTCGATGACGCAGATGTCGCCGGTGTGCAGCCAGCCGTCCTCGTCGATCGCCTCGGCCGTCGCCGCCGGGTCGTCGAGGTAGCCGAGCATCACGAAGTCGCCGCGGACCAGCAGCTCGCCGTCGTCGCCGGCGCGGATCTCCATGCCGGGGATGGCGCGGCCGCAGGTGGTCGCGACCAGATCGGCGGGATCGCCCTCGCGGCACATGGTCACCACGACGGCCTCGGTCATGCCGAAGGCGGTGACCACCTGGTCGATGCCCAGTCCTTCCACGCCCCGCTCGTCGGGGCCGGTGTCGCGCATCCGCTCGATGAGCACGACCGGTACGACGGCCGCGCCGGTGACCGCCAGCCGGAGCGAGGAGAGGTCGTAGTCGGCACGGTGCTCGGCGGCCAGCAGCGACTGGTAGATCGTCGGCGCCCCGGGCAGGACGGTGATCCGGGCGTCCTGGATCAGCCGCATGGTGGCGTCGAGGTCGAAGGTCGCGACCGGGTAGAGCGCGGCGCCGGTGACCAGGCCGACCACGATGCCGGCCTTGTAGCCGAAGGAGTGGAAGAACGGGTTGATCACCAGGTAGCGGTCGTCGGCCGTCACACCGCCGAGCCCGCCCCAGGCGCGGGCGACGCCGACGGTCTGCCGGTGCGCGCTCATCGCGCCCTTGGGCCGGCCGGTGGTGCCGGAGGTGAAGAGGATGTCGGCCACGTCGTCGGGGCTGACCGCGTCGGCCCGGGCCTCGACGTCGGCGGCGTCCACCGCGCGTCCGCGCCCGACGACCTCGTCGAGGGCGGCCAGATCGATCACCTCGGCGACCGAGGGGAGTCCGCTGGCGGCGCGCAGGTCGGCGATCTGGGTGCGGCCGAGGAACCCGTCGGCGACGATCACCAGCCGGGCGGAGGTCCGCTCGACGAGGTCGGCGACCTCGTGGCCGGTGTAGCGGCTGTTGGCGGGGACCAGCGTGCCCCCGGCGTACGAGACGGCCAGGGCCGAGATCACCCAGTCGATGCTGTTGGGCGCCCAGAGCACGACCCGGTCGCGGGGCTCGAGGCCGAGCGCGACGTAGCCGGCGGCGACCTCGCGGACGGCCGCGTGCAGCCCGGCGAAGGTCAGCGTGCGGTCGCCCTCGACGTACGCCGGGCGATCGCCGTACGTCGCGGCCGCCTCGCGCAGCACGCCCGGGATGGAGTCTGTCGAGACCACGCCGCCTCCGCTCTGACTGTCTGACCAAGCAAGTGCTTGGTAGGGTAGCACCCATGGACCTCTTCGACAGCGCCGAGGACCGTGCCTTCCGCGAGGAGGTGCGCACCTGGCTGGCCGACCATCTCGCCGGCGAGTTCGCCGGCCTGCGCGGCCTGGGCGGCCCCGGCCGCGAGCACGAGGCGCACGACGAGCGGATCGAGTGGGACCGCCACCTCGCGAAGCACGGCTGGACCTGCATCGGCTGGCCCACCGAGCACGGCGGCCGCGGTCTCCCGCTGTCCCAGCAGGTGATCTTCCACGAGGAGTACGCCCGGGCGAACGCGCCGGCGCGGGTCAACCACCTCGGCGAGGAGCTGCTCGGCCCCACGCTGATCGAGCTCGGCACGCCGGCGCAGCAGGAGCGCTTCCTGCCCAGGATCCGCGCGGTCGAGGAATTCTGGTGCCAGGGCTACTCCGAGCCGAACGCCGGCTCCGACCTGGCCAACGTGCAGACCAAGGCCCGCCTGGAGGACGGCTCCTGGGTCGTCGACGGCCAGAAGGTCTGGACCTCGCTGGCCCACCAGTCCGACTGGTGCTTCGTGGTCGCCCGCACCGAGCCCGGCTCGGAGAGGCACCGCGGCCTGTCCTACCTCCTGGTGCCGATGTACCAGCCCGGCGTCGAGGTGCGGCCGATCATCCAGCTGACCGGCACCTCGGAGTTCAACGAGGTCTTCTTCACCGGCGCGCGCACCGATGCCGACCTCGTGGTCGGTGAGCCCGGCCAGGGCTGGGCGGTCGCGATGGCGACGCTGGGCTTCGAGCGCGGCGTCTCCACGATCGGCCAGCAGGTGGGCTTCCGCCGCGAGCTGGACGCCGTCGTGGAGCTGGCCAAGGCCAGCGGCGCGTACGACGACCCGATCCTGCGCGACCGGCTGGCCCGCGCGGACGTCGAGCTGGAGGTCATCCGGCTCAACGCGCTGCGCACGCTGAGCCAGGGCGAGTCCACCCAGGCCTCGTCCGGGTCGGCGAGCATCTCCAAGCTGCTCTGGGCCAACTGGCACCGCACGCTGGGCGAGCTCGCGATGCAGGTGCGCGGCACGGCCGGGCTGACCGTCGGCGAGGGCTACGACCTCGACGAGTGGCAGCGGCTCTTCCTCTTCACCCGCTCCGACACCATCTACGGCGGGTCCGACGAGGTGCAGCGCAACATCCTGTCCGAGAGAGTTCTAGGCCTACCCAGGGAGAGCCGATGACCGCCACCCGCCCCGAGCAGCCCACCCCCGACTACGTCCCGGGCCACGGGCTGCTGCGCGACAAGGTGGTCGTGGTGACCGCCGCGGCCGGCGCGGGCATCGGCGCGTCCGTCGTACGCCGCGCGCTGGAGGAGGGCGCCAAGGTCGTCGTCTTCAGCGACACCCACGAGCGCCGGGTCGCCGAGGCGCAGGAGGCGCTGGCCGCCGAGTTCGGCGCGGAGCGGGTCGTCTCGACGCTCACCGACGTCACCGACGAGGCGCAGGTCGCCGCGCTGCTCGACCTGGCCGACGCGCACGGCGGCGTCGACGTGATGATCAACAACGCCGGTCTCGGCGGCACCGCGAGCGTGCTGGAGATGACCGACGACCAGTGGGGCAAGGTCCTCGACATCACCCTGACCGGCACGTTCCGCTGCGTGCGCGCCGCGGCCAACCGGATGGTCGCCAACGGCACCCGCGGCGTGATCGTCAACAACGCCTCGGTGATCGGCTGGCGGGCCCAGGAGGGCCAGGCGCACTACGCCGCCGCGAAGGCCGGCGTGATGGCGCTGACCCGCTGCGCCGCCCTCGACGTCGCGCCGCACGGCATCCGCGTCAACGCGGTCTCGCCGTCGCTGGCGATGCACCCCTTCCTGGCCAAGGTCACCTCCGACGAGCTGCTCCACGAGCTCAAGCAGCGCGAGGCGTTCGGGCGGGCGGCCGAGCCCTGGGAGGTCGCCAACGTCATGGTCTTCCTGGCCAGCGACTACTCGTCGTACCTCACCGGCGAGGTGATCAGCGTGAGCAGCCAGCATGCCTGAGACGCCCTCCAACGGCGGCGGCCGGCGCGAGGAGCTGCTCGGCATCGCCGGCCGGCTCTTCGCGGAGAAGGGATTCAAGAACACCACCGTCCGCGACATCGCCGACGCCGCGGGCATCCTGTCCGGCAGCCTCTACCACCACTTCGACTCCAAGGAGTCGATGGTCGACGAGCTGCTGGACTCCTTCCAGACCGCGCTGTGGACCGAGTACGACGCGATCGTCGCCTCCGACCGGACGCCGCGGGCCAAGCTCGAGGCGGTCGTGCGGGCCTCCTTCGATGCGATCGACCACCACCCCCACGAGGTCGCGGTCTTCCAGAACGACGCGGCGTACCTCATCGGCTTCGAGCGCTTCGCCTACCTGGCCGAGCGCAACGAGCGGTTCCGCAGCCTGTGGACCAGTCTGCTGCGCGACGGCATCGCCAGCGGGGAGCTGCGCGGCGAGCTCGACGTGGAGCTCGTCTACCGCTTCCTGCGCGACACCGTCTGGGTCGCCGTGCGGTGGTACCGCCCCGGTGGCGCGCTCTCGGCCGACGAGGTCGCCGACCAGTACCTGACCATCCTGCTCGACGGCATCGCCGCCGGCTGAGCCCCACCGATCGAGGAGATCCCATGCCCGAGGCCTACATCGTCGACGCCGTCCGCACCCCGGTCGGCAAGCGCGGCGGATCGCTGGCGTCCATGCACTCCGCGGACCTGGGCGCACACGTCCTCTCCGCCCTGGTCGACCGGACCGGGATCGACCCCGGCGCCGTCGACGACGTGGTGATGGGCTGCTGCGACACGATCGGCTCGCAGGCCGGCGACGTCGCCCGCACCGCCTGGCTGGTGGCGGGGCTGCCCGACCACGTGCCGGGCGTGACCATCGACCGGCAGTGCGGCTCCTCCCAGCAGGCGGTGCACTTCGCCGCCCAGGGCGTCATGTCGGGGACCCAGGACCTCGTGGTCGCCGGCGGCCTGCAGAACATGTCGGCCATCCCGATCTCCGCGGCGATGCTGGTCGCCCAGCAGTACGGCTTCACCACGCCGTTCGCCGAGTCGCCCGGCTGGGTCACGAGGTACGGCGACCAGGAGGTCTCGCAGTTCCGCTCGGCGGAGATGATCGCCGAGAAGTGGGACATCACCCGCGAGCGGATGGAGGAGTTCGCCCTCGTCTCGCACACCCGGGCCAAGCAGGCCATCGCCGAGGGCCGCTTCGACAACGAGATCGTGCCGGTGACGCTGGCCGACGGCACCGTCTTCGCCGTCGACGAGTGCCCCCGTGACACCTCCCTGGAGAAGATGGCCGGTCTCGACCCGCTGGCCCCGGGCGGCCGGATCACCGCGGCCGTCGCCTCGCAGATCTGCGACGCCTCCTCGGCCATGCTGATCGCCTCCGAGCAGGCGGTCCGCGACCACGGTCTCACCCCGCGCGCCCGCGTGCACCACGTCTCGGTGCGCGGCGACGACCCGATCTGGATGCTCACCGGCCCGATCCGCGCCACCCGGCACGCGCTGGAGAAGACCGGCATGTCGGTCGACGACATCGACCTCTTCGAGTGCAACGAGGCCTTCGCCTCGGTCGTGCTCGCTTGGTCCGAGGAGATCGGCGTGCCGCTGGACAAGGTGAACGTCAACGGCGGCGGCATCGCCCTGGGCCACCCCATCGGCGCCACCGGCACCCGCCTGATGACCACCCTGCTCAACGAGTTGGAGCGCACCGGCGGCCGCTACGGCCTGCAGACCATGTGTGAGGGCGGCGGCCAGGCCAACGTCACCATCATCGAGCGCCTCTGACAACGGAGCCGATACCCGGGCTCGCGGCTCAGGTGCGTCGGCTGAATCTGACCTTGCCGTGCATGGTGCCGGTCATCTGGTGTCTGGCGTCGTGGGCGAGGGTGTGGTGTCGGGGGCAGAGCATGATCCCGGTCCGCACGTCGGTCTTTCCGCCCTTGGCCCACGGGTTCTTGTGGTGGACGTGGCACATGCCCGGTGGCCAATCACATCCCTCGGCGACGCAGCCCTGGTCGCGCAGCATGATCGCGATGCGCTGGGGTTCGGTGTGGAAGCGGGCCTTGCGGCCCAGGTCCAGCGGCTGGGAACGGGTGCCGAGGACGGCGGGGATGATCCCGGCCTGACAGGCCAGCAACCTGGCCGCGGAGGCGGAGATCCGCTCGCCGGTGTCGAGCAGCCCCGCGGTCTGCAGCTGGCCGGTCAGGGCCTCGTGGGTCATGGTGACCACGATCGTGGCGGGTGTCCCGCCTGCCTTGGGGGTGCCGCCGGGGGTGACCGGGCGGGTGGTGATGTATTCGCAGAACGCCTCGCCGAGTCGCAGCGGCCGAGACACTGTCCCGATCACTTCGGCACCAGGGCCGATGGTGGGCCGGGCGTTGCGATGCTTGGGGGCTGCGAGCGCGTCGAGATGCTTCTTGAGCATGACGCCTTCCAGCTCGGGGATGGCGAACTGGCCGCGCATCATCCCCTGCCCGTCGGCACGGATCGAGAAGCTGGTCGTGGCCGCGGCCCGATGCTCGGCGGCCTCCAACAACCGCCGCTCGTGCTCATCCGCGGCGTCGGGGTCGACGACCTCGACGAGCCGCCGCCCCAGGACCCGGAGCTCTCGGGGGTCGTGATCCGCGGCCAGGGCCACCAGATGCTGCTCGGCATCCGCAACCAGGTTCGTGGCGACGTCGTCGGGCAGCGCCTCGACCGCGTCGAGGATCACCCGCGCCTGCTCGGGCGACACGCTCCCGGCGGCGAGCGCTGCCCGGGTCGGTTCGTGGGCGCCGTCGTCCAACGCACGTGCCAGACGCACCAGACCTTTCGCGGTCGGCTTGGCGGTCCGGGTCGCGACCGCGAACCAGGCCGCCGCGTCGTGATGCCCGCCAGCCTGGCCGAGGTCACGCCGGTCGGCCTCGGCCAGCAACCGCGCCTGAGCCTCACCCAGTCGCGACAGCACCCGTGTCAGCTCCGGCAACGCCTCTCGCAGCTCACCGTCGTTCAGCGACCACGTCACGGTCTCGGCCAGATCGTCACAACCCCTTTGCAACGCACCCAGGACCCGCAGCAACGGATGCTGCGGGGCGACGGCCGGGCTGATCGACATGACCTCAGTCGATCAGGAGCCACCGACAGAAGCGCCGTGGTTGAGGGCGAAAGTCTAGACCAGACTGTCTTCGCCTTCTTGAGCTTCTCTTGGGCCTTGGCAGCCTTCGTCCCCGCGGCCGGTCCGATGCCGACTCCTACCGCCCGGTGCCGCAGCCGGCCCGCTACTGCCGCCCGGGACGTCGCAGCACGCTCGGCGCTGCCAGCTCCTGGCGTGGAGCACTGGGGGCGACCAGCGGCCCGGTAGATTTGGCCGGCCGGGACGACCCGGCGGCACTCGACCGAAGGAGATCGCGATGCGCAAGCTGGGTGCGGCTGTGGTGCTGGCGATGGCGCTGGCGACATCGGCCTGCGGGAGCGACGGCCCGCCGACGCAGGACGAGATCGCCGACGGGCTGCAGAAGAGCGCCGACGCGGTGCTCGGCGAGGACAGCCCGCTGAAGACGATCCCGAAGAAGGTCGCCGACTGCATGGCGAAGGTGCTGACCGACTCCGATCTCTCCAGCGAGACGCTGAAGGCGATCGCCCAGGGCGACAAGAGCCTCAACGAGATCAAGAAGGACGCGGCCACGCTGGCCGGGCTGGCGCCCGACCTGGTCAAGTGCATCACCGACAACGTCAACCTGAGCGACCTCACCGGCAAGTAGCCGACTGACGGTCAGCTCGGCGCGTGGACGATCCGCGCGGCGTGCATCCGGGCATGCGCGATGGCGGCAGGTGTGTCGTCGAAGATGTGGCGCTCGTCGGCGAGACGGTCGTGCACGCCCAGCTCGCGGAGCACCTGCTCGTGCTGGCGTCGTACGCCGGAGAGCAGCACCGTGATGCCGCGACCCTCCAGGCGGGTGATCGTGTCGGCCAGGACGTGCGCCCCGGTGGCGTCGATGGTGGTGACCCGGGCCATGCGCAGCACGACGACGCGCACGTTGCTCACCTCGGTGAGCTCGAGCAGGAAGTCGTGCGCGGCGGCGAAGAAGAGCGGCCCGTCGAGCCGGTAGGCCACGATGTGCTCGTCGAGCAGCGACTGCTCCTCGTCGGTGTGGTCGCTGGTGTCGAGCGGCACCTCGTCGAGCCGGGTGCTCCGCGCGGTCTGCCGCAGCGCGATGAAGCCGGCCACGACCAGGCCGAGGATGACCGCGGTGACCAGGTCGGAGAGCACGGTGGCACCGGCGGTGATGACCAGGACGGCCGCGTCGCCGCGGGTGGCTCGCATCAGGGCGGCCAGGCTGGAGACGCGCACCATGTGCACGGCGGTGGCGATCAGGACGCCGGCCAGGGCCGCGAGCGGGATCTCCGAGACCCAGCGGGCCGCGACGAGCACCACCACCAGGAGCACGCCGGCGTGGACGAGAGCGGCCAGTCGCGACGTGGCGCCGGCGCGCACGTTGACCGCCGTACGCGCGATCGCCGCTGTGGCCGGGATGCCGCCGAACAGCGGCGCCGCCAGGTTGGCGACGCCCTGGCCGACCAGCTCGCGGTCGGAGTCGTGGCGCTGGCCCACGCTCATCGCGTCGGCGACGGTGGCCGAGAGCAGGCTCTCCAGCGCGGCGAGGGCCGCGACCGCGACCGCGGGCAGGATGAGCGCGTCGAGGTCGGCCCACGGGATGACCGGCAGGCTCGGCGCGGGCAGGCCGGTCGGGATCGACCCGATGGACGCGGCGCCGAGGTCGAGGACCGCGTTGGCGACGGTCGCCAGAACGACGGCCACGAGCGCTCCGGGCACGCCCGGACGGAGCCGTCCGAGCAGCAGGACGAGGGCGACCACGCCGGCCGAGAGCGCGATCGGCGCCCAGGCGGGGCTGGCGATCCAGGCGCGTACGCCGTCCCAGGCGGCGACCACGACCCGGTCGGCGTGCGCCTCCACGCCCAGCGCCGCCGGCACCTGCTGCAGCGCGATGATCGCGGCGATGCCGAGCGTGAAGCCCTCGACCACCGGGACCGGCACGTAGCGGATCACCCGTCCCGCGCCGGCGTACCCGAGGCCGACGAGGATCAGCCCGGCGAGCAGGCCCACCACGAGGACGCCGTCGGGCCCGTGCGTGGCGATGATCGGCACCAGCACCACGGTCATCGCGCCGGTCGGCCCGCTGACCTGCACCCGGCTGCCGCCGAAGACCGCCGCCAGCGCGCCGGCGACGATCGCGGTGACGATGCCCGCCGCCGCGCCCATGCCCGAGCTCACGCCGAAGCCGAGAGCCAGCGGCAGCGCGACCAGGCCGACCATCACGCCGGCGGAGAGGTCGCGCAGCGGTCGCGCGTGCGTCCAGTCGGCACGCCGGGGGAGCAGGGCGAGCGTGCGCGACCAGGCCTGGTGGAGCCGGCCCGTCATCGGGCGGCTGCGGGGCTCAGTGCCTCGGTGTCGTCGACGTGGATCAGCCCGGAGAGGATCCGCCGCGCCGCCAGCAGCAGGTCGCGCACCTCGGGCGCGCTGATCGAGTAGGTCACCTCGCCGCCCTGCCGCGAGGACACCACCAGCTGCGCCCGCCGCAGCACCGCCAGCTGCTGGGAGAGGTTGCTCGGCTCGATCGTGATCCGCTCCAGCAGCTCGTGCACCGCATGGTCCCGCTCCGAGAGCAGCTCCAGGATCCGGATGCGCGCCGGATGCCCGAGCGTCTTGAAGAACTCGGCCTTGGCTTGGTAGAGCGGGACGGTCACCACATGAATACTACATGAGTTGCAGAAGTCTTCAGGTTGTTCGAAGCGGCACCGGCGGCCGGGGCGGGGCGCCTCAGGCCAGGTAGCCCTGGGTGCGGCGCAGGGCCTCGGCGGCCTGGGTGACGACGCGGTCGATGAGCTCCTCGCAGGTGGGGAGGTCGTCGATGACGCCGACGACCTGGCCCGAGGCGAGGACGCCGGCCTCGGGGTCGCCCTCGACCAGGCCGGCCTTGAGCATCATCGGGGTGTTGGCGGCGAGGACCATCTGGGTCCAGGAGCGGTCCTGGCCGTGCTTCATGGCGCGGCCGTCGGCCATCAGCTGACGCCAGGACATGCCGCTCATCCTCTTGAACGCCAGGGTGCGCCGCGCTGTGGGGCCGAGGCGCTTGAGGGCGCTGGACTCCTCGACGGAGTCGACCAGGTCGGTGCGGAGCATCCGGTGCGGCATGCCGTCGACCTTGGCGGTCACCACGGTGTCGTTGAGGCCCGCGGCCAGGTAGCGCTGCTTGACCGCCTCGGGCACGCGGGAATCCTGGGTGAGCAGGAAGCGGGTGCCCATGCCGACGCCGGCGGCGCCGTAGGACAGCGCGGCGGCCAGGCCGCGTCCGTCGAAGAACCCGCCGGCGGCGATCACCGGGATGTCCACCGCGTCCAGCACGGTCGGCAGCAGCAGCGTGGTGGGCACGTTGCCGGTGTGGCCGCCGCCCTCGCCGCCCTGGATCATCACCGCGTCGGCGCCCCACGAGGCGACCTTCACCGCGTGCTTGGGCGCGCCGATGCTCGGCACCACGACGATGTCGTGCTCCTTGAGCTTGGCGATCAGCTCGGGCTTCGGCGCCAGGGCGAAGGAGGCGACCTTCACGCCGTGCTCGATGAGCAGGTCGCAGCGGGCCGCCGCGTCGCCGGCGTCGGCGCGCAGGTTGACCCCGAAGGGCTGGTCGGTGCGGCCCTTGACCTCGACGATCGCCGCCTCGAGCTCGGCGATGGTCATCGTCGCCGAGGCGAGGATGCCCAGCCCGCCGGCGTTGGCGGTGCCGGAGACCAGGCGCGGGCCGGCGACCCAGCCCATGCCGGTCTGCACGACCGGGTGCCTGATCCCGGTGAGCTCGGTGAGCGGGGTCTTGAGCAGCTGGTCGATCACTGTGCCGCCTTGGTCGGGGCGGCCTCCGCGGGCGGGACCTCGCGGTCGCGCAGCTTCTTCGGGTCGAGCATCTCGCGGATGATCACCAGCTCGGCGTACGACGGCTCACGGGTGATCGGCACGTCGCCGTCCGGCAGCGCGAGCTCGAACCCGGTCGCCTCGCGGACCTCGTCCACGGTGACGCCCGGGTGGACGCTCAGCAGCCGCACGGTGTCGTCCGGCCCACCGAGGTCGAAGACGCCGAGGTTGGAGACGATCCGGTGGATGTCGTTGTACTTCGACGCGCCCGGCCCGGCCTCCTTGGCCCGCTTCGGGCCGACGCCGGAGACGATGTCGACCTGCTCGACGAAGACCCGCGGGCTGTGCTTGGGCACCCAGTACGACGTGCGGTTGTTGACCGTGTTGCCGGGTGCCCCGCGCGAGCCCAGGAGCTGGCGCTTGGGGCGGGCGAAGTCGCCGATCGCGGAGATGTTCTGGTTGCCGTGCCGGTCGACCTGGGTGGCGCCCATCATCACGTGGCGCTTGCCGTACGCCACCACGTCGAAGACTCGGCGGAAGGGGATCCAGCCCTCGACCACTTCGGCCTTGGCGAAGAGCGGCGGCACGCCGGCCAGGTAGAGCGACTCGCCGTCGGAGATGACCAGGTCGGGGTTGGAGGTCAGCTTGGCCAGCCGGACGCCGAGCATCGGCAGCATGCCCATCGGGCTGGCGAAGATCTCGCCGTCCTCGGCGAAGGCGTCGGCGATCGCGGCGGCGCAGACCTCGGCGCGGGTGGCAGTCTCAGTCGTCTCGTCGCTCACTTGGACGCTCCTTCTTGCTGCTGCGCGAACTCGGCCACGGCGGCCTGGTAGGCGGCCTCGTCGCCGCTGAGGAACCGCTCCTCGAAGGCGGTCCAGGCCTCGTCGTCACCGCCGGCGGCGGCCGCGTAGGCCTTCTGGAAGCGCTCGTCGCGCTCGTAGTCGGGCGTGCACGTGGTGAAGTGCGCGCCGTTCGGCGTCTCGACCACGCCGTCGACCATCATCCGGCTGATCAGCAGCCGCTGGACCGGGGTTTCCACGGTGAGTCCGGCGGTATCGGTGATCTGCTCGCACGAGACGAACGCCTTGTCCGCGGCCTGCACGAAGAGGTCGTCGAAGTACGGGTCCGGTCCGAGGTAGGTCGCATTGCCGTGGACGTCGGCGCGGTTCAGGTGCACCAGCGCCACGTCCAGCTTGAGCGCCGGGACCGCGGTCAGCTCTTCGTAGTCGCCGTTCTCATCCGCGTAGGGACTCGTGACCGTCTTGATCCACGGGTTGTTGACCAACACGTCGGAGCCGAGGCCGGCGCGCATCGGCAGGAAGGGCAGTCGCTGCGCGGCGGCGTACAGGCCGGTCTGGAACATGCCCTCGTCGAGCTCGACGATCTCGGGGATCGTGCCTTCCTGGCGGGCCTTCTGGAAGCTGGGCTCCAGCGGGACCGAGTCCAGCGAGACGAAGGCGTAGACCAGCCGGCGGATCTTGCCGGCGCGGGCGAGCAAACCGACGTCGGCGCCGCCCCAGCTGACGATGGTGAGGTCCTTGAGGCCGGAGTTGCGGATCGCGCGGACCAGGGCCATCGGCTTGCGCCGCGGGCCCCACCCGCCGATGCCGATGGTCATGCCGTCGGAGAGCTGGGCGACGACCTCGTCGATGGTCATCTGCTTGTCGCGGGGCTTCTTCACTGCTTGTTTCCTGCCTTGTCGGTGCCCGCACTCTGCCCACTTTTCGCCGTCCCGGCGAAGGCGTCGCGGAGCTCATCGGAGACACCGGCGAGGTTGAGCTCGAAGGTGAAGCCCTGCTCGAACCGGTAGCTCTTGTTCACGTCGATCGGGTCGATGCCGTTGAGCGCCTCCTTGGCCGCCCGGATCACCCGGGTGTCCTTGTCGGCGATGTCGGCGGCCAGCCGCAGCGCGGCCTCGTCCAGCTGCTCGCGGGGGACCACCTCGTAGACCGACCCGTGCTGCACCAGGTCGGCGGCCTTGATCGTCCGCGCGGTGAAGTAGAGCGTGCGCATCAGGTGCTGGGGGACCAGCCGCGCCATGTGGGTGGCCGCGCCGAGCGCGCCCTGCTTGACCTCGGGCACGCCGAAGTAGGCGTCGTCGCTGGCCACCACGATGTCGCAGTTGCCGACCAGGCCGACGCCGCCGCCGACGCAGAAGCCGTTGACCGCGGCGATCACCGGGACCGCGCACTCGTAGACCGCCTTGAACGCCGCGAAGCAGCCCTTGTTGGCGCCGATGAGGGCGTCGAAGCCGGTCGTGTGCTGCATCTCCTTGATGTCCACGCCGGCGTTGAAGCCCTTGCCCTCGGCCCGCAGGATCACCACCTTCGTGTCCAGGTCGGCGCTGGCCTCGTCCATCGCCGCGGCGACGTCGAACCAGCCCTGCACGGGCAGCGCGTTGACGGGGGGATGGGCCATCGTGACGACGCGGATGCCGTCCTCGCGCAGTTCACTGGTGATCGACATCAGCAGCCTCTCGTCTGACCAAGCAAGTGCTTGGTAGGGTAGCACCCGTGAGTCTCTCCCTGGACCTGACCGACCGGGTGGCGCTGGTCACCGGCGGCTCGCGCGGCATCGGCCGCGGGATCACCGAGGCGTTCCTCGCCGCGGGCGCCCGCGTGGTCACCTGCGCGCGCTCGGAGGCCGAGCCGCTGCCGGGCACCCGCCATGTCCTGTGCGACGTCCGGGAGCCGGAGTCGGTGGCCGCCCTCGTCGACGGGATCGTGGCGACCGAGGGCCGGCTCGACGTGGTGGTCAACAACGCCGGCGGCGCGCCGTACGCGCTGGCCGCCGACGCCTCGCCGCGCTTCCACGACAAGATCCTGGGGCTCAACCTCAACGCCCCGCTGCTCGTCTCCCAGCTCGCCAACGCCGTGATGCAGCGGCAGGAGAGCGGGGGAGCGATCGTCAACATCTCCTCGATCAGCGCCGCGCGGCCCTCGCCGGGCACCGCGGCGTACGGCGCCGCCAAGGCCGGCGTGGACTCGCTGACCCGCAGCCTCGCGATGGAGTGGGCGCCCAAGGTCCGGGTCAACTCCATCGACGTCGGCCTGTGCCGCACCGAGCACACCGACGACCACTACGGCGGCGACGAGCGGGTCGCGGCCATCGAGCGCACCATCCCGCTGGGCCGGATGGCGCGGCCGGTCGAGGTCGGCCACGTCGCGGTCTACCTGGCCAGCGACCTGGCGTCGTACGTCAGCGGGGCGACCGTCGCCTGCCACGGCGGCGGCGAGCCCCCGATCTTCCTGTCCGTCCAGTCACCCGCACCTGAGGAGAACCAGTGAGCCGTCTGCTCGAAGGCCGCATCGCCATCGTCACCGGAGCGGGCCGCGGCATCGGCCGCGCGCACGCCCTCGAGCTGGCCCGGCAGGGCGCCACGGTCGTCGTCAACGACTACGGCGTCTCGCTGGCCGGGGAGCGTCATGGGGAGAAGGAGACGTCCCCGGCCGACGAGGTGGTCGCCGAGATCGAGGCGATGGGCGGCGCGGCGGTGGCCAACGGCGCCGACGTGGCCGACTTCGAGCAGGCCGAGGCGATGGTGCGGCAGGCCATCGACACCTTCGGTGGGCTCGACATCCTGGTCAACAACGCCGGCTTCGTGCGCGACCGGATGCTGGTCAACACCGCCGAGGACGAGTGGGACGCGGTCATCCGGGTTCACCTCAAGGGTCACTTCGCGCCGCTGCGCCACGCCGGCGCCTACTGGCGCGCGGAGTCCAAGGAGGGCCGTCAGCGCGAGGCCCGGGTGATCAACACCTCCTCGGGCGCCGGGCTGCAGGGCTCGATCGGCCAGACGACGTACTCCGCGGCCAAGGGCGGCATCGCCGCGATGACCCTGGTCGCCGCGGCCGAGATGGGTCGCTACGGCGTGACCGTCAACGCGATCGCCCCGGTCGCCAAGACCCGGATGACCGAGGGCGCCTTCGACACCTCGGCCATGGCGCTGCCCGAGGACAACTCGCCGATCGTCGCCTGGCTGGCCTCCGCCGAGGCCGCCGACGTCACCGGCCGGGTCATCGAGATCGACGGTGGCCAGATCTGCCTGGAGCAGGGCTGGACCCATGGCCCCGCCCGCGACCTCGGCCGCCGGTGGGAGGCGGCCGAGGTCGGACCGGCCCTGCGCGAGCTCATCGCCGAGGGCGCCGACCCGGAGCCGGTCTACGGCTCCTAGGCCGAACGACGGAAGGGGGCCCGCCGAGCTCGGCGGGCCCCCTTCTGCGCGTCGTACGTCAGATGCGCTCGATGATCGTGCCGGAGGCCTGAGCGCCACCGGCGCACATCGAGATCAGCGCGGTGCTGGCGTCGCGGCGCTCCAGCTCGTACAGCGCGGTGGTGAGCAGGCGGGTGCCGGTGGAGCCCACCGGGTGTCCCAGCGCGATGGCGCCGCCGTTGACGTTGATCTTGTCCTCGGGGACGTCGTGCACCTTGGCCCAGGACATCACCACGCCGGCGAAGGCCTCGTTGACCTCGCACACGTCGATGTCGGAGATGCTCATGCCGCTGTCGGCGAGGAGCTTCTCGGTCGCCTGGACGGGGCCGTCGAGGTGGTAGTACGGGTCGGCGCCGACCAGGCAGGAGGTGACGATCCGGGCCCGCGGCCTCAGGCCGAGGGAGGAGGCCAGGTCGGAGTCCATCAGCAGCAGGGCCGAGGCGCCGTCGGAGATCTGCGAGGAGGTGCCGGCGGTGTGCACGCCGCCCTCGAGGACGGACTTGAGGCCGGCCAGGGCCTCCAGGGAGGTGTCCCGGATGCCCTGGTCGGCGTCGACGACCCGGGTCTCGCCGGTGGGGTTGCCCTCGGCGTCCAGGACCGGCGCCTCCACGGCGAAGATCTCCCGGGTGAAGCGGCCCTCGGCCTGCGCGGCGGCGGCCTTCTGCTGCGACCAGAGCCCGAAGGCGTCCACGTCGGCGCGGGTGAAGCCACGGTTGGCCACGATCCGGTCGGCGCCCTCGAACTGGTTGGGCAGGTCGATGCTCCAGTCGTCGGGCCGCGGGTCGCCCAGGCCCTGGGGCACGTTGCCGCCCAGGGGGATGCGCGACATCGACTCGATGCCGCAGGCGACGCCGGCCTTGATGGCGCCGGCGGCGATCATCGCGTTGATCAGGTGGGTGGACTGCTGCGCGGAGGAGCACTGCGCGTCGATGACGGTGGAGGCCGTGTGGTTGGGCAGGCCCGCGTGCATCCAGGCGCGGCGGACCATGTTGTTGGACTGCTCGCCGGCCTGGGTGACGCAGCCGCCGATGACCTGGTCGACGAGGGTCGCGTCGATGCCCGAGCGCTTGATCACCTCGACCTGCGCCGCCCCGAGCAGTACGGCGGGATGGACGCCGGCCAGCGCGCCACGGCGCTTCCCGATCGGCGTACGGACGGCCTCGACGATGACCGGCTGGCCCATGGTTCCTCCTGATGCCGGCACCGGCCGGCGACGCGCGCTGAGAACTAGAACGTGTTTCAGTCTATACCCGGGCGAGGCGGGTCGGACAGGGTGACGAAACTCGCCCGGAGGACTTGGAAACCTACCGGGAGTATGTAACCATCCTCACTAGAACGTGTTCCAGAATCGTGGAGGACCCCAGGTGACCACTGCACCCGTTTCGCCAGCGCTGCCGGTCGGCTTCGACCCGACCGACCCGGATCTCGTCCAGAGCTCCGTCCCGCTCCAGCAGTTCCTCGAGCTGCGCAAGACTGCGCCGGTGTGGTGGGTCGAGCAGGCCCCCGAGGCCCGCGCGGGCTTCAACGACACCGGCTTCTGGGCGATCAGCCGGCACGAGGACATCTGCGCGGTGTCCAAGAACAGCAAGGACTTCTCCGCCAACGCCAACGGCGTCATCATCCGGTTCGGCCCGGACATGACCCGTGACCAGGTCGAGATGCAGAACGTCATGCTGGTCAACCAGGACCCCCCGCTGCACACCACCAAGCGGCAGATCATCAGTCGCGGCTTCACCCCGCGCTCGATCGGCGCGCTGCGCGAGGTGCTCACCAAGCGTGCGGAGCGGATCGTGGACGAGGCGCTGGCGATGGGCGAGGGCGACTTCGTCGAGAACGTCGCCGCGGAGCTGCCGCTGCAGGCGATCGCCGAGCTGCTCGGCGTGCCGCAGGACGAGCGCCGCAAGCTCTTCGACTGGTCCAACCAGATGCTCGCCTACGACGACCCGGAGTACGGTGCCGATCCCGAGGCCGCCGCCGCGGAGATCCTGGCCTACGCGATGGCGCTGGCCGAGGACCGCAAGGCCAACCCGCAGGACGACATCATCACCAAGCTGATCACCGCCGACGGCGAGGGCCAGAAGCTGACCGAGGACGAGTTCGGGTTCTTCGTCATCCTGCTCGCGGTGGCCGGCAACGAGACCACCCGCAACGCCGTCACCCACGGCATGCAGGCGTTCTTCGACAACCCCGAGCAGTGGGAGATCTGGAAGCGCGACCGGCCGAGCACCATGGTCGACGAGGTCGTCCGCTGGGCGACCCCGGTCATCGTCTTCCAGCGCACCGCCCTGCGCGACATCGAGATCGGTGGCCAGCTGGTCAAGGAGGGCGACCGCGTCGGCCTCTACTACGCCAGCGGCAACAACGACACCGACGTCTTCGAGCACCCCGAGAAGTTCGACATCCTGCGCGACCCGAACCCGCAGTTGGGCTTCGGCGCGCACGGTGCGCACTACTGCATCGGCGCGAACCTCGCCAAGCTCGAGATCGAGATCATGTTCAACGTGATCGCCGACAAGATGCCCGACATCCGCCCGACGGGCCAGCCGCGCCGGCTGCGCCACGCCTGGATCAACGGCATCAAGGAGCTCCCGGTCAGCTTCAAGGGCTGAGCCGCCTCACAGCACCGCCAGTGAGATCGCCGCGACCGCCACGGTCGCGGCGATCTCCGCTATTCCGACCTGCTTCGGGGTCGGCCGCAGCGGAGGTACGACGACCGCACGCGCGGTGAGGATCGCGAAGAGACCGGCCAGCCACCACGACAGCGGCGCCATCGCGACCGTGGCCGCGGCGTGGAAGCCCGCCGACACCCAGCGGTAGACGGGGTTGTCCCGCTCCCGGATCACCGTCTTGACGTAGAAGACCGTCCCGGCGAAGTAGAGCAGCTGCACCAGGGCGAGCAGCCACGCCCGCTCGAGATCCGTGCCGGGGCCCGCGTCGTAGGCGACCACCGTCATCAGCGTCGAGGCCGCAGTCGTCACCAGGCCGGAGACCAGCGCCCGGTCGTTGCGCCGCGAGGCGAACCAGAGCCCGATCGCCAGGGGCGGGACGAAGAGACCGGCCCACGCCGCCAGCGACGGCTCGACGGCCAGCACGGCCAGGCCCAGCACGGCGGTCAGCAGCCCGTAGGCGCGCACCGGCGGGAAGTAGCGCGCCTTGCGCCGGGCCTTGAGCCACAGTGACGTGGCGAAGAAGGCGAAGTACCCGCTGAACCAGAAGGCGGCGAGCGGCAGGTGCACCCAGGCCGGACCTCCGGCCAGCACGCCGACCAGCAGGGGAGAGGCGAGCATCGCCCAGGCTCCGTGCTGGTTGGGCACCCAGCCGGGACCGCGACGGCTCATGCCGCCATTCTCCTGGGTCGGGTCAGCCGAGCTGCGCCGGGTCGACCCGGGTGCCGACCACGCGGCGTACCTCGTCGATGGCGTCCCAGTCGTTGCCGTGCATCCCGGCGACCACCAGGTCACCGCGCAGCCACCAGGCCCGGAAGACCCGGCCGGGCACGTCTCCGGTCACGACGACCCGGTCGTAGCCCTCCGGGCCCGGGTGGCCGACGTACTCCATGCCGAAGTCGTACTGGTCGGTGAAGAAGTACGGCAGCGCCGTGTGCGCGGTGTCCTCGCCGGTCAGGTTGGCCGCGAGCACCTTGGCATGCTGGATCGCGGTGTCCCAGTGCTCGACGCGCAGCGGGAAGCCGAGCACCGGGTGGTCCGCCTTCGCCACGTCCCCGATCGCCCAGACGTGCTCGGCCGAGGTCCGCAGGTGGTCGTCGGTGCGGATGCCGTCGTCCACGGCGAGCCCGGCGGCCTCGGCCAGCTCGGTCGCGGGGGAGACGCCCACGCCGACCACCAGCACGTCCGCGGTGACCGTCTCGCCGCCGCTGAGGTCGACCAGCGTGGCGCCGCCCTCGTTCCTGATCGAGGTGACCTGGACGCCGGTGCGCAGGTCGACCCCGTGCTCGCGGTGCAGGTCGGCGAAGATCGTGGCGACCTCGCTGCCGAGCACGCGCAGCAGCGGCAGGTCGGCCGACTCCAGGACGGTGACCGAGGCGCCGTGCTCCCGCGCGGCGGCCGCCGCCTCCAGGCCGATCCAGCCGCCGCCGATGACGACCACGCGGGCGCCCTCGGTCAGGGTGGCCCGCAGTCGCACGGCGTCATCCCAGGTGCGCAGGTAGAGCACCTCGGCGCCGCTGTCGTCGGCCAGCCCGAGATGGCGCGGCCGGGCGCCGGTGGCGATCACCAGCTCGTCGTACGGCACGCTCTCGCCGGCCGCGACGACCCGCCTCGCCGCCGGGTCGATCGCCTCGACGACGACGCCGGTGCGCAGGCCGACGTCGTGCTCGGCGTACCAGCCGTGGCCGTGGACCAGCGCCTTCTCGATCGGGTCCTGGCCGAGTAGATAGCCCTTGGAGAGCGGTGGCCGCTCGTACGGCGGATGCGGCTCGTCCGCCAGCACGGTCACCGGGCCGGTGTGGCCGCGCTCGCGCAGCTCCGAGACCAGCCGGCCCGCCGCCAGTCCGCCGCCGATGATGACCACGCCCGCGTCACTCATGCTTCGACAGTACGCCGGCCGGGAGATCGGCAAGCCCGGGGATCAGTCGCGGGCGGTCAGCACCAGGGCCGGTCCGTCGGTGATCACGATGGTGTGCTCGCTGTGCGCGCCGCGGGAGCCGTCGGCGCTCCGGATCGTCCAGCCGTCCGGGTCCATGACGATCTCGTCGGTGGTCTGCAGGAACCACGGCTCGATGGCGATCACCAGGCCGGGCTGCAGCCGGAAGCCGCGGCCGGGCCGGCCGTCGTTGGCGACGTGCGGGTCGCCGTGCATCGTCCGGCCGACGCCGTGCCCGCCGAACTGCAGGTTGACCGAGAGACCCGCCTCGCGCGCGACCGAGCCGATGGCATGCCCGATGTCACCGAGCCTGTTGCCGTCCACGGCGACGTCGATGGCCGCGGCGAGCGCGCGCTCGGTGGTGGCGATCAGCTCCAGGTCGCGGGGATCCGGGGTGCCGACGACCAGGCTGATCGCCGAGTCGGCCACCCAGCCGTCCACCGACGCGGCGAAGTCCAGGCTGAGCAGGTCGCCGTCGCGCAGCGCGTAGTCGTGCGGGAGGCCGTGCAGCACCGCGTCGTTGACCGAGGTGCACAGCACCTTGCCGAACGGCATCGCGCCGAAGGACGGGTGGTAGTCGATGTAGCAGGACTCCGCGCCGCGCTCGCGGATCATCTCGTGGGCGAGCGCGTCCAGCTCCAGCAGGCTCACCCCGACGTCGGCCGCCTCGCGCAGCGCGCTGAGCACGCTGGCGACAAACCGCCCGGCAGGGCGCATCTGCTCGATCTCGGCAGGGCTGCGCAGCTCGATCATGGCGCGAGCGTACGACGGCCGGAGGGGACCCCGGTCAGGCGGGCTTCTCCGAGCCGACCAGCCACATCGCGAAGAACTGCGAGCCGCCGCCGTACGCGTGGCCGAGCGCCTTGCGGGCACCCTCGACCTGGTGCTCGCCCGCCTCGCCCATGACCTGCAGCGAGGCCTCGGCGAAGCGGATCATGCCGCTGGCGCCGATCGGGTTGGAGGAGAGCACGCCGCCGCTCATGTTGACCGGCAGCTCGCCGCCGAGCGCGGTGACGCCCCGCTCGGTGAGCTTCCAGCCCTCGCCCTCGGCGGCGAAGCCGAGGTTCTCCAGCCACATCGGCTCGAACCAGGAGAACGGCACGTAGATCTCGGCGCAGTCCACCTCGGTGAACGGGTCGGTGATGCCGGCCTGCTTCCACAGCGCGGCCGCCGCCTCGCGGCCGGCGTGCGGGTTCACCTGGTCGCGCTCGGCGGCCGTGGTGGGCTCCGAGCGCATCTGGGTGCCGTGGATCCAGGCGGGGTTGTCGATGTCCGAGGCCGCCACGGCGCTCTCGCTCGCGATGACCAGCGCGCAGGCGCCGTCGGAGGAGGGGCAGGTCTCGTCGTACCGGATCGGGTCCCAGAGCATCTGCGAGGCGAGCACCGACTCGACGGTGGTGTTCTCGTTCTGCAGGTGGGCGTAGGGGTTCTTGCACGCGTTCTGCCGGTCCTTGGCCGCGACGATGGCGCCGATGTGGTTCGGCGCGCCGGAGCGGCGGATGTAGGAGCGCACGTGCGGGGCGAAGTAGCCGCCCGCGCCGGCGTGCACCGGCATGATGAACGGCACCGGCACCGAGAGCGCCCACATCGCGTTGGACTCCGACTGCTTCTCGAAGGCCACGGTCAGGACCCGCTCGTGGATGCCCGACTGCACCAGCGAGGCGGCCACGATCGCGGTCGAGCCGCCCACCGAGCCGGCGGTGTGCACCCGCAGCAGCGGCTTCCCGGCGGCGCCCAGGGCGTCGGCGAGGTAGAGCTCGGGCATCATCACGCCCTCGAAGAGGTCCGGCGCCTTGCCGACCACGACGGCGTCGATGTCGTCGAAGGTCAGCTGGGCGTCCGCGAGCGCCCGGTCCACGGCCTCGCGCAGGAGGCCGGCCATGGAGACGTCCTTGCGGGCCGCCTGGTACTTGGTCTGGCCGACGCCGATGACGGCTGCTGGCACCTTGCCCATGTCAGTTGCTCCTCTGCGTCTCGGAACGCGCTGCGGCGAGCGTGGTCACCAGGTTCTGCTGCAGCACCGGGCCCGCGGTCGCGTGCGCGAGGGCCTTGCCGGACTCACCGGCCCAGATCCGCCGGGACGCCTCGCCGATGCGGTTCAGGCCGGCGGTGAACATCGGGTTCGCGGTCAGGGCGCCGCCCGAGGGGTTGACCGCGACATCGGCGCCCAGGCCGAGCGCTTCCCGCAGGACCAGCTCCTGGTGGCTGAACGGCGCGTGCAGCTCGGCGGTGTCCACCCCGTCGATCCCCGCGGCCGCACCGGCCGCCGCGGTGCTCGTCGAGACCGTCAGATCCCTGGCGTTGAGGGCGATCGGCTCGATGCGGTGCTCGAAGCCGGTGATCCACGCCGGCGTCTCGCGGGCGTCGAGCGCGCGGTCGCCCGCGGCGATGACGATGGCGGCCGCCCCGTCGGAGACCGGCGCGCAGTCCCAGCGGCGCAGCGGGTCGGCGTACATCGGCTGGGCCAGCACGTCGGCAGACGTGGTCGCGCCCTTGCGGATCGCCCACTCGTTGCCGGCCGCGTCGCTCATCGAGCGGGCGACGACCTCGGCCATGGCGGCCTCGTCCCACAGGCCCTTCTCCAGGCCCTCGCGAGCCTGCAGCCCGGCCAGGGAGACGGTGTCGGGCCACAGCGGGGTGGCGGTGTACGGGTCGAGCTGGAGGGCGAGGGTGCGGCGCAGCGTGCCCGCGCTGGCCTTGCCGAAGCCGTAGACCAGGGCGGTGTCGATCTCGCCGGTCTGGATCTTCACCCAGGCCTCGTAGAGCGCCCAGGCGGCGTCCATCTCCACATGCGACTCCATCACCGGCGGCAGCGCGCCGATGGCGTCGACCGCGGAGACGAACGAGAACGAGCGACCGGCGAGGTAGTCGCTGGAGCCCGAGCACCAGAAGTCGATGTCGTCCTTGGTCCAGCCGGTCTGCTCGAAGAGCTCGGCGAAGACCGGCACCAGCAGCTCCACGCAGGTGGGAGAGCCGTCGAACTCCTTCATCTGTCGCTGGCTGAAGCCCACGACCGCAACGTCACGCATGCTGTGTCTTCCTCTTCCTCAGAGGTGCTGCTTGTAGGTCTCGTAGTCCGCGTCCGGCTCGCCGGTGGGGCGGAAGTACTGGATGTTGTTCAGATCGGTGGTCCACTCCTCGCGGGGCTTCCAGACCGCCTCGACCCGCATGCCCATCCGCACGTCGGCGGCGTCGCACTCCAGGATCAGGTGGAGGAAGGCGATGTCCGCGCCGTCGAGCAGCACGTACGCCGAGACGTAGGGCGGCTCGATCTTCTGGCCCAGGAACGGCACGTTGACGATGCAGAACGTGGTGACCGTGCCCTTGTCCGGCAGCTCCACCTCGTCCGTGGTCGGCACGCCGTCGACCGGGCAGGCGCCGCGCGGCGGCACGTAGACCTTGTGGCAGGTCGGGCAGCGCTGACCGAGGATGCGGCCCTCGGCCAGGCCGCGGAAGAACTTCGACTCCTCCGGCGAGGCGGCGTAGTCGTAGGAGAGGTGGATGGGGGAGACGATCCCGGTGACCTCGGGCTCCCCCAGCTCCAGCGAGGCCGAGCCGGAGGCCTCGTCGCCGTCCGCGGCCTCGAACCACGCGATGTCGCGGATGGTCCCGGTCGGCTCGTCGGCCCAGCGCACCCGCACCCTCATGCCGGTGGTGACGTCGGCGGGGGAGGCCGCCTTGACCGCGTGCAGGATCGGGGCGTCGGCGCCGTCGAGCAGGACGTGCGCGAAGGCGAAGGGCTCGTCGAGCGGCTGGCCCTCGACCGGCTCGGGCACCCAGGTCCAGGTCCGCACCACGCCGTGGTCGCTCACCGGCGCCAGATCGGTCACCGCGGCATGCGTGACGGGGTCGTACTCCGGCGGCGGCACGACGACGCGACCGTCGTCCAGGCGGCCGCCGAGCACCTGGCGCTGGGCCAGGGCCGACATGAACCGGGAGAGGACCGGGCCGAGCGAGCGGGTGTAGTCGAACTCGACCCGCATGGGCGCGTGCAGCGTGCCCAAGGGCTCGCTCTGCGGTGCGTCAGACTGGGTGGTGGTCATGGCTCAGAAGTGAAACACGTTCTAGTATTGGGATCAAGCAACTGTCCGCCGGTCGAGCCGGCGACGTGACGGAGGACCCGCATGAAGCTCGGACTGCAGCTCGGCTACTGGGGCGCCCAGCCGCCCACCAACCACGGCGAGCTCGTGGCCGCGGCCGAGGATGCCGGCTTCGACGCCGTCTTCACCGCCGAGGCATGGGGCTCCGACGCCTTCACCCCGCTGGCCTGGTGGGGCCGCGAGACCAGCCGCATCCGCCTGGGCACCTCGATCGTGCAGATGTCCGGCCGGGCGCCGACCAGCATCGCCATGCACGCGCTCACCCTCGACCACCTCAGCGGCGGCCGGGTGATCCTCGGCATGGGCGTCTCCGGCCCGCAGGTCGTCGAGGGCTGGTACGGCCAGCCCTTCGGCAAGCCCCTGGCCCGCACCCGTGAGGTCGTTGACATCATCCGCCAGGTGCTGGCCCGCGAGGCCCCGGTCACCAACGACGGACCTCACTACCCTCTGCCGTACGCCGGCCCGAACGGGGTCGGACTGGGCAAGCCGCTCAAGCCGATCGTGCACCCGCTCCGCGCCGACCTGCCGATCTGGCTCGGCGCCGAGGGCCCCAAGAACGTCGCGCAGACCGCCGAGATCGCCGACGGCTGGATCCCGATCTTCTACACGCCGAAGTCCGCGGGGATGTACCAGCCCTGGCTCGACGAGGGGTTCGCCCGCCCCGGCGCCCGGCGTACCCGCGAGGACTTCGAGATCGCGGCGACCTGCCATCTCCAGGTGACCTCGGGGGCGGAGGAGACCCGGATGGTCATCGACGCGATGAAGCCGTTCGTCTCGCTCTACATGGGCGGCATGGGCGCCAAGGAGCAGAACTTCCACAAGAACGTCTTCGAGCGGATGGGCTACGGCGAGCTGGCCGACGAGGTCCAGAAGCTTTACCTCGACGGCGAGAAGGACCGCGCCACCGGGCTGATCCCCGACGAGCTGGTCACCGACATGCACATCATCGGCGAGGCCGGCTACGTCAAGGAGCGGGTCGCCGAGTGGGAGTCCACCGGCGTCACGACACTGCTGCTCAGCCTGCGCTCGCCCGAGGAGATCCGCTCGATCGCCGAGCTGCTCGGCTGAGCGCCGGGGGACCGGACCGGTCCGTTCACCGGTCGTTCGCCGGAACGTCGGTAACCCCGGCCGGGGTCGCGCGTTGAAGGCATCGTGCGACGACTGATGCTCGGCCTGGTCACCGCGGTGACCCTCGTGCTGGCCGCGACCCCGACGTTCCTGCCCGCCGCGACCGCCGCTCCGGCGGCCCTGTTCACCTCGGCCAGCGCGACCCAACAGGCCGACGGGAGCTACCTGGTCTCGTGGACCGGCGCGGGCGGCCCGGTCACGGTCCGCCTGGTCTCCTCACCGGACGGCGTGGACGGCCCGGTCGTCGGCTCGGGCGGAGCGGACGGCTCGGTCGTGGTGACCGGCCTCGCGCCTGCCGCGCCGGGGGTCCGCCGCTACTTCCGCCTGGTCAGCACCGGTCCCGGCCTGGTGGTCAGCGACCGCTCGCTGCACCTGCCGAACGCCAAGAACGCCCGCGACGTGGGCGGCTACCGCACCACCGACGGCCGCTGGGTCCGCATGGGCCTGGCCTTCCGGTCCGGCCAGCCGAGCGGGCTGACCGCGCAGGAGTGGGGCAGCCTCACCGCCCTCGGCCTGAACCACATGGTCGACCTGCGCAACGGGTCCGAGCGCTCCGAGGCGTCGTACACGCCGCCGGCGGGCGTCGGCTACCAGGTGGCCGACGTCTTCGCCCTGCCGCCGACCAAGCTGCCCAAGCTGACCAGCCTGCTCGGCACGGTGCGCTGCGCGAACCCGCTGGTGGCGCTGAACGCGATCCGCATCCTGGCGACGACCAGCGACTTCGAGGACTCCTTCACCGGGGCCAGCTACCCGCTGGAGGCCTGCTACTTCGGCGCGCTGGACGCCTTCGGCGACCTGCTCACCGCGATCGCGAGCGGCAAGACGGTGATGTTCCACTGCAGCGCCGGCAAGGACCGCACCGGCGTGGGCGCCGCGATCCTGCTCTCCCTGCTCGGCGTGCCGCGCGAGACCGTCGTCCAGGACTTCCTGCTCAGCAACACCTACCGTGGCCCGGGCTCGGTGCAGCGGGAGTGGATCGAGGGCTGGTTCGACGCGGTCAAGGGCACCTGGGGAAGCATGGACGCCTTCGCCCGCCAGGGCCTCGGGCTGAGCAGCGGGACCATCGACCGGCTCAAGCAGCGCTTCCTCACCACCCCCTGAGCCTGAGACGACCGTTGCCGAGAGAGTAGAACACGTTCTACTCTGCGGCCATGAGCGACGCTGATCTCCGCACGCCCACCCACAACGGCCACCTGATGGTGGCGGCCCTCAAGCGCCACCGGGACAGGCCGGTGATGCACCTGGGGGAGACCACCCTGACCGGTGGCGAGGTGGCCCAGCGGATCAGCCAGTACGTCCAGGCCTTCGAGAAGCTCGGCGCCGGCACGGGCTCCTCCTCGGCGCTGCTCGCGCTCAACCGGCCCGAGGTGCTCTTCATCCTCGGCGCGGGCCAGACGCAGGGCTTCCGGCGTACCTCCCTGCATCCGCTCGGCTCGGCCGACGACCACGCCTACGTGATCAACGACGCCGGCATCACCGCGCTGATCGTCGACCCGTACTTCACCGAGCGGGCGCTGGAGCTGCTGGACAAGTGCCCGGCGCTCACCACGGTGCTGACCATCGGGCCGGTGCCCGAGGCGCTCGCCGGCCGAGCGACCGACCTGGTCGAGGCCGCCGCGGAGTTCGAGGTCCAGCCGCTGGAGGCCCGGCTGCTGCCCCCGGACCACATCGTGTCGATCACCTACACCGGCGGTACGACGGGCAAGCCCAAGGGCGTCATCGGCACCTCGCAGGCGATGAACACGATGACCCAGGTGCAGCTCTCGGAGTGGGAGTGGCCGGAGAGCCCGAAGTTCCTCATGTGCACCCCGCTCTCGCACGCCGGCGCCGCGTTCTTCGTGCCGACGGTGATGAAGGGCGGCTGCCTCTACGTGCTCTCGAGGTTCGACCCGGCCGAGGTGCTGGAGACCATCGAGCGGGAGAAGATCACCGCCACGATGCTGGTGCCCTCGATGCTCTACGCACTCATGGACCACCCGGACTCGCGCACCCGCGACCTGTCCTCGCTGGAGACCGTCTACTACGGCGCCTCGGCCATCAACCCGGTCCGGCTGCAGGAGGCCATCGACCGCTTCGGCCCGATCTTCGCGCAGTACTACGGCCAGTCCGAGGCGCCGATGGTGATCTCCTACCTGGCCAAGGGTGACCACGACGTCGCCCGGCTCTCCTCCTGTGGCCGGCCCTCGGCCTTCCTGCGCACCGCGCTGCTGGACGAGGAGGGCAACCCGGTGCCGGTCGGCGAGCCGGGGGAGATCTGCGTGGCCGGGCCGCTGCTGGCCGGCGGCTACTGGAACCTGCCCGACGAGACCGCAGCGACGTTCAGGGACGGCTGGATGCACACCGGCGACGTGGCCCGCGAGGACGAGGACGGCTTCTGGTTCATCGTCGACCGGACCAAGGACATGATCGTCACCGGCGGCTTCAACGTCTTCCCGCGCGAGGTCGAGGACGTCGTGGCCGAGCACCCGGCGGTCGCCCAGGTCGGCGTCATCGGCACTCCCGACGAGAAGTGGGGCGAGGCGGTCACCGCGATCGTGGTGCTGCGCGAGGGCCACGAGCTCACCGAGGCCGTGATCGCGGAGATCCAGGCCGGCGTCAAGGAGCGCAAGGGCGCCGTCCAGTCGCCCAAGCAGGTGATCGCCGTCGACGCGCTCCCGCTCACCGGCCTCGGCAAGCCCGACAAGAAGGCGCTGCGCGCGCAGTACTGGGCCGGTCAGGGCCGCTCGGTCGGCTGACCCGGAGCCGCCGGGCTGACACGATGTCCGGCATGCGGCTGCGCAACGGCGAGCACGGGTACGGCGTCGTCACCAAGACCCTGCACTGGGTGACGGTGCTGCTGCTCGACGACGACTGGCTGCCGCTGCACGTGGGGGCGCACGTCGCGTTCTTCGCCGCCCTTGCCGCCCATCTCACCCTGGTGCTGCGGCATCGCCTGATCCCGCGGATGCTGTGAGGTGCCTCAGCCGGCGAGGAAGGAGAAGCGCACCTCGCGGTCGGGGTTGTCGACGTTGAGGTCGACCAGGCAGAGGCTCTGCCAGGTGCCCAGCAGCAGGCGGCCGCCGGAGACCGGCACGGTCGCGTACGGCGGGACGAGCGCCGGCATCACGTGGGACCGGCCGTGACCGCGGCTGCCGTGCCGATGACGCCACCGGTCGTCGGCCGGCAGGAGGTCGGCCAGCGCCGTGAGCAGGTCCTCGTCGCTGCCGGCGCCGGTCTCGAGGATCGCGAGGCCCGCGGTGGCGTGCGGCACGAAGAGGTGCAGCAGCCCGTCGCCTCGCCCGGAGACGAACTCGCGCGCGTCGGCGGTCAGGTCGAGGACGGCCTCCCGGTCGCCCGTGCGGTACTCCCGGATCTCGGTGTCCATGCCGGCCACCGTAGCCGGGCCCACCCCGGGCGGGTGGTCGCCCGGGATCGCCTCAGTAGGGCGCCCGGAGATCGGCGAACATCGGGAAGTGGCGCACGTTGCGGGTCAGCAGCCGAGCCTCCAGGCGGATGGCGGTGGCAGCGATGGCCAGGTTTGCGCCGTCGATGCCTCGATGGCTGGGCAGCCACGCCCGGCCGAGGGCGCCGGCCTCCTCGGCCACCGCCTGGTCGACGGGATGCCAGACCAGTGTGTCGAGCAGTCCCCGGGTCGTCGTCTCCTCCGCGGCCCGCATCCCGGCCATGACCTCGAGCCGGGTGATCTCGCTCGCGTGCAGCACACCCCGGGAGCGCTCGCTCTCCAGCAGCCGGCCGGCCTCCGGGTGGCCGCGCAGGTAGTCGACGAGCACCGAGGTGTCGACCAGCGCCGGCATCAGCCGGTCAGCCGGTCGCCGCTGCGCAGCCGCTCGACCCACTCCTCGCCGTCGGCATCGTGATCGCGCCAGGATCCGAAGGCCAGGCGCATCGTGGCGAGATCCTCGCCCAGCGAGCGCTCGACGCCGTAGACCTGCTCGACGGCGGAGCGGATCAGCGAGGAGATCGAGCGGCCGGTGCGTGCTGCCTCGGCGTCGAGGGCACGTCTCTCCTCCGGAGTGAGAGAGATCTGCGTCCGCTGCATGATGTAAGGCTACATCACGCAGGCCGGCTCAGCTGCCGGTGAAGGAGGGCGTGCGCTTCTCGGCGAAGGCGCGCGGGCCCTCCTTGGCGTCGTTCGAGGCGAAGACGGAGGCGCCGACCGTGGCGTCGTCCTTCCAGCACTCGTCCTCGTGCCGGCCCTCGGAGTCGCGGACGGTCTTGATGATCGCCTGGACGGCCAGAGGGCCGTTGGCGCAGATCAGGTCGGCGATCTCGTGGGCCTTGGCCAGTGCCTCGCCGTCCGGGACGACGTACCCGATGAGGCCGATCTCCTGGGCCTCCGGCGCCTTGATGTGCCGGCCGGTGAGCAGCAGGTCCATCGCGACGGTGTAGGGCACCTGGCGGGGGAGGCGCACCACCGAGCCGCCGAGCGGGTAGAGGCTCCACTTGGCCTCGGAGACGCCGAAGCGAGCGGACTCGCCGGCGATCCGGATGTCGGTCGCGGTGAGGATCTCGGTGCCGCCGGCGATCGCCGGGCCCTCGACGGCCGCGATCAGCGGCTTGGTCAGCCGGTAGCCCTTGAGCAGCGACTTGATGACCGAGGGGTCGTACTCGCCGGACTCGAAGGACTCCGACGGCGGCTTGGCGGACATCGCCTTGAGGTCGGCCCCCGCGCAGAAGTAGCTGCCGGCGCCGGTCAGGATCACCACGCGCACCTCGGGATCGGTGTTGGCCCGCTCCCACGCGTCGGCCATGATCGCCAGCATCTCCCCGGAGAGGGCGTTGCGGGCCTCGGGCCGGTTCATGGTGACCACGAGCTTGTGTCCCTGGAGCTCGACCAGGCAGTGAGGCTGGTCCGTGTGGGGTGCGTCCGTCATAAGGGCGGATGCTAGCGAAAAACGAGAACGTGTTCTAGTCTTCGCGCCATGGCCCTGAACATCGCTGACCTCTTCGAGCATGCCGTCGACGTCGTCCCCGACAACCCGGCCGTCAAGGTGGGTGACCGCGTGGTCACCTTCGCCGAGCTGGAGGCGGAGTCGAACCGGCTCGCCCACTACCTGAGCAGCCAGGGCATCGGTCCCGGCGACCACGTGGCGATCTATGCCAAGAACAGCGTCGAGCACGTCGTCGCCCTCCTGGCCGTGGTCAAGATCCGCGCGGTCAACATCAACGTGAACTACCGGTACGTCGAGGCCGAGCTGGACTACCTCTTCGACAACGCCGACGTCGTCGCCGTGCTCTTCGAGCGTCCCTACGCGCCGCTGGTGGAGGCCTGCTTCCCCAAGCACGACAAGCTGCGCCTCGCGGTCGCGATGCCCGACGCGATCGAGCCCGACGACCAGTCCGACATCTCCGCGTTCGGCGGGGTGTCGTGGGAGGACGCGCTGGCCGGCCAGAGCGCCGAGCGCGACTTCGGCCCGCGCAGTGCCGACGACCTGCACATCATCTACACCGGCGGCACCACCGGCTTCCCCAAGGGCGTCATGTGGCGCCACGAGGACTTCTGGCGCGTGCTCGGCGGCGGCATCGACTTCATGACCGGCGAGCCGCTGGAGGAGTACGACCAGTCCAAGCAGGCGGTCGAGCCGCGGCTGGTCACCTTCCCGTTCAGCCCGTTGATGCACGGTGGCGCCCAGGCCGGCCTGCTGATGCACCTCTTCGCCGGCCACCTGACCATCCTCGAGCCGAAGTTCGACCCGGTCCGCTCCTGGGAGATCATCGAGCGGGACAAGGTCCAGCTGATCTTCATGACCGGCGACGCGATGGCCCGCCCGCTGATCGAGGAGTACGAGCGCAAGGCGGCCACCGGCACGCCGTACGACGGCAGCAACCTGATCTCGATCGCCAGCAGCGCCGCGATCTTCAGCCCACCGGTGAAGGAGCGCTGGATGAAGGCGTTCCCCAACGCGTTCTTCACCGACTCCATCGGCGCCTCGGAGACCGGGTTCCAGGGCACCGGCCTGCAGGACCCCAACCAGATCAGCAAGGACGGCCCGATCGTCTCGCCCGGCCCGCACGTGGTGGTGCTCGACGACGCCAACCAGGTCATCGAGGTCACCGACGAGAACGTCGGCAAGATCGGCCGCATCGGCCGGGGCGGCCACGTGCCGGTCGGCTACTACCGGGACGAGAAGAAGTCCGCGGAGACGTTCCTGACCGTCGGCGGCGAGCGCTACTCGGTGCCCGGCGACAACGCCCGGATCGAGGCCGGCGGCCGGATCACCATGCTGGGGCGCGGCTCCAACTGCGTGAACACCGGCGGCGAGAAGGTCTACCCCGAAGAGGTGGAGATGGCCATCAAGGCCCACCCCGCCGTGTACGACGTGCTGGTGGTCGGCATCCCCGACGAGAAGTTCGGCCAGGCCGTCGCCGCGGTGATCCAGCCGCGCGAGGGGCAGACCGTCGAGCTGGAGGAGCTGCGCACGTTCCTGCGCGACCACCTGTCCGGCTACAAGCTGCCGCGCACCGTGGCGATCGTGGACGAGATCCCGCGCAACGCCACCGGCAAGGCGATGTACCCCAAGGCCAAGGAGATCGCGATGGGGGCGACGGTCTGATGCACACCGACATCTGCGAGCGCTTCGGCATCGAGTACCCGATCTTCGCCTTCACCCCCTCGGAGAAGGTCGCTGCGGCGGTCTCCCGCGCGGGTGGCCTCGGCGTGCTCGGCTGCGTGCGGTTCAACGACACCGACGAGCTCGACCAGACGCTGACCTGGCTCGACGAGAACACCGACGGCAAGCCGTACGGCGTCGACGTGGTCATGCCGATGAAGATCCCCACCGAGGGCAAGGCCGTCGACCTGCAGGCGATGATCCCGCCAGCGCACATCTCCTTCGTCGACCGCACGCTGCAGAAGCTCGGCGTGCCACCGCTGCCGGAGGGCGAGGGCCGCGAGGGAGTCCTCGGCTGGCTGCACTCGGTGGCCCGCTCGCACGTGGACGTCGCGCTGGCCCACCGGCCGGTGCTGATCGCCAACGCGCTGGGCTCGCCGCCGGTCGACGTGATCGAGAAGGCCCACCAGCACGGGGTGCAGGTCGCCGCGCTCGCGGGCGCCGGCAAGCACGCCATGTCGCACGTCGCCAACGGCGTGGACATCATCGTGGCCCAGGGCTACGAGGCCGGCGGCCACACCGGGGAGATCGCCAGCATGGTGCTGGTGCCCGAGATCGTCGACGCCGTCGGCCCGGACGTCCCCGTCCTGGCAGCCGGTGGCATCGGCTGCGGCCGTCAGGTCGCCGCGGCGCTCGCGCTGGGCGCCCAGGGCGCGTGGACCGGCTCGCTGTGGCTCACCGCCGCGGAGTACGACCTCTCCACCGGCACCGGCATCCGGGACGCGCTGCTGCGCGCTACCTCGGCCGACACGGTCCGCTCGCGGATCTACACCGGCAAGCCGGCCCGGCTGCTCAAGACCAAGTGGACCGAGGCCTGGGAGGCCGAGGACGCGCCGGCGCCGCTGCCGATGCCGCTGCAGAACCTCCTAGTGGCCGACGCGCACAACCGGATGAACCGCGGCGACGACCCGGACACCATCTCGATGCCGGCCGGCCAGATCGTCGGCCGCACCAACGAGGTCGTGCCGGTGGCGGAGACGATGGCGGCCCTGGTCGCCGAGTTCGAGCAGGCCGTGGGCCGGCTCGACAAGATGACCGCCCGCTAGCGACATGGTGCTCCAGGTCGAGGACCTCAACCGGGTCCGCACGCTCACCCTCGACCGCCCCGACGCGCTCAACGCCTTCAACGAGGCGCTGTACGACGCCACGGCGGACGCGCTGCTCGCCGCCGCGGAGGACCCCTCGGTGGCGGTGGTGCTGCTGACCGGCAACGGCCGGGCGTTCAGCGCCGGCACCGACCTGCTGGAGATGCACCAGATCGCCACCGACCCGGGCTTCCAGCGCGGCAAGCACGGCTTCCTGGGTCTCATCGACGCGCTGGTGGACTTCCCCAAGCCGCTGGTCGTGGCCGTCAACGGGCTCGGACTGGGCATCGGGGCGACCATCCTCGGGTACGCCGACGTGTCGTTCATGTCCACCGAGGCCCGGCTGAAGTGCCCGTTCACCAGCCTGGGCGTCGCTCCCGAGGCGGCCTCCAGCCTGCTCTTCCCGCGGCTGATGGGTCACCAGAACGCCGCCTGGATGCTGCTCTCGGCAGAGTGGGTCGGCGCCGAGGAGGCTCACCGGATGGGCCTGGTCTGGAAGCTCTGCTCGCCCGACGCGCTGCTGCCCACCGCGCGCCGCCACGCCGAGACCCTGGCTGCCCGCCCGATCTCCAGCCTGGTCGCGGTCAAGCGCACGATGACCGCTCCGCTGCGCGAGCAGATCGCCGCCGCGCGGGAGCGGGAGAACGCCGCGTTCGCCGAGCTGATGGGCGGCCCCGCCAACCTCGAGGCGCTGACCGCCTTCGCGGAGGGCCGCGAGCCCGACTTCACCAACCTTCCGGAGTAGTCGCGCCGTTTCACGGTCGAAAGCCCTCAACTGGAGCGCGGGCGGACCGATACAGATGACGCCGCAGCGTCGTCCATGGACTCTCGGCAGTACCTGAGACGACGGAAGGATCGACGAGTATGCGTGCTCGCCGTACCCAGGCAGAACCGCGCATGGCCGAGGAGCTCCGCGAGGCCTATGCCGACATCGACACGATCAACACGATCTCGGAGGCGCTCGGCAACGTGAAGACCTCCGCCGAGGCGCTCCGGGTCGGCCTCGACGCGGTCCGCACCGCGTTCGGCTGGGCCTACGGGTCGTACTGGGCCGTCGACCCCGAGGGCGACACCTTGCGGTTCGGGCTGGAGTCGGGCGAGGCGGGCGAGGAGTTCCGCCGGGTGACGCGCACCGCGACCTTCGACAAGGGCGTCGGCGTGGCGGGCCGGACCTGGGCCAGCCGCGACCTGGTGTTCGTGCCCGATCTCGCCGAGGTGCACGACTGCGTGCGCGCGCCCGCGGCCCGCCGCATGGGCGTCCGCAGCGGGGTGTGCTTCCCGCTGTTCTCCGGCGACACGGTGATCGGCACCATGGACTTCTTCAGCACGGTGGCGCTCGACCCGTCGCCGCAGCGGCTCCGCACGCTGCAGAACGTCGGGCGGATGGTCTCCCGCGCGATCGACCGGATCGCCCTGGACGAGCAGCAGGCCCAGCTGAGCGAGGACCAGGCGGCGGTGAGCACGCTGCTGCGCGCGCTGATGACCGCCACGACGGTGGGCGAGGCCACGGCGATCGCCCTGGAGTCCATCACCCGGGAGTTCGGATGGGCCTACGGCTCGTACTGGATCGTCGACCCGGACGTGAACGCGCTGGTCTTCGTCCGCGAGTCCGGCAGCGCCGGCGAGGAGTTCCGCCGGGTGACCGAGTCCGCCTCGTTCGCCGAGGGCGTCGGCCTGTCGGGCCGTGCCTGGCTCAGCCGCGACCTGGTCTTCGAGCCCGATCTGGGCGAGGTCACCGACTGCGTCCGCGCCCCGGCCGCCCGGAACGCCGGGGTCAAGTCCGGTGTCTGCCTGCCGCTGATCGTCCACGGCCGCGTCGTCGGCACCATGGACTTCTTCGCCACCACGCAGATCGAGCTGACCGACAGCCGGCGCGACGTGCTCCGCAACACCGCGTTCCTGGTGTCGGCGGCCATGGAGCGCGTCGAGACGGCCGACTCCCTCTCCGACGCCGGCCGCGATCTCCTCGGTGGCATCGACGAGGTGGAGCGCCACGTCCACGAGGCGGCCGCCGTCGCGAACCACGCCGCCGGGCTCACCACCGAGGCGACCCAGCTGGTCCACCAGCTCAGCGAGAGCAGCGCCGAGATCGGCCAGGTGGTCCAGGTGATCGGCTCGATCGCCCAGCAGACCAACCTGCTCGCCCTCAATGCCTCGATCGAGGCGGCCCGCGCCGGTGAGGTGGGCCGCGGCTTCGCGGTCGTCGCCAGCGAGGTGAAGGACCTGGCCAGCGAGACCGCCGGCGCGACCGACGAGGTGGCCGCGAAGGTCCGGGCCATCCAGGACGAGGCCCAGCGGGTGGCCGAGTCGCTCTCCGGCATCGCCGGGATCGTCGAGCAGCTCAACGCGACCCAGACCAGCATCGGCGCCGTGCTGACGCGGCAGGCCTCGGTCACCCGGGACGCGCTGGCGCGATAGCGGAGCTCAGCGGTACGCCGTGCCGCGCTCCTCGCGCGTCCAGGTGACCCCGTCGGCCAGCCCGGCAGCGGTCAGCTCGCGCTTGAGCACCTTGTTGGTGGCCGTGCGGGGGAGCGCGTCGAGCACCCGCACGAAGCGCGGCCAGGACTTGGTGCCCAGGTCGTCCTGGGCGGCGAGGAAGCCCTCCCACTCCTCCGGAGAGAGCGGCGCGGTGGTCACCAGCGCCACGGCGAGCTGGTCGCCCGAGGACGGGTCGGGCAGGGCGTAGACGGCTGCCTCGCTGACGGCTGGGTGCCGCAGCAGGATCCGCTCGATCGGCGCGGCGGCGAGGTTCTCCCCGTCCACCCGCAGCCAGTCGGCGGTGCGGCCGGCGTAGAAGACCCAGCCGTCGGCGTCGCGATAGGCCAGGTCGCCGCTCCAGTACATCCCGCCGCGCATCCGCTCGGCGGTGGCCGCCTCGTCGTTGTAGTAGCCGGCGAACTGCCCGCCGCCGGTGGTGTTGACCAGCTCGCCGACGCATTCGTCGAGGTTCGTGACCCGGCCGTGCTCGTCGTACGCCGCCCGCGGGCACTCCTGCCCCGTCTCCGGGTCCAGCACCGCCACGCCCGGCAGCGGCTGGCCCAGCGAGCCGGGTGGGGTGCCCTCGATCCGGCTGATCACCACGGCGTTCTCGGTCGACCCGAAGCCGTCCACGACCCGGCACCCGAAGCGGCGCGCGAACTCCGCGGTGTCCCGGTCGCCGGCCTCGTTGCCGAAGACCAGCCGCAGCGGGTTGTCCGCGTCGTCGGGCCGCTCGGGTGTCGCCAGGATGTAGGCCAGCGGCTTGCCGACGTAGTTGGCGTACGTCGCGCCGTACCGCCGGACGTCGCCGAGGAAGCCGCTCGCCGAGAACGAGGCGACCGCCATCGCAGCGCCGTTGACCAGGGCGGGCGCCCAGCCGGCCATCACCGCGTTGGAGTGGAAGAGCGGCATCGAGACGTAGAGGACGTCCTCGCCGGTCAGCCCGAGCCGCTCGGTGAGGTAGGCGCCGGGGTAGGTCACCTTCTCGTGGGTGATCCGCACCGCCTTGGGGCTGCCCGAGGTGCCGGAGGTGAAGATCAGCATGAAGAGCGAGTCGTCGGCCAGGGGCGTGAGTGGCCCGGTGAGTGGCCCGGTCACGGGTCCCGTCGCCTCGCCGGCCGGGTCGAGCAGGCGGATCCCGTCGAGGTCCAGCCCGGCCAGCAGCGGCCGGTGCTCGTCGTCGGCGACCAGGAGCTGCACGTCGGCCTTGCGGATGTCGGCCAGCAGCGCCTCGCCCCGCCGGGTGGTGTTCAGCCCGACGGCCACATGGCCGCCCAGCCCGGCCGCGCCGAGCTCGACGACCATCTCGGGGGTGTTGCCCAGCAGCAGGCCGACGTGGAAGGGCCGGTCCGGGTCGTGCCGCTCGCGCAGTGCCGCGGCCCGGGCCGCCGCGCGGCCGACGTACTCCCGCCAGGACCAGGTGCGGTCGAGGTGGAGCAGCGCCGGGCCGTCGTCGTCGGCCCGGGCGAGCAGCAGGTTCCGGATCGTCACCGGCTCGGAGCGGCTCTCGGACCGGTCCTCAGACCGGCTCCGAGGCGAGCAGCGCGCCGATCCTCCGGGCCTGCTCGGTCGTCCCGCCGAGCGCGAACTCGGTCACCTTGGCGCCGGTGAAGTAGCGGTGCGCCTCGCCGTCCAGGTCGATGCCGACGCCGCCGTGGACGTGCACGGTGGTGTGCGCCAGCCGGTGGCCGGCGTCCGCCGCCCAGAGCTTGGCGCTGGCCACCTCGACGTCGGCGGGCAGGCCCTCGGCGAGCCGCCAGGCGGCCTGCCACAGGGTCAGCTCGGCGCCGAGCACGTCGATGTAGCCGTCGGCGAGCCGCTGCGAGACGGCCTGGAAGGTGCCGATCGGGCGGCCGAACTGCTCCCGGGTCTTGGCGTACGCCGCGGTGAGCGCGAGCGCCCCCTGGGTGACGCCGAGCTGCCAGGCCACGTTGGCCACGGTCAGCCGGGCGGCGAGCCAGCCGGTCACGGCACGACCCTCGCCGACGCCGCCGAGCAGGTGGTCGGCCGGCACGGGGGCGCGGTCGAGCTCGAGCCGGGCGACCTCGTTGCCGTCGCTGATCCGCTGGGCGGAGACGGTCACGCCGCTGGTCGCGGGGTCGAGCAGGAAGACGGTCACGCCGTCGGCGGTCGAGGCGGGCACGGCGATCAGGCCGGCCACGGTGCCGGCCGGCACGGTCACCTTGGTGCCGCTGAGCAGCCACTCGTCGCCGATGTCCTCGGCGCGGACCGTCGGCTCGGCGGGGTTGGCGTCACGCTCCTCGGCCAGCGCCGCGGTGAGGACGGCCTCGCCGCTCGCCGCGCGCGGCAGCCAGGTCTCGCGCACCGCGGGGGAGGCGTACTCGGCCACGGCCAGCGCGGTCGGCAGGTGGCTGGAGAGCGGGAGCGGGGCCAGCCGGCGGCCGGCCTCGACCAGCACGCTGCACATCTCCAGGACGCCGAGCCCGGCGCCACCGTGCTCCTCGGGGATGCTCAGGCCGAGCAGGCCGGCGTCGGCGACGGTGCTCCACAGGGCGCGGTCGAAGCGGCCCTCGCCGGCCACGTCGACGGCCTTGAGGCGCTCCGGGGTGCACTCCTTCTCGAAGACGGTCGCGGCGAGGGCCGCGGCGTCGGTCTGGGTCTCGGTGTGGGTGAAGTCCATGTCGGTTCCTCTTCTCGCGTCAGCGCTTCGCGGCCGGGAGGCCGAGTCCGACGTACCCGATGATGTCGCGCTGGATCTCGTTGGTGCCGCCGCCGAAGGTCATCACCAGCGACGAGCGGAAGAACCGCTCCAGGCGGCCGCGCAGGATCGCGCCCGGCGAGCCGGCGTCGACCGCGGCCTCGGGGCCGACGATCTCCATCAGCGAGCGGTAGACCTCGGTGGCCGTCTCGGAGCCGTAGACCTTGGTGGCCGAGGCGTGCGCGGGGGAGAGGTCCTCGGTCGCCGAGGCGAGCTTCCAGTTGAGCAGCTTGAGCATGTCGGCGCGGGCGTGCGCGCGGCCGAGCAGGACCTGGACCCACTCGGCGTCGATCACCCGGGAGCCGTCGGGGTTCTTGGTCTCCTGGGCCCAGCGCCGGACCTGCTCGATCGAGTGCACCAGCGGCGCGGCCGAGGTGAGCGCCACCCGCTCGTGGTTGAGCTGGTTGGTCATCAGCGCCCAGCCGCCGTTGAGCTCGCCGACCAGGTTGTCCTTCGGGACCCGCACGTCCTCGTAGTACGTCGCGCTGGTGCCGACGCCCGCGACGGTGTGGACCGGCGTGTAGGAGAAGCCCTCGGCGTCGGCCGGGACCAGGATCATCGAGAGGCCCTTGTGGCGCGGGAGGTCCGGATCGGTCCGGCAGGCCAGCCAGATCCAGTCGGCGTACTGGATCAGCGAGGTCCACATCTTCTGGCCGTTGATGACCCACTCGTCGCCCTCGAGGCGCGCGCGGGTCTGCAGGCTGGCCAGGTCGGTGCCCGAGCCCGGCTCGGAGTAGCCGATGGAGAAGTGCAGCTCGCCCTTGAGGATCGCGGGCAGCATCTCCTCCTTCTGGGCGTCGGTGCCGAAGCGCATGATCGTCGGGCCGACCGTGTTGAGGGTCAGGTAGGGGATCGGGACGCCCGCGATGGCCGCCTCGTCGGTGAAGATCAGCTGCTCCATCATCGAGCGGTTCTGGCCGCCGTACTCCTCGGGCCAGCCGATGCCCAGCCAGCCGTCGTGGCCGATCTGGCGGATGACGTCCTTGTAGACGGTCGCATCGCCGAACTCGCCGCTGTCGGCCTTGGCGCCGTCCTCGTCGAACTCGTTCGTGGCCATCGCGAGCCCGGCCCGGATCTCGGGGGTCACGAGGTCGGCGAAGTAGGCGCGCAGCTCGTTGCGGAGCTGTTCCTGCTCGTCGGTCAGTGCGATCCTCATCAGGTCACCCTTCACAGCAGTGGAGCGGGCCCGAATGACCCGAAGACTGGCAATGCCACGCACAAAACTATAACCTGTTCTTGTTTTGCACCACTGGATCTGGGAGGTCCCATGAGCAGCGCCACCACCGAAGCACGTGCCCTGGACCGTGGCGTCGCGCCCACGCGCTTCGCCCGCGGCTGGCATTGCCTGGGCGTGGCAGAGTCGTTCCGGGACGGCGAGCCGCACGCCGTGCCGGCGTTCGGCGGCAAGCTCGTGGTCTGGGCCGACACCCACGGTGACCTCAAGGTCCTCGACGGCTACTGCCGGCACATGGGCGGCGACCTCACCCAGGGCACGGTCAAGGGCGACGAGATCGCCTGCCCGTTCCACGACTGGCGCTGGGCCGGCGACGGCAAGTGCGCCTCGATCCCCTACGCCCGCCGGGTCCCCCTGCGGGCGCGCACCCAGAAGTACACCGCGGTGGAGCGCAACGGGCTGCTGATGATCTGGCACGACCCCGAGGGCAGCGAGGCCGACCTGGCGCTGCTGCCTCCGGAGCTCGAGGACATCATGGACTCCGACGTCTACACCGACTGGGTGTGGAACACCCTCGACGTGCCCAGCGCGCACTGCCGCGAGATCGTCGACAACGTCGTGGACATGGCGCACTTCTTCTACATCCACTTCGCCTTCCCGACGAACTTCCGCAACGTCTTCGAGGGGCACTGCGCCAGCCAGTTCATGGAGTCCACCGGACGCCCGGACATGGCCGGCCAGGGGTACGGCGACGAGAGCCTGGTGCTGAAGTCCGAGGCGACGTACTTCGGCCCGTCGTTCATGGTCAACTGGCTCAAGAACGACTACAAGGGCTTCATCACCGACGTGGTGCTGGTCAACTGCCACGTGCCCACCTCGGACAACTCCTTCGTGCTCCAGTACGGCCTGAAGGTCAAGAAGCCCGAGGGCGTGGACGAGAAGACCACCGAGTACATCGGCACGCGCTACTCCGACATGTTCGGCGAGGGCTTCATGCAGGACGTCCACATCTGGCTCAACAAGGCGCCGGTGCAGAACCCGCTGCTGTGCGAGGAGGACGGCCCGGTCTACCAGCTGCGGCGCTGGTACGAGCAGTTCTACGTCGACGCCGCCGACGTCACTCCGGAGATGACCGAGCGCTTCGAGTTCGAGGTGGACACCACCAAGGCCAACGAGTACTGGCGCGCCGAGGTCGCGGAGAACCTCGCCCGCAAGGCCGAGGAGGACGCGGCCGCCGAGGCCGCGCCGGTCGAGACCCCGGCCGGCTGATGGTCTCCTTCGCGCCGACGTCCGCGGACACCACCGAGGACCAGCGGCTCTACACCCAGGCCCGCCTGGTCGAGGTGGCCTGCCAGGACTGCCTGGCCAAGGTCCGCGTCAAGAAGAACAGCGAGCACCACACCTCGATCCAGTGGGACGAGGACGCGCTCGCGCACTGCACGGAGTTCCAGCGCCTCGCCGCGCAGCCGGAGGGCCGACCGGTCCACGCCGCCTGCCCGCGGCTACGCTCCTCGATCGAGCAAGCCGTCCGGGAGGGTCGAGTGGAGATCGGGGCAATCGATGGCTACTGAGTCCTACGTCCTCACGGTGGCGGAGGTCATCGAGGAGACGGCGGACGCGCGGTCGGTGGTCTTCGAGGTCCCCGCGGACCTGCGGGAGAGGTTCGCCTACACGCCCGGGCAGTTCCTGACCGTCGGCGTTCCCAGCGACCAGACCGGCCTCGCCGCGCGCTGCTACTCGCTCTCCAGCGCCCCGCACAGCGGGCGGCACCAGATCACCGTCAAGCGCACCGCCGACGGCTACGCGTCCAACTGGATCTGCGACCACCTCAAGGCCGGCGACACCCTGCGGCTGCTGCCGCCGAGCGGCATCTTCACGCCCAAGGACATCGACGCCGACCTGCTGCTCTTCGCCGGCGGCTCGGGCATCACCCCGGTGATCTCGATCGCGCGTACGGCGCTGGAGAAGGGCTCGGGCCGCGTGGTGATGCTGTACGCCAACCGCGACGAGTCCTCGGTGATCTTCGCCCGCGAGCTGACCGAGCTGGCGGGGGAGTACCCCGACCGGCTCACCGTCGTGCACTGGCTGGAGTCGGTCCAGGGGCTGCCCACGCAGGAGCAGCTGGGCCGCTTCGCGTCGTACTTCACCGACTTCACGGCGTTCGTCTGCGGCCCGGCGCCGTACATGAAGGCCGTCGTGGCCGCGCTCAAGGAGCTGGGCTTCCCGCGCGAGCGCCGGCACCAGGAGAAGTTCGTCTCCCTGGGCGGCAACCCGTTCGGCGACGTCGAGGAGGTGCTCGCCGCCCAGCGCACGCTGGAGGAGGCGGACGACCCCGCCGAGGACTCGGAAGAGGACGCCGTCGCCGGTTCCGTCTCCGGCCCGGTCGCCGTCGAGGTCGAGCTGGACGGCGAGACCCACACCTTCGACGACTGGGACGGCCGGCAGGTGCTGCTGGAGTTCCTGGAGGCCAAGGGCGTCGAGGCGCCGTTCAGCTGCCGCGAGGGCAACTGCAGCGCGTGCGCCTGCGTGGTGCTCGAGGGCGACCTGTCGCTGAAGCACAACGAGGTGCTGGACGAGGCCGACCTCGCCGACGGCATCCGGCTGGTCTGCCAGGCGCAGGCGCTGACCGAGAAGCTGCGGATCTCCTACAACGGCTGACGCTCGCGCTCAGTCGGCCAGCGGCAGGAAGACAGACTGCTGGCGCTGCCGGGGCGGCGCGACCGAGTCCGGTCCGAAGACCCGCACCCGCGGCGCGCGGGTCAGCACGCCGAGCGGCGCGGTGAGCACGTAGCCGTAGGCCACGGCGAGTCCGGTGATCGAGGGCACCAGCACCAGGCCGACGCCGATGAGCAGGACGGTGACGGCCGTGGTCACCCGCGCCTGCGGCGTACGCGGCACCACCAGGTCGCGGAACGAGCGGAACCGGACCGTGCTGACCATGAGCAGCGCGGGGAGCACGCTGATCAGCGCGGGCACCACGATGGAGGGCGCCGGGGTGCTCAGCACCGGGTTCTCCAGGGCGAAGACCGTCGCGATGACCACCGCGGCCGCGCCCGGGCTCGGCAGGCCGACGAAGTAGCGCTTGTCGGCGAGCGGGTCGATGGTGAAGTTGAAGCGAGCCAGCCGGAAGCCGGCGCAGGCCAGCCAGAGGAACGCCGCCAGCCAGGCGACCACCGGCCACTCCGGCAGGACCCAGGTGTAGACGAGGATCGCCGGGGCCAGGCCGAAGGAGATCAGGTCGGCCAGCGAGTCGAGCTGGACGCCGAAGGGGGAGGTGGCGCCGACCAGGCGGGCGACCGCGCCGTCGCAGATGTCCATCACGATGGCGACCGACATCAGGATCGCCGCCCAGGTGAACTCGCCGGAGAACGCCAGCGGGACGGCCGAGAAGCCGCAGGCCATGTTGGCCGTGGTGAACATGCTGGGGGCGGTGACCCGCAGCCGCTCCCGGGCCGGGAGCTGGCGCAGCGAGACGACCTCGGCGCCGGAGTGCGACTCGATCTGGAAGCGGCGCCTCCGGCCCAGCAGGCGGCGCCTGCGTCGGGGCGCGGCCTCCGGGTCGCTCACGACGCGCGCCACCGGCCCAGCACCGTCTCGCCGGCGATCGTGCGCTCGCCCGGGCGGACCAGCAGATCGACCTCGGGCGGGACGAAGACGTCCATCCGCGAGCCGAACTTCATCAGCCCGATCCGCTCGCCCGTCCGCACGGTGTCGCCCGCGGCGATCCGGGTCACCACCCGCCGCGCGACCAGCCCGACGATCTGGCGGAAGATCACCCGCCGCGTCCGCCCGGCCACCTGCCGCTCGACGGTGATGTCGGAGCGCTCGTTCTCCGTGGCGCTCTCGAACCTGTACGCCGCGTGCCACTTGCCGGGGCGGTACTGCACGTCGGTCACCGTCCCGCCGTACGGCGTCCGGTTGATGTGCACGTCGAAGACCGACAGGAAGATGCTCACCTGCTGCCAGTCGCCCTCGGGCGCGACGCCCTCCTGCCCCGGCCCCGCGTGCATCACCACGCCGTCGGCCGGCGCCAGCACCACGTCCTCGTCCACCGGCGTCGTGTCCACCCGCCGGTCGGGGTCGCGGAAGAACGCCACCAGCCCCACCGGCAGCAGCCCCAGCGCCGCCGCCGTCTTGCGCCGCCCCGTCGCCAGCGCGACCGCCGCGGGAATGGCGCCGATCGCCGCGGGCAGCCAGGCCTCGCGGTCGATGGTCGTACGCATGCGGACCTCCGCCGGTTCGGGATTACCGCCCGAACGGTAGTCGATGCCGGACTACCAGCCGCGAGCCTTCCATTCCGGCAGGTGGGGGCGCTCGGCGCCGAGGGTCGAGTCGTCGCCGTGGCCGGGGTAGAACCAGGTCTCGTCGGGGAGGCGGTCGAAGACCTTGGCGCTCACGTCCCGGAAGAGCGAGTCGAAGGCGGCGGAGTCGCCGAAGGTGTTGCCGACGCCGCCGGGGAAGAGGCTGTCGCCGGTCCACAGGTGCGGGGTGCCCTCCGGGTCGTCGTACAGCAGCGCGATGGAGCCGGGGGTGTGGCCGACGAGGTGGATCACGTCGAGCCGGACGTGGCCGAACTCGACGGTGTCCCCGTCCAGGGCGCGTACGTCGACCGGAACGCCGGTCTGCTCGGTGATCGCCTCCGCGTCCGCCTCGCCCGCGACCACCAGCGCGCCGGTGGCCTCGGAGACCATCGCCAGCGCCCGGTGGTGGTCCCAGTGCTGGTGGGTGGTGACGATCGCGGTCAGACCGCCGTCGCCGATGACCCGCAGCAGCGTCTCCGGCTCGTCCGCGGCGTCGATGAGCAGCTGCTGGTCGGTCGCGCGGCACCGCAGCAGGTAGCAGTTGTTGGACGTCTGCGGGTCGACGGCCACCTTGGTGATCACCAGCCCGGCGAGCTCGCGCACGTCAGGTACTCCGCCCGGCCGCACCGCTCCTGTGTAGGTCATGCGCACAGCCTAGGTTCCCGGGGCGAGCGGGCGGCTACGCGACAGGCGGCGCCATCCGCCAGGGCCCGAGGCGGGGGAGGTCGCCATGGGTGGAGAGACCCTCGCCCTCACCGCGTCCGGCCAGCCACCATGCCAGCGCCGCCGCCGTGCCTCGTACGACGGGCGCATCGGCCCCGAGCTGCCAGGAGCGGTCCATGTCGACCGCGCGGACCGCGAACGGCGGAGAGTCGGCCGAGATCTCGTGGTCGACGACCAGGAACTCCAGCAGCTCGGCGGTGAAGCCCGCCGGCCAGTCCGCGGGGGAGTAGCCCGCGCCCAGGTCGGCGTGGTGGATCTCCACCTCGCGACGCCGCAGCCGAGGGATGGCGCGGACGGGCCAGTCCGGGCCGCCCGGCACCCGCTCGACGGTCCGCGCCCACTGGTCGCCCCGCAGGGCCAGCAGCCGCTCGCGCAGCGTCCATCCGGCCGCGAAGAGCCGCTCCCGGATCGCCTCCGGGCTCTCTCCGGCCAGCTGGTCGACATCCGCGTCGCGCTTCTCCTGGGAGTCGTAGATCGGGACGGGCTCGCCGTCCAGCAGCCCGTGGAGCGCCCGGGCGAAGCCCTCGGCGTTGAGCGCGAGGTGGGCCACGACGTGCGCCCTTGACCAGCCGGGGAGGATCGAGGGGCCGGTCCAGTCGTCGAGGGAATCGACGGTCCGCACCAGGCGTTGCTCAGCATGGTGCAGCGCCTCGATCGCGGTGTGTGGGTCGGGCTTCTCCGAGTCGCTCATGGGTATCAGTGTGGCGTGTCGGCGAACCTGGGGCGATGTGCGAACATGTGTTCGACACGGGCCGATGCCGACCGAACCGACACGAGCACCCACACACAGGCACCGACACCGACGGACGAGACGAGAGAGACGACGTGGCCGAGCAGCTGATCATCCGCGGGGCGCGGGAGCACAACCTCAAGGACGTGTCCCTGGACCTGCCCCGCGACGCGCTGATCGTCTTCACCGGCCTCTCCGGCTCGGGCAAGTCCAGCCTCGCCTTCGACACGATCTTCGCCGAGGGCCAGCGGCGGTACGTCGAGTCGCTCTCGGCGTACGCCCGCCAGTTCCTGGGCCAGATGGACAAGCCCGACGTGGACTTCATCGAGGGTCTCTCCCCGGCGGTGAGCATCGACCAGAAGTCGACCTCCAAGAACCCCCGCTCCACGGTCGGCACCATCACCGAGGTCTACGACTACCTCCGCCTGCTCTACGCCCGCGCCGGCCGCCCGCACTGCCCCCAGTGCGGCGCGCCGATCGAGCGTCAGACCCCGCAGCAGATCGTCGACCGGGTGCTGCAGCTCCCCGAGGGCACCCGATTCCAGGTGCTCGCGCCGGTCATCCGCGGCCGCAAGGGCGAGTACGTCGAGCTCTTCCGCTCCCTGCAGTCCCAGGGGTTCAGCCGGGCCCGCGTCGACGGCGAGACCCACCAGCTCGACGACCCACCGAAGCTCGACAAGCAGAAGAAGCACACCATCGAGGTGGTCATCGACCGGCTCGCCGCCAAGACCTCGGCCAAGCGCCGGCTGACCGACTCGGTGGAGACCGCGCTCAACCTGGCCTCCGGCCTGGTCATCTTCGACCTCGTCGACGCCGACCCCAAGGACCCCCAGCGGGAGATGCGCTTCTCCGAGCGGATGGCCTGCCCCAACGAGCACGACATCGACACCGAGGAGCTCGAGCCGCGCTCGTTCTCCTTCAACTCGCCGTTCGGCGCGTGCCCCGAGTGCCACGGCCTCGGCACCCGGATGGAGGTCGACCCGGAGCTGGTGATCACCGACCCGAGCGCCACCCTCGGCGAGGGCGCGATCTCGGTCTGGTCGGGCGCGCACGTGGCGGACTACTTCATCCGGCTGCTGGGCGCGCTGGGCGAGGAGCTCGGCTTCGACCTGGACACCCCCTGGGAGAAGCTGCCGGCCAAGATCCGCCGCACGATCATGGACGGCCACGCCACCAAGGTGCACGTCCGGCACCGCAACCGCTACGGCCGCGAGCGGTCGTACTACACGAACTTCGAGGGCGTCCGGCCGTACGTCGAGCGCCGGCACCGGGAAAGCGAGTCGGACACGGCCCGTGAGCGCTTCGAGGGCTACATGCGCGAGGTGCCCTGCCCCGCCTGCGCCGGCAGCCGGCTCAAGCCGGTCTCGATGTCGGTGACCCTCGGCGACCCCGCCAAGGGCGGCCTCAACATCGCCGACCTGTGCGCGCTCTCCATCGACGAGACGGCCGCCTTCCTGCAGGACGTCGAGCTCTCCTCCCGCGAGCGCCAGATCGCCGAGCGGGTGCTCAAGGAGATCCAGGAGCGGCTGCGCTTCCTGCTCGACGTCGGCCTGGACTACCTCTCCCTGGACCGTCCCTCGGCGACGCTGTCCGGCGGCGAGGCCCAGCGGATCCGGCTGGCCACGCAGATCGGCGCCGGCCTGGTCGGCGTGCTCTACGTCCTCGACGAGCCCTCGATCGGCCTGCACCAGCGCGACAACCAGCGGCTCATCGAGACGCTGGTGCGGCTCAAGGAGCTCGGCAACACCCTCATCGTGGTCGAGCACGACGAGGACACCATCCGCACCGCCGACTGGGTCGTCGACATCGGCCCGGGCGCCGGCGAGCACGGCGGCCAGGTGGTGCATTCCGGCAGCGTCGCCAAGCTGCTCAAGCACCGCGACTCCGAGACCGGCCTCTACCTCTCCGGCCGCAAGTCGATCGCCGTCCCGGAGGTGCGCCGGCCACCGACCAAGGGCCGCGAGCTCAAGGTCCACGGCGCCCGCGAGAACAACCTGCGCGACGTCGACGTCTCCTTCCCGCTGGGCTGCTTCGTCGCGGTCACCGGCGTCTCCGGCTCGGGCAAGTCGACGCTGGTCAACGACATCCTCTACACGGCGCTGGCCAAGCAGATCTACAACGCCCGGGCCGTCCCCGGCCGGCACCGCAAGATCACCGGCCTGGAGCACATCGACAAGGTGATCCACGTCGACCAGTCGCCGATCGGCCGTACGCCGCGCAGCAACCCGGCGACGTACACCGGCGTCTTCGACCATGTCCGCAAGCTCTTCGCCTCGACCCCCGAGGCCAAGATGCGCGGCTACCTCCAGGGCCGGTTCTCCTTCAACGTCAAGGGCGGCCGCTGCGAGGCGTGCTCGGGCGACGGCACCATCAAGATCGAGATGAACTTCCTGCCGGACGTCTACGTCCCCTGCGAGGTCTGCCACGGCGCCCGCTACAACCGGGAGACGCTGGAGGTCCACTACAAGGGCAAGACGATCGCCGACGTGCTGGACATGCCGATCGAGGAGGCCGCGGAGTTCTTCGCCGCGATCCCGGCGATCGCCCGGCACCTCAACACCCTGATGGAGGTCGGTCTCGGCTACGTCCGGCTCGGCCAGCCGGCGACCACGCTCTCGGGCGGCGAGGCCCAGCGGGTCAAGCTCGCCTCGGAGCTGCAGAAGCGCTCGACCGGTCGCACCGTCTACGTCCTCGACGAGCCGACCACCGGTCTGCACTTCGAGGACATCCGCAAGCTGCTCGGCGTCCTCTCCAGCCTGGTCGACAAGGGCAACACCGTCCTGGTCATCGAGCACAACCTCGACGTGATCAAGACCGCCGACTGGATCGTCGACATGGGCCCCGAGGGCGGCAACCGCGGCGGCATGGTGGTCGCGACCGGCACTCCCGAGGAGATCGCCGCCCACCCGACCAGCTACACCGGCGAGTTCCTCCGCCCGCTGCTGACCTGATCCGGCCGAAAACCACAGCGAGCGCTCAGGTACGACGCGGCCCGGCGATCTAGGCTCCCACTATGGGTGAGCACAGCAGCGAGCGCGCGACCTCCAGGCGCAACGTGATCTACGGCGTGGCCGCGGCCGGTGTGGCCGTTCCGCTGCTCGCCGCGTGCGGTGACGACGGCGGCGAGCCGGCCGACGTCGCCGGGACCAGTGAGCCGGGCACGGCCGGCACCCCGGCCGGCGGTGGCGCGTCCGGCGGCGTGACGGTCAAGGCGTCCGACGTACCCGAGGGCGGAGGGACCATCCTCGAGCAGGAGAAGCTCGTGGTGACCCAGCCCAAGGCGGGGGAGTTCAAGGCCTTCACGGCCGTGTGCACGCACCAGCAGTGCGTCGTCGCGCAGGTCGAGGACGGCGAGATCCTCTGTCCCTGCCACTTCAGCAGGTTCTCCATCGACGACGGCTCGGTGGTCGACGGTCCCGCGCCCAAGGCGCTCGCCGAGCGCACCGTCACGGTCAACGGCGACGAGCTCTCCATCACCTGACTGCCGCGTCTCGTTGAAGCAGTGTCGGTCCGCCCTCGTAGGGTGGGGCCGTGGCTGATCCGAGGACCTACCGGCCGGAGCCGGGATCGATCCCGACCAGCCCCGGCGTCTATCGGTTCCGCGACCCCGACGGCCGGGTGGTGTACGTCGGCAAGGCCAAGAACCTCCGCGCCCGGCTCTCCTCCTACTTCCAGGACATCACCCAGCTGCACGCGCGCACGGCGACCATGGTCACCACCGCCGCGAGCGTGGAGTGGACCGTCGTCGCCACCGAGGTCGAGGCGCTCCAGCTGGAGTACTCCTGGATCAAGGAGTTCGACCCGCGCTTCAACGTGAAGTACCGCGACGACAAGTCCTACCCCTGGCTGGCGGTCACCCTCAACGAGGAGTTCCCGCGGGTGATGGTCGGCCGCGGCGCCAAGAAGAAGGGCGTGCGCTACTTCGGGCCCTACTCCCACGCCTGGGCGATCCGCGACACCGTCGACACCCTGCTGCGGGTCTTCCCGATGCGCTCGTGCAGCAACGGCGTCTTCCGGCGCTCGGCGCAGATCGGCCGGCCCTGCCTGCTCGGCTACATCGACAAGTGCTCGGCGCCCTGCGTGGGCCGGGTCGACGCCGAGCAGCACCGCCGGATCGCCGAGGACCTCTGCGACTTCATGGGCGGGCGCACCGACGCCTTCCTCAAGCGCGTCGAGCGGGAGATGTACGCCGCCTCGCAGGCCCAGGAGTACGAGCGGGCCGCCCGCCTGCGCGACGACCTCGGCGCGATGCAGAAGGCCCTGGAGAAGCAGTCGGTCGTCTTCGGCGACGGCACCGACGCCGACGTGATCGCCATCGCCGAGGACCCGCTCGAGGTCGCCGTCCAGGTCTTCCACGTCCGCTCCGGCCGGATCCGCGGCCAGCGCGGCTGGGTGGCCGACCGCGTCGCCGACCTGGACACCGCCGGCCTCGTCGGGGAGTTCCTGCTCCAGCTGTACGCCGGCGAGGAGGGCGAGGTGATCCCGCGCGAGGTGCTGGTGCCCGAGCTCCCCGAGGACGCCGACACCTACCAGCAGCTGCTCACCGAGGCGCGCGGCACGCAGGTCCGCGTCCGGGTGCCGCGTCGCGGCGACAAGCGGGCGCTGCAGGAGACCGTCGCCCAGAACGCCGCGCAGTCGCTGGCCCTGCACAAGACCAAGCGGGCCAGTGACCTGACCGCGCGCAACCAGGCGCTGGAGGAGATCCAGGAGGCGCTGGACCTCTCCAGCGCGCCGCTGCGGATCGAGTGCTTCGACATCTCCAACCTGCAGGGCACCGAGGTGGTCGCCTCGATGGTGGTCTTCGAGGACGGGCTGGCCCGCAAGAGCGAGTACCGCCGCTTCGTCATCCGCGGCGTCGAGGGACAGAATGACGTGGCCTCGATGCGCGAGGTGATCACCCGGCGCTTCCGCCGTCTGCTCGACGAGCGCATCGAGCGCCCGGAGATCACCAGCGGCGAGGTCGAGGCCGACAGCGGCCCGATGCTCGTCGACCCGGAGACCGGCAAGCCCCGCAAGTTCGCCTACGCCCCGGGGCTGGTCGTCGTCGACGGCGGCCCGCCACAGGTCGCGGCCGCGCAGCAGGCGCTGGACGAGCTGGGCATCGACGACATCCCCGTCTGCGGCCTGGCCAAGCGGCTGGAGGAGGTCTGGCTCCCCGGAGACCCCGACCCGGTGATCCTCCCGCGCAGCTCCGAGGGGCTCTACCTGCTGCAGCGGATCCGCGACGAGGCGCACCGCTTCGCCATCGCCCATCACCGCTCCCGGCGGTCCCGGTCGATGGTGGAGAGCCTGCTCGACGACGTGCCCGGCCTGGGCGAGGTGCGGCGCAAGAGCCTGGTCAAGCACTTCGGCTCGCTGCGCAAGCTGCGTGCGGCCGCCGTCGAGGAGATCGCCCAGGTGCCCGGCATCGGCCCGGCCACGGCGGCCGCGATCGCCGAGGCGGTCGCCCGTGACACCGAGACGCGCAACGGCAAGACGGGCATGCGGGTCAACACCGCGACCGGAGAGATCGAGGAGGGGTGAGCCGGATGGGCACGGACGAGGCGCTGGCCAAGGGAGAGCTCGTCGTGGTGACCGGGATGACCGGCGCCGGGCGGAGCACGGCGGCCAAGGAGCTGGAGGATCTCGGCTACTTCGTGGTGGACAACCTGCCGCCGGAGCTGGTCAGCGACGTGGTCCGGCTGGTCGAGCAGAAGTTCGGCACCACCCAGCCGATCGCCGCCGTCGTCGACGTCCGCGGCGGCACCTCGTTCGCCTCGCTGCGCGAGCAGCTCGCCCAGCGCCTGCCGGGCCGCCGGGCCTCGCTGCTCTTCCTCGAGGCCGACGACGCCGTGCTGGTACGCCGCCAGGAGGCCGCCCGTCGCCCGCACCCGCTGCAGGGCGACGGCCGCCTCATCGAGGGCATCGACCGCGAGCGCCAGGTGATGACCCAGCTGCGTGGCGACGCCGACGTGGTCATCGACACCACGATCCTCAACGTGCACCAGCTCAAGGACAAGGTCGCCGAGGCGTTCGGCAAGCCGGAGCGCACCGGCCTCAAGGTCACCGTGGTCAGCTTCGGCTTCAAGTACGGCGTCCCCGTCGACGCCGACCTGCTGGCCGACATGCGCTTCCTGCCCAACCCCTTCTGGGTCGACGAGCTGCGGCCGCTGACCGGCCAGCATCCCGAGGTCGCGGCGTACGTCAAGGAGCGCGAGGCTGCTCAGGACTTCCTGGACCGCTACGTCCCGGTGATCCAGACCGTCGCCGCGGGCTACCTCACCGAGGGCAAGCGGTTCATGACCGTCGCGATCGGCTGCACCGGCGGCAAGCACCGCAGCGTCGCGATGAGCGAGGAGCTGGTCGTCCGGCTGCGTGACCTGGGCTTCGAGGCGCGCGCCTCGCACCGGGACATGGGACGCGAGTGAGCGGCCGCGACCGTCCGGTCGTCGCGCTCGGCGGCGGCCACGGGCTCGCGGCGTCGCTGGCCGCGCTGCGCCGGGTCACCTCGGAGCTGACCGCCGTCGTCACGGTGGCCGACAACGGGGGATCGTCGGGCCGGCTGCGCGAGGAGTTCGGCGTGCTCCCTCCGGGCGATCTGCGGATGGCCCTGGCCGCGCTCTGCGGCGACGACCGCTGGGGGCAGACCTGGGCCAGCGTGCTGCAGCACCGCTTCGACTCCGAGGGCACGATGGATGGCCATGCCGTCGGCAATCTGCTCATCGTGGCGCTGTGGGAGCTGCTCGGCGACCACGTCACCGGGCTGGACTGGGTCGGCGGGCTGCTCGGCGCGCGTGGCCGGGTGCTGCCGATGGCCACGACTCCGATGGACATCACCGCGCAGGTCCGCGGTGCCGACCCGGCCGCGCCCGACGAGATCGCCACCGTGCGCGGCCAGGTCGCGGTGGCGACCACGCCCGGGCACGTGCTGGACGTGCGGCTCGACCCGGCCGATCCGCCGGCCTGTCCCGAGGCGGTCGAGGCGATCGAGCGGGCGGACTGGGTCGTGCTCGGCCCCGGCTCCTGGTACTCCTCGGTCATCCCGCACCTGCTCGTTCCCGGTCTGCGCCGGGCGATCGTCGAGTCACCGGGCGGTGTGCTGATCACGCTCAACCTCGAGGCGCAGCCGGGGGAGACCGACGGCTTCACCCCCGAGGATCACCTCGCCGTGCTGCGCCGGCACATCCCCGAGCTGCGGGTCGACACCGTGCTGGCGGACTCCTCGGCGGTGCCGGACCCGGAGGTGCTCCGCGAGGCCGCGGCCGATCTCGGCGCTCGCCTGGTGCTCGCCGACGTCGCGGCGGAGGCACGGCCCGGCCACCACGATCCGGAGAAGCTCGCCCGCGCCTACGCCACCGTGATGCGAGCTCGCTGAATTCGCCAGACCAGGGAGGCACACGGCTCGCCCCGGTGCCCTATCGTTGCGGGCATGGCGATGACGGCACAGGTCAAGGCGGAGCTGGCCAACACCGTGGTGACGAAGACCTGCTGCCGCAAGGCCGAGGTCTCCTCGATGCTCCGCTTCGCCGACTCCCTCCACCTCGTCGGCGGCGGCATCGTCGTCGAGGCCGAGCTGGACACCGGCGCGGCCGCCCGCCGACTGCGCCGCGACGTCGCCGAGGTCTACGGCCACGACTCCGATGTCGTGCTCCTCAAGGGCAACGGCCTGCGGCGCGGCACCCACTACATCGTCCGGGTCTCCAAGGACGGCGAGTCCCTGGCCCGGCAGACCGGCCTCATCGACCAGCGCAACCGGCCCGTGCGCGGCCTCCCGCCGCAGGTCGTCTCCGGCTCCACCTGCGACGCCGTCGCGGCGTGGCGGGGCGCCTTCCTGGCCCACGGCTCGCTGACCGAGCCGGGCCGCTCCAGCTCGATGGAGGTCACCTGCCCCGGGCCCGAGGCGGCGCTGGCCCTGGTCGGCGCGGCCCGCCGGCTGGGCATCTCCGCCAAGGCGCGCGAGGTGCGCGGCGTGGACCGCGTGGTCATCCGCGACGGCGACGCGATCGCCGAGCTGCTCACCCGGATGGGCGCCCACGAGACGCTGATGGCCTGGGAGGAGCGCCGGATGCGGCGCGAGGTCCGGGCGACGGCCAACCGGCTCGCCAACTTCGACGACGCCAACCTGCGCCGCTCAGCGCGCGCCGCGGTCGCCGCCGGCGCGCGGGTGGAGCGGGCGCTGGAGATCCTCGGCGACGAGGTCCCCGACCACCTGCGGCAGGCGGGTCAGCTGCGCCTGGACCACAAGCAGGCCTCCCTGGAAGAGCTCGGCCAGCTGCACGACCCGGTGCTCACCAAGGACGCGATCGCCGGCCGGATCCGCCGGCTGCTGGCCATGGCGGACAAGCGTGCCGAGGAGCTCGGAGTGCCCGATACCGAGGCCTCGTTGACGCCGGAGATGCTGGCCGACCACGACTGAGCCGCGCGCGGCGTACGCCGCCCGGACCTGGCTCGCCCTGGGCGGCGCCCGCTCGATAGGCTCGGAGGCGTTGTCCGTCCGCTAGCCAGGAGTGATCGCAGTGACTGTCCGCGTAGGTATCAACGGCTTCGGCCGCATCGGCCGCAACTTCTTCCGCGCGGTCCGCGCGTCCGGCGCCGACATCGAGATCGTCGGCGTCAACGACCTCACCGACAACGCCTCGCTGGCGCACCTGCTCAAGTACGACACCATCCTCGGCAAGCTCGACGCCGAGGTCACCGCGACCGACAACGCGATCAAGGTCGGCGACCAGGAGATCGCCGCCTTCGCCGAGCGCGACCCGGCCAACCTGAAGTGGGGCGACCTCGGGGTCGACGTGGTCGTGGAGTCCACCGGCTTCTTCACCGACGCCACCAAGGCGCGCGCCCACGTGGACGCCGGCGCCAAGAAGGTCGTCATCTCCGCGCCCGCCTCCAACGAGGACATCACCATCGTGATGGGCGTCAACGACCACCTGTACGACGGCTCGAAGCACACCGTGATCTCCAACGCCTCGTGCACCACCAACTGCCTCGCCCCGATGGCCAAGGCGCTCAACGACGAGTTCGGCATCGTCAAGGGCCTGATGACCACGGTGCACGCCTACACCTCGGACCAGAACCTCCTGGACAACATCCACAAGGACCCGCGTCGCGCCCGCGCCGCCGCGCTCAACATCGTGCCCACCTCGACCGGCGCCGCCAAGGCGATCGGCCTGGTGCTGCCCGAGCTCAAGGGCAAGCTCGACGGCTTCGCGCTGCGCGTGCCCACGCCGACCGGCTCGGCCACCGACCTCACCTTCGAGGCCGGCCGCGAGACCTCCGTCGAGGAGGTCAACGCCGCGATCGAGAAGGCCGCGGACGGCCGCTACCTGAAGTACAGCACCGACCCGATCGTCTCCTCCGACATCGTCACCGACCCGGCGTCCTGCATCTTCGACGCGCCGCTGACCAAGGTCATCGGCAACCAGGTCAAGGTCATCGGCTGGTACGACAACGAGTGGGGCTACTCCAACCGCCTCGCGGACCTGATCACCCTCATCGGCGCTGACCTCTGAGCGTGTCGTCGATCGAGAGGCTGGAGGCGTCCCTGGGCGACCTCGCCGGCAAGCGGGTCCTGGTCCGCTCGGACCTCAACGTCCCGCTGGACGGGACCACGCCCGATCCGGGGATCACCGACGACGGCCGGATCCGCGCCAGCGTCCCGACGATCCGCCGGCTGGCGGACGCGGGGGCGCGGGTCGTGGTGATGGCCCACCTCGGCCGGCCCAAGGGAGCGCCCGATCCGGCGTACTCGCTGGCCCCGGTCGCCCGCCGGCTCGGCGAGCTGCTCGGCACGCACGTCGCCTTCGCCACCGACACCGTCGGCGACTCGGCCCGCGCGACCGTCGAGGCACTCGCCGACGGCGAGGTCGCCCTGCTGGAGAACGTCCGCTTCAACGCCGGCGAGACCAGCAAGGACGACGCCGAGCGAGGCGCCTTCGCCGACCAGCTGGCCTCGCTGGGCGACGCCTTCGTCAGCGACGGCTTCGGTGTGGTGCACCGCAAGCAGGCCTCGGTGTACGACGTGGCGCAGCGGCTGCCGCATGCCATGGGCGGCCTCGTCGCCGCCGAGGTCGACGTGCTGCGCCGGCTGACCGAGGACCCCGAGCGGCCCTACGTGGTGGTGCTCGGCGGCTCCAAGGTCTCCGACAAGCTCGCGGTCATCGACAACCTGCTGGCCAAGGCGGACACGCTGCTGGTCGGCGGCGGGATGGTCTTCACCTTCCTGGCCGCCCAGGGGCACGGGGTCGGCACCAGCCTGCTGGAGGCCGACCAGATCGACACCTGCCGCGACTACCTGCGGCGGGCCGAGGAGTCCGGCAAGCGGATCGTGCTGCCGACCGACGTGATCGTCGCCCCGGCCTTCGCCGCAGACGCGCCGCCGACGGTCGTCGCCGTGGACGCGATCCCCGACGACCAGATGGGCCTGGACATCGGCCCCGACTCCGGCGCCGCCTTCGCCGCGGAGATCCGCGGCGCGCACACGGTCTTCTGGAACGGCCCGATGGGCGTCTTCGAGTTCCCGGCGTACGCCGGAGGCACGCGGTCCGTGGCTGAGGCGCTGACCCAGGTGGACGGCCTCTCCGTCGTGGGCGGCGGCGACTCCGCGGCCGCCGTACGCCAGCTCGGCTTCGCCGACGAGGACTTCGGCCACATCTCCACCGGCGGCGGCGCGAGCCTGGAGTACCTCGAGGGCAAGACCCTCCCCGGCATCGACGTACTGAACTGAGGACCCCGTGACCACACGCACCCCGCTGATGGCGGGCAACTGGAAGATGAACCTCAACCACCTCGAGGCGGTCCATCTCGTCCAGAAGCTCGCGCTGACGCTGACCGACAAGAAGCACGACTACACCAAGGTCGAGGTGGTCGTCGTGCCGCCGTTCACCGACCTGCGCTCGGTGCAGACGCTGGTCGACGGCGACCGGCTCTCGCTGAGGTACGGCGCGCAGGACGTCTCGGTCCACGACGACGGCGCCTACACCGGCGAGATCTCCTCGAGCATGCTGGCCAAGCTGGGCTGCAGCTACGTCGTCGTCGGGCACTCCGAGCGGCGCGAGTACCACCACGAGGACGACGCCCTGGTCAACGCCAAGGCGCACAAGGCCCTCGCGGCCGGGATGACCCCGATCGTCTGCGTGGGCGAGGGGCTGGAGATCCGCCAGGCCGGCACCCACGTCGAGCACACCCTGGCCCAGGTCGACGGCTCGCTGGCCGGCTTCACCGCCGAGCAGGTCGCCGGCCTGGTCGTGGCCTACGAGCCGGTCTGGGCCATCGGCACCGGCGAGGTCGCCACGCCCGAGGACGCCCAGGAGGTCTGCGCCGCCATCCGTGCCCGGATCGCCGAGGTGCACGGCGACGACACGGCCGCCGGCATCCGCATCCTGTACGGCGGCTCGGTCAAGGCCGCCAACGTCGCCGGCATCATGCAGAAGCCCGATGTCGACGGCGCCCTCGTCGGCGGCGCCAGCCTCCAGGCGGAGGAGTTCGGCGGCATCTGCCGCTTCTACGACATGCCCGTTCTCTGACCAGTTCGCCACCGGCCGTTCTGGAAAGGCCATCCCGTCGGTTAGGATTCCCGCCGTGATCATCGTCTTCGAGGTGCTGCTCGTCATCACCAGCCTGTTGCTGATCCTGCTCGTGCTGTTGCACAAGGGGCGCGGCGGCGGTCTGTCCGACATGTTCGGCGGTGGTGTGTCCAGCGGCCTGGGCGGCTCGTCGGTCGCCGAGCGCAACCTGGACCGGATCACCATCGGCATCGGCCTGGTCTGGTTCGCGTGCGTGGTCGGCCTCGGGCTCCTGCTCAAGGCGGCGAACTGATGGCAGGTGCGGGCAACGCCATCCGGGGAAGCCGGGTCGGCGCCGGACCGATGGGCGAGGCCGAGCGCGGCGAGGCCGCGCCCCGGCAGAGCGTCACCTACTTCTGCTCCCAGGAGCACCGCACCCTGATCGCCTTCTCCGTCGAGGCCCAGGTGCCGGAGTCGTGGGACTGCCCGCGCTGTGGCCTCCCCGCCAGCCTCGACTCGGAGAACCCTCCTCCGCCGCCGAAGATCGAGCCCTACAAGACCCACCTGGCCTACGTGAAGGAGCGCCGCTCCGATGCCGAGGCCAAGGACATCCTCGAAGAGGCGCTCCAGACGCTGCGCACCAAGCGCAAGAACGGCGAGATCATCTTCTGATCCCCGAGGCGGCCTGAATCCGAACGATCCGGCTCCGAATCGGCTCCCGGGACAGCCATCTCGTTCAGGTTGACGAGGCGGCGGCCTCGTCGAGGAACCACCACACCTCGCCGAGACCGTGGATGCCGCGCGCCGGCGTCACCTCGACGCTGCCCTCGGGGGCGAGTGCGGCGGCCACGGCGTCGGCCTTGGCCGAGCCGGAGACCAGGAACCACACCTCGCGCGAGCGGTTCAGGGCCTCGAAGGTCAGGGTGACCCGGTCCGGCGGCGGCTTGGGGGAGTCGTGCACCGCCACCGCGACTCCCTCCGCGTTCAAGACGGGGTGACCGGGGAAGAGCGAGGCGACGTGGCCGTCCGGGCCGAGGCCCAGCATGAGGAGGTCGAAGGGCCCGCGATCCCCGAGGGCGAGGGAGTACGCCGCCGCGGCCTCCTCCGCGGTGGTCACCTGATCGGCCGCGGGGATCTCGTGCACCCGCGTGGCGCCCACCCGGTCGAGCCAGTCCCGCCGGGCCTCCAGCGCGTTGCGGTCGGGGGAGCCGGCGTCGACGAACCGCTCGTCGCCCCACCAGACCTCCACCCGGTCCCAGTCGACCGAGCCGACCGACGGATGCGCCGCCACCGCCCGGTGCACCGCGGTCGCGATGCCGCCGCCGGTGAGCACGATCCGCGGGACCTGGCCTGAGGCCTGGACCGCCAGCAGCCGCTCGACCAGCTGGCCGGCGACGTCCTCGGCCAGCTCCTCCGGCGAGGCGTGGACCAGCCTCACACGCCCTCCAGCTTCATCAGCCGGCGTACCGTCGCGCGGTAGACGTCGTCGTCATCGAGCCGGCGCAGCTCCTCGGCGAGCAGGTCGGGCAGGGTGCGGCGCTTGAGCGCGACCGGACGATCCGGCCGGCCCGGCGAGGAGAAGACGGCCAGCTTGCCGTCCGGCCGGGCGATCCTGATCGGCCCCTCGGCGGTCTCCAGGACGACCTCGGTGATGCCCGGGCCACGCGAGCTGTGCCGGTCCACGGGCACGCGGAGCCGGTCGTTGAGCCAGGCCCGCAGCAGCTCGGCGCTCGGGCTGATCCGCTCGCCGGTCACCGAGGCCCGGCGTACCTTCAACGGCTGCTGGTCCAGCGCGGCCGCCAGCAGGGCGCGCCAGGGCGTGAGCCGGGTCCAGGCCAGGTCCGTGTTGCCCCGCTCGTACGCCGCGCACTGGTGCAGCAGCGCGGCCGCCTTGCCGCGGGTGGCCCCGGCCGCGTCGGTGATCCGGCGCTGCGCCAGGGCGCCGAGCGGGTCGCGGGCAGGGTCGGCCGGCGGGTCCGAGGGCCACCAGACGGCGACCGGCGAGTCCGGCAGCAGCAGCGGGAGGACGACCGAGGCGGAGTGCTTGACCACCTCGCCGGAGAGCCGGATCATCGCGGTCTCGCCGCTCCAGCCGTCCCCGATGCCGACCTGGGCGTTGACCCGCGGCCGACCGCGGCCGTCGCCGATGATCACGGCCAGCACCCGCGCGGGGTGCTCGCGGCTGGCGAGCCGGGCGGCCTCCATGGCGTCGCCGGCGCGGTCCTCGTCCACGGCGACCACCAGGGTCAGCACCATGCCCATCGCCGGGCTGCCGGCCCGCGTGCGGGCGCGGACGAACTCCGCGGCGATCTCGGCGGAGTTGGTGTCCAGGAGCTCTCTCACGGCCGCCTCCAGGTCCGTCCCGAGCGGGCCATCATCGCGTCGGCCGACGCGGGGCCCCAGGTGCCCGACTCGTACTGCTCCGGCCGGCCCTTGCGCGCCCAGTGGTCCAGGATCGGGTCCAGGATCCTCCAGGAGAGCTCGACCTCCTCGTGCCGCGGGAAGAGCGGCGGGTCGCCGAGCAGCACGTCGAGGATGAGCCGCTCGTACGCCTCGGGAGACGCCTCGGTGAACGAGCCGCCGTACGCGAAGTCCATGGTCACGTCGCGGATCTCCATCGACGTGCCCGGGACCTTGGAGCCGAACCGGATGGTCATGCCCTCGTCGGGCTGCACGCGGATCACCAGCGCGTTCTGGGTCAGCTCCTCGGTGGCCGTCGCGGCGAAGGGCAGGTGCGGCGCCCGCTTGAAGACCACGGCCACCTCGGTGACCCGGCGGCCCAGCCGCTTGCCGGTGCGCAGGTAGAACGGGACGCCGGCCCAGCGGCGGGTGTCCACGGCCAGCTCGACGGCGGCGTACGTCTCGGTGGTGGAGCGCGGGGCGATCCCGTCCTCCTGCAGGAAGCCGGCGACCTTCTGCCCGCCCGCCCAGCCGGCGGCGTACTGCCCTCGCGCGGTGCTCAGGTCGAGCCGCTGGGGGAGGACCACCGAGGAGAGCACCTTGAGCTTCTCCAGCCGCAGGCTCTCGGCGTCGAAGGAGACCGGCTCCTCCATGGCGACCAGCGCCATCAGCTGCATCAGGTGGTTCTGGATGACGTCGCGGGCCGCGCCGACGCCGTCGTAGTAGCCGGCCCGGCCGCCGATGCCGACGTCCTCGGCCATGGTGATCTGCACGTGATCGACGTAGTTGGCGTTCCAGATCGGCTCGAAGAGGTTGTTCGCGAACCGCATCGCCAGGATGTTCTGGACGGTCTCCTTGCCCAGGTAGTGGTCGATGCGGAAGACCGAGCCGGAGTCGAAGACCTGCCCGAGGATGTCGTTGAGCTCGCGGGCGGACTCCAGGTCGTGGCCGAAGGGCTTCTCGACCACGACGCGACGCCACGAGCCCTCCTGGGGCTCGGCCAGGCCGTGCTCCTTGAGCTGGCCGACGACGGCGGCGAAGAACGACGGCGGGATCGCCAGGTAGAAGGCGTGGTTGCCGCCCGTGCCGCGCGACTCGTCCAGCTCCTCGATGGTCCGGCGGAGCTGGTCGAAGGCGACGTCGTCGTCGAAGTCACCGGGCACGAACCGGAAGCCCTCGGAGAGCTGGCGCCAGACCTCCTCGCGGAACTCCGTGCGCGCGTGCTGGCGCACCGAGTCGTGCACGATCTGGGCGAAGTCCTGGTCGGCCCAGTCGCGCCGGGCGAAGCCGACCAGGCTGAAGCCGGGCGGCAGCAGGCCGCGGTTGGCCAGGTCGTAGATCGCCGGCATGACCTTCTTGCGGGACAGGTCGCCGGTCACCCCGAAGAGCACCATGCCGCAGGGCCCGGCGATGCGGGGCAGGCGGCGGTCCTCGGGGTCGCGCAGCGGGTTGGCGCGGCTGGCGGGCGTGGCCCGCTCGGTGTTCGGCGACATCAGCGGTGCTCCCGGTAGTAGGCGATGAGGGAGCGGGTGGAGGCGTCCTGCTCGGCGGCCACCGACTCGTCTCCGGCGACGGCGGGCACGAGCTCCTGGGCGAGCTGCTTGCCGAGCTCGACGCCCCACTGGTCGAAGCTGTCGATGCCCCAGACCGCGCCCTGGGTGAAGGTGATGTGCTCGTAGAGCGCGATCAGCTGGCCGAGGACCGACGGCGTCAGCGCCGGCGCCATGATCGAGGTCGTCGGGCGATTGCCGGGGAAGACCCGCGCCGGCACGACCGCCTCCGGTGTGCCCTCCCGGCGTACCTCCGCAGGCGTCTTGCCCAGCGCCAGCGCCCGGGTCTGGGCGAGGAAGTTGGCGAGCAGCAGCTCGTGCACGTCGGTGTCGCCGTCGCGGAGCGGGTACGCCGGCGCGGCGAACGCGATGAAGTCCGCGGGGACGAGGCGCGTGCCCTGGTGGATGAGCTGGTAGAACGCGTGCTGCCCGTTGGTGCCCGGCTCGCCCCAGAAGATCTCGCCGGTCTCGGTCGTCACCGGGGAGCCGTCCCAGCGCACGCTCTTGCCGTTGGACTCCATGGTGAGCTGCTGGAGGTACGCCGGGAAGCGGTGCAGCAGCTGGGAGTAGGGGAGGACCGCGTGCGTCTGCGCGCCGAGGAAGTCGGTGTACCAGACGTTGAGCAGCCCCATCAGCAGCGGCACGTTGGCGTCCGGCCCGGCGGTGCGGAAGTGCTCGTCCATCTCGTGCATGCCCGCCAGCAGCTCGGCGAACCGCTCCGGCCCGATCGCGACGGCCAGGGAGGTGCCGATCGCGGAGTCGATCGAGTAGCGGCCGCCGACCCAGTCCCAGAAGCCGAAGGCGTTGGCCGGGTCGATGCCGAATGCGGCCACCTTGTCCAGGGCCGTGGAGACCGCGACGAAGTGCCTCGCCACCGCCTGCTTCTCGTCGGCGTCCGGCAGCCCGTCCAGCAGCCAGGCCCGGCAGAGCCGCGCGTTGGTGAGCGTCTCCAGGGTGCCGAAGGTCTTGCTGGACACGATGAAGAGCGTGGTCGCCGGGTCGAGGCCGGCCAGCGCGGTCGCGGCGTCGGTCGGGTCGATGTTGCTGACGAAGCGGCACTCGATGTCCGGGGCGACGTACGGGCGCAGCGCCTCGTAGGCCATCACCGGGCCGAGGTCGGAGCCGCCGATGCCGATGTTGACCACCGTGCGGATCCGCGCGCCGGTCACGCCGGTCCACTCCCCGGAGCGCACCTGCTCGGCGAAGGCGTAGACCCGGCGCAGCACCCCGTGCACCTCGGCGACGACGTCCTGGCCGTCCACGACCAGCGTGGCGTCCGCGGGCAGCCGCAGCGCGGTGTGCAGCACCGAGCGGTCCTCGGTGACGTTGATCCGCTCCCCGGCGAACATCGCGTCGCGCCGCGCGGCGACGCCGGTCTCGTTCGCCAGCGCCCGCAGCGCCTTCCAGACCTCGGGCGTGACGAGGTTCTTGGACAGGTCGACGTACAGGTCGGCGGCCGGCAGTGTCGAGCGGCGTACCCATTCCTCGTCGGCCAGCATCCGCCGCAGGTCGGGCGCGAAGTCCCTGGCCAGGCGCTCGAGCCGGGCCCAGGGCTCGGTGGCGGTCGGGTCCACCGGTGCGGCCGTCACCGGGCCGACTCCACCGCCGTCTCCACGGTCGTCATCAGCTCGCGCCAGGAGGTGACGAACTTCTCGACCCCCTCCCGGCCGAGGACGTCGATCACGTCGTCGTAGTCGACGCCCGCGGCCGCCAGCGCCTCCATGTGGGCGCGCGCGTCGGCGTAGTGCGGGCGGACCTGGTCGCCGCGGATCTCACCGTGGTCGGCGACCGCCTGCATGGTCTTTTCCGGCATCGTGTTGACGGTGTCCTCGACCACCAGCTCGACGACGTACATGGTGTCGTCGTACGCCGGGTTCTTCACGCCCGTCGAGGCCCACAGCGGCCGCTGCCGCCGAGCGCCGGCGGCCTCCAGCGCCTCCCAGCGGGGGCCGGCGAAGTGCTCCTCGAAGGACTCGAAGGCCAGCCGCGCGTTGGCGACGCCGGCCTTGCCCATCAGCTCCTGATCGCCCTGGGCGCTCTCCAGGCGCTTGTCGATCTCGGTGTCGACCCGGGAGACGAAGAACGAGGCGACCGAGTGGATGCCGGCCAGGTCGATGCCGGCCGCCTGGGCCCGCTCCAGGCCGTCGAGGTAGGCGTCCATCACCTGGAGGTACTGGCCCAGCCCGAAGATCAGCGTCACGTTGACGCTGATGCCGGCGCCCAGGGTCGCGGAGATCGCGGGCAGGCCGGCCGGTGTCGCCGGGATCTTGATGAAGAGGTTCGGCCGGTCCACGGCGTCCCAGAGCCGCCGGGCCTCCGCGATGGTGGCCTCGGTGTCGTCGGCCAGCTCGGGGGAGACCTCGATGGAGACCCGCCCGTCCACGCCGTCGCTCGCGTCGTACGCCGGGCGCAGGATGTCGCACGCGTCCCGGACGTCGGTGGTGGTCAGCTCGAAGACGACGCGGTCCACGTCGGCCCCGTCCGCGACCAGCTCGCGGACCTGCGCGTCGTACCGCTCGCCCTCGGCCAGCGCGGCGGCGAAGATCGACGGGTTGGTGGTGACCCCGACGACCGAGCTGCCTTTGACCAGGTCGGCGAGGTTGCCGGTCTCGATCCGCTCGCGGGAGAGGTCGTCCAGCCAGATGGACACACCCGCCTCGGACAGCTGCTGCAGACGATCGGACATGTCTCTCCCTCTCTGATGGATCGGACTAGCGGGTGACGGCCTCCAGCCCGCGCACGCTCTCCTCGGCGGCGAGGGTGACGGCCTCGGCGGTGATGCCGAACTCGCGGAACAGGGTGGAGAAGTCGGCCGAGGCGCCGTAGTGCTCCAGCGACACGATCCGGCCGTGCTCTCCGACGATCTCGCGCCAGCCCTGGGCGACGCCCGCCTCGACGCTGACCCGGGCCTTGACGTGCGGCGGGATCACGCTGTCGCGGTAGGCCTGGTCCTGGGCGGCGAACCACTCCCGGCACGGCATCGAGACCACGCGGGCGGCGATGCCACGCGCGGCCAGCTGCTCGCGGGCGGCGACGGCGAGCTGGACCTCGGAGCCGGTGCCGATGAGGACGACGTCGGGGGTGCCCGCGCTGTCGATCAGCACGTAGCCGCCCTTGGCGACGCCGTCGGCGGTGGAGAAGCCCCCCTCGTCGCGCGGGAAGGTCGGCACGTTCTGCCGGGTCAGGGCGAGCGCGACCGGCCGGTCGGTGATCGCCAGGGTGGCCGACCAGGCGGCCACCGTCTCGTTGGCGTCGGCCGGCCGGACCACGTCGAGGCCCGGGATCGCCCGCAGGGCGGCGAGGTGCTCGACGGGCTGGTGGGTCGGGCCGTCCTCGCCGAGGCCGATGGAGTCGTGGGTCCAGACGTAGATCGTGGGCAGGCCCATCAGCGCGGCCAGCCGGACGGCCGGGCGCATGTAGTCGGAGAAGACCAGGAAGGTGCCGCCGAAGATCCGCGTCCGCCCGTGCAGCGTGACGCCGTTCATGATCGCGCCCATGGCGTGCTCGCGGATGCCGAAGTGGAGCACCCGGCCGTAGGGGTTGCCGCTCCACGAGCTGGTCTGCCACTCCTGCGGGGTCACGCTCGGCGCGCCCTCGATGGTGGTGTTGTTGGACTCCGCGAGGTCGGCCGAGCCGCCCCACAGCTCGGGCAGGCGTCCGGCGATCGCGTTGATCACCTGGCCGGAGGCCTTGCGGGTCGCCACGCCCTTCTCGTCCGCGGGGTACGTCGGGAGATCGGCGTCCCATCCCGCGGGAAGGTCGCGGGTCTCGAGCCGCTTGACCAGCGCGGCGCCCTCGGGGTTGGCGCTCGCCCAGGCGTCGTACTGCTCCCGCCAGGCGGCGCTCCACGCCTTGCCGCGCTCGACCAGGCCGCGGGTGTGCTCCAGCACCTCGGCCGGCACCTCGAAGGTCTGCGCCGGGTCGAAGCCGAGGACCTCCTTGGTGGCGGCGATCTCGTCGGCGCCGAGGGCGGAGCCGTGGGAGGCGCCGGTGTTCTGCGCGTCGGGGGCCGGCCAGGCGATGATCGTGGAGAGCACGATCAGGCTCGGCTTGTCGGTGACCTGGTCGGCGGCGTCCAGGGCGTCCCAGAGGGCGTGCACGTCCTCGTGGTACCCAGATCCGTCGGTGTGATCACCGTCCTTGGTCCAGTCGACGTGCTGGACGTGCCAGCCGTAGGCCTCGTAGCGCTTCGCGACATCCTCGGTGAAGGCGATGTTGGTGTCGCCCTCGATGCTGATCCGGTTGGCGTCGTAGATGAGCGTCAGGTTGCCCAGCTGCTGGTGGCCGGCGATCGAGGAGGCCTCGGCGCTGACGCCCTCCTCCAGGTCGCCGTCGGAGCAGATGGCGAAGATCCGGTGGTCGAAGGGGCCGTCCCCGTCCCTGGAGGCGGCGCCGTCGGGGTCGAGCATGCCCTTCTCCCGGCGGGCGGCCAGCGCCATGCCCACGGCGTTGGCGACGCCCTGGCCGAGCGGGCCGGTCGTGGTCTCCACGCCGGCGGTGTGGCCGTGCTCGGGGTGGCCCGGGGTGCGGCTGCCCCAGGTGCGCAGCGCCTTGAGGTCCTCGATCTCCAGCCCGAACCCGCCCAGGTAGAGCTGGGTGTAGAGGGTGATCGAGGAGTGGCCGCAGGAGAGCACGAAGCGGTCGCGGTTGGGCCAGGCGGGGTTGGCGGGATCGTGCCGCATCCGCTTCTGGAAGAGCATGTAGGCGACGGGGGCCAGGCTCATCGCCGTGCCCGGGTGCCCGTTGCCGACCTTCTGCACGGCGTCCATCGCCAGGCAGCGCGCGGTGTCCACTGCGCGACGGTCGAGATCGGTCCATTCCAGCGGGGTGGTGCTGCTCAAGGCAGGAGTTCCTCTCGACCCGGGATCGGGGTGTGTCGGCGGAGACGTGCGGGTGTACGGCGGTGCGGGACGGTGTCGGTCGGTGGCCCTTGCGGGCCCTGATCCGAGCCTACTGGCGGACGGTTAGACTCGGCGAGCCAGCCCGCACGAGGCCAGCCAGCTGAGGCCGGCCGTTCAGAGGAGAGAGGCCCGCGTGACCGCGGTCGACCCCCAGGCGATCGGAGAGGTGTCCGACTCGACACAGCCGATGGCTGGAACGACCCCTGGGGCGACTCTCCGCGACGTGGTGGCGGCGTACGTCGGGCTGACCAAGCCCCGGGTCATCGAGCTGCTGCTGCTGACCACCGTGCCGGTGATGTTCTTCGCCCAGCGCGGTGTGCCGCCCCTCGGTCTGGTCGTGGCGACCGTGCTCGGCGGCACCCTGTCGGCCGGCAGCGCCAACGCGCTGAACTGCGTCTACGACCGCGACATCGACGAGCAGATGCGCCGGACCCGCCGCCGCGCCCTGCCGCGGCACATCGTCTCCCCGCGGGCGGCGCTGATCTTCGGGCTGGTGCTGGCCGTGGTCTCCACGGTCGTGCTCGGCCTCTTCGTCAACTGGCTCTCGGCCGGCCTGGCGCTGGCCGCGTCGGCGTTCTACCTCTTCGTCTACACGATGGTGCTCAAGCGGCGTACGACCCAGAACATCGTGTGGGGCGGCATCGCCGGCTGCTTCCCGACGCTGATCGGCTGGACGGCCGTCACCAACGAGCTCGCCTGGCCGCCGGTGATCCTCTTCCTGGTGGTCTTCCTCTGGACGCCGCCGCACACCTGGGCGCTGGCGATGCGCTACCGCGAGGACTACGCCGCGGTGGACGTGCCGATGCTGCCGGTCCTGCGCAGCGGCGAGCAGGTGGCCCGCCAGATCGTGGCCTACTCGTGGGCGATGGTGGCGATGTCGCTGCTGCTGGTCCCCGTGGCCGGCACCGGCTGGGTCTACCCGGCCGCCGCCGTCGTCCTCGGCGGCTACTTCCTCGTCGAGGCGCACCTCATGTGGGCCCGCGCCCGCCGCAGCGACGACCTCTCGGCCATCAAGCCGATGCGGCTCTTCCACTGGTCCAACCTCTACCTCTCCCTCCTCTTCGTCGCCGTCGCCCTCGACCCCCTCCTCACCCGCTGACTCCTTACACCACTTTATTTCTCTAAAGTGGTGTAACGTGGCTCCATGGACCACGCCAGCGACCCCGTGCCGGGCTTCGCGGTCGGGTGGGAGTCCCGGTCGTGGGACCAGGAGCCGGACCACTCCGCTTCCCGGCGGCAGCGCCTGCTCGCCCGAGGCCCCTACCGGGCCGCCGTTCCTGCGCGGATCGCCGCGCTCGACGTGCCGATCGCCGCGGACCTCCAGGCCGAGGCCGAAGACGCGATCCGCGAGATCGCCCGCTTCGACGCGGAGGTCGCGCCCCTCGCCGAGCGGCGAGGGGCTGAGGACGCGATGCCCGAGCTGGCGCCACTGGCCTCGGTGCTGCTGCGCACGGAGTCGGCCTCCTCGTCTCAGATCGAGGGGGTCACGGCCGGTGCCCGCGCGCTCGCCCTGGCGACGATCGAGGAGAAGGCCGGACCCAACGCGCAGCTGGTCACCGCCAACGTGACGGCGATGCGGCGCGCGGTCGAGCTGGCCGACGCGATCAGCGTGGACTTGATCCTGGCCGCGCACGAGGCCCTCCTGACCGGGCATGAGTACGCCGCGCCCGGCCGGCTCCGGACCGAGCAGGTGTGGATCGGCAGCAACGCGCCGAGTCCGCACACGGCGTCGTTCGTGCCGCCTCATCCTGACCTGGTGCCGGACGCGATGTCCGATCTCGTCGACTTCGTGCGGCGGGTCGATCTGCCGGCCCTGCTGCAGGTCGCGGTCGCGCACGCGCAGTTCGAGACCATCCATCCGTTCAACGACGGCAACGGCCGGGTCGGGCGGACGCTGGTCCACGCGATGCTGCGGCGCATCGGCGTGACCCGCCGCCTGACCGTCCCGGTGTCGGCGGGTCTGCTGGCCGACACGACGGCCTACTTCCAAGCGCTCACCGACTTTCGAGCCGGTCGCGTCGAGCCGATCGTCCGGCAGTTCGTCAACGCGTCGTTCCGGGCCGTCGACAACGGCCGCAGGCTGGTCGAGGAGCTCGACGCCACCCATCAGGCGTGGTCGGAGCGCCTGCCGTCCCGGCAGGGCTCGGCGGCTCGCCGCCTGCTGCCGCACCTGCTCAACCAGCCCGCCGTCAACGTGGCGTACGTCGAGGAGCAGCTCGGCGTGGCCCTCTCGGCGGCGCAGCGGGCCATCGAGCAGCTCGAGGGCGCCGAGATCCTGGTTCGGAGCGGCACCGGACGACGCAACCGGGTCTGGCTCGCGCCGGAGATCATCGACGCTCTCGACCGCTTCGCCGAGCGGGCCGGCGCCGAGGAGCGTGAGGGCCGCGAACCCGGTCGCGGGCAGTTCGGCCGTTTCGGCGCGTGGGGTGGGTCTTCAGGGGCGAACTGCCCGTCAGGAGGTACGCCGGCGGATGCTAGAGTCCGGGCTCAGCACGACATCCTTTAACGAGCCGTCCAGAGAGGCGGAGAAGGAGGTCAGGCGCGATGCCGCCTACCCAGGATTCAGCGAGGGTCGTCCTCGATGCCCGTGACATCGACCGGGCACTGACCCGCATCTCCCACGAGATCCTGGAGCGCCAGAAGGGCGCGGCGGGGATCGTCCTGCTCGGCATCCCCACGCGCGGCGTGCACCTGGCCCGGCGGATCGGCGAGCGGATCGCGGCGGTCGAGGGCACCGAGGTGCCGGTCGGGTCGCTGGACGTGACGATGTACCGCGACGACCTGCGGATGCGGCCCGCCCGCGCGCTGCTCCCCACCGAGATCCCGCCCGGCGGCATCGACGACAAGGTCGTCGTGCTCGTCGACGACGTGCTCTTCTCCGGCCGGACCATCCGGGCCGCCCTCGACGCCATGAACGACATCGGCCGGCCCCGCGCCGTGCGCCTGGCGGTCCTGGTCGACCGCGGCCACCGCGACCTGCCGATCCGGGCCGACTTCGTCGGCAAGAACCTGCCCACCTCGACCTCGGAGTCGGTCGCGGTGCGGCTGGTCGAGCACGACGGAGAGGACAGCGTGAGCATCGGGTCCACGAGCGAGGGCGTCGCGTGAAGAAGCACCTGCTGAGCGCGGGCGACCTCACCCGCGACGACGCCGAGCTGATCCTCTCCACCGCCGAGGAGCTGCGCTCCCTGGCCGACCGGCCGATCAAGAAGCTCCCGGCGCTGCGCGGCCGCACGGTGGTCAACCTCTTCTTCGAGGACTCCACCCGGACCCGGATCTCCTTCGAGGCCGCGGCCAAGCGCCTCTCCGCGGACGTCATCAACTTCTCCGCCAAGGGCTCCTCGCTGAGCAAGGGCGAGTCGCTCAAGGACACCGCGCTGACCCTGGAGGCGATGGGCGCGGACGCCGTCGTGATCCGGCACTGGGCCTCCGGCGCGCCGTACAATCTCGCGCACGCCGGCTGGTCGCGCAGCAGCGTGCTCAACGCCGGCGACGGCACCCACGAGCACCCGACGCAGGCGCTGCTGGACGCCTTCACGATGACCCGGCACCTGGGCAGCCTCGACGGCCGCAAGGTCGCGATCGTCGGTGATGTCCTGCACAGCAGGGTCGCCCGCTCGAACGCGCTGCTGCTGCAGACGCTCGGCGCCGAGGTCACCCTGGTCGCCCCGCCGACGCTGCTGCCGTACGGCGTGGACACGTGGGGCGTGACCACGTCGTACGACCTGGACGCCGTGCTCCCCGACACCGACGTGGTGATGATGCTCCGGGTGCAGCGCGAGCGCATGAACGCGTCGTACTTCCCCAGCGTGCGGGAGTACTCGCGCCGCTACGGCCTCGACGCCCGCCGGATGGGCACGCTGCGCGATCACGCCATCGTGATGCACCCCGGCCCGATGATCCGCGGCATGGAGATCACCGCCGACGTGGCCGACTCCGACCGCTCGGTGATCGTCGAGCAGGTGACCAACGGGGTCGCGGTCCGGATGGCCGTGCTCTATCTGCTGCTGGGCGGCAGCGAGCCGGCGATCAGTGGAGAGGCCAACGTGAACGACGGGGGAGACCAGTGACCGACCACCTCATCAAGGGCGCCCGGATCCTCGGCGGCGAGCCCACCGACATCGCCATCTCCGACGGGCGGATCGCCGCGATCGGCCCGGAGGCGACCGCGGCCAAGGGCGAGGTGATCGCGGCCGACGGCCTGATCGCCCTGCCCGGCCTCGTCGATCTGCACACCCACCTGCGCGAGCCGGGGCGCGAGGACGCCGAGACCGTCGAGACCGGGACGCAGGCGGCGGCGCTGGGCGGCTTCACCGCCGTGCACGCGATGGCCAACACCGACCCGGTGGCCGACACCGCGGGCGTCGTCGAGCAGGTCTGGCGGCTGGGCCGCGAGGCCGGCCACTGCGACGTCTACCCGGTGGGCGCCGTCACCGTCGGCCTGGCCGGCGAGCGGCTGGCCGAGCTGGGCGCGATGGCCGACTCCGCGGCGCGGGTGCGGGTCTTCTCCGACGACGGCAAGTGCGTCTCCGACGCGGTGCTGATGCGCCGGGCGCTGGAGTACGTCAAGGCCTTCGACGGCGTGGTCGCCCAGCACGCCCAGGAGCCGCGGCTCACCGAGGACGCCCAGATGAACGAGGGCGAGCTCAGCGGGCGCCTGGGGCTGCGCGGCTGGCCGGCGGTCGCCGAGGAGGCGATCATCGCGCGCGACGTGCTGCTCGCCCAGCACGTGAAGTCGCGCCTGCACGTCTGCCACGTCTCGACCGCGGGATCGGTGGAGATCGTGCGCTGGGCCAAGGCGCGCGCCGAGCAGGAGGGCGGCTGGGAGGTCACCGCCGAGGCGTGCCCGCACCACCTGATCCTCACCGACGAGCTGGCCGAGACCTACGACCCGATCTACAAGGTCAACCCGCCGCTGCGCAGCGCCGCGGACGTCGCCGCCCTGCGCGCCGGCCTGGCCGACGGCACCATCGACATCGTCGCCACCGACCACGCCCCGCACCCGCACGAGGACAAGGACTGCGAGTGGCAGGCGGCGGCCTTCGGGATGCTCGGTCTGGAGACCGCGCTCTCCATCGTGCAGGCGACCATGGTCGACACCGGCCTGATCGACTGGGCCGGAGTCGCCGAGCGGCTCTCGGTCGTGCCGGCCCGGATCGGGCGCGTGGACGACGAGCACGGCCGGCCGATCGCGGTGGGGGAGCCCGCGAGCCTGGTGCTCTACGACCCCGCCGCGACGCGGACGATCCGGTCCGAGGACGTCGCCTCGCTCTCGCACAACACGCCGTACGCCGGGATGGAGCTGCCCGGCAGGGTGGTGGCGACCTTCCTGCGGGGCCGGCCGACAGTGCTGGACGGAGCACTCGTCTGATGGGTCTCTTCCGGCGCTCCGGCGGTGGCATCGAGGACCTGATCCCCGTGCCGCCGATGGCGGAGCTCCCGCCGGCGCGCCTGCAGGCGGCCGCGCGCTATCTCGGCACGCTGGACGACGCGACCGGCGAGACCGTGGTGGGCAAGACCCTCTCGGTGCGCAGCGCCTCCCGCCTCTCGCTCTCCAAGGAGGCGCTGGACGTGGTCCGGGTGGCGGGGTCGTTCCGCATCCCGGCGGCGGCCCTGCGCGGCGCCCGGCAGGAGGAGCGGTTCGGCGGCAAGGCGGTGCCGGACCTGCTCCTGGTGCGCTGGGCGCACGGCGAGGAGCAGTGGACCACCGGCTTCCGGATGGAGCCGATGAAGAGCGTCCGCGGATCGGGCTCGGTGCCCGTGGTCGCGGATTGGGTACGTGCGATCTCGAAGATGGCAAGAGCAAGGGGAACTGATGACTGAGGCGATCCTCGTCCTCGAGGACGGGCGGACCTTCCGCGGGGAGACCTACGGCGCCGAGGGGGAGACCTTCGGCGAGGCGGTCTTCTCCACCGGCATGACCGGCTACCAGGAGACGCTGACCGATCCGTCGTACCACCGCCAGGTCGTGGTGATGACGGCCCCGCACGTGGGCAACACCGGCATGAACGACGAGGACCCCGAGTCCCGGAGGATCTGGGTGAGCGGGTACGTCGTGCGCGACCCCGCCCGGATGCCCAGCAACTGGCGCAGCCGCCGCAGTCTCGACGACGAGCTGCGCGCGCAGGGCGTGGTCGGCATCCAGGGCATCGACACCCGCGCGCTGACCCGGCATCTGCGCGAGCGTGGCGCCATGCGCGTGGGCATCTCCACCGTCGAGACCGACCCCGAGGCGCTGTTGCAGCGGGTGCTCGCGTCCGCCGAGATGACCGGCGCCGAGCTCTCCGGGGAGGTCAGCACCGACGAGACGTACGTCGTGCCCGCGATCGGAGAGAAGATCGCGACGGTCGCGGCCGTCGATCTCGGCATCAAGGCCAACACCCCGCGGATGATGAGCGAGCGCGGCATCGAGGTGCATGTGCTCCCCGCGACGGCGACCATCGAGCAGGTCGAGGCGATCGCCCCGGACGGGCTCTTCTTCTCCAACGGACCCGGCGACCCGGCGGCCACCACCGGCCAGGTGGAGCTGCTCAGAGCCGCTCTGCAGAAGGGGATTCCGTACTTCGGCATCTGCTTCGGCAACCAGCTCTTCGGCCGCGCGCTGGGCTTCGGCACCTACAAGCTCATGTACGGCCACCGCGGCATCAATCAGCCGGTGATGGACCGCACGACCGGCAAGGTCGAGGTGACCGCGCACAACCACGGGTTCGCGGTGGACGCTCCGCTCGACCGGGCCACCAGCACGCCGTACGGCGAGGCCACGGTCAGCCATGTCTGCCTCAACGACGACGTGGTCGAGGGGCTCGAGCTGCGCAAAGACGGCCGGCTCGTGGCCTTCTCGGTGCAGTACCACCCCGAGGCGGCGGCCGGGCCGCACGACGCGGCGTATCTCTTCGACCGGTTCCTGTCGCTGATGGAGTGCAGCGAGGAACGAGCGGAGCGACTGAAGCGACCATCGGACGCAGCACTCATGCATGACCGGAAGGGCAGCCACTGATGCCGAAGCGCGACGACATCTCCTCGGTCCTGGTGATCGGCTCCGGGCCGATCATCATCGGCCAGGCGTGCGAGTTCGACTACTCCGGCACGCAGGCCTGCCGGGTGCTCAAGGAGGAGGGCCTGCGGGTCATCCTGGTCAACTCCAACCCGGCGACGATCATGACCGACCCGGAGTTCGCCGACGCGACGTACGTCGAGCCGATCACCGTGGAGTACGTCGAGAAGGTCATCGCCAAGGAGCGCCCCGACGCCCTGCTCGCCACGCTCGGCGGCCAGACCGCCCTCAACTGCGCGATCGGGCTCTCCGAGGCCGGTGTCCTGGAGAAGTACGGCGTCGAGCTGATCGGCGCCAGCATCGAGGCGATCCACCGCGGCGAGAACCGCGAGATGTTCAACGCCATCGTCGACAAGGTCGGTGGCGAGGTCGCCCGCAGCGTCATCTGCCACTCGATGGAGGACTGCCTCGGCGCGGTCGGCCAGCTCGGCTACCCGGTCGTGGTGCGCCCGTCGTTCACCATGGGCGGCACCGGCTCGGGCATCGCCTACGACGAGACCGACCTGCACCGCATCGCCGGGGCGGGGCTCGCCGCCAGCCCGACCACCGAGGTGCTCCTGGAGGAGTCGATCATCGGCTGGAAGGAGTACGAGCTGGAGGTGATGCGCGACAAGGCCGACAACGTCGTCATCGTCTGCTCGATCGAGAACCTCGACCCGATGGGCGTGCACACCGGCGACTCGATCACCGTCGCGCCGGCGATGACACTGACCGACCGGGAGTACCAGCACCTGCGCGACCTGGCGATCGGCATCATCCGCGAGGTCGGCGTGGACACCGGCGGCTGCAACATCCAGTACGCCGTGAACCCGGCGGACGGCCGGGTCATCGTCATCGAGATGAACCCCCGGGTCTCCCGCTCCAGCGCGCTCGCCTCCAAGGCCACCGGCTTCCCGATCGCCAAGATCGCCGCCAAGGTGGCCGTCGGCTACACCCTCGACGAGATCCCCAACGACATCACCGCCGAGACACCGGCATCGTTCGAGCCGACGCTGGACTACGTCGTGGTCAAGGTCCCGCGGTTCGCCTTCGAGAAGTTCCCGACCGCCGACCACACCCTGACCACGCACATGAAGTCCGTGGGCGAGGCGATGGCGATCGGACGCAACTTCACCGAGTCGCTGCAGAAGGCGCTGCGCAGCCTGGAGTCGAAGGACGCGCCCTTCGACTGGTCCCAGGAGTGGGTCGACCTCGACAAGCCGGCGCTGCTGGAGGAGATCAAGGTCCCCACCGACGGCCGGCTCAAGCGCGTGATGGACACCATCCGCGCCGGCGCCACCCCCGAGGAGATCCACGAGGCCACCGGGATCGACCCCTGGTTCGTGGACCAGCTCGCCCTCATCAACGAGGTCGCTCAGGAGGTCATCGACGCCGACGAGCTGACCCCGCCGCTGCTGCGCCGGGCCAAGCGGCACGGCTTCTCCGACGCCCAGCTGGCGAAGATGCGCGGCCTGCGCGAGGACGTCGTCCGCGGCATCCGGCACGCGCTCGGCGTGCGGCCGGTCTACAAGACGGTCGACACCTGCGCCGCCGAGTTCGCCGCGCTGACGCCGTACCACTACTCCTCCTACGACGAGGAGACCGAGGTGCGCCCGCGCACCAAGGAGGCGGTGATCATCCTCGGCAGCGGGCCGAACCGGATCGGCCAGGGCATCGAGTTCGACTACTCCTGCGTGCACGCC
>JBIQLB010000012.1:0-88113 GCA_044464665.1 Nocardioides sp.
GCTGGGTTTAGAACGTCGTGAGACAGTTCGGTCCCTATCCGCCGCGCGCGCAGGAAACTTGAGAAAGGCTGCCCCTAGTACGAGAGGACCGGGGTGGACGAACCTCTGGTGTGCCAGTTGTTCTGCCAAGAGCACGGCTGGTTAGCTACGTTCGGAAGTGATAACCGCTGAAAGCATCTAAGCGGGAAGCACGTTTCAAGATGAGGTTTCCCACCGGGTTAACCGGGTAAGGCCCCCAGTAGACGACTGGGTTGATAGGCCGGAGGTGTACAGCAGTAATGCCCAGCCGACCGGTACTAATAGGCCGAGGGCTTGTCCCTCAAAGATGTTGCGCGTCCACTGTGTGGTTCCCGAGTTACGGTCGGGAGCCTTGAAAGACTAAGGCTTTTGCTAACTCCATAGAGTTTCGGCGGCCATAGCGAGAGGGAAACACCCGGCTCCATTCCGAACCCGGAAGTTAAGCCTCTCAGCGCCGATGGTACTGCGACCGAGAGGTCGTGGGAGAGTAGGACGTCGCCGGACATACTTATTCGTAAGGGCCGCCCCCATTCGGGGCGGCCCTTACGCAATTCAGCACCGCGCAATTCCAGACGTAGTCGATGCCGCGGGCGTCGAGACAGGAACGACAACGATGGCCGAGAACCGCAGATCTTCCGACGGCCGCGGCGGCAAGCCCCGCTCCGACAGGCCCCGGACCGACCGAGCGCGCGACAAGGGCCGTTCCGGCGGCCGTCCCGATCAGCGGGGCGGCGCGGGTCGGGCCCGGGATGACCGTCGTGACGACCGCCGGGCAGCGCGCACCGACGAGGAGCGCACCCAGGACCAGCAGCGCTACGACGGCCCTCCGCTGCCCGAGCACATCACCGGCCGCGAGGTGAGCCGCTCGGTGGCCGCACAGCTGAAGTCGCTGCCGGAGAAGCTGGCCCTGCGGGTGGCCCGGCACCTGGTGGCGGCCGAGGAGGCGCTGGAGAGCGACCCGCGGGTGGCCTACGAGCACACGCTGGCGGCCCGGGCGCGGGCGAGCCGGCTGGCTGTCGTCCGCGAGGCGGTCGGCGAGGCGGCGTACGCGGCGGGTGAGTTCGCCGAGGCGCTGGCCGAGCTGCGGGCCGCGAAGCGGATGAACGGCGCCGTGGACTACCTGCCGATGATGGCCGACTGCGAGCGCGCGCTCGGCCGGCCGGACAAGGCGCTGACGCTGCTGCGCAACGTGCCGCGGGAGAAGCTGAGCCCCGAGCTCGCCGCCGAGGCCGTCATCGTCGAGGCGGGCGCGCGGCGCGATCGCGGCGAGCTGGACGCCGCGCTCCGGACGCTCGAGCACGCCCCGCTGCAGTCGAAGTCGCGCGCGGGGTGGGTGGTCCGGCTGCGGTACGCCTATGCCGACACGCTGCTGGCCGCGGAGCGTCCGGCCGACGCGCTGGCCTGGTTCCACCGGGCCGAGGCGATCGACGCCGAGGAGACGACCGACGCGGGCGAGCGCGCCGCCGAGATCGAGCGGACGCTCCAGGACTGATGCTCGGCGCGGCTCCGGCCGCTCCGACGGCTGGCCACTTGTCGTCCACAGGAGCCCTCCGGGAGCGGTTCTCCACAGATCCGCCGGCCCGGATTGAGCGCGGGTTCCGCCTCGACCAGGGTGGTGCCTGGAGGTGGTCAGCGATGAGCAGTGGTGATCAGGACACCGCGGCCGTGCCGGTGAACGAGGTGCGGCTGGTGGGCCGGATCAGCGGCGACCCGGAGGTGCGCGAGCTGCCCAGTGGGACGCAGCTGGTCGGCTTCCGGCTGGTGGTGGCCCGGTCGGCGACGCCGATGGCGGCCGGGTCGCGGCCGAGCTCGGACTGGGTGGAGTGCGCCGCGTGGGGCGGGCGTGTGCGGGGGCAGGCCCGGACCTGGCGTCACGGCGATCACGTCGAGGTGGTCGGCGCGCTCCGACGACGGTTCGGCGGTCAGCGGCGCGGCTGGAGCCGGCTCGAGGTCGAGGTGCTCTCCGGACGCCGACTGCGGCGGGCGGCCAGGCCTGCGGGAGAATCGGCTCATGGCGCCTGAACCCGTGCTGAGCGAGCGCTACGACCTGGCCGTCGTCGACCTGGACGGGGTCGTCTACATCGGCCCCGATGCCGTCCCGGGAGCGGCGCGGGCGATCCACGAGGCGCGCGAGCGGGGGATACGGGTCGCGTTCGCCACCAACAACGCCGCTCGGCCGCCGGAGGTCGTCGCCGGCCACCTCCGCGAGCTCGGCATCGAGGCCGCCGACGCCGACGTGGTGACCAGCTCGCAGGCCGCCGCCGGGCTGCTGGCGGAGCGACTGGCGCCGGGGAGCCCGGTCTACGTGATCGGTGGCGACGGCCTGCACGCGGCCTTGGAGGAGCGCGGGCTGGGGCCGGTCACCGATCCGGGGGAGGGCGCTCTTGCCGTCGTGCAGGGCTATGGGCCGCGGATGCCGTGGCGTCAGGTCATCGACGGAGCCATCCTGGTCAAGTCCGGTCTGCCGTGGATGGCGACCAACACCGACGCGACGGTCCCGACGCCACGCGGTCCGGGGCCGGGCAACGGCGCGCTGGTCGACCTGGTGGCCCGGTTCGCCGACCGGGTGCCCGACGTGGCGGGGAAGCCGGCGCCCGGTCTCTTCGCCGAGACCCAACGGCGGGCGGGTGGCTCGCGGCCGCTGGTGGTCGGAGACCGGGTCGACACCGACATCGACGGCGCCCGGGTGATGGGCTGGGACAGCATGCTGGTGATGAGCGGGGTGACGACCCCCGACGAGCTGGCCCGGCTGCCGGCCGCCCACCGGCCGACGTACGTCGCGGCCGACCTGACCGCTCTGGCCGGCACCGGTGGCGTCGGCGGGTGGCGGGCCGAGGCGGTCGGCGGGGAGATCCGCGTCGCGGGCGACGGCGACGTCCATCAGTGGTGGCAGGCCGTGGCCACGACGGCGTGGGAGCACCTGGACCGCACCGGGGCGCCGGCCGGTCTCCCGAGCCCACCGCCCGGCCCACCGCCCGGCCCACCGCGTGCGGGGCCCAGCCCTTCGGTACGGTGACGACATGACTGAGACCGGAGACTTCGGCGAGCCGTTCGGGGAGGCTCCGACGGCGGAGGAGGCCGGTCCGATGGAGCCGGCCGAGGGCACGGCGGGGGACGCGACCGGGCACCAGGCCGTCGACGAGGTGCTCGCCTCGCTGGAGGGGCTGGACGAGCGGCCGGTCGCCGAGCACGTCGCGGTCTTCGAGCAGGCGCACGAGCAGTTCCGGCGCGCGCTGTCCCAGCCGGGCGACCGAGCCTAGGGCGGCCCTGATGCCGCCGCGACGACTGCGGCTGGACGCCGAGCTGGTCCGGCGCGGCCTGGCCCGGTCGCGGGAGCAGGCGGCCGAGCTGATCGCGGCGGGTCTGGTGAGCGTCAACGCTCAGCCGGCGACGAAGCCGGCGACGGGCGTGACCACCGACGCCGACCTGGTGGTGCGCGCCGATCCCGACCGGCCCGACTACGTCAGCCGAGGCGGGCACAAGCTGGCCGGGGCGCTGGCCGCGTTCGAGCCGCAGGGCCTGGTCGTCGCCGGCCGGCGCTGCCTGGACGCGGGCGCCTCGACCGGCGGCTTCACCGACGTGCTGCTCCGGGCGGGGGCGGCCGAGGTGGTGGCGGTCGACGTCGGCTACGGCCAGCTGGCGTGGTCGCTGCGGACCGACCCGAGGGTGCGGGTGCACGACCGGACCAACGTCCGGGAGCTGACGCCGGAGACGATCGGCGGCCCGGTCGACCTGGTGGTCGGCGACCTCTCCTTCATCTCGCTGCGGCTGGTGCTGGACGCGCTGATCGGCGTGACCGCGCCCGGCGGAGACCTGGCGCTGATGGTCAAGCCGCAGTTCGAGGTGGGCAAGGACCGGCTCGGCAAGGGCGGCGTGGTGCGCAACGTCGAGCACCGGGTCGAGGCGGTCCTCGACGTCGTGGCCGCGGCCGGCGAGCGCGGCTGGGGCGCTCAGGCAGCGGCGGTGAGTCCGCTGCCGGGGCCCTCGGGCAACGTGGAGTTCTTCGTCTGGCTGCGTGCCGGTGTCGCCCGGATCACGGCCGACGACATCGCCGAGGTGGTGGGCCGTTCCCCGGCTCCGGCCTCATCGGATGAGAGGCTGGGGCGGTGAGCGAGACCTCCGGCGACGGCATCCACCCCGGCGAGCGCCGGGTGCTGGTGCTCACCCACACCGGACGGGACGAGGCGATCTCGGTGGCTCGCCAGGTCGTGGACGCGCTGCGCTCCCACGGGATCGCGGTGCGCATGCTCGCCGACGAGGGAGCCGAGCTGGGTCTCGTCCCCGCGTCCGGCCTGGAGCTGGTCGCCGAGTCCGACGCCGCCACCGGCTGCGAGCTCGCCGTGGTCATCGGCGGCGACGGCACCATCCTGCGCGCGGCCGAGCTCACCCATGGGTCCGGCACCCCGCTGCTCGGGGTCAACCTCGGGCACGTCGGCTTCCTGGCCGAGGCCGAGAGCGAGGACATCGACGCCACCATCGAGGCGATCGTCGGGCGGCGCTACACCAGCGAGGAGCGGCTCACCATCGACGTCGGGGTCTACCGCGACAACGAGCTGGTGACCTCCACCTGGGCGCTCAACGAGGCGAGCGTGGAGAAGGCGTCGCGGGAGCGGATGATCGAGGTGGTCGTCGGCATCGACGGCCGCCCGCTGAGCCGCTGGGCCTGCGACGGCGTGGTCTGCGCGACCCCGACCGGCTCCACGGCGTACAACTTCTCCGCCGGCGGCCCCGTGGTGTGGCCCGGGGTGGACGCGCTGCTGATGGTCCCGCTGAGCGCGCACGCGCTCTTCGCGCGGCCGCTCGTGGTGGCCCCGGACTCGGTCATGGTGATCGACGTCCTGGACCGCAACGAGGGCGCCGGGGTGCTGTGGTGCGACGGCCGGCGGCGCGAGGAGCTGCCGCCCGGCGCGCGGATCGAGGTACGCCGCGGCCGGATGCCGGTGCGTCTGGCCCGGCTCCACCAGGCGCCCTTCACCGACCGGCTGGTCGCCAAGTTCGGCCTCTCCGTCGACGGCTGGCGGGGTGCGGCCGAGCGCCGGCGGGCCGACCACGCGGCCGATCATGCTGCCGACCCCGGGCACGACCCGGGAGGCGATCACTCCCGCGAGGGGGCGAGCGCGTGATCGAGGAGATCAGGATCCGCTCGCTGGGCGTGATCGAGGAGTCGGTGCTCGAGCTGGGCCCGGGACTCAACGTCGTCACCGGCGAGACCGGCGCGGGCAAGACCATGCTGGTCACCGCGCTGGGGCTGCTGCTGGGCGCCCGGGCCGACGCCGGGGCCGTGCGCACCGGAGCCAAGCAGGCGCGGGTCGAGGGCACGGTCGGCGTCGACGAGGCGCTGACCGAGCGCGTCGACGAGCACGGCGGGGAGAGCGAGGACGGCAGCGTGCTGCTGGCCCGCCAGGTCTCGGCCGAGGGCCGCTCCCGGGCGTTCCTGGGCGGCGCGGCGGTGCCGGTCTCGGTGCTGCAGGACGTCGCCGACTGGCTGGTCGCCGTCCACGGGCAGTCCGATCAGCACCGGCTGCTGCGTCCCGAGGCGCAGCGGGCCGCGCTCGACGCCTACGCGGGCGCCTCGCTGGCCGAGGTGCTGGAGCGGTACGCCGCGGCGTACTCCGAGCTGACCGCCGTCGAGGCCGAGCTCCGCGAGGTGGGGGCTGCGGTCCGGGAACGCGCCCGCGAGGCCGGCGTGCTCCGGCTCGGCCTGACCGAGATCGAGGGGGTCGATCCCCAGCCGGGCGAGGACGTCGCCCTGGCCCAGGAGGAGGGCCGGCTGGGCTTCGCCGACACCCTGCGCACCGCCGCCGAGGAGGCCCGGGCCAGCCTGTCGGCCGACGACGAGAGCCCCGACGCGCTCGGCACCGTGAGCGCCGCGCGCCGAGCACTGGAGTCGGTCCGCGAACACGACGAGGAGGCCGGGCGGCTGGCCGACCGGGTGGCCGAGATCGGCTATCTGCTCGCCGACGCCGCGGCCGACGTCGCCTCCTACGCCTCCGGCCTGGAGACCGACCCCGCTCGACTCGCGGCTGTCTCCGAGCGCCGGGCCGCGCTCACGGCGCTGACCAGGAAGTACGGCGAGACCGTCGAGGAGGTCCTCGCCTGGGCGACGACCTCGGCGGTCCGGCTGATCGAGCTCGACGGCACCGACGAGCAGCTCGACCGGCTGCGCGCCCGCCGTACCGACCTGAGAGACCGGCTGGCCGAGGACGCGAGCCGCCTGGCGAAGCTCCGCGACGAGGCCGCCGGAGCCATGGCCGCCGCGGTCACCGAGGAGCTGACCTCGCTCGCCATGCCGCACGCGACCCTGGAGGTCCGGATCGGCCGCACCGAGGACCCCGAGGGGCTGGAGATCGACGGACGCCACCTGCGGTTCGGCCCGACCGGCGTGGACCAGGTGGAGATCCTGCTGGCGGCCAACACCGGATCGCCGGCCCGGCCGCTGGACAAGGGCGCCTCGGGCGGCGAGCTCTCCCGGGTGATGCTGGCCATCGAGGTGGTCCTGGCCGGGACGAGCCCCGTGCCGACCTTCGTCTTCGACGAGGTGGACGCCGGTGTCGGCGGCAAGGCCGCCGTCGAGATCGGGCGCCGCCTGGCGGCCCTCGCGACCTCGGCCCAGGTGCTGGTGGTCACCCACCTGCCCCAGGTGGCCGCCTTCGCCGACCGGCACGTCGTGGTGCGCAAGGCCAGCGACGGCTCGATCACGACCTCGGGCCTGCAGGTCCTCGACGACGCCGGCCGGGTCCAGGAGCTCTCCCGGATGCTGGCCGGGCTGGAGGCCTCCGAGACCGCGCTGGCGCACGCGCAGGAGCTGCTCGACACCGCCCAGCAGGCCAGGAGCGCTCGATGACCGAGCCCGCCCAGGAGTCCGTCACCCTCACCGTGCGGACCCACCGCCGCCTGGATGCCCTGGTGGAGCGGCTGGAGCCCGGCACGCTGGCCGTCATCGACCACCGCGACCTGGACGCCGCGACCGCCCGCGCACTGGCGGACCGGCAGCCGTTCGCCGTGCTCAACGCTGCCGAGTTCGTCTCCGGCCGCTACGCCAACCTCGGCCCCCGGGTGCTGGCCGACGCGGGCGTGGTCCTGCTGGAGGGCGAGCGCGACGGCGTGCGTGCCCTCCGTGACGGGGCCTCGCTGCGCTATGCCGACGGGAGGCTGTACGACGGGGACACCACGGTCCTCGACGTCCACGAGCTCGCCGAGCCCGAGCTGGGGCAGCGCCTCGAGGCCGGCCGCCGAGGACTCGCCGCCCAGCTGGACAGCTTCGCGAGGACCGCCGGCGTGCTGCTCCGCGAGGAGGAGGACGTGCTGCTGCACGGCGCGGACCTGCCCGAGCTGCGGGCCCACGCGGGAGACCGCCCGGTGGTGGTCGTCGCGGACACGGCGACGCCTGCGGATCTCGCGCCGATCCGCAGGTTCCTCCGCCAGCAGCGACCGGTCCTGATCGGGGTCGGCGCCGGAGCCGATCTGCTGGGCCGGCGCCGGGTCGACGTCGTGGTCACCGGTCCGGACACGCCGGTCGGCGACCGCGCGCTGCGCCGGGCGCGCGAGGTGGTCGTGCCGGGCACCGAGCCGCTGCCCAAGCGAATCGAGAAGCTCGACGTGCCGGTCCACCGGCTGGAGACCTCACTGCCCGAGCGCGACCTCGCCCTGCTGCTGGCCCATGCGGCCGGCGCCAAGGTGGTGCTGCCGGTCGGCGCCCCGGCCGACCTCGACCAGTTCGTCGACCGCGAGCGGGCGGACCAGGCGAGCATGTTCCTGACCCGGCTCCGGCTGGGCGCGACCTGGGTCGAGCCCGCCTCGGTGCCGCTCCTCTACAGCGGCCGGGTGCGCGCCTGGCACGTGCTGGCCGTGCTCCTGCTCGCCCTGGCCGTCCTCGGCGTGACCGTCGCGGCCACGCCGATCGGCCAGGACTGGTGGCAGGACGTTCTCGACGAGCTCCGCGAGGTACGCCGGTGAAGCGCGGACTGCTGCTCACGGCCGTCGCGGTGCTCCTGGTCGCCCTCGGCATCGCCATCGGCGCGGGACCCCTGCAGCTGAGCCAGAGTCATCAGGAGCGCGACCTCACCCGGGAGCGCGCCGCCAATGCCCGGCTGGAGCGACAGCTCGACTCCCAGCGTGCCGAGACGGCCTTCGCCGACGCCTACGCCCGAGCCTCCGCGCCCGCCCTGCTGAACGGCGCGCTGGCCAAGCGCACGGTCGCCATCGTCACCCTGCCCGGCGCCGACGCCGAGACGGTGACCGGCCTGAGCGCCGACGTCACCGCCGCGGGCGGGCAGGTCGCCGGCGTGGTCGAGATCTCCGCCAAGGCCGCCAGTGCCGGCGGACGCCAGCTCGTCGAGGCCCTGACCAGTCAGATGGCGACGCAGAACCCGCAGGTGCAGATGCCCGCCGACGCCGGGGGCTTCGAGCGGCTCGGCGCCCTGCTGGGCCGGGCGATCGGCGCTCCCGAGCCCGCCGGCGCGGCGTACGACGACCAGGCCGTGGGCATCGTCTCGGGCCTGGAGACCGCCGACGTGGTGAAGGTCACCGCGCCGATCGCCTCACGTGCCGGCGTGGTCCTCGTGGTCCCCGGTCCGCCGGCTCGTGGCGCGGACGCCTCCGCCGCGAACGCCGTGCCGCTGGCCATCCTGGGCGCCCTGGCCGGCCAGGCGCCGGTCGTGGTCGCGGGCACGTCCGCCACGGCGGCCGAGGGCGGTCTGGTCGGCGCGATCCGCGCGGACGAGGGGCTGGCGGCCGCGCTCGCCACCAGCGACGGCGTGCAGACCGAGATGGGCCGGATCGTCGCCGTCCGGGCGGTCGCGGCCCGTGGATCCGGGACGATCGGACACTATGGCGGCGCCGACGCGCCGGACGGTGTGCTGCCGGCGCTCTAGATCGCTGTAGGATCGAACCCCGTGGAGAACACCCCCGGCACCGGCCATCAGACCAAGCACGTCTTCGTCACCGGGGGAGTCGCCTCCTCGCTGGGCAAGGGCCTCACGGCCTCCAGCCTCGGCAGCCTGCTGAAGTCGCGCGGGCTCACCGTCACCATGCAGAAGCTGGACCCGTACCTCAACGTGGACCCGGGGACGATGAACCCCTTCCAGCACGGCGAGGTCTTCGTCACCAACGACGGCGCCGAGACCGACCTGGACATCGGCCACTACGAGCGCTTCCTGGACACCGACCTCGACCAGATCGCCAACGTCACCACCGGCCAGGTCTACTCGGCGGTGATCGCCAAGGAGCGGCGCGGCGACTATCTCGGCGACACCGTCCAGGTGATCCCGCACATCACCAACGAGATCAAGGACCGCATCCGGGCGATGGCGCGGCCGGCCGACGGCAGGCGGATCGACGTGGTGATCACCGAGATCGGCGGCACCGTGGGCGACATCGAGTCGCTGCCCTTCCTGGAGGCTGCCCGCCAGGTGCGTCACGACATCGGCCGTGACAACTGCTTCTTCCTGCACGTCTCGCTGGTGCCGTGGATCGGCCCGTCGGGCGAGCTGAAGACCAAGCCGACCCAGCACTCGGTCGCCGCGCTGCGCTCGATCGGAATCCAGCCCGACGCCATCGTCTGCCGCGCCGACCGGGAGATCCCCGCCTCGGTGAAGCGCAAGATCTCGCTGATGTGCGACGTCGATGCCGAGGCCGTGGTCACCGCGGCCGACGCTCCCTCGATCTACGACATCCCCAAGGTCCTGCACGCCGAGGGTCTCGACGCGTACGTCGTACGCCGGCTCAACCTGCCCTTCCGCGATGTCGACTGGACCCGCTGGGACGACCTGCTCCAGCGGGTGCACCACCCCGACGAGGAGGTCACCGTCGCGCTGGTCGGCAAGTACATCGACCTGCCCGACGCCTACCTCTCGGTGGTCGAGGCACTCCGGGCGGGCGGGTTCGCCCACCGCGCCAAGGTCCGCGTGGAGTGGGTGCCCTCGGACGAGTGCGAGACGCCGGAGGGCGCGGCGCGCCGGCTGGCCGACGTCGACGCGGTCTGCGTGCCCGGTGGCTTCGGCATCCGCGGCATCGAGGGCAAGCTCGGCGCGCTGCACTACACCCGCACGCACGGCATCCCCACGCTCGGCCTCTGCCTGGGCCTGCAGTGCATGGTGATCGAGTATGCCCGCGACGTCGCCGGGCTGGAGAAGGCCGCCTCGACCGAGTTCGATCCCGACGCGCCGGAGCCGGTGATCGCCACGATGGAGGAGCAGCACGCCTTCGTCGAGGGTGCCGGCGACCTGGGCGGCACGATGCGGCTGGGGCTCTACCCGGCCGACCTCAAGGAGGGCACGGTCGTGCGGGCGACGTACGGCGAGGCGCGCATCGAGGAGCGGCACCGGCACCGCTACGAGGTCAACAACGCCTACCGCGACCAGCTCGAGCAGGCCGGGCTGGTCTTCTCCGGGACCTCGCCGGACAACAACCTGGTCGAGTTCGTCGAGCTGCCCGCCGACGTCCACCCGTACTACGTCGCCACCCAGGCGCACCCCGAGCTGCGCTCCCGGCCGACCCGGCCGCACCCGCTCTTCGCCGGGCTCGTCGGCGCCGCGATCGAGCGGCAGCGCGAGCTGCGGATCCCGATCGACGAGACGGGCCTGCGCCGGCGCGACGATGACTGAGGAGCTCCGCGACGTCCCCGAGTCCTGGCCGGTCACCGCGAGCGCCGAGGTCTACCGCGGTGACTGGGTGGTCGGCCTGCGCGCGGACGTGCTGCACCGGCCGGGGCACCCCGAGGACTCCTTCGAGCGGATCGTGCTGGAGGACCCGGGCGCGGTGATCGTCCTGGCGGTGGACGAGGAGGAGCGGGCCGTCGTCCTGCGCCAGTACCGCCACCCGGTCGGCATGCGGCTGGTCGAGCTGCCGGCGGGCAAGCTCGACGAGGACGGCGAGGACCCGCTGGACGCCGCCCGCCGCGAGCTGCGCGAGGAGGTCGCGCTGGAGGCGGGGGAGTGGCGGCACCTGCTCACGACGTACGCCTCGCCGGGCATCACCCAGGAGCGGCACGTCCTCTATCTCGCCCGTGACCTGCGTGAGGTGGCGCGGGACTTCCATCCCCGCCACGAGGAGGCCGACATGACCGTCGACCGCGTCCCGGTGGCCGACCTCGTCGAGGCGGTCCTGGACGGGCGCGTCACCGACGGCCCGGTGGTCATCGCCGTCCTGGCCTACCAGGCGCTGCGGGCCCGAGGCGACGCGTAAGCCTGCTCGATCGCGCCGATGGATCGCGGCGAATCGAAGGATCCCGCGCGTTTCGGCGCGATCGTTGAGGGAACCCCTAGCCTCTGGGCATGGTCACGCTCTCCACTCGGGTGCGCATCGGCTACGCACTCGGAGGCATCACGACCGGCACCTACGGCACCGTGCCCGGCCTCATCCTCATGCCCTACCTCACCGACCATCTCGGTGTGGCCGCGGCGCTGGCCGGCCTGATCGTCTTCGCGCCGAAGGCGTGGGACTTCGTGCTGAACCCCATCGCGGGCCGCATCAGCGACCGGTCCACCAACCCGCACGACCGGCGCCGTCCCTTCGTGATCCGCGCGGGTCTGCTGCTGGCGATCGTGTTCGTGATGCTCTTCGTGGGCCCCGGCCATCCGCCCCTGCTGGCGGGCCTCTGGGTGCTGCTGATCTCCCTGGTGAGCGCGACCGTCTACGCGTTCTACCAGGTGCCCTTCCTCTCCATGGCCGCCGAGATCACCGACGACTACAGCGAGCGCACGCGGCTGATCACCTGGCGCGTGGCGACGTTCAGCCTGGCGATCCTCGTCTCCGGCGGCGCGGCGCCGATGCTCGTGGAGGCGAGCGAGGGCGCCGCGGGGTACCGCCTCATGGCGCTGGTCATGGGTGTGCTGATCGCGCTCGGCGCGATCGGCGTCTGGCTGGGCACCCGGGGCGTGCCGCTCACCCGCGAGGAGCAGGCCGGCGGACGGCTGAGCGAGCAGCTCGCGATCGTCCTGCGCAACCCCGACGCCCGGTGGCTGATCCTCTCGTTCGTGCTGCAGGCGGTCGCGATCGGCATGGTGCTCAGCGGCGTCGTGTACGTCGCCCACCACGTGGTGCGGGCCTCCGGCGCGTCGACGTTCGCCTTCGTCTGCTTCGTGGGGCCGGCCATCCTGTTCGCCCCGCTCTGGCAGCGGGTCGGCGTACGCCTCGGCAAGAAGCGGGGCTTCGCCATCGCGACCGTGGTGATGGGCATCGGCCTCGCCGCCCTGCTGGTCAGCCGCGCCGGCGATCTCACCCTGCTGCTCGTCGCCGCGGGCATCGTCGGCATCGGCTACGCCGGCGCCCAGATCTTCCCGCTCGCGATGCTGCCGGACATCGCGGCCGAGGACGCACGCGTCTCGGGCGTGAACCGCATCGGCATGATCTCGGGCCTGTGGTCGGGCTTCGAGCTGCTCGGCCTGGCGATCGGGCCCGCGCTGCTGGGCCTGATCCTGGCCATCGGCGGCTACGTGGAGACCGTCGGGGGCGCGGGACAGCAGTCCGACGCGGCCCAGTGGGCGATCGTGATCGGTGTCTCGGCGGTGCCGGCGGTGCTGTGCTTCGCGAGCCTGGTGCCGCTGTCGAGGTACCGACTCGACGCGCGGCTACGGGCGGAGGCGCTGAGCCGCTGAGCCGTGGGGAGACCAGGGCTCACCAGCCCACTTCGACCCGTCCGATCGAGCGGCCCCAGTCGTCGAGCAGGTGCCCGTTGCGCTTGCGGACGCTCAGCACGGCCCACCGGTCGACGATCTCGGCCTCGTCGCCGAGCGCACGCTCGAGCTCGGGCAGGTCGGTGAGCGTGGTGACGCGCACGTTGACGCACAGCGGAGCCGGCCCCACCACCTCGAGCACCCGGTGGGCCTGCGGGAGCCGGCGGGCGTTCGCGCCGACGATGTCGAGCCGAGACGAGCGGGCCCAGAGCATCGCGCCACGACGAAGGCCGGCGGCGGGCGCCGAGAGGTCGCAGCCCAGGCCCAGCCGGTCGGTGGCCACCGCGCGCTCGACGGTACGCCGGGCCGTGGCCTCGGACACCCCGAGCCGCTGTGCCAGTCTCGCCGCGGGCATGCGCGGGTCCTCGCCGAGAGCGGCGGCCAGCTCGGCCACGGTCTCCGTGCTGGGCGGCCTGCCCGTGCCGCTCGCCGGCGAGGGCGCGAGGATCCGCTGACCGCCGGGGCTCAACGCTCGCGTGCGCCACATGGAGTCCTCGGCGAGCACGGCCGAGACGACGTGCATCCGGGACGCGCCGGCGGAGGGCCCGGGGGCGGACGCCTTCGACAGCTCGCGCACGCGCTCGCCCAGCTCTCGCAGGCCCGAGCCGCTCACCACGAGCACCACGACCCCGGCCGAGGTCTCGTCGACGGTGAGCGCCCACGGCAGGGCCAGAATCGCCTCGATGTCGGCGTCGGCGTCCAGCTGGACCAGGGCGGCGTCGGCGTGGTTGGCCCACTGAGCGGGCTTCGGCCAGATGGTCAGCCAGGCCAGCGCCTCCTCGCTCATCTGCTCCCACCGGCGCGAGACGGTCGCGCTGTCGACGCCGACCGCCGCGGCGACCTTGGTCCAGGGAGCTCGCGAGTCGAGCTGCAGGGCATGCACGATCGCCAGGTCGAGCTCGTCGAGGAGGCGGGGCGGGTCGGTCGGCATCGTGACGGATCGCCTCCCTCCTAGGCGTCGATTCGATGGATTCGGCTCACATGAGCGGCGTATCTGGATCATAGACCTACGATCGGCCCATGACTCTGCAGGCCGACTCGATGCTGGCCACGATCGCGGACCTGGTCGAGATGGCTCCCCGGGCGACGGGCGGCGAGGGCGGCCTGCGAGCCGCGGAGTACGTCGCCGAGCGCTTCGAGAAGGCGGGCCTGGAGACCGAGGTCCTCGAGGTCGACTCCTACGCCTGGCGGGCCGAGCGGCACGCGGTCGAGCTGGGCGGCGCGGGATTCGACTGCTCGCCGATCCTGCACTCGGGCCTGGCCGGCCACGACTGGACCGGCACGGCGCAGCATCGCATCGAGGCGCCGGTCGTGGACATCGGCAGCGACGCGGTCGGCAAGCACGACGTACGCGGCAGGATCGTGCTCTTCGACCTCAGGTTCACCATGTCGCTCGCGCACACGCTGCCGCTCGCCCTCTACCTCCACGACCCGGACAAGCGGATGCGCCGGCGCGAGGTGCTCGGCAGCCGGAACCCGTATGTGACCTCGCTCGGGCGGGTGATGCGGGAGGCGGCCACGGCAGGTGCGGTCGCGGTGATCGGGGTCCTGCGCGACTATCCCGAGTCGAGCGGCTATCACAACGAGTACTACCGCAAGACGCTGTTCTCGCTGCCGGGCGTGTGGCTGACGCGCGGCGAGGGCGAGCGGCTGCGTGCGGCGCTGGGCTCGGAGGACCGGGTCGCGCTGACGCTCGACGTACGCCGCGAGCGCGTGGTCTCGCGTAGCGTCATCGGCGTGCTGCCGGGCCGGAGCGGCGAGACGATCATGGTGCAGTCGCATCACGACTCGATCGGCCCGGGGGCCGTGGAGGACGCCTCCGGCACCGCCGAGGTGATCGCGCTCGCCGAGCACTACGGCGCGCTCGCCCGGGAGCGCGCGACCCGGGAGAAGACGCTGCTCTTCGTCACCTTCGACACCCACTTCACCGGCTACCACGCGCACATGGAGTTCGCCCGTCGCTACGTGCTCGATCCCGGCAGCCCCTACGACATCGTCCTCAACGCCACCATCGAGCACGTCGGCCTGCGGGCGGTGAAGGGTGGCGACGGCGGCTTCGAGGTGCTCGACGAGACCGAGCCGCGCGGCATCTTCGTCAACGTGAACCCCGCGTTCACGTGGCGTCTCATCCGGCTGATCCGCAAGCACCGGCTGGCCTCGACCGCGCTGCTCGGGGCGGCGCCGCTGGAGGCGTCGTCGAGCGGCATCCCGACCGACGCCTCCTTCACCTTCGTGGCAGGGGTGCCGACGGTGAGCCTGGTCTCCGGTCCGCTGTACCTCTACGACGACGCGGACACGATGGCCTGCGTCGACGTCGACCAGCTCGTCCCGGTGGCCCGCTTCTTCGCCGACGTCGTCGACGACGCCGAGGCGAGAGCGGGCGCCCTGCGGGGCGTGCTGCCCGCGCCCCTGCGCCGGATGCTGCCCAGGGGCCGGTGGTGAGCGCCGGGCTGCCCGGCCGCCGGATCGCCTTCGCCGCCCGGACGATGAGCGGGGAGCGGCACGAGCAGAGCGGGCTGCTGCACCTGCCGAGCACGCCGCCGCCGGCCGGTGGCTATCCGATCGTCGTCTACGGCCACATGACCACCGGCGGATGCACCGCGGCGGCGCCGAGCCTGGCCGCGCCGGGCCACGTCGAGTGGCGTCGCATCTCCCAGGGCGACGTCCTGTGCGCCGGCCTGCTGAGGCGCGGCATCGCCGTGCTGCGCCCCGACTACGAGGGGATCGGCTCGACGGGCGTGCATCCCTACCTGATCGGGCGCTCGCTCGCGGAGTCGATGATCGCGATGATGCGCGCGCGGCGGGAGATCGACGAGCGCCTCGGCGATCGATGGGTGCTCGCCGGGCACTCGGAGGGCTCGGTGGCGGCGCTCTTCGCCTCGGTGGCCGGGTCTCCCGACGCCGACGCCCGCCTGCTCGGCACCGCCGCCTTCGCCCCGGTGACCCGGATGGATCTCAGCATCGGCGCGGCCCGGATGCTCGGCCGGCGTGCGTACGGCGCGCCGACGGTGTCCGCCCTCATCGGCCTGATGCTGCGCGGGGCGGCGACCGAGGACCCACGGCTGGGCGAGCTGATGGAGACCGAGAGCCTGAGCCCCGAGGCGCGGGCCGTGTGGCCGGATCTCGCGCGGCTCAGCCTGAACGAGCTGATGGCGGAGGGCTCCTGGGGCGGCGTGGCTCCCCGGCGCATCGTCGGTCCCGAGGGCGATGAGCTGTGGCACCGGCTCTTCGCGTCGTTCCGGCGCAACGAGATCGCCGCGCTGAAGCCGGGCGCCGGGCAGCCGCCCCTGCGCGTCGACGCCGGGCTGTTCGACGAGGTCGCCCCCGCGCCGCTGACCGCGAGACTGCTGCGCCGGTACGCCGCGGCGGGCTTCGATCTGACCTCCCGCTGGTGGCGCACGCACCACTCGGGCGTGATGCAGGAGCGCTTCGCCCCGACGGAGGCGGTCGACTGGATCGCCGTACGTCTCGCCGCCTGATCCCGCCCGGATCCGTGCGCCCGCGACACCCCGGAAACGTCCCTGCCGGGGCATAGAGTGGCGAGCGCCACACACAGCGCCCCACAACCGGGTGAGGCTCAGGCGGAGGGAGTGATGCGATGAGGGTCGGTGTTCCCCAGGAGGTCAAGAACAACGAGTACCGGGTGGCCATCACCCCGGTCGGCGTCCACGAGCTGGTGGCCCACGGCCACGAGGTGGTCGTGCAGTCCGGGGCCGGCGTCGGCTCGTCCATCTCGGACGAGGAGTACGCCGCCGCGGGGGCGAGCCTGCTGCCGGACGCCGACGACGTCTGGGCCCAGGCCGACATGGTGCTCAAGGTCAAGGAGCCCGTCGCCGAGGAGTACCACCGGATGCGCGAGGGGCTGGTGCTCTTCACCTATCTCCACCTCGCCGCCGACCAGCCGCTCACCAAGGAGCTGGTCGCCCGCAAGGTCACCGGCATCGCCTACGAGACCGTGCAGCTGCCCTCGGGCGGGCTGCCCCTGCTCTATCCGATGTCCGAGGTCGCCGGCTGCCTGGCACCCCAGGTCGGCGGCTACTCGCTGATGAAGGCCCAGGGCGGCCGCGGCGTGCTGATGGGCGGCGTCGGCGGCGTCGCCAACGCCAAGGTCGTGGTGATCGGCGCCGGCGTGGCCGGGCAGAACGCCGCCAACATCGCGCTCGGCATGGGCGCCGACGTGACCCTGCTGGACACCGACCTGGACAAGCTGCGGATGTCCTTCTGGCGCTACAACAACCGGGTGCACGGCCTGGCCTCCTCGCGCCTGGCCATCGAGCAGCAGGTGACCGAGGCCGACCTGGTCATCGGCGCGGTGCTGATCCCCGGGGCCAAGGCCCCGAAGCTGGTCAGCAACGAGCTGGTCTCGCGGATGAAGCCCGGCTCGGTGCTGGTCGACATCGCCGTGGACCAGGGCGGCTGCTTCGAGGACACCCGGCCGACCACGCACGCCGACCCGACGTACCAGGTGCACGGCTCGACGTTCTACTGTGTGGCCAACATGCCGGGCGCGGTGCCGAACACCTCGACGTACGCGCTGACCAACGCCACGCTGCCCTACACGGTGGCCCTGGCGGACAAGGGCTGGGAGCGCGCGCTCCGTGAGGACCACTCACTTGCGCTGGGCCTGAACACCCACGCCGGCGCGGTGACCTACGCACCGGTCGCCGAGGCGCACGGAATGGACTCGACCACGCTGGAGGAGGTGCTGGCCTGAGCGCGACGGCGCCCGGTGAGCTGTCCCGGGAGGCTGCTGGTGGCATCCCCGGGGCGATGCGCACCTACCTGGACCACCTGGGGGTCGAGCGAGGGCTGGCGGCCAACACGCTGAGCTCCTACCGGCGCGACCTGCGCCGCTACCTCGCCTACCTCCAGGCCCAGGGCGTGGGCAGCCTCGACGACGTCACCGAGGAGACGATCCGGGGCTTCCTGATGGCGCTGCGCGAGGGCGATGCCGACCACCCGCCGCTGGGCGCGAGCTCGGCGGCGCGGATGGTCGTCGCGGTCCGCGGGTTCCACAGGTTCGCCGTCAAGGACGGCCTCGCCAGCGCGGATCCGTCGGCCGGCGTCCGGCCGCCGTCACCGGCCAAGCGGCTGCCCAAGGCGCTGAGCCTGGCCGATGTGGAGGCGATCCTGGAGGCCGCGGGATCCGCCGGCACGTCACTGGCCCTGCGCGACCGTGCCCTGCTGGAGCTGCTCTACGGCACCGGCGCGCGGATCTCCGAGGCGGTCGGGCTGGACGTCGACGACCTGGTCCTGGCCTCGGACGAGGCGCTCGACGCGGAGAGCGCCGAGGTCCCCGGGACCGTGCTGCTGCGCGGCAAGGGCGGCAAGGAGCGGATCGTCCCGCTCGGCCGCTACGCCCGGGAGGCCCTGACGGCGTACCTCGTCCGCGCCCGGCCGGAGCTGGCCTCCGGCGGCACCGGCAACGCCGCGCTCTTCCTCAACTCCCGCGGTGGCCGGCTCTCCCGGCAGAGCGCCTGGACGGTCATCGTCCGCTCGGCCGAGCGGGCCGGCGTCACCGCCGAGGTCTCGCCGCACACGATGCGGCACTCCTTCGCCACCCACCTGCTCGACGGCGGGGCCGACGTCCGGGTCGTGCAGGAGCTGCTCGGGCACGCCTCGGTGACGACCACGCAGATCTACACGCTGGTGACGGTGGACTCGCTGCGCGAGGTGTACGCCACCGCGCACCCCCGCGCGATCGGTTGAGTCAGCGGGTCCGGCCGACGAGGTGCGGCGCGCCCTTGCGGGGATCGGTGAGGGCGAAGTCGATGCCGTCCTCGACCACGCGCGAGCCGAAGGCCACGCCGGCGGGCAGGAAGATCGGCTTCTTGAACTCGACCTCGACGCCGACGCGCTCGGGCAGCCGGTTGGCGATCGCGGCGACGCAGCGGGCCTTGCTCCACATGCCGTGGGCGATCTGCCGCTTGAAGCCGAACGCCTTGGCGGTGAGCGGGTAGAGGTGGATCGGGTTGTGGTCGCCCGACACCGCGGCGTACCGGCGGCCCAGGTTGCCCGGCAGCTGCCAGACGATCCCGCTGCCCGGCACCACCTCGAAGGGATCCCGCTCGGCTGGGGCCTCCTTGTCACCCTTCCCGAGGCGCAGGTAGCCCGAGGTCGACTCCCACACCGTCTCGCCCTCGCTGGTCACCGTGGTGACCAGGTCGAAGACCTTGCCCTTGGCGTGCGGCCGGAGGTTGGTCGCGATCGCGGTGACGTCGAGCCGCTCCGACGGCGCGATCCAGCGGTGCTGGGTGATCGCGTTGCTCAGGTGCACCGTGCCGATGGCGGGGTAGGGGAACGACGCGTCGGTCATGATCCCCATGTGCAGCGGGAACGCCAGCATGTGCGGGTAGGTCAGCGGCAGCGACTGGGTCGGCTCGAAGCCGCAGACCTCGGCGTACGCCGCGACGTGCTCGGGGTCGATCGCCACGGCCTTGCGGGTCAGCCGCAGGTCGGGCAGCTCGCCGCCCTTCTTGGCCACCCCCGGCAGCAGGTTCACACCTGGTACGACGGGCAGCGCCGCCTTGAGCATCGTCGGCAGCGACGACCCGGTCTCCTCGACGACCCGCTCGGTCATCTCAGGCGCCCAGCATCATCTGGCCGCAGACGCGGACCACGTTGCCGTTGACGGCCGTCGATCCGGGGCTGGCGTACCACGCGATCGTCTCGGCGACGTCGACCGGCAGACCGCCCTGGGACATCGCGTTGAGGCGCTGGCCGACCTCGCGGGTGGCGAACGGCACCGCCGCGGTCATCTGGGTGATGATGAAGCCCGGAGCCACCGCGTTGACGGTGATGTCGTTCTTCAGCTCGGGGGCGAGCGCGTCGACGAAGCCGATCACGCCGGCCTTGGACGCGGCGTAGTTGGTCTGCCCGACGTTGCCGGCGATGCCGGCGATCGAGGAGACGCCGATGATCCGGCCGTTCTTGTTGACCAGGCCCTGATCGAGCAGCTCGCGGGTGATCCGCTCCGGCGCGATCAGGTTGACCGAGATCACCGACTGCCAGCGGTCCTCGGCCATGTTGGCGAGCTTCTTGTCGCGGGTGATGCCGGCGTTGTGCACCACGATGTCGACGCCGCCGTGCTTCTCCTGGACGTGGTGGGCGATCCGCTGGGGCGCGTCCTTGGCGGTGATGTCGAGGGTGAGCAGGTCGCCGTCGATCTCCTTCATGACGGCCTGGAGCTCGCTGGCCGCCTGGGGCACGTCGATGCCCAGGACGGTCGCGCCGTCGCGATGCAGCACGCGGGCGATCTGCTCGCCGATGCCGCGGGACGCGCCGGTGACGATGGCGATCTTGCCGGTCAACGGCTTCTCGACGTCGGCGACCTTGGCGGCCTTCTTGGCGCCGGTCAGACCGAGGCGGGCGACCTGCCCGGAGACGTAGGCCGACTTGGGGGAGAGGAAGAAGGCCAGCGTCGAGTCGATGGTCGACTCCGCGCCGGGCGCGACGTACACGAGGTTGGCGGTGCCGCCCTTGCCGATCTCCTTGCCCAGGGACCGGGTGATGCCCTCGAGCGCGCGCTGGGCGATCCGCTCCTCGGCGGTGGCGGCCTGGGAGGGGTTGGTGCCCAGGACCAGCACGCGGGCGCAGGAGGTGAGGCTGCGCATCAGCGGGGTGAGGAAGCGCTGGACCTCGACCAGCTCCTCGGGGCTGGTCAGGCCGGTGGCGTCGAAGACGAGGCCCTTGTAGCGCTCGCCCTCGGCGGCCTGGCAGGTGCTGGCGATGCCGAGCCCGTCCAGCGCCGCGACGAGCGCGTCGCCCAGGCGGCCCTCGCCGCCGATGACGACGGTGCCGTCGACGAGGGGCGCGCCCTCGGTGTAGCGGTCGAGCTGGACCGGGTTCGGGAGGCCGAGGTTCTTGACGAACATCTGGCCGATCGGGCTGGAGACGAAGCTCTGGTAGCGGTCGCTCATGGTTCCTCGCTCTGGTCGGACGCAGGCAGTCTTGACGTCGAATGTAACGATGTGTGTAACTCGCTGTCCAAGGAAGGTGACGTGGCCCTCACCTCGTAGGCAAGTCTGGATGTTACCTGCGAGTATTGATCCGAGCGCACACGCTCCCCTCAGCCTCACGCAGCACGACCGATCAGGAGAACCAGATGCAGGCCAACACCCGCCGGGTCGCCGTCCTGGGCGGCAACCGGATCCCCTTCGCCCGGTCCAACGGCGCCTACGCCACGGCCTCCAACCAGGAGATGCTGACCGCCGCCCTCGACGGCCTGGCGGCCCGCTTCGGCCTGGAGGGCGAGCGCCTCGGTGAGGTCGCCGCCGGCGCCGTCCTCAAGCACGCCCGCGACTTCAACCTGGCCCGCGAGTCGGTGCTGGGCAGCCGGCTCGCCCCCGAGACCCCGGCCGTGGACATCCAGCAGGCCTGCGGCACCGGCCTGCAGGCGATCATCTACGTCGCCAACAAGATCGCGCTGGGTCAGATCGACTCCGGCATCGGCGGTGGCGCCGACACCACCTCCGACGCCCCGCTCGCGGTCGGCGACAAGCTGCGCAAGAAGCTGATCAAGCTCAACAACGCCCGGTCCACCAAGGACCGGCTGGCCGTGCTGGCCTCGATCCGCCCGGGCGACATCAGCCTGGCGATCCCGTCCAACGGCGAGCCGCGCACCCGGCTCTCGATGGGCGACCACCAGGCGCTGACCACCCTGGAGTGGCAGATCACCCGGGAGGCGCAGGACGAGCTCGCCGCGGCGTCGCACCAGCACCTCGGGGCGTCGTACGACGAGGGCTGGCAGGACGACCTGATCACGCCCTTCAACGGCCTCGAGCGCGACAACAACCTGCGCGCCGACTCCACGGTGGAGAAGCTCGCCAAGCTCAAGCCGGTCTTCGGCAAGGGCGAGGCCGCGACGATGACCGCCGGCAACTCCACGCCGCTGACCGACGGCGCCTCCGCGGTGCTGCTCGGCTCGGAGGAGTGGGCCGCCGAGCACGGCCTGGAGCCGCTGGCCTTCCTGGCCGACTACGAGACCGCGGCGGTCGACTTCGTGCATGGCGCGGAGGGACTGCTGATGGCGCCGGCGTACGCCGTGCCGAGGATGCTCGCGCGGGCCGGGCTGACCCTGCAGGACTTCGACTACTACGAGATCCACGAGGCGTTCGCCTCGCAGGTGCTCTCCACGCTCAAGGCGTGGGAGGACCCGGTGTTCTGCAAGGAGCGGCTCGGCCTGGACGCGCCGCTGGGCGAGATCGACCGTGCCAAGCTCAACGTCAAGGGGTCCTCGCTGGCGGCGGGCCATCCGTTCGCCGCGACCGGCGGCCGGATCGTGGCCAATGCCGCGAAGCTGCTGGCCGAGAAGGGCTCGGGCCGGGTGTTGATCTCCATCTGCGCGGCCGGCGGCCAGGGCGTGACGGCCATCCTGGAGCGCTAGGCCCGGGCTCGGCAGGACTCAGCCCTGGCGCGCGAGCGCCAGGGCGGTGGTCACCAGGAAGTGGCGGACCTGGTCGGCGGAGACCCGCGAGATCGTCGGGATCCCCGGCGCGGTCTCCGAGACCAGCATGCCGATCCGGGCCAGCTGCAGTCCGCCCAGGCCGGTGGCGTACATGTAGTTCGCCAGCAGCGTGCTGTCGGTGACCTGGAAGTCCCCGGACTCCGTGCCGGCGTCGAGGATGTCGCGGACCGGCCGCAGGCAGGCGGTGATCGCGCGGCCGAGACGGAAGAGCGCGCCCTCGCTGATCTGCTCGAGCAGGTCGGGGCCGCGGGTGCGCATCAGCGTCTGCGCGCAGTCCACGAAGGCCGGGAACTCCAGGCCGAAGTCGATGAAGCTCTCCACCATGGCGGTGAGCTGGGCCGCCGGCGCGGGGTCGGCCCCGGCCGCCGCCGTCTCCATCTGGACCCGTAGGTCGCCGAGGTAGCGCTCCACCGTCAGCGCGAAGAGCTCCTCCTTGCCGCTGAAGTGCCGGTAGATGATCGCGCGGTTGATCCCCACGGCGCGGGCGATGTCCTCGATCTGCGCGTCCCGGACGCCGGTCTCGTCGAAGAGTCTCCGGGTGGCGTCGAGGATCTGCTGCTCGCGCTCGCGCCGGCGCGCGGCCGCCGCGGACTGGCGGCTCGGCCGGGCCGACTGGCCGCCGTTCTCGGAGGCCAGGGCGGTCGCCGGGGCCGGATCGGTGGTGCTCACCGCAGCATGGTAGTGCAACTGGGGTTTACACACCTGTCGCCGGCGACTTCTCTGTCTCCGCAAACGCGGAGACGACCCCGATGTCATATCACGCAGATGCGGTGCCATGATGTCGTTCATGCCGCAGATTCGGATTGCCGAAGCCGCCGCGCTGCTGGGTGTCAGCGATGACACCGTGCGCCGGTGGGCCGCCTCGGGTGAGCTGACCGCCGTCACCGACGACCACGGTCGTCAGGCGATCGAGGGACGCGAGCTCGCTGAGTTCGTCGTACGCCGTCAGCAGGCCGAGCGGGAGACCCACAGCTCGGCGCGCAACCGCCTCACCGGCCTGGTGACCGCGGTCGAGAAGGACACCGTGATGGCGCAGGTCGAGCTGCGGTGCGGACCCTTCCGTCTCGTCTCCCTGATGAGCCGGGAGGCGGTGGACGACCTGGGCCTGGAGGTCGGGTCGGTCGCCGCTGCCGTGGTCAAGGCGACCACGGTGATCGTTGAGAAGGAAGATGGACGGCGATGACGCTGAAGAAGTTGTGGGCCCCCGTTCTGGCGGCGGTGCTGCTGGTGGCCGTGGCGGGCTGTGGCAGCGATGACGACAAGGACGCGACGACCGAGACCACCACGCTGACGGTGTTCGCGGCGGCCTCGCTGACCAAGACGTTCACCGAGATCGGCCAGAAGTTCGAGGCCGAGCACGAGGGCGTGAAGGTCTCCTTCAGCTTCGGCGGATCCTCCGACCTGGTCGCCCAGATCCAGCAGGGCGCACCGGCGGACGTCTTCGCCTCGGCCGACACCAACAACATGGACAAGGCCGCCGACGACGTCGAGGGCTCCCCGGTGAACTTCGCGACCAACGTGCTGCAGATCGCCACGCCGCCGGACAACCCGGCCGGCATCGCCTCGCTGCAGGACCTCGCCAAGTCCGGCGTCCAGGTCGTCGTCTGCGCCCCGGAGGTCCCGTGCGGCGCGGCCACCGTCAAGGTCGAGGAGGCCGCCGGCATCGACATCAAGCCGGTCAGCGAGGAGTCCTCGGTGACCGGCGTGCTCGGCAAGGTGACCTCGGGCGCGGCCGACGCCGGACTGGTCTACGTCACCGACGTCAAGGGCGCCGGCGACGCCGTCACGGGCATCTCCTTCGACGAGTCCTCGGCCGCGGTGAACGTCTACCCGATCGCCGCGCTGGCGGCGAGCAAGCACGCGGACCTGGCGGCGCAGTTCGTCGACTTCGTGACCGGGAGCGAGGGCCAGGCGGTCCTCTCCGCGGCGGGCTTCGGGAAGCCGTAGGGCGTGGCGCGAGGAGCGGTGGCGCCGGGCGTCCCACGATGGCTGGTGCTGCCGGCCGCCGTGGGCGGCCTCTTCGTGCTGCTGCCGCTCCTCGCGCTCACCACCCAGGTCGACTGGGGTGACTTCGGCGCCCTGGTCACCTCGGACTCGTCCCGTACGGCGCTCTGGCTCAGCCTCAAGACCGCCGCCGCGAGCACGGCGCTCTGCCTGCTGCTCGGCGTGCCGATGGCGATCATGCTGGCGCGGACGCGGTTCCCCGGCCAGTCGCTGCTGCGCTCGCTGGTGCTGCTGCCCCTGGTGCTGCCGCCCGTCGTCGGCGGCATCGCGCTGCTGCACACGTTCGGCCGGCGGGGGCTGCTCGGCGAGTACCTCGAGGTCCTCGGCCTGCAGGTCGCCTTCTCCACCGTGGCGGTGGTGATCGCGCAGACGTTCGTCGCGCTGCCGTTCCTCGTGGTCAGCCTCGAGGGAGCGCTGCGCACCGCCGGCCACCGCTACGAGGACGTGGCGGCCACGCTCGGCGCCCGGCCGGGCACGGTGCTGCGGCGGGTGACGCTGCCGCTGGTGCTGCCGGGTCTGCTCTCCGGCGCGATCCTCGCCTTCGCCCGCGCGCTGGGCGAGTTCGGCGCGACCATCACCTTCGCCGGCAACCTGCAGGGGGTCACCCGCACGCTGCCGCTGGAGATCTACCTGCAGCGCGAGGTCGACCCCGACGCCGCCGTCGCGCTCTCGCTGCTGCTGGTGCTGGTGGCGATCGCGGTGATGGGCCTGGTCCGCGGCACCCGGGGGAGCGCCCTGTGAGGACGGCACTGTGAGGACGGCACTGTGAGGATGTCGCTGTGAGGCTGGACATGTCGGCACGCCTGGCCGAGCGGGACCTCGACGTCGAGCTGCACGTCGAGGAGGGCGAGACGGTCGCGCTGCTCGGGCCGAACGGTTCGGGGAAGTCCACGATCCTGGGCATCCTGGCCGGGTTGGTCAGGCCCGATGCCGGCGCCGCGACGCTGGGGGAGACACCGCTCTTCCGGACCGACGAGGGGCACTGGCGGCCGGCGTACGACCGGGGGATCGGGATGCTGGCCCAGGACCCCCTGCTCTTCCCGCACCTGACCGCGCGCGACAACGTGGCCTTCGGGCCGCGCAGTCTGGGGCGCGGCCGGGGTGCCGCCAACCGCGAGGCGCTGCGCTGGCTCGACGAGGTCGACGCCGCCGGGCTCGCCGACCGCCGGCCGGGACAGCTCTCCGGCGGTCAGGCCCAGCGGGTCGCCCTGGCCCGCGCGCTGGCGACCGGGCCCGGGCTGCTGCTGCTCGACGAGCCGATGGCCGCGCTGGACGTGACCACGGTGCCGCAGATGCGCGCGCTGCTGCGACGCGTGCTGGACGGGCGCAGCGCCATCCTGGTCACCCACGACGTCCTCGACGCGCTGCTGCTCGCCGACCGGGTGGTGGTGCTGACCGACGGCCGGATCGTCGAGGCCGGCCCGACGCGCGAGGTGCTGAGCCGCCCGCGCAGTCTCTTCGGCGCGCAGGTGGCTGGGCTCAACCTGGTCCGCGGCCGGGCTGCCGGCTACGGCTCCGAGGGCACGGTCGACGGCGTGGTCGACGAGGCCGGCCGCTACGTCCGCGGCCTCCCCGAGCCCGGCCTGGCGGAGAACGACCAGGCCGTCGCCGTCTTCTCCCCGTCCGCCGTCGCCGTCCACGCCGAGCCCCTCGGCGCCGCCAGCCCCCGCAACGTCTTCGACGCCACCGTCGCCGAGCTCGAGCCGTACGGCGCCCAGGTCCGCGTCCGCACCGACGTCTTCAGCGCCGACGTCACCGCCGCCGCCGTCGCCGACCTCCGCCTCGCCCCCGGCTCCCACATCCAGCTCGCCGTCAAGGCGAGCGAGGTCCACGTCTATCCGGCGTGACACCATCGGCGCATGCCGCACCGGATCGGTCAGAGCGCTCCCGAGGGTGGCGAGTGGCCGACGCCCGTGTACGACGGCTCCCTGATCGAGGACGACGGCACGCTCTGGCGTATGCGCGGCTCGGCGCTCGGGGACAAGGCGGCCCGCAAGATGCTGCGGCGGACCGACGTACGCGTCGTCCATGCGTACGGCCTGAACGTCGTCGAGGTCCACGGCGCCACCAAGGAGCAGCTGCTGGCAGATGTCTGGGAGTTCCTGCGCGGGAGGCGCCGGAGCACACAGACTTCGAACTGGGCGAGTTCCGCGATGCCGACCACCGCGTCATGCTCGTCATTCAGGAGAGCTGCTGACGTTCCGCATCCGGTCGATGTAGACGCCCACCGCCGAACCGGCGTAGAGGGCAGGGAGCCAGACCAGTCGCCGATGCGTGACGTCTGAGCAGCCTAGGGCGTCGGCGGTGTGGGCGTGCCGATCCCGCTGGGGCCGCCGGCGATGGTGCGGACCGTCTCGATGGTGTCGGCCTCGGCGGGGGTCTTGTCGTCGCGGTAGCGCAGGACGCGGGCGAAGCGGAGGGCGACGCCGCCGGGGTAGCGGGTGGAGCGCTGGACGCCGTCGAAGGCGATCTCGACGACCTGCTCGGGTCGGAGGTGGACGACGTGGCCCTCGCGGCCGGTCTCCAGGCAGAGGAACCGCTCGGTCTGCCAGGCCAGCATCTCGTCGGCCATGCCCTTGAAGGTCTTGCTGAATGATTCAACTGGACTGGGGTGCCGTGGGTCGAGTCACGGCACCGTCGTCCTCGAGCCGGTGTGGTTGGTCGGGAGAGTCCTTCGGCGTTGGCGCTCTTAGTGAGAGACTGACACGATTGGTGCGTGTCGATCGACCTGAAGTTGTCGTGTGCGTCTGCAATACTCATACGGTGGCTCTCATGGACCGAGTCGTGCCGCTGGGGGCCTGGTATGACATCTCCTGGCAGGACTGGGTTGGTGTTGGGGGAACGCTTCTCGGAGTCGCCGGGCTCGTCTTTACATTTCTCCAAGCCCGAGAAGCCAAGCAAGCGGCTCAGAATGCAGAAACAGCCGCGAACGCTACCTCGAAGGCAATCGAACGAACTCAGGCGCAGTTGCGCGCAAACCTGCAGCTTGTGCAGCTTCCAGCGCTGCAGCGCGCGTCTTTAGAGCTGGATGACGCAATCGAGCGGCGGTCGGCCGGTGAAGCTCGCGGGGCGCTAGACCGATGGCGTTTCCAGGCCAGTCACGTGAGCGGTCTTCTTCAGGAGGAGGCACCACGACCCACGAGGGTGCTGAAGGCGATTACGGAGTCAGTGGTGCTGGCGTCCGTCGCGACGGAACTGCTCCTAACGCCCGACTCGGCCATCCTTGAATCATGCAAACAAGCGCGGCAGGCCATCTCCGCAGCATGCAACGAAGTGACTCAACTGGTGGGTCGGAACATCACTCAAGTCCCCACAACCGAAACGGAATCGACCTCATGAGCGAACACTCCAGCATCCCGGATCGCCTCATGTTCCTAGCTCAGCGTTGCTTGGATCAGACTCTTCAAGGCGTGATCTCTTGGAGAACGACGGATGACATCAATGCATTCTTGTTCTCCGGGTCGAAGACATCCATCATCATCGACCTATTCCCTCAGTCCAGTGAGTACGAGTTCCGCATCGTCAATGACCGCGGCGTCATCGTGGAAGAGCTATTGCGAGCGCCCCAGCCGGATGCCGACGACCCGTGGGTGACGGATACCCAGACGAAGTTGCGGCAGCAGTACGAGATTCTGGAGGCGCTTCATGACGCAGCGAGAAGAAGTGCGTTGAACATCGACGAACTCCTCGACTCTGCGCTCGATGATGTGATCAGTGGGTTCGTGGAACAGAAGCCACCGTTCTAGCGCCGGATCCGTAGATCACTGGACAGCGTCGGGCGCCGACAAGCTAGAGGTGTGCTCGAACTGCTGCCAGCGTGTCGGCCTCGGCGGGAATCTTGTCGTCGCGGTAGCGCAGGACGCGGGCGAAGCGGAGGGCGACGCCGCCGGGGTAGCGGGTGGAGCGCTGGACGCCGTCGAAGGCGATCTCGACGACCTGCTCGGGTCGGAGGTGAACGATGTGTCCCTCGCGGCCGGCCTCCAGCGACAGGAAGCGCTCGGTCTGCCAGGCCAGCATCTCGTCGGTCATGCCCTTGAAGGTCTTGCCCAGCATGACGAAGCCGGAGCCGTCGCGGGCGCCGAGGTGGATGTTGGAGAGGAACCCGTGACGGCGGCCGCTGCCCCATTCGACGGCGAGCACGACCAGGTCGAGGGTGTGGCGGGGCTTCACCTTGACCCAGCTCGATCCGCGTCGGCCCGCGTCGTACGTCGCGTCGAGCCGCTTGAGCACCACGCCCTCATGCCCGCCGGCCAGCGTCGCGTCGTAGAACTCCCGTGCCGCGTCGATCTCGTCGGTCACCAGCCGGGCCGTGCGCATCGGCTCGGGCACGATCTCGTCGAGCAGCGCCCAGCGCTCGGCGGCGGGTGCGCCCACCAGCGATCGGCCCTCCAGCGCGAGCAGGTCGAAGAAGAAGGGCCGGGGCCGGACGTCGCCGGGCGCGGAGGACGCCGTGCTGGCCGCGGTCTCCTGGAAGAGCCGCGGCCGGCCGGACTCGTCGACGCTGAGCGCCTCGCCGTCGAGGATCAGGTCGGTGACGGGCAGCGCGCGGACCGCCTCGACCACCTCCGGCAGCCGCTCGGAGACCTCGTCCAGGCTGCGGGTGAAGACGGCGATCTCGTCGCCCGATCGATGCACCTGGATCCGGATGCCGTCGAGCTTGGTGTCCACGGCGTACGGCGCGCCGAGACCCTCGACCGCCTCGGCCAGGTCAGGCGCCGACGAGGCGAGCATCGGGCGCACCGGTCGGCCGGTCACCAGGTCGAACGCCGCGAGCGCCTCCACGCCGCCGCTCATCGCGGCCTCCGCCACCGGGCCGGTCGGCGCGCTGAACATCGCGGCCCGGCGCACCTCGGCGAGCGGAACCTCGGCGGCCTCGGCAATCGCGTCGAGCATCACCGAGTCGAGCGCGCCCTGCCGGGTCTCCCCGGTCATCAGCCCGCGCAGGTAGCCCTGTTCCTCGGCCGTCAACCGGGAGAAGAGCCCGCGGACCATCTCCCGGCGCGCCGTACCGGAGCCTGGACCGGACAGCCCGGCGATCTCCCCCAGCGTCGCGTCGACCTCGGCGAGCGAGACCGTCGGCACGAGCGCCGGCTCCGGCAGCTCGCTGAGTCCCCGCCAGCCGACACCGGTCCGGCGTTGCCGCAAGGCCCCGGAGAGGTAGCCGGCCACCAGCGGGATCTCCTCCGCCGGCGCCTCGCGCAGCAGCGCCGCGATGTGCCCGCGCTTGGCGATCCGCGAGCGGGTGGCGGCGACCTCGCGGGAGGTCTCGGCGAGCCTGGCCAGCAGCATGGAGCCCATCCTGCCGCGCGCCGCCGACAGTGACGTCGCGCGGACAGGGAGTGTGCGCAGAAGTTCTCCACAGATTCGCATAGATATTCGAATATGTCGGTGTGGTGATCTAGTGTGGTGGCATGTCGATCACGTCGCCCACCTCGCCGCTACGGCCGCCGCTGGACGCTGTCCAGATCGGCGGCTGGGCCCGCGATCTGTGTGCTGGTTCCGCGGGGATGGACGAGGCCGCGTTGGTGGAGACCTTGACGGCGTTGGAGCGGCTGAAGTCGGCGGCGAGTGCGGCGCAGGCGCGGCTGGCGGTGGCGTTGGCGGAGTCGCAGGCAAGCGCCCATCCTCGCCATGACCCGGCTCAGATCGAGGCGTCGGTGGGGGCGCAGGTCGGATTGGCGCGGCGGATGTCACCGGCTCGTGGGCGTCAGGCGTTGCGGTTGGCGCGGGTGCTGAGTGCTGATCTGCCGTTCACCTTCGAGGCGCTGGCTGTCGGTGAGATCAGTGAGTGGCAGGCCACGTTGGTGGCGCGGGAGACCGCAGTGCTGTCTCGTGCTGATCGTGCTCGTGCTGATGGGCTCTTGGCTGGGCGGTTGGGCGCGATGGGGGACCGGCGGATCGCGTCCGAGGCTCGTCGGGTCGCCGACCGGCTCGATCCCGAAGCAGCTCTCCATCGTCTCCAGGGGGCGGAGTCCGAACGCCGGGTGACTATCCGGCCGGTCAAGGACGGGATGGTCCAGCTCTCCGCGCACCTGCCGCTGGTGGCCGGGATCGGCGCCTACGCCGCACTACGCGCTCGCGCCAAGAGTCTGAAGAACGCCGGTGACCCGCGGGGGATGGGCCAGTTGATGGCCGATGAGCTCGCTGCGCGTCTGAGCGGCACAAGCGATGATCACGACGCTGCCGGGCCGGACCTGGCGGTGAACCTGGTCATGTCCGAGCGCACCCTGCTGCGCGGCGGTGACGAGGCCGCCACCGTGACCGGGCCTGACGGCACCCACTACGGCGCCGTCCCCGCGTTCTTGGCCCGCCGCCTGGTCCGCCGGGCGGACAAGGTCTGGTTGCGCCGTCTCTACGCCCACCCGGAGACCGGGGAGCTGGTCGCCATGGACAAGACCTCCCGGGCCTTCACCGGCCGGCTGCGTGACCTGATCGTCTGGCGTGACCAGACCTGCCGCACCCCCTTGTGCGAGGCGCCCGTCCGCCATGTCGACCACGTCAAGCCGCACGCGGCCGGAGGCACCACCAGTGCGAGGAACGCCCAGGGGCTGTGCGAGGCCTGCAACTACCTCAAGGAGCATCCAGGCTGGCGCACCGACCTCATCGATCGGCCCGAAGGAGTCGTCGAGCTCACCACCCCCACCGGCCACCGATACCGATCCAGACCCCCGCCCCAACCCGGACACGAGCCGGCCGCGGTCGAAGACCGCCTCCGCGACCTCATCGACGACGCCGCCGACCGCGTCGCCTAATCGATCGCTGAGAACGGCGGTGAGCCAGCCCTGGGGAGCGCGATCCAGCCCTCGACCTCGGCCTCGGCTCGCCTGTCCTCCGGCATCGGCTCGCACCTGCCGAGCACGGCCAGGCCCGCGACGACCGCGCAGAGGACGGCATCGAGCGCGTCGTCGTCGGCCGCCATAGCCGGAGCGTGCGCGCCGAGATCGAGCCAGGGGAGCGTCGTGACGATCTGGTGGACCAGCTGCTCCCGTCGCTGGCGTTCGGCCGGCTTGTTGCCCTTATAGCCGTTGGACGGAAGGCCCCAGATCCTCAGGGCTGCCGCCGGGTAGACCTCGACCACCGGACCCGACTCACCGGTGCGGTCGATCGGCGTCCCTGCCCGGGTGAGCGTCGAGAGGAGCGCGGCGCAGCGCATCGCTGCCGAGCCGATCCGGTCGGCAGAGACGCTCAGCGGCCGCAGGCCGGTCAGGTCGGTGACGTGACGGTCGGTCGCCCGGTGGGTGAGCGAGTGCCTGGTCGGCGGGACCGAGAGGTCATGGCCGCCGGCGCGGTGCGCGATCACGTAGTCGACGAACGCCGAGGGCCATCCCAGCGGGCAGTCGATCCCGGACTTGTCCACCTCGCCGATCAGCGCACAGAGCCCGGAGTCGTCGAGGTCGCCGACGGACAGCCTGTCGACCCCGCAACCGTCCGATGCCCACGAGAGGACCGCTACGCCGGTCTTCCTCGGATCTGCCGAGAGATCGATGCCCGCGGTGATCATGTCCCGAACCTAGTTGGCCGTGCGCCGAGCACAGCACCCGGACCGGCACTGTCGGCGCCGCGTCCTAGAGTCGGTTCGGTGGAGGAGCGGACGCGGACCTGGCGGCCCGCCTGGCCGTGCCCGGCGGAGGCGATCCTCTCCACGCACCGGCGGGGCGCCGGCGACCCGACGTACGTCGTGACCACGGCCGGCCATGCCCGCGCGATGCGCACGCCGCAGGGGCCGGTGACCCTGCTGGTCAGGGCCGACACGGGGAGCGCCACGGTCGAGGCGAGCGCGTGGGGACCCGGCGCGGAGTGGATCCTGGACCGGCTGCCCACGCTGCTGGGCGCGGACGATGACCCGACCGGGTTCGAGCCCGCACATCCCTTCCTGGAGAGCGCCTGGCGACGGCACCGGCACCTGAGGTTCAGTGCCACCGGCCTGGTGATGGAGTCGCTGGTGCCGTCGGTGATCGAGCAGCGGGTGACCGGGCAGGAGGCGTTCGGCGCCTTCCGCACGCTGGTGCGCCGCTTCGGCGAGCCGGCGCCGGGTCCGCTCGGGCTCCGGCTGCAGCCCGACGCGGAGCGGCTGCGCTCGCTCGCCTCCTGGGAGTGGCTGCGGCTGCCCGTCGACGGCGCCCGCTCACGGCCGGTGGTGGCAGCGGCCCGGGTGGCGGACGCCCTGGAGCGAGGGGCGGCGATCGACGGAGAGGAGCTGGACCGCCGGCTGCGGACGATCCCGGGCATCGGGGTCTGGACGAGCGCCGAGATCCGCAGCCGGGTCCTCGGCGACGCCGACGCGGTCAGCTTCGGCGACTACCACGTCGCCCGGGAGGTCGGCCTGGCGCTGATCGGCGAGGAGGTCGACGACGACGGGATGGCCGAGCTGATCGAGCCGTACCGTCCCCATCGCGGACGGGTCCAGCAGCTGGTCGCCGTCGGATTCCGTGGCCGTCCGCGGCGTGGGCCACGAATGGCGCCACGCCGGCATCTCCCACGCTGAGGAACCCGCAGCGGAAGCCGGGGACGGTTGCTGTCCGAAATGTAACCCGGAGTGACACGCGGAACGTCACTGACCGTTGTCCTTGGGCCAGTGAGCACTTAGTGTGCCGTAACCCACACCCCTCCCCGGCGTTCTACCTGGTGGCAGCGGGAGTGACCACGACCACGAGGGGGAGGCATGAGTTCGTTCAGCGTCGCTGGCCGAGCCGGCTTCGACTCGATGCTGGACCGGCTGCGCAAGGGCGTGGTCACCAGCGGCGACCTGGTCATCCTGGGCTCGGAGTCGATCCGGTTCGCGGCGACCGACATCGTCGCGCGCAGGTTCTCCTGGAGCGAGTTCATGCTCCAGGCGTGGTTCATGACCCGGGTCTCGCTGCTGCCGACGATCCTGGTGGCGATCCCGTTCGGCGTGATCATCTCCGTGCAGATCGGCGCCGTCGCCAGCCAGATCGGGGCCACCGGCTTCATCGGCGCGGTCAACGGCATCGGCGTGCTGCGCCAGGGCGCCCCGCTGGTCACCTCGCTGATGATCGCCGGCGCGGTGGGCTCGGCGATCTGCTCCGACCTCGGCGCCCGCACGGTGCGCGAGGAGATCGACGCGATGAAGGTCATGGGCCTCAACCCGGTCCAGCGGATGGTGGCACCGCGCGTGGCCGCGGCCCTGGTGGTCTCGCTGCTGCTGACCGTGGTGGTCACCATGACCGCGATGATCACCGGCTACGTGATGAACGTCGGCGGCGGCACGATCAGCTCCGGCGCCTGACCTCGACTCCTTCGTCAGCTTCAGCATGCCGATGGACTTCGCGATGGCGGAGGTCAAGGCGCTGATCTTCGGCTTCATCGCCACCGTCGTGGCCGCGCACAAGGGACTCAACGCCACCGGCGGTCCCAAGGGCGTCGCCGATGCGGTCAACCAGGCGGTGGTGCTCAGCGTGATCCTCCTGGCCATGGTCAATGTCGGGCTCACCCAGGCCTACGTGATGCTCTTCCCGCAGGCGGCCTGATGAGCATCTCCCTCCCGCGCTCCTCTCGGAACAGCGTCCTGGGCGACGCCGTGGTCCGCGGTCTCGACGCCGTTCTCGACGTCCTGGCCCAGTTCGGCGACTTCGCGACGTTCTTCGTCCAGACGCTGATCTCGGTGCCGGTGACGATCCAGCGCTACCACCACGAGGTGCTGCGCCAGCTCAAGGACATCGCCTGGGGCTCCGGCGCGATCATCGTCGGCGGCGGCACCGTCGGCGTCATGGTCCTGCTCTCGCTCTCCGCGGGTACCTCGCTCGGCATCGAGGGCTTCAACGGCCTGGAGCTCGTCGGCCTCGCGCCGCTGACCGGCTTCATCTCCGCGAGCGCCAACACCCGCGAGCTGGCGCCGCTGATCGCCGCGCTGGCGCTGGGCGCCCAGGTGGGCTGCCGCTTCACCGCGCAGATCGGCTCGATGAAGATCCACGAGGAGATCGACGCCCTCGAGGTGATGGCGGTCCCGCCGATGCGCTACCTGGTCACCACCCGGGTGCTGGCCACGATGACCGCGATCCTGCCGCTCTACCTGATCGGCCTGATCGGCTCCTACCTCAGCTCGATGTTCTCCGTCGTGGTGATCTTCGGGCAGTCGCCGGGGCAGTACGACCACTACTTCTCGACGTTCATCCAGGGTCGCGACGTGCTGCTCTCGGTGGTGAAGATCCTGATCTTCTCCCTGGTCGTGGCGATGATCCACTCCTGGTTCGGCATGCGCGTGGGCGGCGGCCCGCAGGCGGTCGGCGAGGCCACCGGGCGCGCGATCCGGGCGAGCATCGTCAGCGTGGTCGCCCTCGACATGGTCCTCACCCTCATCTTCTGGGGCGGCGACTCCGGATTCCGGGTCTCGGGGTGACGGCGATGAGCGACTCGAAGGGCCGCCGCGAGCTCACCCGGAGCGACTACGCCCGTCGTGGGCTGGTCGCCGTGGTGGCGCTCGCGCTCATCGGCGGTCTGGTCTGGCTGCGCAGCTCCGGCACGTACGGCGGCCCCGAGCACGTCGAGGCGCAGCTCAAGGACGCCGGCGGCTCGCTCTCGCCGGGAGCGGACGTCAAGGTCCGGGGAGTCATCGTCGGCCGGGTCGTCGAGATCGGCCGCGGCCCCGAGTCGGGCGTGCGGGTGCGGATCGCGATCAAGCCGGACCGGCTGGCCGACGTTCCCGCCGACGTACAGGCCAGGATCCTGCCGGCGACCGTCTTCGGCACGTCGTACGTCGACCTGGCCACCTCCGCCACCGGCGCGACGCCGCGACTCGAGCCCGGCGCCGTGATCCCCGCCGACACCACCGTCGGGACGCTGGAGCTGCAGCAGGCGCTCGACGACATCGACCGGCTGGTCAAGGCGGTCGGCCCGGCCGAGCTGGCCTCCGCGATCGGATCCGCCGCGCAGGCGCTCGACGGCCGCGGCACGCAGATCGGCGGCCTGATCGACGGCGTGGCCGACTACCTGGGCAAGCTCAACCCGAAGATGCCGCTGGTCGCCCGCGACGTCCGCAAGCTGGCCACCAACATCGTCATCGCCGAGCAGCTCGCGCCGGAGATGTTCGCCGCCACCAAGGACGCGCTGGTCGCGGCCCGCACGGTGGTCACCCAGAAGGCCGCGATCACGGCGATCCTGGGCGGCGGCACCGCGCTGGCCTCGCAGGCGACGGTCTTCCTGGGCACCAACGAGCAGGCGCTGGTGCGCTTCCTCAACAACTCCGGCACCCTGCTCGACGCGGTCTACGACAACCGGCACGTCGGCATCACCGAGGCCTTCGCGACCAACCGGCTGCTGGACCAGAAGCTCGCCTCGATCATGAACCACGGATTCGCCAACACCGTGGGCCGGATGGACATCGGCTCGCCCGGCAAGTTCTACACCTCGGCCGACTGCCCGCGCTTCGGCAACGCCCGCGGCGCCAACTGCGCCGGCCTGGCCCGTGCCGGCGTCGGCTCGATGCTGGAGGGTGAGCGCCGATGACCGGGCTGCGTGGCATCACCGCCAAGTTCGCGATCTTCGCGCTGATCGCCGGACTGCTGGGCGCGCTGCTGCTCAACACCATGCTCAACCGGGTCAACGGCGGCACGGAGAGCTACTCCGCGGACTTCTCCGACGTCAGCGGGCTGCGCGTCGGCGACGACGTCCGGGTCGCGGGCGTGCGCGTCGGCCGGGTCACCAAGATCGAGGTCACCGGCGAGGGCGCGGAGGTGACCTTCCAGGTGCGCACGAACCAGCCGATCCTCTCCACCACCCGGATGGTGATGCGCTACCAGAACCTCCTCGGTCAGCGGTACCTCGCGCTGGTGCAGTCCGGCGAGCGCGGCCCGGCCATCAAGGCGGGCGCGCGGATCCCGGTGACCCGTACCAGCCCGGGCTTCGACCTCACCGAGCTGCTCAACGGCTTCCGGCCGCTCTTCGAGACGCTCAAGCCGTCCGACGTCAACGCCCTGGCCGCCTCGATGGTCAAGGTGCTGCAGGGCGAGGGCGGCACGATCGAGTCGCTGCTGGAGCAGACCGCCTCGCTGACCACCACGATCGCCAGCAGGGACGAGGTCTTCGACGAGGTGCTCACCAACCTCACGCCCGTGCTCAAGACCTTCGCCGGCCAGGGCGAGGAGCTGCACTCGACCGTCGTGGAGCTGCGCGCGCTGATGGAGGGCCTGGCCAGGGACCGTACGTCGATCGGCTCCTCGATCGACGGCATGAGCCAGCTGATCGGCAGCACCTCGGAGATGCTCCGCGAGGTGCGCGAGCCGGCGACGGTGACGGTGCCCAAGTTCCGCCAGGTGCTGGAGCTCTTCGCGGCCAACGAGAAGCCGTTCGTCGGCTCGGTGCAGACCTTCGAGAAGGCCCTCAGCGCGCTGGGCCGGGCCGGGTCGTACGAGAGCGCGCTCAACATCTACGTCTGCTCGGCCGCGCTCGCCCTCGGGTCGGCCAGCTTCAACTTCAACCTGAGCGACAACGGACCGTGGTCGGCGGTGTGCGCCTCATGAGGTCTCTCGCGAGCCTGGACTCCTTCAAGGTCGGTCTGGTGGCGATCGTGGTCACCGGGCTGCTCGGTCTCGGCGTACTCGGCCTGAGCGTGCTCTCCCTGGACACCAAGACCTACACCGCCGAGCTGGCGCAGACGGCGGGGCTGCGCAAGGGGGAGGAGGTCTCGGTGCACGGCGTGACCGCCGGCGAGGTGACCGGCATCGAGCTGGCCGGCGAGAAGGTCCGGGTGAGGTTCCGGCTGGACCGCGGCATCCACCTCGGCTCCGAGACCAGCGCCAAGATCAAGGTCGCGACGCTGCTGGGCACGCACATGCTGGCGGTGTCCCCGAAGGGCTCGGGCGACCTGCCGAAGAACACGATCCCGCTGTCTCGCACCTCGGTGCCGTTCAACCTCCAGGACGTCCTGGAGAAGGGCACCGAGGCCGTCGACCAGCTCGACGCCGAGACGATCGCCCACGCGCTCACCGAGATGAGCAAGACCATGGACGCCTCCGGCAGCCAGATCGGCCCGGCGCTCCTGGGCATCACCCAGCTCTCCGAGGCGGTGGCGACCCGGACCAGCCAGACCGGCGAGCTGATCTCGGCGGCCCGCCTGGTCACCGACCAGCTCTCCCGCAGCAGCGGCGACCTGGTGGTGCTGATGAAGCAGGCCAACCTGGTGCTCAACGAGGTCACCTCGCGCCGGGAGGCGATCCACCGGCTGCTCACCGAGACCACCGAGCTCTCCCGCAACCTGACCGCGGTCATGAACGCCACCAAGGCCGACCTCGGGCCGGCGTTCGCCCGGCTCAACCAGGTCGTGGGCATCCTGCGTGCCGAGGACGCCAGCCTCAAGCAGCTGGTCAAGACGGGAGCCGCGGCGGTGCGGTTCGTGGCGAACGCGACCGGCAACGGCCCGTGGGCCGAGCTCTGGACGATGCCCCCGGCGCTTCCTCCCGACGACGTCTGCTCGGGACCGCTGAAGCCGGTCATCGGATTGGCGTGTGTGCAATGAGCGGGCGGATGAGGAGACTGATCGGGCTGCTGGTCGCCGGGGCGATGCTGCTGGGCATGTCCGGCTGCTCGCCGCTGGGCTCCGGCAGGATCACCGTCACGGCGCTGATGGGCGACTCCGCGGGCCTGTTCGTCGGCAACGACGTCGGCATCCTCGGCGTCCGGGTCGGCCGGGTGACCGCGATCAAGCCGGAGGGCACGCAGGTCCGGGTCACCATGGAGATCGACAAGGACCAGCCGGTGCCGGCCGGCGCGGGCGCGGTCGTCGTCGCCCGCTCCGTCGCCACCGACCGGTACGTCGAGATGACGCCGGTCTACAAGGGTGGCCCCCGCCTCGAGGACGGCGCCGTCATCGACCAGGACCGGACCCGCACGCCGGTCGACTTCGACGACGTCCTGTCCGCGCTGAACTCGCTGGCCACCGGCATCGTCGGCAAGGGCCCCACCGCCAACGCGGTCGGCAACATCATCAACTCCGGCGCCGACGCGCTCGAGGGCAAGGGCGTCGCCTTCAACCAGGCGGTCACCTCGCTGTCCAAGGCGGTCGACGGCCTCTCCGGCCAGCGCGGCAACATCAGCCAGACGGTCGCCTCCCTGGACACGCTCACCAAGACGATCGCCGCCAACCAGGCGACCGTGCGGACCTTCATCAACCAGGTGGCGGCCGCCAGCCAGATGCTTGCCGAGGAGCGCAAGAACTTCCGCACCGCGCTGCGCAGCATGAGCGAGGCCGTCGAGATCGTGGCCGTCTTCGCCCGGGACAACCGCTCCCAGGTGATCAAGAGCTTCGACCAGGCGACCGACCTGATGCAGTCGATGATGAAGGAGAAGGCCACTGTCGCCCAGCTCCTCGAGACGATGCCGCTGGCCCTGCAGAACCTCCAGAAGATCAACGACAACGGCTGGCTGCGCGTCGTGCTCGACCCGACCTCGCTCCTCCCGCTGCTCAACATCATCAGCGGCCTGTGCGGCATCTCGCCGATCCCCGTGTGCACGATGCTGCACCCGCTCCTCCAGACGCTGCAGGACCTGCTCGGCGGGATCCTCGGCCCGCTCGGTGGGCTGCTCGGCGGCCAGTCGAGCACCGCGCGCGAGGGAGGCAGCCGATGACCCGCCGCCTGCTGACCGCCGTACTGTCCGCCGCCCTGGTCGCCGGGGCGCTCAGCGGCTGTGGCCCCACGATGGGCGACCTCCCGCTGCCCGGCTCCGGCGTCACCGGCGACACGGTGACGGTGAAGGCCGAGTTCGACGAGGCGCTCAACCTCGCCCAGGGCGCCGCCGTCCGCGTCAACGGCGTCGCCTCCGGCCGGGTCCAGTCGGTCAGCGTCAAGGACTTCAAGGCGATCGCCACGATGAAGGTCAAGCGCTCGGCCGGGCTCCGCTCGACGGCCTCCGCGCGGCTGCGCTACACCACGCCGCTGGGCGAGCTCTTCGTCGATGTCACCAATCCCGACGAGGGACCGCTGGTCCGCTCGGGGGGCAGCCTCGACCCGGCCCGTACGTCGACCGCGCCGACCGTGGAGGACTCGCTCTCCTCGGCCTCCCTGCTGATCAACGGCGGCGGGCTCAGCCAGCTGCAGACCGTGACCACCGAGCTCAACAAGGCGCTCGGGGGCCGCGAGGACCGGGTCCGCCTCCTGCTGGAGCGCGCCAACGAGTTCGTGACCGCGGCCAACGGGACCTCGGCCGACTTCGTCAGGGCCCTCGACGCGTTGGCCTCGCTGTCCAAGACGCTGCGCAAGAACGAGCCGATCATCGAGCAGACGCTGCGCGACCTGCGTCCGGCGGCCGAGGTGCTGCGCCAGGAGACGCCTGGGTTCACCCGGCTGCTCAAGCAGGTCGAGGAGTTCGCCGGCACGGCCAACGAGGTCGTCGGCGCCACCCGTGAGGACCTCATCTCGATGCTGCGCCAGATGGCGCCGATCCTCGACGAGTTCCTGGACAACCGGGACCTGCTCGGCCCCTCGCTCAACTCGCTGATCAAGGCCAGCAACAACCTCGACAACATCGTCCCCGGCGACTACGCCAACCTGAAGCTGACCCTCTACATCGACCAGCTCCGGATCCTCGGCCTGGGGCTCGGCGGCTCGGCGAGCCGCGCCGCGGTGCCCGGGCAGCGCGAGGCCGAGCAGGTCGGGCTGGGCGGCCTGCTGGGAGGTGGACGATGATCGGCAGGATCCTGGGCAACCGGCTCTACCTGAGCCTGGTCGGCGTCATCGCGGTGCTGATCGTGACCGTGCTGTACATGCTCAGCGCCGTCCTCGACGTGCCCCTGACCGGAGCGACCACCGTCAACGTGCAGATGAAGGCGACCGGCGGGCTGTTCGAGGGCTCGGCGGTGACCTATCGCGGGGTCAAGGTCGGCAAGGTCAAGACCATCCGGCTCAACGACTCCGGCGTGCTCGCGACCATCTCGCTGACCGGCTCCGAGCAGATCCCGAAGGACTCGCTGGCCAAGGTCCGCAGCCTCTCGCCGGTGGGGGAGCAGTACCTCGACTTCCAGCCGCGCAGCAAGGGCGGTCCCTACCTCACCCAGGGCAGCACCATCCCGGCCGAGTCGACCGACCTGCCCAAGTCGCTCTCCTCGACGGTGATCAGCATCAACCGGCTCCTGGAGCAGATCGACGACGAGAAGCTGCACACGCTGCTCACCGAGCTGAGCACCGGCCTGGCCGGCACGGGGCAGGAGCTGGGCCGGATGGTCGACCAGGGCGAGCTCCTGGTCGCCGACCTGCAGCGGATGTGGCCGCAGACCGAGAGCCTGCTGACCAACGCCGACACCGCGCTCGACATCGTCCCCGACACCCAGGACCAGCTCCACGACCTGGCGATCTACTCACGCCAGTTCGCGCGCTTCCTGCGCAACTACGACCCCGAGCTGCGCCGGATGCTGCACGTGCTGCCGGGCCAGATCAAGTCGCTGCACGCGATGTTCGTCGACGCCTCGGCGGTGCTGCCCGGGTTCCTCGGCGAGGCGGTGCGCTTCAGCGACTTCTTCATGTCCTACGAGCCGCACTTCCGGGCGCTGATGGCGGCCTACGCCCCCGGCCTCGGCACGCTGGCCGATGCGGTCAAGGACGGCGTGCTGCAGATCACCGCCTACCCGCTGGCCCATGACCGCTGCGACTACGGCGTCCCGCGGCGCAGCCCGAAGAACACCGTGCGCCGCCCGATGATCGACACCGGCAACTGCCCGCAGGGTCGCCGGGACTATCAGCGTGGCGCGCAGTACTCGCCGGGCGCCGTTCGGTGATCATGGAGACGATGGAGACCACCGAGCAGACCGACGACGCCCCGGTCGAGGCGGCACCCGCCCCGCGCCGGAGCCGCTGGCCGATCCTCGCGCTGGCGATCGCGATCGTGGTCATCGGCGTGCTCGCCTGGCAGTGGCAGCGCACCCGGTCCGAGCTGGACGAGGCGCGCACCAGCAACCCGGCGATCGCCCGGGAGGCGACCAAGGCCGCCGAGGCGGCGATCGTGGCGATGACGACGTACGACTACCGCACGGTCGACGAGGACTTCGCCTGGGTCGACACCGCCGGCACCGCGCGGTTCCGCGACGACTTCGCCGAGGCCAGCGGACCGGTCAAGAAGCTGGTGACCGAGCTGGAGGCCACCTCCAAGGGCACCGTCGTGGCCAGCGGCACCGACATCCGCAGCCCCAGCCGCGTCGACGTGCTGGTCTTCGTCGACCAGTCGATCAGCAACGCCAAGTCCGACGGCCAGGCGGTGCTGGAGCAGCCGCGGGTGGTGGCGACGATGGTGCGGCGCGACGGCGAGTGGCTGGTGGACAAGGTCCAGCTGCTCAGCCGCACCGGCGCCGAGGGCCTGCCGGCCGAGTAGCTCAGCGGATCTTGCCAGCGGTGGCCTTGCGCGCGAGCGCCGGCCGGTCGATCTTGGCGTTGTGCCGCCGGTCGACCGGGAGCGTCTTGACGAAGATGAACCGCTCGATCCCGCGCGTGGAGTCGTGCTCCTCGGCCATCCGGCGCAGATCCGCCTCCACCTCGGCGCGCTTGCCGCGGGCCTCGGGGCGCAGCTCGACGACGATGGCCGGCTCGACCTCGCCGCCGGTCGACGGCCCGATGAGCGCGGTGCGGACGACGTCGGGGTGGGTGTTGAAGACGAACTCGCAGCAGAGCGCGAACCACACCCGATCGCCGCGTACGACGCGGTGCGAGCGCCGGCCGCAGACCCACAGCCGCCCCTGGTCGTCGAGGAAGCCGGTGTCGCCCAGGCGCTGCCAGCGGGTGTCGCCGTCGACGATCTTGTTCTCGGCCATCTCCTTCTCGGCGTTGAAGTAGCGGTCGCTGATGTGCGGGCTGCGCACGATCGCCTCGCCGATCTCCCCGACCGGCAGCTCCGTGGCGTCGTCGATCGTCGCGATGGGGCCGTCGTCGATCTCGATGATCCTGACCTCGACACCGGGCAGCGGCGTGCCGACGCAGAGCCCCTCGCCGCGGTCGCTGCGCGACCAGGTCTCGCCGAGCACGGTGTCGCCGTCGATCTCGGCCACGGGCAGCGCCTCGGTCGCGCCGTAGTTGGAGTAGAGCTCGCCGTTGACGATGACCTTCTTCATCGCGGCGTAGAGCGGTCCCTGGATCTCGGCCCCGCCGGAGACGATGCGCTTGACCGAGGGGAGCGTGATCCCTTGGGCGTCGCAGTACGCCGCGAGGTTGGTCAGCAGGGCGGGCGAGGCGAACATCGAGACGACCTCGTGCCTGCGGATCGTCTCGGCCAGGGCGGACGGGCTGGCGTCGCCGGGGCCGCGTGTGGCGAAGTTCATCGGCGGGACGATCGTCGTACCGCCGTGGCTGAGCCCGATGATCCAGAAGATCGGGAACGTCGGCATGTCGACGATGTCGCCGAGCTCGTTGAGCCGCCACTGGCCCATGACGCCGTGGATCATCGCCGAGATGTTCTTCTTGGTCATCACCATCGGCTTCGGCGCGCCGGTGCTGCCGGTCGTGTAGCCGATCAGCATGGGCGAGTCGTCGCTGATGCTGGTCGTCCGCGGGGTCTCCGGCGGGGCCTTCTCGAGCGAGGACAGGCTGCGGATCCCGGGCAGGCTGTGCTTTCCCATGGGTCCGCCGACGACGATGTTGGTCTTCACGGTGCCACGGCCCCAGCCGAACGCGACCCGGGCGACGTGCGCCTCGGGTGTGCCGAAGAAGACCGTCGGGCCCACGCGCTCGAGGCTCTTGGCGACCGGGCGCAGGCCGTGGCTGTAGGGCTCGATCCCGACCAGGGCCGCGCCGACGCGCCACAGCGCGAGGGCCACGACCATCGCGTCCGCGCCCGGCGGGACCATGTAGGAGCAGAGCGTCCCCTCGCCGATCCCGATCTCGCGCAGGCCGACGGCCAGGCCCTCGGCGCGATCGCTGATCGTCTTGAAGCTGGTCGCCTTGGAGCGGAGCCCCCAGGGCATCCGGGAGACGTCGATGACGGCCGGGCGGTCGGGATGCTCCCGGGCGATCTCCCGGATGCGGTCGGGGAGGTCGAGCAGGGGAGTCTCGGTGGCGCTGCTCATGCGGTGACGTCGCCGGTGCTGTGCAGGACAGCGCTGGGCTGGACAGCGCTGCGCCGATCGAGCTCGCGGATCATCGCGGTGACCTGCTCGGGCCGCTCGAGCATCGCGAGGTGTCCGCAGTGGTCGAGCACCTCGACCCGCTCGGCGCCGAGGCGCTCGGCCAGGCCGGAGACCCGCTCCCGGGAGAGCACGCGGTTCTGGTCGCCCCAGACGACCCAGGTCGGCACCGGCGGGGGAGCGCCGAGCGCGTCGACGCCGCCGTACGCCGACATGTCGTCGAGCACGTCGATCAGGGCGGGCAGCTGGTCGCTCCGCGTCTGGCAGGCCAGCAGGTCGGCGTCCTTGTGCAGGCCCTGGGCGACGCCCTCGCGGCCGAGCTGGAAGCGCAGCGTCATGCCGGCTACCGGGCGCGGGACGCGGATGTGGCGCGCGACCGAGCGCAGCGCCTTGGTGGGCCCGGCGAAGCGGCGCGACATCGTGTGCAGGAAGCCGATGTGGCCGCCGCTGAAGCTGGCCGCCGTCAGCGGGTTCACCACGAGGATCCCGCGCACCAGACCGGGGTCCTGCCCGGCCAGTCGCAGGGCGATGTTGCTGCCCATGCAGTTGCCGACCATCAGCGCCGGGGCGAGGTCCTTCTCGGCGATCAGCGCGGCGACCAGGTCGACCATCTCCTGCAGGTCGACGGCAGGGGACGGGAGCGGGGACTCGCCGAAGCCGGGGAGGTCGAGGGCGATCACCCGGTGGTCGGCCGAGAGGTCCGCGACCTGGTGACGCCAGATCGTCGAGGAGGTGCCGCCGTTGTGGACGAAGACGACTGCCGGGGCCTGCGTGGATCCCGACGGGCCCACGTCGTGGAGGGCGATCGTGATCCGGCCGTGGGTGAAGGTGTCCATCTCTTCTTCCTTCGCTCGATTCGCCGGTGCCGGCGATCTCTCCGAGGGTGATGTACGCACCAGTTTATCACTCGCCCGCCGCGTGGCAAGAGTGCCGTGGCCCACAGTCCGGGCGGGATAATGCGGGGGTGAGCTCGGACGACGCATCGACCCCAGAGACCCCGGCGGCGTTGTTCCCGCGGCTCCCGCGCGGACCCCACCGCCTCTCCCGCGAGAAGGTCGAGGAGTCCCAGCGCCACCGGATCCTGCTGGCGGCGGTCGAGGTGATGGCCGCCAAGGGCTACGCGAGGACCTCGGTCTCCGACATCGTCGCCCGGGCCGGCGTCTCGCGCAGCACCTTCTACCAGCTCTTCGAGGACCGCCTCGACTGCTTCCTCGCCGCCAACGCGATCGCCCAGACGGTCCTGATGGCCGCGCTCGAGGAGCAGCTCCAGGAGCTCGAGGCGGAGGGGCGGACCGAGCCCGCCGAGCGGGTCAGCGCCCTGCTCACGACGTACCTCACGACCCTGGCCGACAACGCGGCCTTCGCCCGCGTCTTCCTGATCGAGGTGTACGCCGCGGGCCCGCGGGCCATCGAGCAGCGCCGCCAGGCCTACGAGCGGTTCGTCGACGTCTTCGCCGCCGCCCAGTCGCCCGACGCCGGCGGGCAGGGCGCGACCGAGGAGGAGCGGATGATGACCGAGGTGCTGGTGGCCGCCGTCAGCTCCTTCGTCACCAACGCCGTCGGAGCCGACGACGTGGCGTCGCTGAGCGGGCTGCACACGCCGATCATGGCCGCGGTGAGGCGCCTGATCGCGACCCGCGACTGAGGCGGCTCAGAGCAGGTGCCGCAGCGGGCGGAGCACGCCCTCGGTGAAGCGCCGGTGGACGCCCCGGGCCTGCCAGTCGCGCCCGGTCAGGTGCGAGGACTGGGCCAGGTCGGAGTGGAAGATCGCCTCCATCACCGCGGCCATGCCGGGGTCGATGACCTCGAGGTTGATCTCGTAGTTGCCGGTCATGCTGAGCCGGTCGATGTTGGCGGTGCCGACCGTGGACCAGTTGCCGTCGATGGTGGCGGTCTTGGCATGCACCATGGCGCCCTCGAAGCGGTGGATCTGGACGCCGGCGGCGAGGAGATGGGAGTAGTAGCCGCGCGAGATCCAGTCGGCGACGACGTGGTTGGAGGTGCGCGGCACCAGGATCCGCACGTCGACGCCGCGGGCCGCCGCCTCGGCGAGCGCCTCGACGAAGTCCTCGTCGGGGATGAAGTAGGCGTGCGTCATCCAGACGTTGCGGCCCGCCCGGTGGATGGCCTCGAGGTACATCGCGCGGATCGGGAACATCCACTGCCGCGGGAGGTTCCGCTGGACTCGGATCCGCGGCTCCCACTCCGACTCGGCGGTCTCCAGCAGCAGGGGACGCCGGCGCCGGCGATGGTCGTTCCAGAAGTCGGCGAAGGTCCGCTTGAGGTCCCACACCCCGGGCCCGGTCACCCGGCAGTGCGTGTCGCGCCATTCCGTGGCGTACGCCGCGCCGATGTTGAAGCCGCCGACGAAGGCCGCCTTGTCGTCCACCACGAGGACCTTGCGGTGGTTGCGGCCGTACTGGCGCAGGTCCCAGAACCGGAACCCGGCGTTGTAGACCGGGTAGCGCAGCACCCGCAGCGAGGGCGGGAACCGCTTGAAGGCGCGGCTGACGACCAGGTTGGCGAAGGCGTCGTAGATGACGTACACCTCCACCCCGCGATCGGCCGCCGCGATCAGCGCCTCTTTGAAGCGCTGGCCGACCTCGTCGTCCTTCCAGATGTAGGTCTCGAAGAGGATCTGGTGCTCGGCGCCCTCGATCGCGGTCAGCATGTCGTCGTACAGGTCGACGCCGTTGGTGTACGTCGTGACGGTGCCGTGCCCGATCGTGACCGTCTGCGGCGACGGGGTGCTGACCGGCTGGGCCTTCTTGCCGCGGCGGCGCCAGGAGTCCACCAGGGTGAGCGAGATCGCCAGCAGCAGCTGGGCTCCGACGACCGCGAGCAGGGTACGCCGCACGATCGGCCAGAGCTCCCGGCCCACCCCGACCACGCTGGTCCCGACAGCGCGTGACTTCCTGCCCATCGGCACAATCTACTGGCGGCGGACCTCCGCCGGACGTGACCTTGGACTCAGCCGAGCTCCCATCGCACGTCCAGGGTCACGGTCACCTGCTGCTCCCCGGCCTCGACGGGGAAGGAGTCGGCCGCCTTGGCCGCGGCGGCCGCCATCATCGCCATCCGCGGCCGGCCGAAGTCCTCGCGCTCGGTGACCCGCAGGACCCGGCCGAGCCCGGCGCCGGCGAGGGCGGCGAGCTGCTCGGCCTTGGCGCGCGCGTCGGCGTACGCCGCCTCGCGGGCCCGCTCGCGCAGGGGAGCGTCGTCGGCGAGCTCCCAGGAGAGTCCGTTCATCCCGAAGGCGTCGCCGGCCGCCTCGGCCAGCGCGGCGATCAGCTCGGAGACGGTGGCCGGGTCGGCCACGCGCAGTCGCAGGCCCTGCCCGGCGTCGTACCCGACCGGGCGCTGATCGCGGTCGAAGGCGGGGCCGACGTGGCTGCCGGTGGTGCGCAGGTCGGCGTCGCCGAGCCCGTGGGCCCGGGCGGTCTCGCTCAGCGCGGCGGCCGCCTCGCCCGCGCGGCGCATCGCCGTGCCGACGTCGTCGGCGCGCACGGAGACGGCCACGTCGAGGACGAGCACGTCGGGGGCGGCGACGGCCCGGCCGCTCCCGGTGACCTGGAGATGGCGACGGCGACCCATGGGGCTAGCCTAGGGCCGGCGAGACTGTCGGTGGCGGGTCGTAGTCTCGACAGCATGCGTCCGGTCACCGATCTCGAGCGTCGCGTCGCTCCCTTCAAGGTCGTCTCCGAGTTCCAGCCCTCCGGCGATCAGCCGGCGGCGATCGAGGAGATCAGCCGCCGCATCGACGGCGGCGTCCAGGACGTCGTCCTGCTCGGCGCGACCGGCACCGGCAAGACCGCCACGGTGGCCTGGGTCGCGGAGCAGGTGCAGCGGCCGATGCTGGTCCTGCAGCCCAACAAGACGCTCGCCGCGCAGTTCGCCAACGAGCTGCGCCAACTCTTCCCCGACAACGCGGTGGAGTACTTCGTCTCCTACTACGACTACTACCAGCCCGAGGCCTACGTCCCCCAGACCGACACCTACATCGAGAAGGACTCCTCGATCAACGAGGAGGTCGAGCGGCTGCGGCACTCGGCGACCAACTCGCTGCTGACCCGGCGCGACGTCATTGTCGTCTCGACGGTCTCGTGCATCTACGGCCTGGGCACCCCGCAGGAGTACGTCGACCGCATGCTCCGCCTCCGCGTGGGACAGGAGATGGACCGCGACGAGGTGCTCCGCCGGCTCGTCGAGATCCAGTACACCCGCAACGACCTCTCCTTCACCCGCGGCACGTTCCGGGTTCGCGGCGACACCCTGGAGATCTTCCCGGTCTACGAGGAGCACGCCGTGCGCGTGGAGTTCTTCGGCGACGAGATCGAGCGGCTGATGACGCTCCACCCGATCACCGGCGAGGTGATCACCGACGACGCCGAGCTCTACGTCTTCCCGGCGACCCACTATGTCGCCGGCGCCGAGCGGATGGAGCGGGCGATCCGGGGGATCGAGGCGGAGCTGGAGGAGCAGGTCGCCCTCTTCGAGCGGCAGGGCAAGCTGCTGGAGGCACAGCGGCTGCGCATGCGCACGTCGTACGACGTGGAGATGATGCGCCAGGTCGGCAGCTGCTCGGGCATCGAGAACTACTCGATGCACATCGACGGGCGGTCGCGCGGCTCGGCTCCGAACTGCCTGCTCGACTACTTCCCCGAGGACTTCGTCCTGGTCGTCGACGAGTCGCATGTCGCGGTGCCGCAGATCGGCGGGATGTACGAGGGCGACATGTCCCGCAAGCGCAACCTGGTCGACCACGGCTTCCGCCTGCCCAGCGCGATGGACAACCGGCCGCTGAAGTGGGAGGAGTTCCTCGACCGGATCGGCCAGACCATCTACCTCTCCGCGACCCCGGGCGACTACGAGCTGGCCAAGGTCGAGGGCGACGTCGTCGAGCAGATCATCCGCCCGACCGGCCTGGTCGATCCCGAGGTGATCGTCCGGCCGACCAAGGGCCAGATCGACGACCTGATCCACGAGATCACCCTGCGGGTCGAGCGCAACGAGCGGGTCCTGGTCACCACGCTGACCAAGAAGATGTCCGAGGACCTCACCGACTACCTGCTCGACAACGGCGTGCGCTGCCGCTACCTCCACTCCGAGGTGGACACCCTCAAGCGGATCGAGCTGCTCCGCGACCTCCGGCTGGGGGAGTACGACGTGCTCGTCGGCATCAATCTGCTCCGTGAGGGCCTCGACCTGCCCGAGGTGTCGCTGGTGGCGATCCTCGACGCGGACAAGGAGGGCTTCCTGCGCTCGGACAAGTCGCTCATCCAGACGATCGGCCGCGCGGCCCGCAACGTCTCCGGTCAGGTGGTGATGTACGCCGATCGGATCACGCCGTCGATGGAGAGCGCGATCGACGAGACCAACCGTCGTCGCGCCAAGCAGGTCGCCTACAACACCGCCCACGGCATCGACCCGCAGCCGCTGCGCAAGAAGATCGCCGACATCACCGAGATGCTGGCCCGCGAGGACGAGACCACCCAGGAGCTGCTGGCGACCTGGCAGGGCACGGGGGCCCGGGGCGACAAGTCCAAGAAGGCGCCGGTGCCGGGCCTCTCCCGCCTGGAGGGCGACCGCCAGACGATGCCGGATCTGGCCGGCCTGCCCTCCACCGACCTCGCCGAGCTGGTGCAGCAGCTCACCGAGCAGATGCACGCCGCCGCCGCCGAGCTCCAGTTCGAGCTGGCCGCCCGGCTGCGCGATGAGATATCGGAGCTGAAGAAGGAGTTGCGACAGATGATCGAGGCGACCAAATGAGCGCGCTGGAGTTCCAGGTGACCTTCGACGCCGCCGACCCTGGCGCGCTGGCGACGTTCTGGGCGGAGGCGCTGGGCTATCGGCTGCAGCCCGCGGGCTCGAGGGCGAGGAGCGCATGACCGCGCTGGAGGCCGAGTGCACCCGCCTGGTCGCCCTCGGCGCCTCCCGCGTGCGCCGCTTCGACGCGGGCGAGTCGCCCGGCGACGCCGGCTTCATCGTGATGACCGACCCCGAGGGCAACGAGTTCTGCCTCGACTGACCCCTCACCCCATCGGGCCGTAGACGGGCTCCCCGGCGACGTAGGTGGCGTCGACGGTCGTGTCGGCGATCTCGTGGGCGGGGGAGTCGAAGGGGTTGCGGTCGAGGAGGGCGAGGTCGGCCTCGGCGCCGGGGCGGATCGTGCCGGTCGTGGCCTCGCGATGGTTCACCCAGGCGGAGCCGGCGGTGTAGGCGCGCAGCGCGGTCGCGAGGGTGAGCGCCTGCTCGGGTCCGAGGCGCGGCGCGTCGGCGGGCGAGCCGGGGCCGAAGCGGTTGACCGCGACATGGATCGCGGCGAGGGGATCGGGCGTGCTCACCGGCCAGTCGCTGCCCATGGCGAGCGTCGCTCCGGAGGCCGCGAGCTCGCCGAAGGGGTACTGCCGCGCGGCCCGCTCCTCGCCGAGGAACGGGATGGTCAGCTCGTCCATCTCCTCCTCGTGCATCGCCCACAGCGCCTGGATCGTCGCGGTCGCGCCGAGCGGCCGGAAGCGCGCGACGTCGGCGGCGGTCACCACCTGCAGGTGTGCCAGGTGATGGCGCCGGTCGCCGGTCCCGTTCGCCCTACGCGCCGCCTCCAGCGCGTCCAGCGCGTCGCGCACGGCGCGGTCTCCGAGCGCGTGGAAGTGCACCTGGAAGCCGGCCGCGTCCAGCGCGGTGACCACCTGGACGAGCAGCTCGGGGGAGAGGAAGGAGAGGCCGGAGTTGCCGGTCGGGCAGCCGCAGGCGTCCAGGTAGGGGTCGATCATCGCCGCGGTGAACGTCTCGGCGACGCCGTCGAGCATCACCTTGACCGTCCCCGCGGAGAGCCGGTCGGAGCCCGCGATCCGGTCGCGCAGCGCGGCCAGGCGCGCCACCTCCGCCTCGACGTCCCCCGCGGCGGTGTCGCGAAACCACCACTGTGCCGCGGTCACCCGCGCGGTCAGCCAGCCCTCGTCGGCCGCCCGCCGGTACGCCGGGAGCAGCCCGGGCCCAACCAGGCCCGTCTGCGGGGCCGTCTCCACCCACGCGTCCTGCCAGCCGGTGATCCCGTGCGAGTGCAGGTAGGCCAGCGCCGTGCGCAGCGCGGCGTCGTAGTCCTCCTGGGTGTCCGGCGGGACCACCCGCTCGACGAGGCTCATCGCGCCCTCGTGCAGCGCCCCGGTGGGCACACCGTGCTCGTCGCGCTCGATCCGGCCGTCCGGCGGGTCCAGCGTGCGCGCGTCGATCCCGGCCAGCTCCAGGGCGCGCGAGTTGGCCCAGCCGGAGTGGTGGTCCCGGTTGGGCAGGTAGACCGGCCGGTCCGCGACGACCGCGTCGAGCTGCGCGCGGTGCGGGAGGCCGCCGGGGAAGGCGCCCATCGACCAGCCGCCGCCGAGGATCCAGGGCACGTCGGGATGCGCCTCGGCGTACGCCGCCACCAGCTCCTGGTAGTCGCCGACGTCGTCGTGACCCGTCAGGTCGCAGCGGTTGCGCTCCAGGCCGCCCATGATCGGGTGCACGTGCGCGTCGACGAAGCCGGGCAGCAGCAGGCGGCCGCGCAGGTCGACGACCTCGTCGGCCTTCCGCAGGTACGCCGCCACGTCGGCCTCGCCGCCCACGGCCACGATCCGCGAGCCCTCCACCGCGACCGCGCTCGCCCATGAGCCGGCGGCGTCGCAGGTGAGCACGGCCCCGTGATGGAACACCCGCACCGTCATGAGCGCCGCCGGAAGAGCGTGAGCCCGACCAGCCGGGCGACCACCAGCGCGACGTACATGACACCGGCGAACTGCTCGATCATCACCAGTGAGCGGGCCGGAGCGGTCGCCGGGCCGATGTCGGAGAGCCCGGTGGCGGTCAGCGTGGTGAAGGAGAGGAAGAGCAGCTCGAAGAACCCGCGCGGGCCGGTGACCTCGCTGGCGCTGGTGAAGGCGCCGCTGTCGATGATGTGCAGGGAGAGGAAGAGGTAGGCGAAGCCCCAGGCGACCACGGTGAAGGTCGCGCCGACCGCGAAGAGGTCGTCGGCGGTGACGTCGTCGTCGCCGAAGAGGTACCGCAGCAGCCCGTAGGTCACGTAGAAGTAGAAGAGCACGTGCAGGACCGCGCTGATCAGCCCGATGACGTCGTTGCTGGACCAGACCGCGTCCAGCACGGTGAAGACCAGGGCCGGGATCGCCAGCCCGAAGGCCATCAGGTTGTCGGCCGGCGTCCACCGCAGCGTCCGCAGCGCGAGCAGCACGACCAGCATGCCGACGACGCCGAGACCGATCCGGCCGGTGACGCTGTCGGAGAGGTAGGGGTAGAGCAGGACGGCGAGCAGCTGCGCGCCCAGCAGGACCGCCGACGGGTTGGTTCGGACCCGGCGGACAAAACTGGCGGAATCGGCCACGCGGCCAGCCTAGGGGTGCCACCCTGTGGTGCGTGACTTGTCAGACGGCGCGTCGTTGAGCCCAGTATCTGAGCACATCGACGCCAGGGGAGCGGCGTCGGGAGGCCTTGTGGAGCGCCCTGGTTTGGAAGGCCTTGGGACGCTTCGTGGGGCGCGCCTGTTTGCGGCAAACGAGAACAGGTTCTAAATTCGGTCGAGTTGCACGTGTCGGAGTAGGTCGGGGAGGTGGGGACCCGTGGCAGTCAGTGTTGCCTCGGTAGTCCGGGGTCCCGGCGAGCTCGCGGCCATGGTCATCGACGTGACCAAGGGCATCTTCACCACGAGGTTCCAGACCCGCGAGTTCATCGAGCAGGCCTGGTTCATCACCAGCGTGACGCTGATGCCGACCATCCTGGTCTCCATCCCGTTCGGCGCGGTCATCTCGCTGCAGGTCGGCAACCTGACCGGCCAGCTCGGCGCGCAGTCCTTCGCCGGCGCCTCGGCGGTCCTCGCGGTCGTCCGCGAGGCGGCCCCGATCGCCGCCGCGCTGATCATCGCCGGCGCGGCCGGCTCCGCGATCTGCTCGGACCTCGGCGCGCGCAAGATCCGCGAGGAGATCGACGCGATGGAGGTGCTCGGGATCAACCCGATCCACCGCCTGGTCGTCCCGCGCGTGCTGGCCACGCTCTTCGTCGCGCTGATGATCAACGGCATCGTCATCGCCGCGGGCATCGGCGGCGGCTACTTCTTCACCGTGATCGTCCAGGGCGGCTCCGCCGGCGCCTTCCTCTCCTCCTTCACCGCGCTCGCCTCGCTGCCCGACCTGTGGATCAGCATGGTCAAGGCGGTGCTCTTCGGCTTCCTCGCCGCCATCGTGGGCGCCCACAAGGGCCTCAAGGCCGGCGGCGGCCCCAGCGGCGTCGGCCGTGCGGTGAACGAGTCGGTGATCATCGCGTTCATGGTGCTGTTCGCGCTCAACTCGATCCTGACGGCGCTGTACTTCCAGCTCGTCCCGCAGAACGGGATCTGAGGCCATGAGCGTCGTCGCCGAGATCGGCTCCACCTTCGTCAAGGAGCGTCGCCACGCCCTGGAGGAGCGGGGCGACCAGCTGCTGTTCTACATCAAGGCGCTGGCCTGGACCCCGCGCGCGGTGAAGCGCTACCGCCGCGAGATCGCCTCGATCCTGGCCGAGGTCGCCTTCGGCGTGGGCGGCCTCTCGGTGATCGCCGGCACCGTCGGCGTCATCGCGTTCATGGCGTTCTTCGCCGGCACCGAGGTCGGCATCCAGGGCTACGCCTCGCTGAGCCAGATCGGCGTCGCGAAGTTCACCGCGTTCATCTCGGCGTACTTCAACACCCGCGAGGTCGCGCCGCTGGTGGCCTCGATCGCGCTGGCGGCCACGGTGGGCTGCGGCTACACCGCGCGCCTGGGCGCGATGCGGATCAGCGAGGAGATCGACGCCCTGGAGGTCATGGGCATCCCCTCGCTGCCGTTCCTGGTGAGCACCCGGATGGTGGCGGCCTTCCTCGCGGTCATCCCGCTCTACATCGTGGCGCTCTTCGCCTCCTACCTCTCGCCACGGCTGATCACCACGATGATCTACGGGCAGTCGGCGGGCACCTACGACCACTACTTCATCCAGTTCCTGCCGCCGATCGACATGCTCTGGTCCTTCGGCAAGCTGATCTTCCTGGCGGTCTCGGTCATCATGATCCACTGCTACTTCGGCTACACCGCGTCCGGCGGTCCCGCGGGCGTGGGCACCGCGGTGGGCCGGGCGATCCGCACCTCGATCGTGATGGTCGTGGTCGCCGACTTCTTCTTGAGCTTCGCCATCTGGGGCTCCACGACGACCGTGCGGATCACGGGGTGATCGCATGCTGGTGAACATCGAGCACGACACCCCCGCGGAGCACCGCCGCCTGCTGGTCGCCGGGGTCGTCTTCGTGACCGTGCTGGCGACGCTGGTCGGCATCTCCATCGCGATCTACCAGAAGGTCTTCACGCCGGTCACGATGATCACGGTCAAGGCCGACCGCGCCGGCCTGCAGCTCTCCAAGTTCGGCGACGTCCGGGTCCACGGCGTGCTCGTGGGCCACGTGCGCTCGGTGGACCAGGACGGCAAGCAGGCCTCGATCCGGATCGCGCTGAAGCCCGAGGCCGCCAAGGCCATCCCGGAGAACGTCGACGTCCGGATCCTGCCGACGACCCTCTTCGGCCAGAAGTACGTCGACCTGGTCGATCCCGCGGTCCCGGCACGCGCCTCCCTGACCGACGGCACGGTGATCCCGGCCTCCCGGGTGAGCACCAACGTGGAGCTCCAGCAGATCCTGGCCAACCTCTTCCCGCTGCTGCGCTCCATCCGGCCGGCGGACCTCTCCACCACGCTGACCTCGATCGCCGACGCGCTGGACGGGCGCGGCGAGCAGATCGGCCGCACCCTCGACGACCTGGACGAGTACCTCACCGCGCTCAACCCGCACCTGCCGACGCTGCAGGCCGACCTCGCCGAGCTGGCCAAGGTCGCCAAGACCTACCAGCTCGCCGCGCCGGATCTGGTCCGGCTGCTCGGCAACGCGACCACGACGGCGCGCACGGTCTCGACGATGGAGAAGCAGCTGGGCACGTTCTTCCGCGGCCTGACCACCGTCGCGGAGACGGGCGGGCGGGTGCTCAGCGAGAACGAGGAGGCGATCGTCGCCGAGGGCAAGCTGGCGGTGCCGCTGCTCGGCCTCCTGGACACCTACTCCCCGGAGTTCCCCTGCCTGCTCAAGGGCACCGCGCGCTTCAACACCCGGCTGGACGAGATCTTCACCGGCGGCGTGGTGCGCCAGACCATGGCCCTGGACGCCAAGCAGCGCCCGCCGTACTCGGTGAAGGACAAGCCCGTCTACGGCGACATCGGCCGCGGCCCGCAGTGCCACGGCCTGCCCTATCCCCAGGTCCCGTTCCCGGGCGTTGACCTGAACAACGGCTCCGACCAGGACGCGCAGTGAGGGCCGGGCGATGAACGACCGCAATCTGACCACCACCGTGGCCGCCGTGAAGCTCGGCGTGTTCACCCTGGTCTCGATCGTCTTCACCGCGACGCTGATCGCGATCATGGGCAACGTCGGCTTCGGCGGCCAGACGTCGTACAAGGCGCTCTTCAGCAGTGCCAGCATGCTGAAGAAGGGCGACGACGTCCGCGTGGCCGGCGTCTCGGTCGGCGAGGTCCAGGACGTGGAGATCGCCAACCGCGACCAGGCGCTGGTGACCTTCCGGGTCAAGAAGGACGTCCCGGTGACCACCGCGAGCCGCGCGGAGATCCGCTTCCTCAACCTGGTCGGCACCCGCTACATGGCCCTCACCCAGGGCGACCCGGGCGCCAAGCCGCTGGCCAAGGGCGCCACCATCCCGGTCGCGCGCACCAGTCCGGCGCTCAACCTCACCGAGCTCTTCAACGGCTTCCAGCCGCTCTTCCAGGCGCTCAACCCCGACGACGTCAACAAGCTCTCGCTCAACCTGGTGCAGGTGCTCCAGGGCGAGGGCGGCACCATCCAGAGCCTGCTGGGCAACACCGCCTCGCTGACCAACGCGATCGCCGACCGCGACGAGCTGGTCGGGCGGGTCATCGACAACCTGTCCACGATGCTGCAGACCGTCGACGAGCGGCACGACCAGCTGAACACCCTGGTGGTGCAGCTCAAGGACTGACCAACGTGTCCAAGGACCGGGGCACCATCGGCGCCTCGCTCGACAACGTCTCCGGCCTCTCCGAGCAGCTGGCCCGCCTGCTGACCCAGACCCGGCCCTACCTCAAGGACGACATCGCCGAGCTCCGCAAGGTGCTCCAGGCGCTGAACAAGCCCGAGGGCCAGGCGGTGCTCTCCGGCACCATCGAGCGGCTGCCGGACATGCTGCGCCGGCAGACGCGCGTCGGCAGCTACGGCTCCTGGTACAACTACTACCTCTGCGACTTCCAGGGCAAGATCATCCTGCCCGACATCATCGCCAAGCTGCCCGGCGTCGCGCTGATCCAGGACCAGCTGCTCAACCTCACCTTCCACAGCACGGCAGCGAGGTGTGAGCCCTGATGGCCCGCCGTACCGACGCCTCGATCCTCCGCCTCGGCGCGCTCTGCCTGATCGCGCTGCTGGTGGTGGCCGCCGCGACCTTCAACCTGCAGAAGTTCCCGGGTTTCCGCGGCACGACCTACCACGCGCAGTTCAAGGACGCGAGCGGCCTGCGGGTCGGCAACATGGTCCAGATCGCCGGCGTCCGCGTGGGCCGGGTCAACGACATCGAGATCACCGGCACGCATGTGACCGTCTCCTTCGACGTCCACGACGCGGAGTTCGGCGCGGACAGCACCGCGTCGGTGCAGGTGCTCAACCTGCTGGGGGAGAAGTACCTCGAGGTCGAGCCGCACGGCAAGGACACCATGTCCTCGGGTGGCACGATCCCGGTGGCGCACACGACCGTCGGCTACGACATCGTCAACACCCTCGGCGAGCTGACCAACCGCACCGAGCAGATCGACACCGCCCGGCTCTCCCAGGCGCTGACCACGCTGGGCGACACCCTCAACGCGGCCAGCCCGGAGATCCGGGGCAGCTTCACCGGGCTCTCCCGGGTGGCACGCTCGATCGCCGAGCGGGACCAGAGCCTGCAGACCCTGCTCCAGCGCGGCTCGCGGGTCACCCGGCTGCTCAACGAGCGCAAGGGCGACCTGGTGACCCTGATGAAGCAGGGCGACCTGGTCTTCCAGGAGCTGATCAAGCGGCGCGAGGTGATCCACTCGCTGCTGGTCAACGCCGACACCCTCGCCGTCCAGCTCAAGGGCGTGGCCGAGGACAACCAGGAGCAGATCACCCCGGCCCTGCGGGAGCTGGAGACCGCCGCGGACTTCCTGCGCGACCGCCGCGACAAGATCCAGGAGATGATCCACAACCTCGGCCCGTACGCCACCGTGCTCATCAACGTGCTCGGCACCGGCCCCTGGTTCGACTCCTACGTCCCCAACCTGGTCGGACTCGTCAGCGGCGAGTTCCTGCCCGGGACCAGGAAGTGAGTGCCATGGGACTCCTGCGCACCATGTCCGGCCGGCTGCTCGCGGTGATCGTCGCGATGCTCGTCCTGGCCGCGCTCGTGCTCACCTTCGCCGGCGGCTCCGACGCCAAGACCGCGACGCTGCACTTCGACCGGACGGTGTCGATCTACCCGGGCTCCGACATCCGGGTGATGGGCGTGCGCATCGGCGAGGTCACCTCGGTGGTGCCCGAGGGCGACAGCGTCAAGGTCGGGGTCGAGTACGACGCCAAGTACCGCCTGCCGGCCGGCGCCAAGGCGGCGATCGTCACGCCGACGCTGGTCGCGGACCGGTTCATCCAGATCGCGCCGGCGTACTCCAAGGGCCCGGTGCTCGCCGACGGCGGCGAGATCGCGCTGGCCGACTCGGCCACCCCGGTCGAGCTCGACCAGATCTACCAGAGCATCTCCGACATCACCCAGGCCCTCGGCCCCAACGGGGTGAACAAGGACGGCTCGCTCAACACGCTGCTCCAGGCGGGAGCCGACGCGCTGCGCGGCAACGGCCAGCTCGCCAACCAGACGATCACCGACCTCTCCCGCGCGGTCCAGGTCTTCGGCGAGAACAGCGGCCCGCTCTTCGAGTCGGTGACCAACCTCGGCCAGGTGACCAAGGTGCTCGCCGCCAACGACCAGTTCGTCAGCCAGTTCATCGGCGACCTGACCTCGGTCTCCAGCCAGCTCTCCGGCGAGCGCGACGACCTCGCCCAGGCGCTGGACTCCCTGGCCGGCGCGCTGAAGACCGTGCGGACCTTCGTGCGCGACAACAAGAGCCTGCTGGTCTCCGACGTCAAGAAGCTCACCGACACGGTGGCGGTCCTGGCGAAGGAGAAGGACTCGATGAACACCTTCACCCGCCTCGGCGCGCTGGGCATCCAGAACCTCAACCTGGCCTTCGACAAGAAGACCGGCACGATCGGCTCCCGGGTGCAGTTCGGCCCGACGCTGGACAGCTTCGACAATGTGCTCTGCGACATCATCGCCAACTCGCGGATCCCCGGCGCCAGCGAGGCGTGCCAGCTGATCAAGACGCTGCTGGGCCCGATCAAGTCGCTGATCCCGCCGCTGACCGGCATCGTGCCGCCGTCGCTGGCCGGCGTCTCCGACCTCTTCGGCGCTCCGGCCGTGCCCGACGGCCTGACCGGCCTGCTCGACACCCTGGGCCAGGGTCTGGGTCTCAACTCCGGCACGACGGGAGGTGGCCAGTGAGGACGCGCACCCCGCGGCTGATCGTCGCGCTGCTCGCCGGACTGCTGCTGCTCACCGGCTGCTCCTTCGACGGCGCCTACGACCTGCCGCTGCCCGGTGGCAAGGTCGCCAAGGGCGACGACAGCTACGAGGTCAAGGTGGAGTTCACCGACGCCCTCAACGTGGTCCCGCGGACCGCGGTCATGGTCGACGACGTCCCGGTCGGCCAGGTCGAGTCGGTGGAGCGCAAGGGCTGGCACGCCGAGGTCGTGATCCGGGTCCGCAAGAACATCGACCTGCCCCAGAACGCGGTGGCCGAGGTCCGGCAGACCAGCCTGCTGGGCGAGAAGTACATCGCGCTGCTCAAGCCCGAGACCGGCACCGCCGTGGCCGCCCGGCTCTCCGACGGCGACACCATCCCGTTGACCGCCACCGGCCGCAACCCGGAGGTGGAGGAGGTGCTGGGCGCCCTCTCCATGGTGCTCAGCGGCGGGGGAGTCGGCCAGCTCAAGACCATCGCCGTCGAGATGAACAAGATGATGGACGGCCGCGCCGACACCATCCGGCACGTGCTCGGCCAGCTCGACCACCTGGTCGGCAGCCTGGACGACCAGAAGTCCGACATCATCGCCGCGATGGACTCCATCGACCGGCTGACGGCGACCCTGAACAAGGAGAAGTCCACCTTCCAGGGCGCCCTGAACGCGATGGGCCCGGCCCTGCGGACGCTGAACCGCCAGCACCGCGCCCTGGTGACCATGCTCGGGGAGCTGGACCGGCTCGGCGAGGTCGGCACCCGGGTGCTCGACAAGAGCCGCGACGACATCGTCGCCTCGGTGCGCCACCTCAAGCCGATCGTCACGCGCCTCGCCGAGGCGGGCGACGCCCTGCCGCAGGGCCTGGCGACGATGGCCAGCTTCCCCTTCCCGGAGAAGGCCGCGGCGATCGCCAAGGGCGACTACGCCAACGCGCTGTTCAAGCTGGACATCGACCTGAACAAGTTCCTCAAGGGCCAGGGCCTGCCCGACTTCGCGGGCCTCTGCTACAACATCCCGCTGTTCTCCGCGCTGTGCGACATCATCACCGGGAAGTCCAGCACCCCCGCGCAGACGCCGCCGGCCACCGGTCAGACCGTCGTACCGCCGGCTCAGCCGGCCACGCCGCAGGAGACCCCGGCGCCGTCCACCTCGGGCGGCCTCGGCGGCCTGCTGGCCCCGCTGACCGGGCAGAGCACGACGCCCGCGACGCCGGGAGCGACCCCCGCGCCGTCGCCGCTGGGTGGCATCTTCGGCTTCTTCGGCAGCCTGCTCGGCCTGGGAGGTGCCCGATGACCCGCGGAGTCCGGATCCGGCTGGCGGCCTTCGTCGCCCTCAGCGCCATCGGCGTGGTGTACGCCGCCAGCGCCTATCTCGGCATCGTGGACCGGGTGCTCGGCCGCGGCCTGCACATCCACGCCACGCTGCCCGCCTCGGGCGGCCTCTTCGAGGGATCCGAGGTGACCTACCGCGGCGTCAAGGTCGGCAACGTCGCCAAGATGACGGTGACGCCGCAGGGCGTCCGCGCCGACCTGCGGCTGGAGGAGGGGACTCAGATCCCCCGGAACGCCCCGATCGCGGTGCACAACCTCTCCGCCGTGGGCGAGCAGTACCTCGACATCCTGCCGACCGGCCGCGGTGGGCCGTACCTCGACGACGGCGACACCCTGCACGGCGACGAGAAGAGCCTGCCGGTGGGAGAGGAGGTGCTGCTCAGCCAGCTCAACGGGCTGGTCAAGTCGGTCGACCTGCAAGACCTCTCCACGGTCGTCACCGAGCTCGGCACGATGTTCCGCGGCGTCTCCGGCTCGCTGCAGCGGATGGTGGACTCCTCCACGACCCTGGTCAGCGCCGCCAAGGCCAACCAGCAGGCGACCTTCGACCTCTTCGACACCGGGCACACCGTGCTGAAGACGCAGACCGCGCACGAGGCCGACATCCTCGCCCTCAGCAAGGACCTGGGCGACGTCAGCGGCACGCTGAAGAAGTCCGACCCGACGATCCGGACGCTGCTGCGCAACGCGCCCGCGACGATGAGCGAGGTGAACTCGCTGCTGACCGGGCTGGAGCCGGTGCTGCCGCCGTTCCTGGCCAACACCATCACCGTCAACCAGGTGCTCACCCGCAACCTGGTGCCGCTGGAGGAGCTGCTGGTCGCCTTCCCGGTCTCGATCGCCGCCGGATTCACCGGCACGCCGGGCGACACCTACGGTCACATCAACCTGCAGATGAACTACTCGATGCCCCCGTGCACCCGCGGCTTCCTGCCGAAGTCGCGCTGGCGGCCCGGCACCGACCTCGCGGACACCGAGCCCTACATCGGCTCGTGCGAGTCCGGCCCGCCGATCAACATGCGCGGCGTGAAGTACGCCCCCGCCTCCGACGGCACCGTCGTCGGCTCGGCCGGCCGCGCGGCGACGTACGATGCCGGCAAGATCGCGAGTGGCGGCAAGGTGGTGACGTCGGGAACCACGCGTCCGCTCCTGACGCGTTCATTGTTGGATGGCGAGGTGCTCAAGGTGCTGTTGATCGGCCCGACCCAGCAGGGCAAGGCGTCGGGCACGGCGCCGTCAGGCACGGGACGGTGAGGCGCCGCGTCCTGGCGGCCACCCTCGCGGTGTTGCTCGCCGGTCTGGTGGGCTGGTCGGCGGCGATCGTCGCCGTGGGCGACCGGGCCGTCCCCGACTGGCTGGTGCCCGCCGTGCGGCCGACCGCCCAGGAGCGCGAGGCGCTGGCGTACGACGACGTGCAGGACACCGCGCGCGCCTTCATGGCGGCCTTCCTCAAGGTCGACTACCAGAACATGGACCCGATCACCGACAAGGTGCTCTCGCTGACCGCCGAGCCGCTGCGGTCGCAGTACGAGACCGCGCGGGTGCAGATCAAGGCGCTCGCCCAGGAGAACCAGTCCAAGTCCAGCGGCACCGTGCGCTCGGTCGGCGTCGGCGAGGTCAAGGGCGGTGACGCGGTGGCCTTCGTGGCGGCCGACAGCACGCTGACGAACAAGTCCACGAAGACGCCGCAGGAGGTCCGCCTCCGGCTGAAGCTGACGCTGGTGCGCGAGGGAGGGGACTGGAAGGTCTCCGAGGTGGTGTTCTTCCAGTGAGCAAGCTCAAGTCCGACGAGCGGCTGTGCCCCTACTGCGCCGAGGTCATCAAGACCGCGGCGATCAAGTGCCGGTGGTGCCAGTCCGATCTGCGCGAGCCGGCGGCCGTGGTGCCGCCCACGGTCGAGACGGCCGACCCGACCGAGTCCGTCGAGCCGGACGACGCCGTCGAGCCCGTCTCGGAGGAGGCCGAGGAGACGGAGAACTCCGAGACCGCTGAGACCTCCGGGCCTTCCGAGCCTCCCGATTCTCCCGAGGCTTCCGGTGCGGCGTACGACGGGGAGAGCGAGCCCGAGGGGGAGGGCGAGCCGGTCGCCCGCGGCCGGCTCGTGCCCATCCTGATCGGCGCCGTCGCCGGCATGCTGCTGGTGACCGGCGCGCTGGTCTGGACCCTGGGCCGCGCCCCGGCCGTGCCCACCTCCGGGCCGGACGCCGCGTCGGTGCAGCTGGTGGAGCGGACCGAGCGCGACGCGGTGCTCTCCGCGGCCAGCCAGCTGGTGGAGAAGACGCTCTCCTACCGGTGGAGCTCCCTGGACGAGGACATGGCCGCGGCCGAGGCGGGGATGACGCCGGGGTTCCGCGCGCAGTACCGCGAGACCATGGCGAAGGTCCGCGACCAGACCCTGAAGAAGCAGATCGTGGTGACTGCCAAGATCCTGGCGGCGGGTCTGATCACCGCCACGGAGCACCGGGCAACTACGTTGGTCTTCGTGGACCAGTCGACGACGGCCAAGGGCAGCAAGAACGCCCAGGCGAACCAGAGCCGGATCGAGGTCACGCTGACCCGTCGCAACGACGAGTGGCGGATATCCACGATGACGGTCTTCTGATAAATTAGAACAGGTTTCAGTTCGAAGGGCGGGGCAAGAGTGGCGCAGACGCACACCTGCGACGTGCTGATCATCGGCGCCGGCCCCGCCGGGCTCTTCGGCGCCTACTACGCGGGCTTCCGGGGGATGTCCGTCGCCGTGGTGGACTCGCTGCCCGAGCTCGGCGGACAGGTCTCGGCGCTCTATCCGGAGAAGGCGATCCTCGACGTCGCCGGGTTCCCCACGGTCAAGGGCCGCGAGCTGGTGACCGCGCTGGTGGAGCAGGCGGCCAGCGCCGATCCGACGTACCTGCTGGACCGGACGGCCGTCGGGCTGGAGGTCGGCGACGAGTCGGTCACCATGGAGCTCGACAACGGTGACCGGGTCGTCGCCAAGGTCGTCATCGTGACCGCCGGGATCGGCAAGTTCACCCCGCGCCCGCTGCCGGCCGGTGACGGCTGGGAGGGCCGGGGACTGGTCTTCTTCGTCACCTCCTTCGAGGAGTTCGTCGACCGCGATGTGGTCATCGTCGGCGGCGGCGACAGCGCCTTCGACTGGGCCCACCACCTGCAGGAGATCGCCCGCTCGGTGACGCTGGTTCACCGTCGCGACGCCTTCCGGGCCCACCAGGCCACCGTCGACGCGGTCCTGGCCGGGTCGACCGAGGTGATCACCAACGCCCAGGTGACCGCACTCTCGGGCAACGGCCACGTGGAGAAGGTCGAGATCACGACCAAGGACGGCGAGGTGCTCAGCCGGCCCGCGCAGGCGGTCATCGCCGCGCTCGGGTTCGTCGCCGACCTCAGCGCCATGAAGGACTGGGGCCTGGAGTTCGACAAGCGGCACATCCGCGTCGACACCGCCATGCGGACCAACCTGCCGCGCGTTTTCGCCGCCGGCGACATCACCGAGTACGACGGCAAGGTGCGCCTGATCGCGGTCGGGTTCGGCGAGGTCGCCACGGCCGTCAACAACGCCGCGCCGATCGTCTTTCCCGACCAGGGCGTCTTCCCGGGTCACTCCAGCGAGGGGAGCTGAGATGTCGTCCGGACGCGACGCGGTCAAGATGAGCGAGGAGGAGCTGCACGGCTTCCTCGACGCCAACATGAAGGTCCAGGTGGCCACCGTCGGGCCCGACGGCGCTCCGCACCTGACCACGCTCTTCTACGTCCTGGACGAGGGCCGGCTCGCGTTCTGGACCTACGGCAGGTCGCAGAAGATCGCCAACCTCCGGCGGGATCCGCGGATCACCTGCCTGATCGAGGACGGCGAGGACTACTTCGAGCTGCGGGGCGCCACGATCAGCGGCACCGCGCGGCTGATCGAGGACTACGACGGAATCCTCGCCCTGGGAAGCCGCGTCGCCCGCCGCATGGCGGGTGGGGCCGACCTGGGCGATTTCGGGGACGAGATCGTCGGCAAGCAGGCCCGCAAGCGGGTCGGGGTGATCGTCGAGCCGCAGAAGATCACCAGCTGGGACCACCGCAAGATGACCGCACCCCCAGGAGGAAACTCATGAAGATCAAGGTGGACTTCGACCTCTGCGAGTCCAACGCCCTGTGCGAGGCGCTCGCCCCGATGCACTTCCAGATCGACGACGACGACTATCTGCAGGTCATCGACGAGAACGTCACCGACGAGACGCTCGACGCGGTCAAGCAGGCGGTCGCCGCCTGCCCGAAGTCGGCGATCAGCCTGGTCGACTAGCGGCGCGACCGCCCGGTCCCCCTTCTTCCCACCGAACCCACTCCTGCGAGGAGCATCGAGGCATGTCTGAATCCCTGTCCCTGGACGGCAAGGTCGCCGTCGTCACCGGCGCCGGAGCCGGCCTCGGCCGCGCCGAGGCCGTGGCGCTGGCCCGCGCCGGCGCCGCCGTGGTGGTCAACGACCTGGCCGGCGCCGGTGAGGAGACCGCGGAGGAGATCCGCGGGCTCGGCAGCCGCGCGACGGTCGTCCACGGCGACGTCGGCGAGCGGTCGACCGCGGACGCGATGCTGGCCGCGGCGGTGGAGCTCGGCGGGCTGCACGTCGTGGTCAACAACGCCGGCATCACCCGGGACAAGATGCTCTTCAACATGACCGACGAGGAGTTCGACCTCGTCGTCAGGGTGCATCTGCGCGGCCACTTCCTGCTGACCCGCAACGCGGCGGCGTACTGGCGCGAGCAGAACAAGGCCACCGGCGAGCCGATCGGCGGCAGCGTGGTCAACACCGCCTCCGAGGCCTTCCTGGTCGGCCCGCCGGGGCAGCCCAACTACGCGGCGGCCAAGGCCGGCATCACCGCGCTGACCCTCTCCACCGCCCGGGCGCTGTCGCGGATCGGCGTGCGCGCCAACGCGATCTGCCCCCGCGCGCGCACGGCGATGACCGCGGACGTCTTCGGTGAGGACACCTCCGGCCAGGCCGTGGACCCGTACTCGCCCGAGCACGTCGCGCCGCTGGTCGCCTACCTCGCCTCGCCGGCGGCCTCGGCCATCTCCGGCCAGGTCTTCGTCGTGTACGGCGGCATGGTGGCCCTGCTGGCCGCACCCGTGGTCGAGCAGCGCTTCGACGCCGCCGGCGACGTCTTCGACCCCGCCGAGCTGGAGAAGTCGCTCGGCGGCTACTTCGCCGACCGTGACCCGGCGCTGAGCTTCGCCGCCGACTCGGTCATGTCCCTCGGCTGACCCTCACCCCGAACCAGGAGAACCACACATGTCCCGACTTGCAGGCAAGCGCGCCATCGTCACCGGCGGATCGATGGGCCAGGGCGCGGCGATCGCCCGGGCGTTCGTCGCCGAGGGCGCCCAGGTGTGCATCGCCGACGTGGCCGACGAGCCCGGCCAGGCACTGGCGGAGGAATTGGGGGAGCGTGCCTTCTTCCGGCACCACGATGTCAGCGACCCGGCCTCGTGGGCGGCGCTGGTCGAGGACGTCAACTCCCGCTTCGGCCCGGTCAACGTGCTGGCCAACAACGCCGGCATCCTCCGCTTCGGCACCGTCGAGGAGCAGCCGCTGGAGGAGGTCCAGCTGCTGATCTCGGTCAACCAACTCGGCTGCTTCCTCGGCATGCAGGCGGTCACCCGCACCATGCGCGAGAACGGCGGCGGCTCGATCGTCAACGCCTCCTCGATCGAGGGCCTGGCCGGCATGCCCAACTGCACGGCGTACGCCGGCACGAAGTTCGCGATCCGCGGCATGACCAAGGCCGCCGCCCTCGAGCTCGGCGGTCACGGCATCCGGGTGAACTCGGTCCACCCCGGCATGATCGACACTCCGATGACCCGCCCGCACGGCGGCGACATCGCGATGGAGTTCGGCGCCTCCAAGGTGGCCCTCAAGCGGGTCGGGCACCCGGCGGACATCGCGCCGCTCTACGTCTACCTGGCCAGCGACGAGTCGTCGTTCGTCACCGGCGCGGAGATCGCCATCGACGGCGGCGCCACCGCGACGCACGCCTTCGGCGGCTGAGCGGTCCCGCTCGCCGCAGGACGCCGCTCAGCGCAGGACGAGGCGGACGGCGGTCTCGATGTGGTCGGCGACCTCCTCGGCCGTGGCCCGGCCGGTGACCCAGGAGACCAGCGCGGAGAGCCACACGTCGCTGATCACGCGGGCGATCGCGATGTCCTCCTCCGAGGGCGTCGCGCTGTCGTCGTACTCCTCGCCCTTGATGGCGCGGGTGAGCATCGTGGTCAGCTGCATGCCGACCACGTGGATCTCACCGCCCACCGAGGCGTCGGCGAACATGAAGGCGCGGGTCAGCGCCTCGGTGAGCTTGGGGTCGCCCTGCAGGCCGCGGGTGGCCCGCTTGAGGACGTAGAGCACCCGGTCGGCGGGGGTGTCCCCGGGGACCGGCTTGCGGGTGACGATGACCTGGGTGTCCTCGAACTGGCGGGCCAGCGCGGAGACCAGCAGGTGGATCTTCGAGGGGAAGTAGCGGTAGAGCGTGCCCAGCGCGACGTCGGCCTGCTCGGCCACCGCCCGCATCTGGACGGCGTCGAACCCGCCCTTGGAGGCCAGCCCCAAGGTGGCGTCGAGGATGCGCCGTCGCCGGTCTCGTTGCGCGGCTGAGCCGAGCTCGTCGTGCGTCAACGAGTTCGTCGTCACGGGCACCATCCTCTCGGGGTCGTCGGTCAACCTACCCAAAACCTACTTGGTCACATCGGTCACAATTGGCGCGACACGTTGTTACCTTCTGGTACGACGTAACCAGGCAAAACAGGCTAACAGCGCCTCGGGCATAATAGAAACACGTTCCAGTTCGTCTCTCGACGCTCTGTCCTCTTGAGAAAGGGCGCGCCGTTGCGCATCGCACTCCTCTCCTACCGCAGCAAGCCGCATTGCGGGGGTCAGGGCGTCTACGTCCGCCACCTCAGCCGCGAGCTGACCGCGCTGGGCCACACCGTCGAGGTCTTCTCCGGCCAGCCCTACCCCGAGCTGGACGAGGGCGTCGCCCTCACCAAGGTGCCCAGCCTGGACCTCTACCGCGAGCCGGACCCCTTCCGGATGGTCTGGCCGTGGCAGTTCCGCGACCTCATCGACGCCCAGGAGTTCGCGATCATGTGCACCGCGGGCTTCCCCGAGCCGCGGACCTTCGGCAAGCGCGTGCTCCGGGCGCTGCGCTCGCGCCGCGACGACTTCGACATCGTCCACGACAACCAGGTGCTGGCCCACGGCATCGCCAAGATCGAGTCCGAGCTCGGCCTGCCGGTGATCACCACGCTGCACCACCCGATCACCTTCGACCGCCGCGTCGACATCGCGGCCGCGCCGACGCTGCGCAAGAGGCTCTCCCTGCGTCGGTGGTACGGCTTCCTGCGCATGCAGGGCGCCGTCGTACGCCGGGCGCGGTGGATCCTGCTGCCCTCGGAGTCCTCCAAGCGCGACGCCGCCGCCGACTTCCACGCCGACCAGTCCAAGATGCAGGTCATCCCGCTCGGCGTGGACGACTGCTTCGTGCCGCCGACCGAGCCCCGCGTGGCCGGCCGCCTGGTCGCCATGGCCAGCGCGGACGCCCCGATGAAGGGCATCGCCACCCTGCTGGAGGCCTTCGCCAAGCTGCGCACCGAGCGCGAGGTCGAGCTGCTGCTGGTCACCAAGCCCACCCCGGGCGGACGCACCGAGAAGCTGATCGAGGAGCTGGGCATCGGCGACCACGTCGGCTTCGTCAGCGGGATCAGCGACGAGGAGCTGGTCCGGGTGATGGGCTCGGCCGAGATCGCCGTGGTGCCCTCGCTCTACGAGGGCTTCTCGCTGCCCACCGCCGAGCTGATGGCGTGCGAGACCCCGCTGGTGGTCAGCCGCGCCGGCGCCATCCCCGAGGTGGTCGGCCCCGACGGCCTCTGCGCCGACCTGGTCACCCCCGGCGACGTGGGCGAGCTGACCCACACCATCGCCGCGCTGCTCGACGACCCCGAGCGCCGGGCCCGCATGGGTCGCGCGGGCCGGGAGCGCGCCCAGGAGATGTTCAGCTGGGGGGCGGTCGCCAAGGCCACCGCGGCGGCGTACGAGCGCGTGATCGAGGACTTCGAGAAGGAGAGCCGCTGATGCTGACCGTGGACTTCGACAGGCTCGGCCTGCGGCCGGGCGACCGGGTCATCGACATGGGCTGCGGCGCCGGCCGGCACGCCTTCGAGATGTACCGCCGCGGCGCCGACGTGATCGCCTTCGACCAGGACGCCGACGAGCTGGCCGGCGTGCTGGAGCTCTTCGGCGCGATGAAGGAGGCCGGCGAGGTGCCCGCGGGCGCCCAGGCCGACATCAAGGAGGGCGACGCCCTCGACCTGCCCTTCGCCGACGGCGAGTTCGACCGCGTGGTCGCCTCGGAGGTGCTCGAGCACATCCACGACGACGTCACCGCGATCAAGGAGCTGATCCGGGTGCTCCGGCCCGGCGGCACGATGGCGATCACGGTGCCGCGCTGGCTGCCCGAGGTGGTCAACTGGCGGCTCTCGCCGGAGTACCACAACGCCCAGGGCGGCCACATCCGGATCTACACCGACCACGAGCTGATCGACAAGGTCACCAAGGGCGGCCGGCCGAACGACGGCACCCCGGGCGAGGCGATGATCTTCGAGGGCAAGACCCACGCCCACGGCCTGCACACGCCGTACTGGTGGCTCAAGGCGGCCGTCGGCGTGGAGAACGACGGCAACCCGCTGGTGAAGGCGTACCACCAGGTGCTGGTCTGGGACATCATGAAGACCCCCGGCTACAGCACCGCCACCCGCCTGGCCGAGAAGGCGCTCAACCCGCTGATCGGCAAGAGCATGGTCCTGTACTTCCGCAAGCCGGCATGAGCGAGGCCCACCGCTACCCGATCCCGTCCGTCGACGGCATCATCACCGCCGAGCAGGTCGCCCAGACCGCGGCGTCGATCGCCGCGATGCAGGAGGAGCGCGGGGCGATCCCGTGGACGCCGGGTGAGCACACCGACATCTGGAACCACGTCGAGGGCGCGATGGCGCTGCTGGTCGGCGGCCAGGTCGAGGCCGCCGAGCGGGCCTACGACTGGTGCCTCACCATGCAGCGGCCGGACGGCTCCTGGCCGATGAAGATCGTCGACGGCGCCGTCGAGGACGCCTCCGGCGAGACCAACATGTCGGCCTACCTCGCGGTCGGCGTCTGGCACCACTGGCTGCTGCGCGGCGACAGTGCCTTCGTCCGCCGCATGTGGCCGTTCGTACGCCGGGGCCTGGACTTCGTCGCCTCGATGCAGCTGCCCTTCGGCGGCATCGCCTGGTCCCAGGAGTGGGACACGGCCTCGGACGGCACGGGTGGCCCGGCCAAGGTGAACCGCGACGCGCTGCTGGCCGGCTCGTCGAGCATCTATCAGTCCCTGCGCGCCGGGATCTCTCTGGCCGAGCTGATGGGGGAGCCGCAGCCGGAGTGGGAGCTGGTCGGCGGCCGCCTGGGCCATGCCCTGCGCCGGCACCGCGATCTCTTCCTGGACAAGTCCGAGTTCTCGATGGACTGGTACTACCCGGTCCTCGGCGGCGCCGTCCGCGGCGAGGAGGCCGCGGCGCTGATCGAGGAGGGGTGGTCGACCTTCGTGGAGCCCGGTCTGGGCATCCGCTGCGTCTCCACCAACCAGTGGGTCACCGGCGCGGAGACCTGCGAGCTGGTGATGGCGCTGGACGCCATCGGCGACCGCGACCGCGCCCTGGAGCAGTACGCCGCGATGCAGCACCTGCGCGAGTCCGACGGCAGCTACTGGACCGGCTGGGTTTGGCCCGACCAGGTCAACTGGCCCCACGAGCACACCACCTACACCGCCGCGGCCGTCGTCCTGGCCGCCGACGAGCTCTCCCGGACCACGCCCGGCGGCGGGATCATGAGCGGGGAGTCGCTGGCGCCGCGCTTCGAGGAGATGCCGGTCTCCTGCGGCTGTGCGCTGCAGATCGTCTGATCTAGCCGGCGTACTCCCCGGCATCGCCGGCGGTCCGGGTCAGCGCGCGCATCGAGCCGACCGTCTCCAGCGGCTCGAAGACGCCCGAGGTGACCGCGCGCTCCCAGACGTGGAAGGGCGCCTGGCCGCCGTCCTCGGGGCGCTCGAAGACGTCGTGGATCACCAGCACGCCATCGCGGCGCACCCACCGGGCGAAGCCGGAGTAGTCGTTCTGGGCGTGCACCTCGGCGTGCCCGCCGTCGATGAAGAGCAGGGCCACGGGCGTGCGCCAGTACGACGCCACGGTCGTGGACCTGCCGACGACCGCGACCACCTCGTCCTCCAGGCCCGCCGCGGCGATCGTGCGGCGGAAGGTCGGCAGGGTGTCCATCAGCCCGGACTCGGGGTCGACCAGCGTGGCGTCGTGGTGCTCCCACCCGGCCTGGTTCTCCTCGGAGCCGCGGTGGTGGTCGAGGGTGAAGACGGTGCTCTCGGTGGCCCGCGCGGCCGCGCCGAGGTAGATCGCCGACTTGCCGCAGTAGCTGCCGATCTCCAGCGCCGGTCCCTCGGTGAGGTGCGCACACGCGAGCCGGTGCAGGAAGGCGCCCTCGTCCTCGGGCATGAATCCCTTGGCGGCCAGCGCGTGCTGAAGGAGGTCACTGGGCATATCGGCGGCAGAGCCGGGCATGCTGGCGGCGTTCACGTGGCGAGCCTATCCATGGCATTATTGGAACACGTTCTAGTTCGGCGCGAGCCGCGACGCAGGAGGACCCATGCCCATCGGGATCAGCGAGGAGCACGCCGAGCTGGCCGCGTCCGTGCGCGCCTGGGCGGAGTCGACGACTCCGCGGGAGGCCGTGCGTGCCGTCGAGGGCAAGCCGGCCGAGCTGGGCGAGTGGTCGGCGCGCTGTGCCGAGCTGGGACTGGCCTCGATCCTCATGCCGGAGCCGCACGGCGGTGGCGGGAGCGTCCTGGACCAGGCGGTGGCGCTGGAGGCGGCGGCGTACTCGCTGGTCCCGGGGCCGCTGCTGGGCACCACGCTGGCCGGCGCCCTGGCCGAGGACGACGCCCTGCGCGCCGGCATCGCCGACGGCAGCGTCCGGGTCGGGCTTGCGCTCGGCGGGGCTGCGGGCGACGTGGTCCTGGACGGACCGGTCGCCACCCATGTGCTGGTCCCCGCGTCCGGCGGCTGGGCCGTGGTCGCCGCCGACGCGCTGGCGCTCGGCGAGGGGGAGAGCCCCGACCTGGGCCGCGGCGTCTCGACGCTGACCGAGCCGGTCGCGGCCGCCGGGTCGATCGACGACGCTTCCCTGCGGCGCCTGCTGGCCGTCCTGGTCGCCGCGGAGGCCTCCGGCATCGCCCGCTGGTGCCTGGACACCGCCGTGGAGTACGCCGGCGTGCGCGAGCAGTTCGGCCGCAAGATCGGCGCCTTCCAGGCGATCAAGCATCTGTGCGCCCAGATGCTGGAGACCTCCGAGTCCGTGACCGCCGCCGCGTGGGACGCGGCCGAGGCGGCCGACGGGGAAGCCCAGGAACAAGCGCAGTTCGCGGCGGCCGTCGCCCGGACGGTCTGCCTCGACGGCGCGGTGAGCGTCGCGAAGTCCTGCATCCAGGTGCTCGGCGGCATCGGCTTCACCTTCGAGCACGACGCGCATCTCTACCTGCGCCGGGCGCTGCTCCTGCGCGGTCTCTTCGGCGGCGGCCGGGAGTGGGCTGCCGCGCTGGCCGACCAGGCCGTGTCCGGCGTACGCCGCGCGGTGCAGGTCGACCTGGCCGGCCGCGACGAGGCGATCCGCGCCGAGATCCGCTCGCTGGTCGCCGATGTGGCTGCTCGCCCCGAGGCCGAGCGGCGGGTGGCGCTGGCCGAGACGGGGCTGCTCACGCCGCACTGGCCCGCGCCGTACGGCCGGGGCGCCGACCCGGTCGAGCAGCTGGTCATCGACGACGAGCTGGCCCGCGCCGGTGTCGAGCGGCCGGACCTGAAGATCGGGGCCTGGGCCGCGCCGACGATCGTCGAGCACGGCGACGATGCCCAGCGGGAGCGTTTCGTGGGCCCGACCCTGCGCGGCGAGCTGGAGTGGTGCCAGCTGTTCAGCGAGCCGGAGGCGGGCTCCGACCTGGCCTCGTTGCGCACCAAGGCCGTGCGCGTGGACGGCGGCTGGGAGCTGACCGGCCAGAAGGTCTGGACCTCGCTCGCGCACAGCGCCGACTGGGGCATCTGCCTGGCCCGCACCAACCCCGATGCCAAGCCCCACGCCGGCATCACCTACTTCGTCCTCGACATGCGCGCCGAGGGCCTGGACATCCGGCCGCTGCGCGAGCTGACCGGCGAGGCGATGTTCAACGAGGTCTTCCTGGACCGCGTCTTCGTGCCCGACGACTGCGTCATCGGCGAGATCGACGGCGGCTGGCGGCTGGCCCGGACGACGCTGGCCAACGAGCGGGTCGCGATGGCCGGGAGCCGGCTGGGCACGAGCGTCGAGCGCGCGGTGGCCCTGGTTGCCGAGGAGCCCTCGGCCCGTGGCGAGGTCGGCCAGGCGGTCGCGCTGGCGACGGTGGCCAAGCTGCTCGGCGTACGCGCCACGCTGCGGTCACTGGCCGGCCAGGGCCCCGGCGCGGAGTCCAGCGTCGCCAAGCTGGTCGGCGTGCAGAGCCGTCAGGACTCCGCCGAGCTGGTCGTCCAGCTCCTGGGCGCGCGGGTCTTCGCCGCGGACGAGCGGGCCCGCGAGGCGATGCACGAGCTGCTGCTCACCCGCTGCCTCTCGATCGCCGGCGGGACCACCCAGGTCCTGCGCAACGTGGCCGGCGAGCGGCTGCTGGGGCTACCCCGCGGCTGAGGCGGTGCTGGCCGAGGCGTCCTCGTCCGGCGCCCCGACGACCTCGGTACGCCGCGCGGCGCGGTGCCACTCCAGCCAGCGCTCGACCGCGCGGATGGTGTGCTGGCTGCGGATCGAGGAGAAGACCTCGAAGGCGTGCTGGGTGCCCGGCAGCTCGACGTAGGTCACCATGTTGCGGGAGACCTCGCGCAGCTTGGCGACGAACGCGCGTGCCTGCCGGACCGAGACGAGGGTGTCGTTCTCGCCGTGCAGGACGAAGAAGTCGGGCGAGTCCTCGGTGACGTGCGCGATCGGGGAGGCCAGCTCGAAGTCGGCCAGGTGGGTGGCCGGGCGCTTCTTGAAGACCACCGGGCCCAGGAAGCCGTCGCGCATCATCACCGCGGCGCGATCGCCGGTGATGCCGGCCATGTCGTAGACGCCGTAGAACGGCACGCATGCCGAGACCCGCGTGTCCGCGTCCTCGAAGCCGGGCTGGTAGTCGGCCAGGCCGGGGGTGAGCGCGGCCAGCGAGGCGAGGTGGCCGCCCGCGGAGCCGCCGGTGATGACGACGTACGACGGGTCGCCGCCGTAGGACGCGATGTGGTCGCGGACCCAGGCGATGGCCTTCTTCACGTCGACGATCTGGGCGGGGAAGGGGTGCTTGGGCGCGAGCCGGTAGTTGATCGCCACGCAGATCCAGCCGCGCTGGGCCATCCGGTTCATCAGCAGCAGGCCCTGCTGGGACTTGTCGCCGATCGTCCAGCCGCCGCCGTGGACCTGGATGAGCACCGGCGCGTCCTCGAGGTCGACGCCGCGTGGCCGGTAGATGTCGAGTCGCGCTCGGCTGCCGCCGGACTGGTAGTTGATGTCGGCGATCCGTTCGACGTCGGCCTTCATCATGTGGAAGGGCCGGGCCAGGTCGCGCACCGGGGTGCGCAGGTCGGCGCGCTCGCGGTCGGACTCCAGCCGGTCGACGTAGTCGTGGCCCAGGGAGTCGCGCAGGCTCTTCTCCACGACGTACTGGGAGTTGCGGGCCCGGCCGATCATGTACGTCAGCCCCGCCGCGCTGGCTCCGGCGAGCAGCAGCCCGCCCTTGCCCGCCTTGCCGCGCGCGACCGCCTGGGCGGTGTCGGCGGCGGTCAGCGCGAGGACCTGGGGAGCGAGCTCGCTGGTGAGCCAGCCGGCGAAGAAGCCGCCGATGCTGGCGTAGCCCTTGCCGAAGGGCTTGATCGCGTTGGCAGTGAGCGCTGCGGTGATCAGCTGTCGCCGTAGGTAGGACATGGCGTCAGGCTATCGAGTGGGGGACCATCGAGGGGTGATGGAGCGCCTCAGCGGCCTGGACGCCAGCTTTCTCTACCTGGAGACCCCCGAGCAGCTGATGCACGTCTGCGGCCTGCTGCTGCTCGACGTCTCCACGATGCCCGGCGGCTACGACTTCGCCACGCTCAAGGCCGAGATCGCCCGGCGGGTCAGCGGCGTCCCGGCGTTCCGGCACAAGCTGCGCCATGTGCCGTTCGACCTGGACCACCCCGTCTGGGTCGACGATCCCGACTTCGACATCGACCGGCACGTCTACCAGATGGCGCTCCCGTCGCCGGGCGACACCGCGACGCTGGAGGCGCTGTGCGGCGAGCTGGCCGGCATCCCGCTGAAGCGGAGCCGCCCGCTGTGGGAGATGGCCGTGATCGAGGGGCTCGCGGACGGGCGGGTGGCGGTCTTCACCAAGATGCACCACGCCGGGGTCGACGGCGTCTCGGGAGCGGGCCTGATCGCGCACCTGTGCACGCTGGAGCCCGAGCTGCCGCCGGTCGGCGAGCCGGCGCTGAGAGCCGAGGAGACGCCCGAGCCCGGGGCGCTGGGCCTGTTCGGCCGCGGCCTGGCCAACGCGCTCGTGCGGCCGGCCAGGCTGGTCGGGATGGTCCGGCCGACCACCGAGCTGGTGGCGCGCACGGTGTCGCGGGCACGGCAGGGCACGGCGATGGCCGCTCCGCTGACGGCCCCGCGCACGTCGTTCAACGGCACCATCGGCGCCGGGCGGGTGGTGGCCTTCGCCGACCTGCCCCTGGAGCGGATCAAGCAGGTCAAGCGGCACATCGAGGGCGCGACGGTCAACGACGTCGTGCTGGCGCTGAGCGGGGGAGCGCTGCGCCGCTACCTCATCGAGCGCGGCGAGCTCCCCGAGCAGTCGCTGCTGGCGAGCGTGCCGGTCTCCGTCCACGAGACCTCGCTGCGCTCGGGCGGGTCGAACAAGGTCTCCAGCCTCTTCGCCCGCCTGGGCACGGATCTGGCCGACCCGCTGGCCCGGGTCAGCGCGCTGGCCGCGAGCAACCGCAACGCCAAGGAGCATCACAAGGCGATCCCGGCCGACACCCTCCAGGACTGGGCGGAGTTCGCCGCGCCCCGGCTCTTCGGGTTCGGCGTGCGGATGGTGGCCGGGCTGCGGCTCGCCGAGCGCGGCCCGGTGATCCACAACCTGGTGATCTCCAACGTGCCCGGGCCGCCGATCCCGATGTACTTCATGGGCGCGCTCATCGACGGCCTCTACCCGTTCGGGCCGATCTTCCACGGCGCCGGGCTGAACATCACCGTGATGAGCCAGAACGGCATGGTCCACATCGGCCTGATCGGCTGCCGCCGGGCGCTCGGCGACCTCGACGAGCTGGCCGCCTGCTTCGCCGAGGAGCTCGACGCGCTGGAGAACGCCTAGCTCACCGCTGCTCAGGCCCGGGCGTGCAGCATCCGGCTGGCCCGCCGTCCGGTCGTCGTACGGACGGCGTCCAGGAACGGCGGCACGAAGGCCTCGGAGTCCAGCACGCAGCCGGCATGCCCGCAGTCGGCCTCGTGCACGGTCGCGCCGGGGATGGTGGCCGCGATCCGGCGCTGCCGCTCGGGGGAGAGCACCCGGTCCTTGCGGGTGACCACGACCGCGGTGGGGATGTCGATGCCGGCCAGCCACGGGGTGGAGTGGTGCCGGCCCAGGGAGGCCACCGCCTGCGCGACGGCCCACGAGCTGGTGCTGCGCCACTCCGCGAGCGCCCACTGGTGGGTGTCGGTGGGCTCGAAGAGCACCTCGGTGGTCGCCCGGGTGGCCATGCTGACCGTCTTGGAGCGCGAGAGCGTGGTGAGGGCGCCCATGCCGAGCTCCATGGCCTGGTGGAAGGCGCGCTCGCTGCCCGTCGTACGGAAGTGGTCGGTGGTGGCGGCGAGGACCAGGCCGCCGAAGCGCCGCGGGTGCTGGCGCCAGGCGCGCTGGGCGACGATCGAGCCCATGGAGTAGCCCGCCACGATCGGCTGGTCCAGGTCGAGGGCGTCGGCGACCGCCGCGGTGTCGTCGGCGCAGTCGCGCAGGGAGAAGTGCTCCGAGACGATGCCGCGCCCGTGCCAGCGCTGGTCGAAGACCACCACGCGGTGGCTCTTGGCCAGCTCGGGGATCGCGGGGAACCAGGTGAGCAGCCCGGTGCAGCCGACGGCGTGGAGCAGGATGATCGCCGGCGCGTCCTCGGTCGGGCCGGGTACGTCGGTCAGCCAGGTCCGGCCGCGGCCGGGGAGATCCAGCCATCGTCCGGGCGGCACGTCCAGCGTCGGCACGTCGACCAGCTCGCGCAGTAGCGCCGGCAGCGTGGGAAGGCGCAGGATGTCGCGTCACCTCCTCCTCCGGGCGTCCGGCATGGGTGGTGCCGGGCGGCTGTGCTCACGCTAGACTAGAACAGGTTCCATTTTTGATCGTTCGGAAGGGGCGACCGTGGGGGCAGAACGTGAGTCGCGCGGGCCGGGTGCCGGCGACGACGTGCGCGAGGAGATCCGCTCGGTGGTCGCCGACGTCCTGGACAAGGGTGGTGCCACGTGGTCGGCGCTCGCGGAGGCCGGCCTGCTCGGACTCGCCGCGCGGCCCGAGCTCGAGGGGGAGGGGCTCGGTCTGCCGGAGGTCGGTGTCCTGCTGCACGAGATCGGCCGCCGCGCGGTCGATCTGCCGGTCTGGGACACCATCGCCTGCGGCCTGCTGACCCTGGGCGCCACGGCGACGCCGGAGCAGGCGGCCCGGCTGGTCCCCGAGGTGATCGCCGGCGAGCGCCACCTGCTGGTCGCGATGGACGAGCCGGGCGAGGCGATGCCGCCGGCGCCCCGGACGACGCTGCGCGACGGCGCGGTCACCGGCCGCAAGATCAACGTCACCGAGCTCGGCGCCGGTGCCGCGCCGGCCCTCCTGCTGGTCACCACCGACGCCGGGGTCGCGCTGGTCGACCCCGAGGGCCCGGGCGTCACCCGGCTGCCCAACTACGCCTCGCAGGTCACGCCCGCCGGTGACGCCGGCGCCGGCATGACCGGCTACGCCTTCGACGGCGCGCCGGCGGTGGAGATCCTCGGCGAGGACGCCGGCCGGGTGCTGCGCGAGCACGCCGTGGCGGGCCTGCTGCTGCTCGGCGACGGCCTCCTTGCCGGGGCGCTCGACCTGACCGCCGGCTACATCAAGGAGCGGGTGCAGTTCGGCCGCCGGCTGGCGGAGTTCCAGGCCGTGGCGATGCAGATCGCGGACGTCTTCGTGACCGCGCGGATGACCGCGCTCGCGGCCGATCAGGCCGCGTGGCGGGTCTCCGAGGGACTTCCCGCGGACGACGACCTCGCCGTGGGCGCCGCCTGGTTCACCGACCGCGTCCCTGGCGCGCTGCAGACCTGCCACCACCTGCACGGCGGCATGGGCGTGGACGAGACCTACCCGCTGCACCGGTACTTCTCCCGCGTCCGGGACATCGCCCGGCTCCTCGGTGGCCGTGCCGCCACGGTCGCCCGCGTGGGCGTGGAGGAGGGGCCCGGCAAGAGCCTGGAGCTCACCGAGTCGCAGCGGGCGTTCAAGGATGAGGTCCGGGCCTACTTCGCCACGCTGGTCAGCGAGGAGGACCGGCTGGAGATGATGACCGACCGGCACGGTCCGGCGTACCACCGCACGATCAAGCAGATGGGCACCGACGGCTGGATGGGCGTCGGCTGGCCCGTGGAGTACGGCGGCAAGGGGCTGGGCGAGGTCGAGCAGCAGATCTTCGCCAACGAGGCCTCCCGTGCCGACGTGCACCTGCCGTCGGTGACGCTGCAGACGGTCGGCCCGACGCTGCAGGCGTTCGGCACCCAGAAGCAGAAGGACATGTTCCTCGCCGACATCCTGTCCGGCGACGTGCACTTCGCGATCGGCTACTCCGAGGCCGACGCCGGCACGGATCTGGCTGCGCTGCGCTGCAGTGCCCGGCGTGAAGGCGACGAGTACGTCGTCAACGGGCAGAAGATGTGGACGACCGGCGGCCATGCCGCGGACTACATCTGGCTGGCCGTGCGCACCGACCCCGATGCCCCCAAGCACAAGGGCATCTCCGTGCTGATCGTGGACACCAAGGATCCCGGCTACTCCTGGACGCCGATCATCACCTGCGACGGCTCTCACCACGTCAACGCGACCTACTACAACGACGTGCGGGTGCCCGCCGACATGCTGGTCGGCGAGGAGAACGAGGGCTGGCGGCTGATCACCACGCAGCTCAACCACGAGCGGATCATGCTCGGCCCGGCCGGGCGGCTCGAGGGACTGCGCGACCTGGTGGCGGACTGGGCGCGCACACGGACGGCGCCCGACGGCACGCCGCTGCTGGAGGTGGCCTCCGTGCGGGAGACCCTGGCACGCGTGACCGTCGCCTTCCGGGTCAACGAGCTGCTCAACTGGGAGGTCTCCGGTGGGAGTGCCACCGGCCTGGCCGCGGTGGCCGACGCCTCCTCCTCCAAGGTCTTCGCCTCCGACGAGGTGCAGTCGCTGGGCCTCGCGCTGGAGGAGATCGTCACGGCGTACGGCGATCCGGCCGATCCCGAGACCGCGGCGCTGCTGCACTTCCTGGACGCCACCGCCAAGCGCAACCTGGTGCTGACCTTCGGTGGCGGCGTCAACGAGGTGCAGCGCGAGCTGATCGCCATGTTCGGGTTGGGACTGCCGAAGGTGCCCCGATGAGTGACGCTGTGAACGACGCCGCGAGCGGGGCCGGTGCGTGGGACCACGAGCGGATCATGGCCGAGGTCGCCAGGATCCAGGCGCTCGGCGAGTCCGAGCCGAAGCCGGCGCGCGACCCGATCAACCAGCCGATGATCAACAACTGGCTGGAGGCGATCGGGGAGACCGATCCGCGCTACACCGCGGGCGAGGCGCCCCCGGCGATGGCCCAGGTGTGGACGATGGACGGGCTCGACGCCAGCAAGCGCGCCGCCGCCCCGCTGCACATGACGATGAGGATCTTCGACGAGGCCGGGTTCACCTCCGTGCTGGGCACCAACTGTGACCAGACCTACCTCCGGCCGGTCCGGGTGGGCGAGCACGTCACCCTCTCGGCCAGGCTGGACTCCGTCGTCGGGCCGAAGCGGACCGGCGTCGGCGAGGGCTACTTCGTCACCACCCAGAACACCTGGCGGGTAGGCGACGAAGTAGTCGCGACGATGCTGTTCCGGGTGCTGAAGTTCAAGCCGGGCGCACGGTCGTCGGTGGACAAGACGAAGCTGGTCCGGCCGCAGATGAACCGCGACACCGGGTTCTTCTGGGAGGGCACCGCCGCCGGCGAGCTGCGCATCCAGAAGTGCAACGCCTGCGGCGAGCTGCGGCACCCGCCGGGCCCGATGTGCCCGTCCTGCCACGCGCACGACCGCGGCTACGTCGTGGCCTCGGGCAAGGGCACGGTGTTCTCGTTCCTGGTCCACCATGCGCCGCAGCTGCCGGGCAAGGAGCTGCCGATCACGCTCGCGCTGATCGAGCTCGAGGAGGGAGTGCGGATCGTGGGCGAGGTCCAGGGCAACCGCGACAGCATCGCGATCGGGGCGCCGGTGGAGGTGGTCTTCGAGAAGATCGACGACGACCTGACCCTGGCGCAGTGGGCGGTGACGGCATGATCGGGACGACTCTTCCGGAGTGGGAGCTGCCGCTGACGCCGACGCTGATCGTCTCCACGGCGATCGCCACACGCGACTTCCAGGACGTCCACCACGACCGTGACCTCGCGCAGAGCCACGGCTCCAAGGACATCTTCATGAACATCCTGACCACCACCGGGCTCGTGCAGCGGTACGTCGGGGAGTGGGCCCGCGACGCCGTCGGCCCGGACTGCCGGATCACCTCGTGCGGTCTGCGACTGGGCGCTCCGGCGTACCCCTACGACACGATGACCTTCTCCGGCACGGTCGTGGACAACGCCGAGGACGCGCCGTCCGGCACCGTGACGGTGGATGTCGTCGGAGTCGTGTCGCTGGGCAACCACGTCAACGCCAGGGTGACCGTCGTACCTGGGGAGGCCTCGTGAGCCGCACGCTGTCGGGCCAGGCCGCCATCGCCGGCATCGGCGCCACCGAGTTCTCCAAGGAGTCGGGCCGCTCGGAGCTCCAGCTCTCCTGCGAGGCCGTCCTCGCCGCGCTGGAGGACTGCGGGCTGTCGACGGCGGACGTCGACGGCCTGGTCACGTTCACCATGGACAACTCCTCGGAGATCGCGGTCGCCCGCGAGCTCGGCATGGGCGACCTGCGGTTCTTCAGCAGGATCAACTACGGCGGCGGGGCCGCGTGCGGCACGGTGCAGCAGGCCGCGCTCGCGGTCGCGGCGGGTGTCGCCGACGTGGTGGTCTGCTACCGCGGCTTCAACGAGCGCTCCGGGATGCGGTTCGGCCAGGTCTCGACCTGGGCCGCGACCCAGGTGAACACCAACGGCCTCGACAACGCCTTCACCTACCCCTACGGCCTCTCCACGCCGGCCGCGACCGTGGCCATGCAGGCCCGCCGCTACATGCACGAGTACGGCGCCACCTCGGAGGACTTCGGCCGCGTCGCGGTGGCCGATCGCCGCCACGCCGCGAACAACCCCAACGCCTTCTTCCACGGCAAGCCGATCACCCTGGAGGACCACCAGGCCTCGCGGATGATCGCCGACCCGCTGCACCTGCTCGACTGCTGCCAGGAGAGCGACGGCGCCGTGGCGATCGTGGTGACCACGCCCGAGCGCGCCGCCGACCTGGCGCAGACGCCCGCGCTGATCTCCGCGGCGGCCCAGGGGAGTGCCCCGGACCAGTTCGTGATGACGTCGTACTACCGCGAGGACATCGGCATCCCCGAGATCGGCGTGGTCGGCCGCGAGCTGTGGCGCCAGTCCGGCCTCGGCCCCGACGACATCGCCACCGCCGTGCTCTACGACCACTTCACGCCGTACGTCCTCATGCAGCTGGAGGAGCTCGGCTTCTGCGGCCGTGGCGAGGCGCCCGGCTTCATCGCCGACGGCGCCATCGAGATCGGCGGACGCCTCCCGATCAACACCCATGGCGGCCAGCTCGGCGAGGCCTACATCCACGGCATGAACGGCATCGCCGAGGCCGTCCGCCAGATCCGCGGCACCTCGGTCAACCAGGTCGAGTCCGCCTCCCACGTTCTCGTCACCGCCGGCACCGGCGTCCCCACCAGCGGTCTCATCCTCTCCCGCTAGCGTCGCCCTTCCCGGGCTACTGATGGCAGCAGCGATTTTGGACCGCGCCCTGAAATCTGTCGGATGCAGCCGCTACAATAGAACACATGTTCGAACAGTCGGCAATCACGAGCCCGGAGACCGCCGCGGCTGCGGTGCTCGATGCTGACGTGATCGGTGCGAGCGGGCTTGATGCCGGGGCGATCGATGCCTGGGCGCGGATGCTGGGCGCCGCGCCGGTCGTGGGCGGTGAGGCTGGGCTGGTTGATGAGCTGACCGCGTTGGAGCGGCTCAAGTCGGCTGTCGCGGCTCGTCAGGCGCGGTTGGCGGTGGCATTGGCGGAGTCCCAGACCGCCGCGCACCCGCAGCATGACCCGGCCCAGGTGGAGGCGTCGGTCGGAGCGCAGGTGGGGTTGGCGCGGCGGATGTCGCCGGCCCGCGGCCGGGCTGCGCTCCGCTTGGCGCGAACACTCACGATGGACTTGCCGTTCACCTTCGACGCTCTCGCCGCTGGGGAGATCAGCGAGTGGCAAGCCACCTTGATCGCCCGCGAGACCGCGGTGCTCTCGGCTCAAGACCGGGCCCGGGCGGACTGGGAGCTCGCCGGCCGGCTCGGCCCGATGGGAGACCGCCGCATCGCGAACGAGGCCCGGCGGATTGCCGACCGTCTCGACCCGGAGGCGGCCCTGCACCGCCTTCAGGGCGCGGAGTCTGAGCGGCGGGTGAGCATCCGGCCGGTCAAGGACGGGATGGTGCAGCTTTCTGCTCATCTGCCGCTGGTGGCCGGGATCGGCGCGTACGCCGTGCTGCGTGCCGCTGCGGTCGCGGCCCGCAACGCCGGCGACACACGGGGGATCGGGCAGCTCATGGCCGACACGCTTTGCGCCCGCCTGGCCAACCCGAGTAGCACCGAGAGCGCGGGCACTACGAACGCCGCTCAGGGACTCGGGCCGGGGGTGGCGGTGAACCTGGTCATGTCCGAGCGCACCCTGCTGCGTGGCGGCGCCGAGTCCGCGAGCCTGACCGGGCCTGACGGGACCCACTACGGCCACGTCCCGGGGTTCTTGGCCCGCCGCTTGGTCCGCAAGGCCGATCGGGCGTGGGTGCGTCGTCTCTACGCCCACCCCGAGACCGGTGAGCTGGTCGCGATGGACTCCGCCGCGCGGGTCTTCACCGGCCGGCTGCGTGACCTGATCGTGTGGCGCGATCAGACGTGTCGCACCCCCTGGTGCGAGGCGCCCGTCCGCCATGTCGACCACGTCAAGCCCCACGCGGCCGGAGGCACCACCAGTGCGAGGAACGCCCAAGGGCTGTGCGAGGCCTGCAACTACCTCAAAGAGCATCCAGGCTGGCGCACCGACCTCATCGATCGGCCCGAAGGAGTCGTCGAGCTCACCACCCCCACCGGCCACCGCCATCGCACCAGACCCCCGCCCCAACCCGGACACGAGCCAGCCGCGGTCGAAGACCACCTCCGCGACCTCATCGACGACGCCACCGACCGCGTCGCCTGATCCTCCGGGCGGCCCTGCAGGACCGGCGACACTTCGACGCTCACTGGCCGTCGAGGCGGAGGTCGAGCTCGCCGCGGGCGAGGGCCTCGAGGACGACGCCGTGCTCGGGGGCGAGCTCGGCGAGGTCGGCCTCGATGCCGGCGAGGACGCGGTCGGCGTCGGCGCGGAGGCCGTCGACGGTGAGACCGGCGAGCTCGGCGGCGACGTACCGCTCGGCGAGGTCGGCGAAGGCGACGCCGGGATCGGCGGGGTTGGGGCTGCGCGAGGGGTCGTCGACGCGGAGACGCAGGGTCGCGACCAGGACGAGCTGCGCTCCCTCGGCGCTGGTGCCGTGCGCGACCAGGGGGATCTCGGTCGGCTCGAGGGAGATCGTGCGGGTGCGCTCCAGCAGCGGCCAGACCAGCACGAGGCCCGGTCCACCCACCCGGACCGGGCGACCGCGCCGGCTCACCACCACCCGCTCGTCGGCCGCCGCGTGCCGGCAGCCCGCGGCCACGAGGACCAGGACCAGCGCGAGGGCGACGAGGAGGGCGATCATGCGTCGAGTCTGTCCGGGGGCGTCGTCCGAACCCATCCGTGCTACCACCCATCTTCGGCTCGCGCCCTTGGGTCGTACGGCGACATAGGACAGGCTTCGGCCATGAGGAAGGTGGACCAGTGAGCGCAGTGACCCGGTTGCCGCTGTTCTGGCGGGTGTGCCTGATCAACGGGGTCGTCTTCCTGCTCGGGACCGCGCTGCTGGCCTTCTCGCCGGCGACCGTCTCCTCGCGGGTCCTGCTCTCCGAGGGCGTCGTCCTGATCGTCGGCCTGACCGTCATCGTGGCGACCAACGCGCTGCTGCTGCGGGGGAGCCTGGCGCCACTGGACCGGCTGGCTCGCCGGATGGACGCCGCGGGCCTTCCCGGTACGACGGGCGAGGAGGAGCCGGACTCCCGGCGCGGGGGCGGTGTCGCGGCGGGACTGGAGCACAGCTTCGAGGCGATGATGGCCCGCCTGGAGAAGGAGCGGCGGCTGGGCACCGAACGGGCGCTCGCCGCGCAGGAGGCCGAGCGCAGCCGCATCGCCAGGGAGCTGCACGACGAGGTGGGCCAGAACCTCACCGTGGTGCTGCTCGGCCTCAGCCGGGCCGTGGACCGCGCACCCGACGCGATGGTGTCGGAGCTGGAGTCGCTGCGCGAGGCGGTCCGCGCCGGCCTGGAGGACGTCCGCGGGGTCGCCCGGCGGCTGCGCCCCGACGTGCTCGCCGACCTCGGCCTGCAGGCCGCCCTGGTCGCGCTCACGCGAGACATCGGCGCGCAGGCGGGGCTGCGGGTGAACCGCTCGCTCGGCCTGGCGCTCCCGGACCTGCCCGAGGACGTGGAGCTGGTCGTCTACCGGATCGCGCAGGAGGCGCTGACCAACGTGGCGCGGCACGCCCGCGCCGGCGAGGTGGAGGTCGCGCTGAGCCGGCAGGGGACCGCCCTGGTGCTCACCATCGCCGACGACGGCGCCGGGCTGCGCGGTGCGGTCCCGGGAGCGGGCGTGCGCGGGATGACCGAGCGCGCCGAGCTGATCGAGGCCGAGCTCAGCATCGGCGGCCGCGAGGGCGGCGGCACGGTGGTCCGGCTCGTCGTACCCGAGCGGGACGAGTCGGATTCAGGCGGGCCGGATCGAGGCGGGCCGGATCGAGGAGGGCCATGAACAGCACGCGCATCCTGCTCGCCGACGACCACGCGCTGGTCCGGCAGGGCATCCGGATGATCCTGGACGCCACCCCCGACCTGCAGGTGGTGGCGGAGGCGGCCGACGGCGAGGAGGCGGTCAAGGTCTGCCGCTCCACGCGCATCGACCTCGCCGTCCTGGACGTCGCGATGCCGCGGATGACGGGCCTGCAGGCCGCGCGGGAGATCACCCGTCGCGACGGGGGGCCGCAGGTGCTGATGCTCTCGATGTACGACCACGAGCAGTACTTCTTCGAGGCGCTCCGGGTCGGCGCGGCGGGCTATGTGCTGAAGTCCGCCGCCGACCGCGACCTGGTCGACGCCTGCCGCGCCGCCGTACGAGGCGAGTCCTTCGTGTACGCCGGGGCGCTGACCGCGCTGATGCGCCACCACCTGGAGCGGGCCGCCCAGGGGGAGGTGGCCTCCCGGCTGCTCACCGCCCGCGAGGACGAGGTGCTCAAGCTCATCGCCGAGGGCCACAGCACCCGGGACATCGCGGAGACGCTGGTGATCAGCCCCAAGACGGTCGAGCGCCACCGTGCCAACATCCTGGCCAAGCTGGGCATGCGCGATCGCACCCAGCTGACCCGCTACGCCATCCGCTCGGGCCTGATCGAGCCCTAGCTCTCCTCACGCCGCTTGAGGTACCGCTCGAACTCCCGCGCGATCGCCTCGCCGGTCGCCTCGGGCAGGTCGGCGGTGTCCTTGGACTCCTCCAGGCCCCGGACGTACTCCGCGATCTCCTCGTCCTCCTCGGCCAGCTCGGCGACGCCGCGCTCCCAGGCGCGCACCTCCTCGGGGAGGTCGGCGAGCGGGATCGGCGTCTCCAGCACCTCCTCCACCTGGTGGAGCAGCGCGAGGGTCGCCTTGGGGCAGGGCGGCTGCGGCAGGTAGTGCGGCACGGCCGCCCAGAAGGAGACCGCGGGCAGGTCGAGCCGCACGCAGGCGTCCTGCAGCACGCCGACGATCCCGGTGGGTCCCTCGTACGTCGAGGGCTCCAGCTTGAGCCGGTCGTCGAGGTCGAGCTCGGTGGCCGTGCCGGTGACCGGGATCGGCCGGGTGTGCGGGGTCTCGGCCAGCAGCGCGCCGAGCGTCACCACCAGCTCGGTGCCCAGCTCGTCGGCCGCGGCGAGCAGCTCGGCGCAGAACTGGCGCCAGCGCATGCTCGGCTCGATCCCGCGGATCAGCACGACGTCGCGCTCGCCACGCGGCGGCCGGGCGACGTACATCTGCGTCGAGGGCCAGGTGATCCGGCGGATGCCGTCCTCGCCGGTGCCGACCTGCGGCCGGTTGACCTGGAAGTCGTAGAAGTCCTCCGGGTCCAGCGCGCCGACCAGCCGCGCGTCCCAGACGTCGATGAGGTGGTCGATGACGCCGGTCGCCGCGCCCGCGGCGTCGTTCCAGCCCTCGAAGGCGCTGAGCAGGACGGGACGGACCAGCCCCTGGACCTCCTCGATCTCGATCACGATGCCAGCCTAGACTTGTCCGGGTCGAGAGGCGTTGCAACGGGGCGCGGCCCCGCCACGCTCGGCAGTGAACAAGGACGCCTTCCGACCCGGAAGGAGCGTCCATCGTGGCCCAGAGCCCTCAGCGTCACTGGCGGCCCGACTGTGCCGACGCGCTCACCCGTGCCCTGGGTGAGCGCATCCTCGTGGTCGACGGCGCGATGGGTACGGCGATCCAGCGCGACCGTCCCTCCGAGGAGGGCTACCGCGGCGAGCGCTTCGCCGACTGGCCGGTCGACCTGATCGGCAACAACGACCTGCTCACCCTGACCCAGCCGGAGATCGTCGCCGGCATCCACGCGGAGTACCTCGACGCCGGCGCGGACATCATCGAGACCAACACCTTCAACGCCAACGCGGTCTCCCTGAGCGACTACCGGATGGGCGAGCTCGCCTACGAGCTCAACTACGAGGCCGCGCGGCTCGCCCGTGCCGCCTGCGACGCCGCGACCGAGCGGACCCCCGACCAGCCGCGGTACGTCGCCGGCGCGATCGGCCCGACCACGCGGACCGGCTCGATCTCCCCGGACGTCAACGACCCCGGTGCCCGCAACGTGAGCTACGACGAGCTGGTCGCCGCCTACACCGACGCGGCCCGCGGCCTGGTCGACGGCGGGGCCGACCTGATCTTCGTCGAGACGATCTTCGACACGCTCAACGCCAAGGCGGCGATCTTCGCCCTCGACGCGCTCTTCGCCGAGCTGGGCCGGACCTGGCCGGTGGTGGTCTCCGGGACCATCACCGACGCCTCCGGGCGCACGCTGTCCGGGCAGACCACCGAGGCGTTCTGGAACTCCGTGCGGCACGCCCGGCCCCTCCTGGTCGGCCTCAACTGCGCGCTCGGCGCCCGGGAGATGCGGCCCTACGTCGCCGAGCTCGCCCGGATCGCGGACACCTTCGTCTCGGCGTACCCCAATGCCGGCCTGCCCAACGCCTTCGGGGAGTACGACGAGGCCGCTGAGGAGACCGCCGGGATCATCGAGGAGTTCGCCGAGGCCGGCCTGGTCAACCTCGTCGGCGGCTGCTGCGGCACCACGCCGGCCCACATCGCCGCGATCGTCCGAGCCGTCGCCGGCAAGGCACCCCGGGTGCCGGCCGCCATCGCGCCGGGCCTGCGGCTCTCGGGCCTGGAGCCGTTCAACGTCACCGAGGGCTCGCTCTTCGTCAACGTCGGCGAGCGCACCAACATCACCGGCTCGGCGCGCTTCCGCAACCTGATCAAGGCCGGCGACTACGACACCGCGCTCTCCGTCGCCGCCCAGCAGGTCGAGAACGGCGCGCAGATCATCGACGTCAACATGGACGAGGGCATGATCGACGGCGTCGCCGCGATGGACCGCTTCCTCAAGCTGGTCGCCTCCGAGCCGGACATCAGCCGGGTGCCGGTGATGGTCGACTCCTCCAAGTGGGAGGTCATCGAGGCCGGCCTGAAGAACATCCAGGGCAAGCCGATCGTCAACTCGATCTCGCTCAAGGAGGGCGAGGAGAAGTTCGTCGAGCAGGCCCGTCTCTGTCGTCGGTACGGCGCCGCGGCGGTGGTCATGGCCTTCGACGAGGACGGCCAGGCCGACACCCTGGAGCGACGCCAGGAGATCTGCGGCCGCGCCTACCGGATCCTCGTCGAGGAGGTCGGCTTCCCGGCCGAGGACGTCATCTTCGACCCGAACTGCTTCGCCCTGGCGACGGGCATCGAGGAGCACGCGGCGTACGGCCTGGACTTCATCGAGGCCTGCCGCTGGATCAAGGCCAACCTGCCGGGCGCGCGCATCTCCGGCGGCATCTCCAACGTCTCGTTCTCCTTCCGTGGCAACAACCCCGTCCGCGAGGCGATTCACGCGGTCTTCCTCTTCCACGCCATCGACGCCGGCCTCGACATGGGCATCGTCAACGCCGGCGCCCTGGTCGTCTACGACGAGATCGACCCCGAGCTGCGCGAGCGGATCGAGGACGTCGTGCTCAACCGCCGGCCGGACGCGGGGGAGCGGCTGCTGGAGATCGCCGAGCGGTTCAACACCAAGGAAGAGGACGCGGCGGCTGGGGCCTTGATCGAGTGGCGCGAGCTGCCGCTGCGCGAGCGGATCACCCACGCGCTGGTCAAGGGCATCGACGCGTACGTCGAGGAGGACACCGAGGCGCTCCGCCTGGAGATCGCCGCCGCGGGGGGCCGGCCGATCGAGGTGATCGAGGGCCCGCTGATGGACGGCATGAACGTCGTCGGCGACCTCTTCGGCGCCGGCAAGATGTTCCTGCCCCAGGTGGTGAAGTCGGCCCGGGTGATGAAGAAGGCGGTCGCCTGGCTGATTCCGTTCATCGAAGCCGAGAAGCAACCGGGCGACGTCTCCCGCAGCAACGGCACGATCGTGATGGCGACCGTCAAGGGCGACGTCCACGACATCGGCAAGAACATCGTCGGCGTGGTGCTGCAGTGCAACAACTACGACGTCATCGACCTCGGCGTGATGGTCCCGGCCCAGAAGATCCTGGACAAGGCCCGCGAGGTCGATGCCGACATGATCGGGCTCTCCGGGCTGATCACCCCGTCCCTGGACGAGATGGTCAACTTCGCCGCGGAGATGGACCGGCAGGGCTTCGACATCCCGCTGCTCATCGGCGGCGCGACGACCTCCCGGGCGCACACGGCGGTCAAGGTGTCCCCGCGCTACAAGCACCCGGTCCTGTGGGTCAAGGACGCCTCCCGCTCGGTGCCGGTCGCCGCGGCGCTGCTCTCCGACGAGCGCCGTCCGGCGTTGCTGGCCGAGGTGGAGGCGGACTACGCCTCGCTGCGCGAGCGGCACGCCGCCAAGCACGAGCGCCCGATGGTCACCCTCGCCCAGGCGCGGGCCAACCGGACGCCGATCGAATGGAGCGGCTACCAGCCGCCGGTCCCGGCGCGCCCGGGCATCACCGTCTTCGAGGACTACGACCTGGCCGAGCTGCGCGAGTACATCGACTGGCAGCCGTTCTTCAACG
>JBIQLB010000013.1:0-87512 GCA_044464665.1 Nocardioides sp.
AGCGATTCACTCGTAATGAATAGGTCGTCGGTTCGATTCCGACAGGCGGCTCCACTTTTACGCTCAACCATGGGACTCTGGACCGGTCATACCGGAAAGCGATTGCTATCGGGATTGCTATCCGGGTAAGCGGTAGGGGAGTTGTAGCAATGGCTGAGCGGAAGCGACGCGACTACGGATCGGGGTCGATCTATCAGCGCGCCGACGGGAAGTGGGTCGGCGCGGCGATGGCCGGCTGGACCGAGCGCGGCACCCGCCGCCGGATCACCGTCGTCTGCGCGACCGAGGCGCAGGCCAAGAGTCGCCTGCGCAAGAAGCTCGCCGACATCGAGGCCGGGGCAGCCGTGGAGGTCTCCGATCGCCGCACCGTGAAGTCGTGGGCCGACGAGTGGTTGCCGATCATCGAGCGCGAGCTACGCCCCACGTCCTACACCGCCACTGCCTCAGCCGTCCGCCGCTGGATCGTGCCCACCATCGGCCATCGCCGATTCTCCGACCTCTCCCCGGCCGACGTGCGGTCGGTGGCAGACGCCATGCGCAAGGCAGGCCGCTCCTCGTCCTCCCAGCGCCGCGTCCACTCCGACCTGCTCCAGCTGCTCAAGGCCGCCCAGGCCGAGGGATACCCGGTCGCCCCGCGCGTCCTCGCCGTCAAGGCCCCCGAGAAGGCCGTCAGCGACCGCGACGCCGTGCCGGTGCCCGACGCCCTCGCCATGCTCGCCAAGGCCGCCGAGGATCCCGCCGGCGCCCGCTGGGTGGCCGCCTTCCTCCAGGGACTCCGACAGGGCGAGGCACTCGGACTGACCCGGGAGGCGATCGACTTCGAGCGCAACGCGATCACAATCTCCTGGCAGCTCCAGCCACTCCCGTACGTCGTGGCACGTGACCGCTCCTCCGGCTTCCGCGTGCCGGACGGGTACGAGGTCCGCCAGGTCCGCGGTCGCTGGCACTTGGTGCGACCGAAGTCGAGAGCGGGCTGGCGCGTGGTGCCGATGGTGCCGTGGATGTCCAGCGCGCTGAGCACCTGGCTGGCCGATGCTCCGCAGGCGCCGCTGGGGCTCGTCTGGCACCATCCGAAGGGCGACCCGCCCAAGCGCGACGACGCGGCCTGGTATGCCCTCCAGGAGGCGTCAGGGGTCCATCACCCGACCCGCACGGTCATGGTGGACGGGAAGTCCGTCCCGGCCCCGTACACGATCCACGAGGCCCGCCACACGACCGCGACGCTGCTGCTGGAGGCAGGCGTCGACCCGGCCGTCATCGCCGCCATCCTCGGCCACGCCAGCATCGTGACCACGCGCGGCTACCAGCACGTGCGGATCGGCCCCGCCCGCGACGCACTGGAGAAGGTCGCCAAACGGCTCGGGATGGGGGAGGGCTAGATCGGCCCGTCTGCGCCCACCTCCTCGGCGGGTCTAGTCCGCTGGCCCTGAGATTCGGCGTTCTCCGGCGGTCGGCCCGCTTCCCCGATAGCGGATGGCGATGGAACCTTTCGCCATTCTGATGATGCTGGGAGTACGAGTCCGCGAGGTGCGGGACCTGGCCGAGGGTGCGGTCTGGGTGCCCTCGATCCGCCTGCTGGTGGTCGATGCGTTCATGTCGCCGGCCGATCGTGAGGCGACGTGTCGTCGGATTCTTGGCCAGATTCAGGAGTGAGCACCTGGGCGTCGTCGGCGATGTAGAGGCCAGGCCCCTGGGGCTCGTCAGACTTGCTCACGTGGTCGCGGCGATAGATTTCGTCGGCGCGCGTGAACAGGTCGCCGAGGCTCACTCCGAGTTGACTGACGTACTCCTCGATCGTCGCGAGCTGCAGGTCCTTTCCTGGCTCCTTGGAGCCCTCGACGCGTCGCGCCAGCGACTCCGTGAGCGAGGTGTTGCGCGCTAGCGCGGCGACGCTCTTGTGCCCGCGCTCAGCTCGGATCGCCTGCGCGGCGAGCCCCAAAGCCTGACGGTACCGCTGTCTATCCATGGACATATGTGTACCGCATAGAGAAAGAATCTGTCCAGGAAACGCCAGAACTGCTCTTGACAACTGTCTCAGGAGGGACTAGAACTGTCTCCCATGAGGCAGATTCTCACCCTCCAGCACCGTCTCGGCTCGGTGATCCGGACTCTGATCGAGGACACGGGGCGCACCGTCGTCGCCCTCGCAGAAGGGGCCGGAGTCCCCCGCGCAACGCTGTACCGGAAACTCGACGGGCACCAGTCCTTCACGGTGGATGAGTTGGTGCGGATCGCCGACTATCTGGACTCGACGCCGGGCGATCTCATCAAGGCAGCCGAGAGCCTTCCCGCCGAGGCGAGCGCGCCCGTCGCGCCAACTGAGACGGCGGTGGCGTCGTGACCACCAAGACCTCGCCCGCACCCCTCTCTGTCACCGTCCCCGTCGCCGCCAAGATGGTCGGCCTCTCCGCCGACACTCTCGCCCGACACATCCACGCGACGAAGAACCCGTTGCCCGCGAAGAAGAGCGCGCCGAACGGCGGCAAGTTCCTCATTCGGGTCGCCGACCTGGAGGCGTGGTTCGACGGGCTGGAGGACGCATGAACGCCCCTCCGGGCATCGCGCCCGACCCCAGCAGCACGGGACGCCCGGCCGTTAACCGGGTGAGCAAGGCGATGCGGCATCGGCTCGCGGCCGCGCTGTCGTCGGCCACCGGCATGACGTTCGCCTCAGCACGGGCGATCATCGCTCAGCGCGCCGGGGACTCCCCGGAGGAACTGGAGGCGTGGCTGCGGACGAACTACCGGATCGACCCGACCGGCGTGACGGCCGTCCGCAACGTGATGCGGGGTCAGCGGTGAGCACGGCCCAGCGTCCCCGCCACGCGCGCAAGGAGATCCGGGACTTCGCGGACTGGCTGGCCGAGCAGGGTTGGGTCTTCGAGACCACGGACGCCAGTGGGCACACCATCTGGTCCCACCCCGCGACCGGCGCCCGCTACAAGCTGCCCGAGACGCCGACCCACTTCAACGTACGTCGGGCCCGCCGCGACGTACTCAAGCTGATGGGTCAGCGCGCCGCGGGCAAGCGACGCACGAAGGTCCGTGCGATCGTGACTGACTCTGACGCTGCCGAGGTAGAGGCCGCTCGCCGTCGCCACGAGGACCGACTGCGCGCTGACCGGGTCGCCGAGCAGCGACGCCGCGAGCGGGAAGAGGCCATCGTCGCCCGTGCTCGTCGTGATGCTGACGAGGACCGCCACCGCCACGAGATCGAGGCGCTGATGCGACCGGGGTGGGGCCGATGACCACCCAGCCCTCCCTGTTCGACCTGGCCCCGCTGGTCACGCCCGACTACGCGCCGGAGCTGACCCTGGCTGAGCGGTACGCCGCGTTCAAGGCGGCCAACCCGCAGGTGCTCCTCGCCTTCGAGGCGCTGACGGCGGAGTGGCTGGCGGCTGGTCATGCGCGGGTCGGGATGAAGGCCGTGGCTGAGCGTGCGCGCTGGGAGACCGGGATTCGGACGGGCGAGGCGTGGAAGGTCAACAATTCCTTCGTTGCCTTCATCGCCCGCGACCTGATCGAGCGGCATCCGGAGTGGGCCGACGCGATCGAGACTCGAGAGCAGAGGGCCGCCTGATGACCTGCGACCCCTGGGTGCTCTTCGATGCCCACGGATGCGCGGTGGGCGCGCTTGCAGGCGACTTCGCGGCCACCCCCGACGACGCCCGCCGGCTACTCGACGCCGACGACCTGCCCGGAGGTCGCGTCCTGCAGGTCCCGCGTCCGGCGTACCTGCTGATGCGCCTGGGCTGCCGCTCCCACTCTCCCGAGCCCACGGTTGGGCGCTCGGTAGGCGACCCGCCCGGGTCGTAGCCGGTCGGGCTCGGGTCCCGACCGGCACCAAAGCAGTCGGCCCCCGCCGTGCAGGGCGAGGGCCGGAGAGCAAGAACTCACTCACTCACTCAGGAGGATACATGTTGAACTCGCCCGAAGAGCGGACCGCGGTGATCGCCGCCCACCGCAAGGTCGCCGACCTGCTGGAGGCGCACCCCGAGATCGCCGAGCCGTCGGTGTGGAGCGATGGCTCGATCCGCTGGTCGCTGTACTCGTTCGAGTGCCCTGACGGCATCCCGGCGATGGTCGCTGCGATCCGTCGTGCGGTCGGTGGCACGTGGACCAAGCGCGAGCAGAAGAGCGTCAGCGGCGCCGACGAGCTGGTCTTCGAGCGCGAGGGCTTCGGCGTCACCGTGGGGCGCGAGGCCGTGTGCACCCGCCGCGTGGTCGGCACCGAGGAGGTGACGATCCCCGCGGTCGAGGCCAAGCCGGCGCGCACCGAGGTCCGGGAGATCGTCGAGTGGGACTGCCACCCGATCCTGGCTGACGAGCAGGTCCCGGCATGACCGCCCTCCTCTCCGCCCTCCTCGATCTGTCCGTCGCGGCCATCCTCCTCGGCGGCGGGTTCGGCCTGGGCTGGGTGGTGTCGTCGGCACGGATGGACGCGGAGGCTGACGTGGAGTGGCCTGCGGCGGACCTCGATGAGTGGCCGGCGATCCTGGCGGCGGTCGAGCCCGAGGACGCGTCGTGATCGGCCCCGGACGCCTCGCGGTCGCGCCGAAGCACCGCGCCGAAGCACCGCCCGTCGAGAACTCGAGCGGCTACGCTCCGCGTCACCGCGCTCAGATGCGGAGTTGCGCCGTCTGCGCGGTCGCCAGCCTCGGCCGGGCATTCAGCGGCGCCCCCTGGGCCCCTCGGCTCGACTGCCTCTCCTGCCGTGGCGAAGGCCGGGTGCGGGCATGAGCGACCTGCATGCAGCCATCGACGAGCAGCGGGCGATGTGGCCCGAGCGTCCGATCCGCGAGCCCGAGTCCGTGGTCGAGCACGACCGCGACGAGGCCAGGACGCTGCGCAACCTGGAGGACGCCGGGGCGCTCAGCCGTGATCCGGGCGGGCCGACGCGCGCTGAGGCCGAGGCGGACGAGGGGGCGGGTGGCTGGTGATGGCGAGCATCCCCGAGGATCCGACCGGCCTACACCCCGGCATCGATGAGGCCGAGTACCACGCGCATCCAGGGAGCCTGTCGGTCTCCGGCGCCAAGGTGCTGCTCAAGGCGCCCGCGCTGTACCGGTGGCAGCAGGACCACCCCGTGCATAGGGACGTGTTCGACTTCGGCTCCGCCGCCCACGCCCTGGTGCTCGGGCGCGGCATGGAATCGATCTACGTCGCGCCGTACGACGACTGGACCCGGCGCAAAGGTCCCGAGGGCGGGGTCGCGTACACCACCGATGAGAAGCGGATCGGCCAGGAGGACGGCCTCTCGGTGATCCTGCCCAAGGAGTGGCAGGTCGTGTGCGACATGGCCGACGCGCTCTCTTCGCACCGGCTGGCGATGCGCCTGCTGTCCGATGGCGAGCCCGAGGTCTCCGCGTTCTGCATCGACGAGCCGACCGGAGTAATGCGGCGGTCGCGGATCGACTGGCTCGGCGCGACCTACATCGCCGACTTCAAGACGACCGCCGATTCTGACCCGACGGTGCTCGGAGCATCCGGTGCGAAGTGGGGCTATGAGATGCAGGCCGCCTGGTACCTCGATATCGCCCGCGACCTCGGCCATCCCGCCGACGCGTTCGGCTTCATCTTCCAGATGAAGGAGCCGCCCTACCTGGTGAGCGTCGTCGAGTTCGACGACGACTCCATCGAGCGCGGGCGGCGTCGCAACCGCCGCGCCCTGCAGATCTACCGCGACTGCGCCGAATCCGGGCTGTGGCCCGGCTTCCAGGCCGATGGCGAGATCACAACCATCCGCGTCCCGAACTGGGCGCTACGTGAGGAGAACATCGCATGAACGAGATCGCAGCCATCGAGCGTGAGGTCAGCCGAGTCCCGAGCCCCGCCACCATCGGACAAGCGACGGCTGTCGAGCAGGCCCGCGCCGAAGCCGAGGTCAAGGCGGCCGTCGTCGTCGCCCAGCAGTGCCCCCGCAACGTCGCTGTCGCCCGCGCCTCGATGATCGAGTCGTGCGAGCAGGTCGAACTCGCACAGCGCGCCTTCTTCCGCTACAAGCGGGCTGGGTCGCAGATCACCGGCCCCACCGTGCACCTGGCGCGCGAACTCGCGCGGTGTTGGGGGAACGTGCAGTACGGCATCGCCGAGCTGCGCCGCGACGACGTGGCCGGCGAGTCGGAGATGATGGCGTTCGCCTGGGACGTGCAGACCAACACCCGGTCGGCCTCGACGTTCATCGTCCCCCACGTCCGCGATCGGCAAGGCGGCGGTGTGCGACTGGTCGAGACCCGCGACATCTACGAGAACAACGCCAACATGGGCGCCCGGCGCGTCCGAGAGGCCATCTTCGCGATCCTGCCCCCGTGGTTCACCGAGCAGGCCAAGGCTGTCTGCAACGCCACGATCGAGCGCGGCGACGGGACGCCCCTCGCCGACCGCATCACTGGCACGATCGCGAACTTCGAGCGCGGGGGCGTCACCAAGAGGCAACTCGAGGAGAAGGTCGGCCTCCGCGCCGAGAACTGGACCGCCAAGGACGTGGCGGCCCTGGCGGTCATCTGGCGGTCGCTGGTCAATCGCGAGACTACCAAGGCTGAGGAGTTCGGTGAGAACGGCGGCGGGCTCGCTGCCGCATTGGACAAGGCAGACGAGCCTCAGCCTGTCCCTGAGCCGAGCGCCCCCGCGGACTCCGCCGCCGACCCCGAGATCCCCGACCCCCACGACGGCAACGACCCGTGGGCCAAGGGCGACGCCGAGCTGGTCGAGCCCCAGGACGGTGCCCAGTGACCGCCCCGACCTACCACCTGCACCCGATGAGGGGCGATGTGCACAAGGACGACGGACTCTGCCCCCGCGTGACCGGCGTCCCCGCTGTGGTGCTGACCGCCAGCGAGGAGGACGTGGAGCGTGCGGCGATAGCGCTCGCCGCGGCCTGGAAGGTCGACTGGGACAAGCTCCATGGGTCCTCGCGCGACTACTACCGCGTCCTGGTGAGGGGTCAGATCGCCGCCCTCCTCACTCCCCCAATCCCGCCCGAGCCCACGGACCTCGGGGTGCGTCTCATCGACAAGCACGGCTGCGAGTGGGCTCGGACGAGCCTCGGGATGTGGATGTCGTCGGGTGAGGACCCGACCTCCTACGCCGATCTGTGGTCTGAGCGTGGCCCGCTGCGAGAGGTGGAGTGATGGCGCGCGTGACGTTCGTGGCCGAGGGGATGGACACACTCGCCGAGGTCGGGCACTTCCTCGATGTCGCCTTCGCTGCCGGTTTCCCGATGGGCTCCGAGGTCGGGTGTCCCATCTCGGGTCTGGGTGGCGGACGGCTGTCGGTGAGCGCTGATCTGCGGATGCTGCCGCTGGTCGATGCTGACGACGAGGGTGGTGCGTCGTGACCGGCCCCGTGGTCCCCGTCGCCGCCATCGAGGCGTTCGCGTTCGATCTGCGGAGGCTGGCCGCCCACCGTGCCGACGAGCCAGGCAGCCAGGTCCTCGGCGCCGTTGCCGAACTGGTCGACGCCCTGGTCGCCGAGCACCAGACCTCCGCCGAGGGCGACTGCTGCCAGATGCACGGCCAGCGGGAGCCGTACCCGACGCCGGAGAGCGGGACGCAGGAGCCGGGCTGCTCCTGCCCCGTCGCCGACTCCGCTCCCAAGGTGCGGCTCACCGACGAGGAGCGGGCGTCGTTGCCCGAGTACGCGCGTGACGTACTCGTGTGGCGTGCCGTCGAGGCCATCGTCGCCTCCCGCACGGAGCCCCTGCGCGCCGAGGTGGAGCGGATGCGGGACTACGCCGATCACACGTCGTGCGTCGAGTCGTACACCGCCCTGATGGCCGAGCGCGACCAGGCGCGTGCTGAGCGCGACGAGTGGATGGAGCGAGTCCGGGGCACCTCGGTCGCGATGATCCAGGACGCCACCGCGCAGATCACCGCCGAGCGTGACCAGGCGCGTGCCGACCTGGCGGCGCTCCGGGAGCGGGTCGAGGAGACGGTCGGGGAGACGGTCGAGCCGTGGCCCTTCGGGACGGATGCGGCCTGCCAACTCATCGCCGCCGCTGGTTGGCCGAACGAACGCGTAGAGGACCGCGACGGGTGGGCCGTGACCATGCCGAAGCGCCCATGGCTCTTCAGCGTCGAGGTCGAGCGAGCCCGGGAGCGACTTGAGCAGGCCATAGCCCACGTCGCTGTCGCTCTCGGGGGTGAGGGCTGATGGCTGATGGGATCGGCTGGCTGCTCTTCGTCGCGCTGTTCGGCTGGGGGTTCTGGCACTTCGGCGGCGATATCGCCCGTGACCACTGGCATTTCGTCGGTCATCGAGAGCCCGGCGTCTGCTGTGGCGAGAGGTGCCCGCATCACCGACCCGGCTGCAACTGCGAGGAGGCCGGCCGTGGCTGACCGCGAGGAGACCCTGCGTGCCGTCCTGCGTCGCTACTGGCCGTCGTCGTGGCTGACGGTCCGCGAGGACATGCGACGGGTGGAGGGGGTGCGCCGTGGCTGATGACCACTGGCAGCAGGGCACTAGCGACGCCTGGCGCAACGGCGGACACGAGTCGAAGCCCAACCCCTACCGCACGGGAGGCTCTGATGAGTGACGCCGAGACGCTGGCCGACCTGTCCGCTCTGATCCGCGACTACCTCATGGAGACCGACGTGACCCGGCCCTCGGTCCACGCGACCGCGCTCACCACCGCGATCGCCTCTGACTGGCTGGCTGAGGTCCGTGCCCAGGCGCGCCGGGAGGCACTGACCGAGGCGGCGGACGAGATGGGTCGGCGTCTCGGCGGCTTCGCGATGCAGGGCCGCCACGTCCGTGCTCGCTGGGCCGAGCAGTGGCTCCGTCAGCGCGCCGAGGCGGTGGGCAGCGATGAGTGAGCGACCCTCCTGGATCAAGCGCCGGACGTGGTACTCGCCCCTCTTCCGCTGGCACCTCTGGCGTGCACGACGACTAGACCGCCGATGCGTGGAGCAGCCCTGCCCCGAAGGCAACTGCATCGACCTCGTGGACCCACGAGACGGCCGTCTACACGGCGGCTGGGGTCCGGTCGATTGCCCGTGTGACGACACCAGGGGGTACGCATGACGCTCTCCTTCGCGCCCCTCCTGGCCGAGCACCCCGTCTACCCCGGACCGAACGAGCGGATCTGCCGATGCGGCATCCGGCTCGCTGACGAGGACGACCACCGCGCCCACATGGAGGCCGTCCTCCTGGCCGAGGTCGCCCGCGTGCTGGGCAGCGACGAGGCGGTGGAGGTGATCGGGCGGGGACTGCTGGCTGACTACGACTCGCAGTACGACACCAGCCACCTTGAGTGGACGGAATTCGAGGACCAGGCCCGCGCCTTGCTCGCTGCCCTCACCACACACCTGACAGGAGACACCCGATGAGTGAATCGAACCTCGTCAACCACGCCCGCTCCGAGCTGGTCCTACTGCTCCCCCCGGACGGTCGCCCCGGCGACCCCGACTACAAGCCCGACGAACCGCTGAACGGAATGAACGACCGCATGCGTGCCGACATCCTCCAGCTCGTCATGGTCTTCGCCGACCAGGGCCACTCGGGAATGTCCGCCAGCTTCTGCACCTCAGTGCTGGAGAAGCTGCTCCGCTGGGAGAACCTCACCCCACTCACCGACAACCCTGACGAGTGGATGGAAGTCGGGCCGGACGTCTGGCAGTCCAAGCGCCGACCCGAGGCATTCTCCGACGACGGCGGGCGGCACTACAGGCTCAACAGCGACCGCGAGGTCGTCCACCTCGCCGACCCATGGATGCCCGAAGTGGTGACCACCGATGACTGAGCCCACACCGGACCAGTACGCCGAGCGGCGCTGGGTCGGCCCGTGCGACGGGTGGTGCACCACCGAGCCCGAGGAGACATGCCCCCAGCACGGGCGCGGCCTCGTCGAGTGGCGCGACATCGCCAGCGAGCAGATCGGCCGAGCCAACGCCGCCGAGGCTGAGCGGGACCGGCTACGCGAGGGAGTGCAGGAGGTCATCAGCGACCTCCGGGACGCCGACGAGAACCGCACCTCGGCGGACCCATACGAGTACGCCGAGCGGCTTGCTGCGCTGCTGGAGGACCAATGAGCCGCCCGGTCCGCATCCAACGCCGCCGCACGAAGGGCTGGCGCATGCCCGAGGGAGCGGTGTATGTCGGGCGGCCGACGATCTTCGGCAACCCCTTCGTGGCGTACAAGAGCGAGTGCTGCGGCTACTGGGACGTCCGTGACGACAACGGCGTGAGGTACCTCGTCAACCACGCCTACGTCCACCAGCCCGAGGTACGCGCCGACCGGAGCACCTGGACCACCCAGGGCGAGGCCAACCGCAAGGCCGTCCAGCTCTACAACTTCGAGCTGACCTACTGGTTCGGGGGGCGCATGAAGTGGGACGAGCCCTTCCGCGAGGCGGTCGAGTCGCTGCGCGGCCACGACCTGGCCTGCTGGTGTCCCCTCGACCAGCCCTGCCACGCCGACGTGCTGCTGGAGATCGCCAACGCCGCTGACGGGGAGGCACCGTGAGCCTGCAACTGGTGCCCGTCTCCTTCGCGGATGCCGCCGCGTTCGTCGACGGCTGGCATCGCCACAACACCGCGCCACGGGGTCACAAATTCAGCGTCGGCGTCGCGGTCGAACGTCGCCTCGTCGGTGTCGCGATGGTCGGCCGCCCTGTTGCCCGCGCCTACGACGACGGCACCACGCTGGAGGTCAACCGCGTCGCCACCGACGGCACTCCCAACGCCTGCTCGATGCTCTACGCCGCCTGCTGGCGAGCCGTCAAGGCGCTCGGCTACTCCCGCCTCGTCACCTACACCCAGGCCACCGAATCCGGCGCCAGCCTCCGCGCTGCCGGATGGCGCGTCGTCGCCCAACGCAAGACCCGAGCTGGCTGGGACATGCCGTCGCGACCGCGCGACAACGCGTCGTACCTCGCCAGCGAACGGACACTATGGGAGGCGACGCCGTGAGCCGCCCCGCCTGCCAGGCCGTGACCATCTGGCCCGAGATCCCACCCCACGGCGTCTGGCTCGCCTGCTGCCTCCCAGTAGGCCACGACGGTGAGCACCTCTGCGCGGATGTCGAGTACCTGCCCGAGCCGGACGCGCTCCCTCTGGAGGCGACGTGATCTGCCACGCCTGCCACGTCGACACCGACGAGCGCTACCAGGTCTACGACGACAAGGCCAAGATCTCCTGCGAGCACTGCGGCCTCACCGGCGCCGGCACCGACGACTGGTGGCGTGAGCCCAGCGCCCCGGCGTCATGTCGCTGGTGCCGCGGCGAAGAGACCACCGCCTGGCTGCTCGGCAACAACCACGGCGGTGGTCACGGCCTCCACTGGGGGCACTGCCAGCGCCAGGCGCTGCGCCGCCACCACGTCGCCTACTACGTCGGGCGACTCACCCTCGGTGCCCACGCCAACCTCGACAAGCGCACCGGCCAGCCCATGCGCTACCGCGAGAAGGACTCCACCTGGTGCTTCCCCGACGGCACGCCGGTCACTCGCGAGAACTCCGAGCACATCGACTACCACGGCCGCATCCCCCTCAGTCCCAAGGGCCGCGAGTCCGACCGCGCCCAGCTCGCCGAGTGCATCGACCTCGCCGCCGAGGTCTGGGCACACATGCCCGACGACCTCACGTGGCTCGACGAGGCCCGCGCCGTCCTCGCCTCCACTGCCCCGCTCGCGGCACCCGAGCCGACCGGTGTCGCTGCGTCCGAGCAGCTCGACCTCCTCGGAGCCACGTCATGAGCCGGCCAGCAGACCAGGGACGGCGCCTGATCCCACCCGGGCTGAGGTGCATCACCTGCCGCCGCCCGTTCTCCGGCCCGCTCGCGCCGACCGACCGGGCGATCGCCACCGACCTCGGGCTGGTCCACGCCCACGGCTGCACGCCCATGACCAACACTGAGGTCCGCACACTGGCCGGGCATACCGTGCGGTGCGCCAAGATCGTCGCGAACCTGGAGCGGGTCGAGGACGTCGAGTGGATGGACGCGGCCGGCGAGTCCCTGACTGGCGCCGCGATCCGGCTCGGCCTCGACCCGTCCAGCCTGGCGAAGTGGCTCCAGCGCCATCACCACCGCGATCTCCTCGAGCGACTCCAAGGTCGCGAGGAAGAACTCAACCCGTGGTCGGACCCGGCTCTCGCGCGGCGCCTCGGGAGGTCTGTCGCATGACCCACTCCATCACCTGCCCGCGCTGCCACCGCGACTTCGACGCCCTCCCCGCGCATGGCGCTCTGCATCGCCACCGCGACGACGGCAGCCGGACATGCAAGGGCAGCCCAGTGCTGTCCATCAGCCTCCCCTGGACCGACGCGCTCACCCAGAACCAGCTCCGCCGGATGCACCACCACGCCGAAGCCAAGGCCAAGAGGCTGCTCTCCGATCCCGCGCGCTGGATGATCCGCAACGCGCACCTAGCCCGCATCGAGCACCCCGTCGAGGTCACGCTCCACTGGCGGATGCCCGACCGTCGAGGACGCGACGCAGACGGCATCGCACCGACCCTCAAGGTCGCGCTCGACTGCCTCGTCCGCGAGGGCGTCCTGGCCGACGACAACTGGCACTGGGTCCCACGATCCGGCACCCACCTACACCCACCCAAGCCCGGCATGCCGTCGGGGATGTGGGTCGAGATCAGCAGCATGGAGGAGGAGTAGTGAACATCGAGCAACCCATCGAGCACATGACCTGGGGCGAACTCCGCGCCTTCGTGGCGCTCGGCGCTGGCATCCCGGACAGCGACGAGGTGGTCTACGACTACGACGACCAGCAGTGCATCCAGTCGATGTTCGTGACCGGCGTGGACATCTCGGCGCTGGCGGCGGTGACCCATGGCGCGTAGCAGGACTGGTCGAGACCACGCACGGATGCAGTGCGCGATGTGGTCCACCGATGACTGGCGAGCGCTCACCGTCCCCCAGCAGCACGCCTACCAGATGCTCGTCCAGCACGAGCGGCTCTCCTACGCCGGGACGATGTCCTATGCCCCCGGACTCCTTGCCGAGCGCGCTGCCGGACTGACCGAAGCGAAGGTCCGCGCCGCCGTCCGCACGCTCTCGTCGACGCGCTTCGTTGTCGTCGACGAGGTGACTCACGAGATCCTGGTCCGCTCCTATGTACGCCACGACGGTGCGCTCGACCGCGCCAATATGGGCAAAGCCGTCGCTCACGCCCTCGGACTGGTCATGTCCGACACCCTCCGCACCGTCGTGCTCGGAGAACTCGGCCGCTTCCTGGCCGAGCGGCCCGACAAGGCCGGCTGGAAGGGATTCGCCGAGGCATCGCCCGACGCATGGGCCGTCGTACAGGCCATCGCATCGCGCATGGAATCCGGCATGGAAGGGGGAATGGAATGACCCATCGCATCGCGCATCACGTGGCCCATGCGACCAAGGGATGGAATGGCCCACTCCCAAGCACCAAGCACCAAGCACCAAGCACCAACGGGCGTCAGCCCGCATGCATCGTTGCAGTCTGTAGAGCGCGAGCCGCAGCCCGCGACCATCGACCAGACCCCGCCAGGCCGTCCGCGTCGATGCATGCCGCTGCGCGGAATCGAGGTGGGTCGCGATGAGCGTTCTGTTCGGCGACCCCGAGCCGCAACCGACGAAGTGGACCGAGGCCATGCTGCTCGACCGCCTCCGGGCCCGCTACGGCCGGCTCTACGCCAACGGCGCCCACCAGGTGCTGCGCCACATCGGCGCATCCCACGTCCGCTACGGCCCGCTCTGGCCGTCCTGCATCGCCGACTTCCTCGCCCTCGACACCTGGGGCAACATCGGGCCCGAGCACCAGCGCCATCCGCTGCTCGGCTTCGAGGTCAAGATCTCCCGATCGGACTACCTGCGCGAGATCCGCGACCCAAGCAAGTCCGCACCCTTCCGAGCCGTCTGCCGCGAGTGGTACATCGTCGCCAGCGAGAAGAGCATCATCCGCGACGACCTCCCCGACGGCTGGGGTCTCATGGTCCCTCGTGGCGATGGCCTCGTCTGCGTACGGCGCTCGGCACTCAACCCAGCGCCCGAGCCGATGCCCCGCGGCCTCATTGCCGGATTCATGCGCGCCGCAGTCACCCAAGCGCAGGCGGTGTCCTGATGCCCTGCGACGACCAAGAGCTTCGCGCCATCGCCTTCCTCGCGATGCGGGTCCGGCGATCGACCTACGGCGCCGGACCTTGGGACGAGGCCGGGCTCATGACCAACCTCCGCAAGATCGCCGACCGCAACCTCCACATGACCGTCGAGCACGTCCTACGCCACGCCGCCGACCCGAAAGCCAAGAGCCCCGGCGTCATCGTCGGCCACTGGACACCCGAGGCACCCAAGGACGAGCCCAAGCGCGTCGGTCCACCCAAGCGCGACCAGGAATGCCCCCACCACCCCGGCCAGTATGCCGACAACTGCGGCGGCTGCCAGGCCGACCAGCGAGCCGACGACGAGCACGCCAGCCCACCCCGCCCCCGCGAGCCCGTCGACCCCACCGCACCAGCCGCCGCGATCAGAGCGGCACTGAGAGGAGCCACGCCGTGAGCAAGCGAGTCCTGAAATGGATCATCCCCGTCGACGTCCAGCCCCACCACATCGGCACTGGCGCCGTGGTCCTGGTCGCCACCCAGCACGCCGTCGTCGATCAGGTCGTCATCTGGACCGAGGAGACGGGCACGGCGGCGACCAGGACCGTGCGCGTCTACGGCACCGGCCACGAGATCCCCGAGGCCAGCAGACACCTCGGCTCCACCATCGCCGGGCCGTACGTCTGGCACGTCTACGAGGAGACGCCGTGAGCGACCTGACCGAGATCCCCGACCCCGCCCGCCTCCTGGCCGCCGTGGAGACCGTCCTTGCCGCCGCGCCACGCGACCGCTGGCGCTACGTGCCCTGCGGCACCTGCAACGCCGGCCGTGGCGAGGGCTGCATGGCCTGGGATGGCCCAGCCCGAGGAGGCCCGCACGCCGCCCGACGCCGAGCAGGGTCCGCGCTCGCGAGCACTCTGTGGCTGCTCGCACACCACCCCGCCGACATCCTCGGGGCCGACTGGACGGAGGACGCATGACCTCCCCAACCTCCGGCACCCACCGCCTCGCACCCGCCCGCGGCTCCTGCCCCACCGGCAAGGTCCAGTTCGCCACCCGCAAGAGCGCCAGGCGCTACCGCCGCAAGATGGGCTCGGGGCCCGTCAGCGTCTACGACTGCCCCGAGTGCGAGTTCTTCCACCTCGGGCACCTGCCCGCGCGAGTCAGGACGGGCGAGGTCGACAAGGCCGAGTGGCTGCGAGCGACGGGGAGGGGCGCATGAGCGCCACTCGAGAGGCCGTCACCGACGCCATCACGCAGGCATTCCGCGACCAAGGCGCGATGCTCACCCGCTGGACCCTGCTCGCCGAGGTCATAGACCACGAGGACGGAGGCAGGTCGCTCTGGGTCCTCGCCCCACCCGAATCGACGACCTGGGACACCCTTGGCCTGCTCGCGTTCGCGACCCAACTGGAGCAAGCCGCCGCCGTGCAAGAGCGACTGGAGGATGTGTGAGCACGCTCAAGGTCGCGACCAACCTGCGCGCCATCGGAGACATGGCCCAGCGCCTGGAGGCTCGCGCCATGGACCTGGCCAACTCGCCGCTGATGCCCGGCGGGGACGCGATGGTCAACCTCGCCCACGTCGCCAGCCTCGACACGTGGCTGCGTCGCAACGACCTGTCGGGCGACGAGCTGGCGGCCGGCGAGGATCCCGACGAGCTGTGGTCGCCGTTCCAGCTGCTCGCGTTCTGGTCGGAGTCCTGGCGCACCGAACTCGGCCGCGACTACGACGACCCGTCCTGGCGGCCGACGATCGCCACCGAGGCCGCGTTCCTGGCCAACGTCGACGTGCTCGCCTGGGCCTGGGACAACGAGCCCCACTTCGAGGAGTTCGCCGCCGACGTGGCGACCGCGAAGAGCAGGCTGGAGGCGATCCTGCGGGAGGGCGAGCGGGCCGACCGGATCCGTGTCGTCTGCCCGGACTGCGAGTCCGGCAAGCGGCTCGTGGTGCGCTACGGCGCCACCGAGGACCGCGACCGGTGGAAGTGCCCGGCCTGCAAGCACATCTTCGACGCTGACGCCGTACGCCGCGCCTGGGAGTCGCAGATGCGCTCGGCCGACTCTCAGCGCTGGGTCCCGCTCGCCGACGCGGTGAGCATCCTGCGCGGCCAGGGCTGGCGCGAAGAGACCATCCGCGGCTGGGCGAAGTGCGCCGACACCAAGCCCGGCACCGGTGGCTTGCAGGTCTGGTGGCCCGACATGTGGCGCGCCCACCTGACCCACCGCCAAGAGCGCGACAACGCCAAGCGCGAGGCGCTCGACCGAGCCCGGCGCAAGACGGCCTGCCAGCGCGACCACGGCGAGGGCTGCTGGGACCACGACGGGCTACGGCGACCTGGGCAGCCAGGATGCGCGAGGGCCGCGGAGGCCGGGTCATGACGCGCCGGAACGACGGTCATGCGTGCGCCAGGTCGGCCGATGTGCCTAGACTGGCCCCGCAGCCAAGTGCCGCGCTCTCGCGTTGGGGCCACCTCTGGACCTGTTTTCGCATCGGACGAGCGCGCCCTGAGACCATCTCGGGGCGCTTGCCGTATCCGGGGTCGGTGCGAGGATGGGGCGCATGAGGAGCGACCTTCGCGCCACGCCGCACCGAGACGCTCAACATCGGGCAGACCGGGCACCGAGGTGCTGGACCGCTCAACCGGCCTCGTGCACAAGCTGACCCATCGCCGACGCACCGAGCACACTCACCTCGCCGCCATCTGGCACCAAGCCGCCGAGCCCGCACTCACGCTCATCGCCGCCCCGACCGATCAGCACTGCCGTGAGCCGCGAGGTACTCCTCCAGCGCCCGACGCACCAGCACCGCCTCGCCGACTCCCTCGGCCTCAGCCCGCGCCACCAGCGCGTCCTTGGTCTGCTGCGGGACGCGGGCGTTGACGGTCGGGGACTTCGTGCCGGGTGCGGACAACGACGGTCGCCCCATCACGGCCCGCTGTGCACGCACACGCTCGGTACGCTCGGCCAGCTGCTCGGCGGTCGCAGCCATGTCAGCTTCGGCCAGGCGGGCTCCATCGTCGCCGACGAAGCCGTGGTCGTCGGTGTCGAGGTCGATGTCGCCGCCGTCGGTGAACTCCATGCCCTTCAGGTCCTTGCGCTTCATGGTCTCCTCCTCGGTCAGTCGTTGAGCGCGGTCGGGAACACGTGCTTGATCAAGACGATCTCCTCGCCCGTCGCAGATCGCTGGTCCACCTTCACGATGCCCACGATGTGCAGTTCCACGCCGCGCTCATCGGTGCCGAGCCAGTCCAGTTCGACGACGTTCCCGGCGTCATCGAGGGTGAGGACCGGCTCGGTGGTGCGGATGACGAACAGGGCCCGGCCCTTGGCGATCCGGTGCTTCCTGGCCGCCTGGGTGAAGATCATCCGCATGACTTAATGATGACACAAGTCGAGAGTTGTGTCAACACTTAGTCGGGAGTGAGTGGTGAGTTGGTCTACCAGCGACCGACGCTCGCGGCTTCCCGCTGACTGGCCCCAGCGCGTGGAGGACGTGAAGCGCAGAGCCAAGGGCCGATGCGAAGCCGTGCACCACGCACCCGGCTGCAACGGCCGGGGGCGCGACGTAGACCACGTCATCCAGGGCGACGACCACTCGCTAGCCAACCTCCAGCTGCTCTCCGGCCCATGCCATGACCGCAAGACCCGCCTCGACAACGGCTACACCGCCTCGGTCAAGGCACCGGTCGAGCGGCACCCCGGCCGGCTGAGGTAGGGGGAGGGTCCCCCCATACCGGGGTGGGGCCGTCTGACTGCGGTAGCCGCTCCGGATGCGTGCGTTGCCGCTTCTCGTTTTTCCGGCCGCCGGGTGCGGCTTTCTCGATGCCCCAGGAGGGCCGTCCGATGTCCAAGCCGAAGCCTCCCGCCTCGCTCGCGACCGCCGGCAAGGCGCTGTGGAGCGACGTGGTCAAGAAGTACGACCTCCGCGTCGACGAGCTGGCGGTGCTGGAGTCGGCGTGCAAGACCGCGGACATGATCGCGACGTTGGACAAGGAGTGGGACGCGCTCGGCAAGCCGTTCTTGACTCGCGGCTCGATGGGCCAGGACGTGATCCATCCGCTGATCGGCGAGCGCCGGGCCCAGCAGTCGCAGATGGCGAAGCTGCTCGCTCAACTCAAGCTGCCTGACGACGCATCGGGCGCGGTGAGCGCGAACCCGGCACGAGCCGCGGCGGCATCGCGCTGGAAGCATGGCTCGTAGCAGTGGCCCGGCGTTCATCCAGGACTTCGAGGCCGACTACCGGGCGATCGAGCGGGAGTACCGCGATCTTCTAGAGCGCACGCTCCCGCCGGCCGACCTGGCGTGGGAGCCGGTGCGCATCGGCCCGACGTGGCAGTACGACGACGGGTGGCTGCTGCCACAGGCGTCGCTGGGGTGGGGCTTCCTGTCGTGGACGACACGTTGGCTGACTGGCAAGGCTGGCAAGCCCTGGTGGTGGACGGCCGAGCAGGCGCGGTTCCTGCTCTGGTACTACGCCGTCGACACCGATGGCGTGGTCGAGGCCGACAAGGGCGAGTTCGTTTACCACTCGGCGGCGCTGCAGCGGATCAAGGGGTGGGGCAAGGACCCGACCGCCGCCGGGATCTCGGCCGGCTCGCTGCATGCGCCGGTGATGTTCGACCGCTGGGAGGGCGATCGCGCGATCGGGCGTGATGACCCGGAGGCGTGGACGCAGATCGCCGCGGTGTCGTTGGACCAGACGAAGAACACCTTCAAACTGTTCCCGTCGTTGATCCCGCAGCAGACCCGGGACCGGTACGGCATCCAGGTCGGGAAGTTCAACGTCTGGTCTGACGGCGATCGCCGCCAGATCGAGGGCGTGACGTCGAACCCGGATTCCATCGAGGGTGGTCGGCCGCACCAGATCATCCGGGCGGAGACGCAGAACTGGCTGTCGACCAACGGCGGTCACGACATGGTCGGCGCGATGGAGGGCAACGCGGCGAAGGCCGAGGTCGACACCCCGGCCCGGATTCTCGACATCTTCAACGCCTACCGGCCTGGCCGCGACTCGACCGCCGAGCGCGCTCGCGAAGCGTGGGAGTCCACGCAGGGCGAGGACGCGGAGAACGCCGACTACGGCGTGCTGTGGGACTCCCTGGAAGCCCCACCTGAGGCGCCGTTCACCCGCGAGGCGATCCCCGAGGTAGTCCGCTCGGTCGCCGGCGACGCGACCTGGCTCGATATCCGCCCCAACGGCCGAATCCTGAAGTCCTGCATGAACCCGGAGAACTCGGTCAGCGAGTCCCGCCGCAAGTGGTACAACCAGGTCGTCGGCACAGAGGACGCCTGGGCGCAACCGCGGTGGATCGACGACCCGCGCAACCGCCGCAAGGACGAGCAGCTGGTCGACGGCGACCTGGTGGTCCTGTTCGGTGACGGCTCCAAGTCCGGTGACGACACGGGGCTGCTCGCGGTGCGGCTTCACGATGGCCTGGCCGAACTGCTGCACCACCAGCACCCCGGCAAGGATGCTCACGGCAAGCCGGTGCTGGTGGACCGGAACAAGCTCGACGAGGCCGTCATCAAGGCGTTCGACCGGTTCAAGGTGATCGCGTTCTGGTTCGACCCCTCGCACGCCAAGGCCGACGACGCCATCGAGGATGACCGATTCTGGTGGCCATTGGTCGACCAGTGGCACGAGCGCTACCACCGGCGACTCAAGAAGGAGTTCTGGCCGGTCAAGTCCGGACCGAAGCTCCACTCGATCGCGTTCGACATGTCCGGCACCTACGCCCAGCAGCTCTTCCAGCCGGCGGTCTCCCAGGTGGCTGAGGAGATGGAGAACGGCGAGACGCCGTACCGCAACTCCGCGGCGCTGCGGCGCCATCTGAAGAACGCTCGGCGGCGTGAGGGCCGGTTCGGAATCACCATCGGCAAGGAGAACCGCTCCAGCACGCGCAAGGTCGACCTCGCGGTGTGCTTCGTCGGCGCCCGGATGCTGTGGCGCATCGTCCGCCTCTCCCGCAAGACAGGCACTCCCGGCAAGGGTCGGGTGCTCATCCGCGACTGACGAGGACTGGAGGTGGCTGCTCGCATGGCGTTCTCCACCTCGGTGATTCCCACGCTCCCGCTGCTGTCGCTGACCGACGACGAGAAGGCGCTGATCGAGCGGCTGCGTCGTCAGCACCAGCGCAACGTCGAAACGATGCGACTGTGCGACCTGTACTACCGGGGCGAGCAGGTCATCAAGAACCTGCGGATCGCGGTGCCCGCCGAACTGGAGGGTCACCTGCGCACGCTGGTCGGGTGGGCGGCGATGGCGGTCGACCCGTACGTCGAGCGGCTCAACGTCGATTGCTTTCGGCAGGTTGAGGCCACCGATGGCGATGAGTACCTGATGGCGATGATGGAAGCCAACGGGTTCGCCTCGGAGCAGTCGCTGGCCTACACCGACGCGCTCTCGATGGGCCCGGCGTACTGGGTCGTGGGGTCGCCAGAGACGCCCGGGGATGCGCCGATCGTGACGGTGGAGTCGCCGCTGAACTGTGCGATCTTGTGGGACCTGCGCGGCACGACTGCGCGGGCGATGATGCAGGAGTACTGGTCCGAGGACGGCCGCCGTCGCGGGGCGCTGCTGGTGCCCGGCAAGACCGTGCATCTGGCTCAGGACGACAACGGCGCGTGGGTGGTCGCGGACCGCGATGACCACGACTTCGACTTCGTACCGGTGGTGCGGATGGCCAACCGGGCCCGGACGAGCAACCGGTCGGGGTCCTCGGAGATCACCCCGGCGTTGCAGTCGATCATCGACGAGGCGTGCCGGACCCTGCTGGCCCTGGCGGTGGCCCGTGAGCTGTACTCGGTGCCGCAGAAGGTGATCCTCGGAGCCGCAGAGTCGGCGTTCCAGAAGCCGGACGGCACGGAGGCGTCGACGCTGGAGACCTACATCACCAAGGTCCTCGGGCTGGAGCGCGACGATAGCGGCGAACTGCCGCAGCTGCACCAGTTCACCGCCTACGACCCGAGCGTGTTCACCAAGATCCTGGACTGGTTCGCCTCCTCCGCCTCAGGCATCGTCGCGGCCACGCCCCAGGACCTCGGGCTGTACACCGAGGGGAACCCGGCCTCAGCGGAGGCCGGTCTGATCGCTGATGACCGACGCAACCGGCGTGCGCGGCGGATGCAGCGCGAGTTCACCCCGGCGCTGGTCGATGTGGCGAAGATGATGGTCCGCTTCGACAACCGCGGCAAGCTGCCGGCCGAGTATGAGCGACTGGCGGTGGACTGGTCGCCGGTGGAGATGCAGGCCCCGGGGCTGCTCTCCGATGCGGTCACCAAGGAGATCGCCGCCGGCGCAGTCCCGGCCACCTCGGATGTGACCCTCAAGCGGCTGGGCTACAACGCTGTGGACCGCCAGCGTCTCGCGCAGGACCGCCGCGAGGACGACGCCCGTACGATGGCGCTGGCCCTTGCCCAGGGCCTGCTGCCGGGGTCCAACTCGTCGAGCGAGGCGCCGGGTGGCGACGTCGCGGGTCTCTGACCGCCCGACCACGCAGCGGCAGTACGCCACCCAGGTCGCGCTCACCGCAGCTCTGGTCCAGGCGATCCGGACACTGTGGAGCGCCGCCTCGCCACTGTCCTCGGACACGGCCTGGGACACCTTCCGGGCCGCCGTGCAGGCCGTCGTCCCGCACTACGCCCAGATGGCCGCGCGGCAGTCGCTGGACAACTACCTGCTCGCCCGGGCCGATGCCGGGATCATCGGCCAGCCACGCATCCGCCTGCTGCCAGACCCGCCAGCATCCAAGATCGACGCCGGACTTGCCTGGGCCAGGCGCGCCGAGGCCGAGGCCGCCGGCATCGAGGCCGCGATCCTGCGCCGCGCCGAGACCGCGATGGACAAGGTCATGCTCGACGAGGCCCGCGCCCAGACCGTCGCAGCGGTCGAGGGTGACGACCGGGCGCTGGGGTTCCGCCGAGTCCCCCGCCCCGACGCCTGCGCCTGGTGCCTGGCGCTCGCCACCCGCAAGACCTCACGACGTGGACTGGCCGGCGACTTCAAGCGCTACGGGGCCGGGTCGATGGGTGGCGCGGAGCACTGGGGTGTCTACAAGTCCCGCGCGGCTGCTGGCCAGATCCCGGGCGGCGACCTGGGCGAGGTCAACCGGTTCCACCGCAACTGCCACTGCGTCGTCGAGCCCATCTTCTCCCCGAGCTTCGTGATCCCGGACTGGCTTCAAGAGGTCGACCAGCTGTACCGGGAGACCGGCGACTTCAACCACTTCCGCCGCCTCATCGAGGCCCGCCGACGAGGCGAGAGCGCCACGTCCGGCCCGACGCCGGACCCAGTGCCCGTCATCCCGGCACCCGCGGCACAGCAGACGCAGGTCGCCGCCATCGCCGACCTCCTCGGCCGCCTCGTCGCCTAGAGACCTCCCCGACCGGTTCGGGGGAACCAACAGCCCCAGGAGGGCCCATGTCCGAAGCAGCACCCGAAGCCACGCCCATCACGCCGGAGCCGACTGCTGCAGCGTCGACACCGACACCGCCGCCGACTCTGTCCACCCTGGCCTCCGCACCGTCCGAGTCGAAGGCCGCCGAGTCGAAGGCCAACCCCTGGGAGGACCCGGCGACCGCTCAGGCCGAGATCGAGCGCTTGCGCAGGGAGAACGCCAAGGACCGCACCAACGCCAAGGCGCAGGCCGCCGACGAGGCCCGCAAGGAACTGGCGACCACCATCGGCAAGGCTCTCGGCATCGTCGAGGACGGCGCCGAGACCGACCCGGCCAAGCTCACCGAGAGCCTGACCGCATCCCAGGCCGAAGCGAAGCAAGCGCGAGTCGAACTCGCCGTGTTCCGCAACGCCGCCACAGCAGGAGGCGACCCCGCCGCCCTGCTGGACTCCGCGTCCTTCCTGGAGAAGGCCGCCGCCATCGACCCCTCCGACACCGCCGCTATCACCGCGGCGATCAAGGAGGCCGTCGAGGCCAACCCGCGGCTAGGAGCCGCACCTGCCGACCCGCGTACGCCGGCGCCGAACCCCGCCCAGGGGTCGAGCGCATCCGGTGCGCCCAGCCTAGATGAGCAGATCGCCGAGGCCGAGAAGGCCGGCAACCACCGACTGGCCATCTCGCTGAAGCACCAGCAGATGGCCGCCCAGACGACCAAGTAGGAGGACAACATGTCCGGCATCACCGGTATGGGCACGACCTTCAACCAGCCCAACTTTCACGGCCAGCTCATCGGACTGACGCCGACCGACACGCCGCTGCTGTCGATGTCCGGTGGCCTCGGCGGCGGCAAGCAGACCGACTCCACGAAGTTCGAGTGGCAGACCTACGACCTGCGCGCTCCGGAGATCCGGCCTCGCAAGGAGGGCGACGACGCGCCCGACCCGGAGGAGCGGGTCCGCGCCAACGTGGAGAACGTGGCGCAGATCTTCCACGAGGCGGTCTCCACGTCGTACACCAAGCAGGCCGCGACCGGTCAGTACAAGACCCCGGGGTCGGCGCCGTTCCAGTCCGCCTCCGGTGAGCCGAACCCGGTCACCAACGAGCACGACTGGCAGATCGAGCAGGCGCTCAAGACGATCGCCCGGGACGTCAACTTCACCTTCTGGCACGGCGAGAAGGTCGTCCCCACCGATAACACCACGGCCCGGCAGACCGCCGGCCTGCTCTCGGTGGTCACGACCAACCGGGTCGCCACCGGTGAGATCACCGGCCTGACCACCGGTGCCTCGAACGTCATCAACGAGACCGGCACCGCGGTGGCCAACGGCGACAAGGTGGTCTTCACCGCCCCGCCGGCCGAGCTGCGCGCCGACCGCGTCTACTTCGTGGTCAACAAGGCGACCGACTCCTTCAAGGTCGCCGAGGCCAGCGGCGGCACCGCGATCACGGTCGCCTCGGGTCAGTCCGGCATCGCCTACGTGCCCGCCAAGACCGACCTGACCGTGGACGCCCTCAACGGCCTGATGCAGCAGGTCTTCGACAACGGTGGGATCAGCGAGGAGGGCACCGCGACCCTGTTCGCTGCCTCCCGTCAGCGCCGGGCGCTCACCAAGGCGTACGCCAACGAGTACGGCAAGGCCGACCCCCTGGCCGGCACCCGCACCGTCGGCGGCGTCACCGTCTCGACCATCCACACCGACTTCGGCACTCTCAACGTGGTGACCGAGCGGGCGCTCCCCCCGGACGCCCTCGCCGTGGTCTCGGTCGAGCAGGTCGACCCGGTCTTCCTCAACATCCCCGGCAAGGGAGTGCTCTTCGAAGAGGAGTTGGCCAAGACCGGCGCGTCGGACAAGACGCAGATCTACGGCGAGATCGGTCTGAAGTACGGCAACGCCCTGGCGCACGGCGTCATGCGCGGCCTGACCGTCTGAGCCGCAAGACGAGAGGAGGGCGCCACCATGGCCAACCCGGCAACCCCCGCCGATGTCATCAAGCGGTGGCGCCCCCTCTCGTCTCAGGAGACCCTCAACGCCCAGACCTTCCTCGATGACGCCTGGGTGATGCTCAAGCGCCGCATGGCGCTGCTCGGCGTCAACATCGAGGACCTGATCGGCGCAGACGACGACCTTGAGGCCGACGTCATCCGCGTCATCGCCACCGCCGTCCTGCGGGTCATGAAGAACCCCGACGGCAAGTCCCGAGAGTCGATCGACGACTACTCCTGGTCGCGCGACGAGGCCGTCTCTGCGGGCCTGCTCTACTTCGCCGACGACGAACTCGACGGGCTCGTGCCCGGCACGGGCGGCGATGGTCGCGCGTTCATGATCGACCCACTGGCCGAGTACGCGAGCCGGTTCGACTCGTGAGCAGCGACGCCGCAATCGCCGCCGGACGGCAGGCCGCCGAGGCCCAGATGACCCTCACCCTGGCCGCCTACGAGCCGAACGGCACCACGAAGTCCGGTGGCTATGACGTGCCTGCCTTCACTGCGAAGGGCTCGACGTTCGGCAAGATCCAGGGCGGATCCACGGCCGCGCGCGACACCCGCCAGCGCTACGTCCGCATCGGGGACACCGAGCGGCCCGTCCTGGAGGCCGGGCTGCACATCCCGATCACCGCGGCTGTGCCTGTGGCCGGCGAGCAGCGCGGCATCGGCTGGGAGTACGTCGTGACCGCGATCGGTCCCGCCGATGATCCGGCGCTGCTCGACAAGCGGTTCCTGGTGGTCGGCGTGCCAGTCAAGTCCAAGGCCACCGCCCGGCGCCTGGACGTCGTCGAGCTGTAGGAGGTCGCCATGCGGGTCCGCGTGCACCACGACATCGACGACCTCGCCAACGACCTCGCCACCATCTCGGCCCGGGTCCGCCCCGACATGGTGCGCGTGGTCCGCGAGGGCATCCGCGCCGGCAACGTGGTCGCTCGGGACTTCGCCCGCGTCTCGTCTGGCCGTCACGGCAAGCACTACCCGAAGGCGTTCACCTCCGAGATGATCCTGTTCGGTGCGCTCGGTCTGATCGCGGGCGAGTACGGGCCCGAGGAGAACCGGCCCCAGGGCGGCATGTCCTTCGAGCACGGGTCCCGGAACCAGAAGCCGCACCTCGATCTGGCACGCTCGGCCGACCTGATCGGCCCGTCCTTCGCGGGCGAGGTCCGCGGCAAGATCGACGACTGGTTCTGGCCGCGATGAGCGCCGACGAGCTGACCCAGGTCGCCGCGGTCCTCGCCGTCCTGGGGCCGGCGCTGTCCCCGATCCCTGTCTACGACATCGGCAAGGTGTCCACCAAGCGGCCGGCCGAGTACGTCGAGGTGATGGTCCAGCGGCGCTTCGGCGGCGAGCCCCGACTGGCCGGCGGCCGCGGCCTGGTCCCGTGGCGGGTCTTCGTGCGCGGCGTCTCCCAGGTCAGCGCCGACAACGCCCGACGCCACCTCACTAAGGCCAACGTGGCCCTGGATCGCAAGTTCCTCACCGTCGCCGGCGAAAGCCACTTCGTGGAGTTCGAGGGCGCCGAGATCGTCGGGCCCGACGAGAGCTGGTTCTCGGGCTCGGCCACGTACATCTACACGACCTGACATCCCAGGAGGAGCCGATGAAGGACCCTGTCCGCGCGATCGAGGGTGATGTCGAGATCACCGTCGAGCGCGAGTACGCCCAGGCCATGAGCCTGGAGATCCTGCCCGACGAGCCGGTCTATGCCCATGGCCGCCTGCGGGGCGTGACCCGTGTCGGCGGCCGCCAGATCAAGCCGAAGGTGAATCTGCCCAAGGCCATCCCGACGCCCACCACCCCTGACGCCGCCAGTGCCCCTGACGGCCCCCGCGGCGGCATTGGAGCCGCAGAGAGCAAGGAGAACTGACATGACCGTCCTCTACCCCGAGGCGACGCCGCTGAACGGGACGGTGAAGGTGGCTGTCCTCAACACCGTCGCCAACCTCGCTGCCCCGGACCTCTCCGATGAGATCGGTGCCGTCTCCACCCTCGACATCTCGTGCTTCATCCGCGACTGGAACCCGGCCTTCGAGACCGGCGAGGGTCAGGCGCCGAAGCGTCTGTGCACGACGCTGGTCCTGCCGGTCGAGGGCAACACCACGCTCTCGGCGATCCCGCTGGCCTACGTCTACGACCCGCAGGCCGCGACGTCGACCGACGACAACAAGGCCCGGCTCAAGCTGACCCAGGGCAGCGAGTTCTACATCGTGGTCCGCAAGGGCCTGCCCTACACCACGGCGTTCGCGGCGTCGCAGTACGTGGAGACCATCAAGGTCCGCTGTGGCCGGCAGAACTACGTGCGCTCCAGCGACGACGAGTACGCCGAGGCCGAGATCCAGCAGAAGCTCTTCCCGATCATCGAGCCTGTGCACGGCCAGATCGCGGCCTGACCTGCGCTGCCCGCCCGCCGATTCGTCGGGAGTCGGCGGGCGGGCACTCCACTCATCCCGACCATCCCGAACAAGCCATCCCGACAGGAGAACACCCATGGGCATGACCATCGCGCAGATGCGCGCCAACGCGGCCGCACCGTCACTGCCGGAACGCTCCTACGAGCTGTGCCTGGCCCAGGATCTGGTCTCCGAGGTCCAGGCGCTGGAGCAGGAGCGCTCCGACCTGCTGGTGGCGCTGGGGCGCGACGAGGACGGCGAGACGGCCAAGAGGCCGAAGCGCAACGCCGACCCGCGCGACGCCCGGGTGACCGAGATCGACCAGCGCCTCGACGAGCTGCTGGAGCAGATGCGCGAGCACACCGGAACTCTGGTCCTGCGCGGCAAGACCGGCGGGGACTGGCGCCGGTGGGTCGATGAGCACCCGCCCCGACAGGCCGAGCACACCGAGGGGCAGCCGCCGGGCGTCAACCTGCTCGACCTCGACGTCGCCGGAGGGTTCTGCAACGCTCACGACCTCCTCGACTCCCTCGGCGCCTACGCGGCCACCTGGAACGGCGAGCCCGTCACCAGTGAGGACTGGGACTTCATCACCACCAACGCCGGCGCCGGCGATCTCAAGGAGCTGTGCCGGCTCGTGGTCGGCATGCACGAGAGGGCCGGGGTCCGCCCCCCAAAAGCCTCGTCGACGCCCTCGTCCACAACCCCCCGGAGGCAGCGCTCCTAGACGCAGCTCGGGCGCTCGGCGTCTCCCGGAAGCGGTTCCTCGGCTGGGAGCCGACCCAGACCCACCGCGGGTACGACGCCGAGGGCAACCGGGTCCCGCTCGCCGAAGCCTGGGAGATCCTCGTCACCACCGAGCCGGAATGGGACGATGAGCAGCGCAACTGGATGCTCGCGCTGGCCGAGCGCGATCAAGGCATCTGCGCATGCGGCCACCACCGTGACATCGCCACCGACCCGGCCAACTACTTCACGCCCGCCGAGCACCTCTGCCCGGTCTGCGCCGCCCGCGCACAGCAAGACCGCGTTCAAGCCAAGGCCGACAAGGACGCCGAACGGGCAGCAGGCGACAACCCTCAGGCCAAGCGCCCCAGCGACGGCCGCTACACCTACATGCGGATGCTCACTCCGGCCGAGGTGACTCAGGCGAAGGCGGCGTCCAGCCAGCGGCCCTCAGTCCGACCTCGACGCCCTTCGCGATCACCCCAATCGTGAGCAAGACGGCAGCGATCGGCAATCCGATCCACCCATAGCCGGGATCTTCTGTCCCGGCGATTACGAGGCCAGTCGCTACGGCGACCCCGAACCCTATGAGCATCCAGACGCTCGGGTTCTGTAGTGCTGGCTGCCGAATGGGGGAAGTCCCCGGCGCCGCCGTTGTCGTGGCGAACCGCTTGCAGTGCGGGCACTTCGCGCGGCCAGGCCGCAGCTCTCCGTCACACCAAGGGCACTTCGTCATGCCCGCACCCTAGGCCCAATCAGCCAAGGAGGTGAAGGTCTTGGCGATTCGCCGCGAGAAGGTCCAGCTCATCCTGGAGGACGCCGGCTTCACCACGGGCATGGCGAAGGCCGCGGGCATGACCGCGGTGCTGAACAAGGAGCTGGACGGCCTCTCTGGTCAGGCGGTCCGAACGCGCCGAGCGACCTCCGATATCGACCGCGACGTCACGGGACTGGGGCGCTCGGCCGACCGCACCGGGAACCAGATCGACCGCCTCTCGGGACGGATGCGGATCTTCGCCGACATCGCTGCGACCGCCGGCCCGTCACTGATCCCGATGGGTGCGGTCGGCATCCAGGGACTCTCGGGGCTGACCTCTCAGCTCGGGTTCTCGATCATCGCCGCCGGCACCGCGGTCCTGGCCTTCCAGGGCATCGGGGACGCCCTGGAGGCGCTCAACGACGCCGCACTGGAGCCGACCACGGCCAACCTAGAGAAGGCCGCCGAGGCGATGGAGCAGCTCTCGCCGGCGGCTCGCGACTTCGTGCGGCAGCTGCAGGGCCTGCGTCCGGCGCTGGCCGAGCTGCGGATGGCGGCCGCCAACGGGATGCTCCCTGGACTCTCCCGGGGCCTGGACGGGCTGATGGTCGCACTCCCGCGCGTCGAGGGCGTGCTCTCGGCCATCGCGGCCGAGATGGGCGCCATCGCCGGTGACGCCGGCGAGTCCCTCGGCGGGCCGCGGTGGGCGGAGTTCATCGACTTCATCGGCACCGAGGGCCCCTCTGCGCTACGCGACCTGTCTACCGCGCTGGGCAACACCACGCACGCCCTGGCCGAGCTGTGGATGGCCACGACGCCGATGAACCGCGACTTCGCCGACTGGCTCATCGACGTGACAGCCCGCTTCGACCGCTGGGCCGCGGACCTGTCCGGCTCCCAGGGCTTCGCCGACTTCCTGGACTACCTGCACCAGACCGGCCCTCAGGTCGGCGAGACCCTCGGCGCGATCGGCAACATGCTGCTCCAGTTGACCCAGGCGGCCTCCGCGCTCGGCGGCCCGTCGCTGAAGGTGATCGAGGCCGTGGCCGATGCCATCGCCGCGATCGCTGACTCCGACCTCGGCACCCCGATCCTCGCCGGCGTTGCCGCCCTCGCGGCGTACAACCGGATGCTGCAGATCACCGCGGCCCTGCAGGCTCGGATGTCCGCCCAGGGCGGACCTCTCGGAGCGTTCGGGGCTCGCCCTCGTGCGGCTGCTGGCGCGCTCCGTGACGACGTGCGGGCCCTCTCTGACTCCGTCGTCGTCTTCGGCTCCAATGCGGAGCGCACGGCTGCGGCGACGGCTCGCATGCGCTCACGCTTTGCGGGCTTGGCCCGAACCGGGGCCATGGTGGGCGGCCTGGCGATCGCCACGTCGGACCTCGCACAGAGCACTGGCCTCGCGAACACCGCGTCCGGCGCTATGTGGGGCGGCATGACCGGCCCATGGGGTGCGGCCATCGGCGCTACGGCCGGCCTGACACTCGATCTGGCCAAGGCGAACAACGGGCTTGAAGATGCGATCAAGCGTGTCAATGCAGCCGCCCGCGCGGGCGACATCGACAAGCTCCGAGAGGAGCTGGCCGGTCTCGATGCCCAGATCGAGACCATGGCGTCCGGCCACAGCGTGGCGGACGCGCTGACGCGAATGACCTCCGGCGACAAGCTGAACAAGATCGGCAACGCGCTCAAGTTCACCCCTATCGTCGGTGGCTTCCTGTCTGACTGGACGAATTCTCAGGAGTGGGGCACCTCTGCTCTTGAGAAGACCGAAGCCGAGAAGCGGCAGAACGAGGCCAAGCTCAGGGAGCTTGAGATCAACGATCGCGCTGTCGCTCAGCAGCGGCTCCTTGCGAGTGGTCTGAACGCCACGAAGTACGGCTATGACGCGGCGACGCTGAGCACTGAGCAGTTCGCGGCGATGCAGGCCAAGTCGGTCGAGCGGATGATCGACTCTCGCAAGGCAGCCCGCGATGTCGGCAAGGAGTTCACCGCGTTCGGGGACTCGCTGGACGACTCCAAGGTCTCGCTGACCGACTGGATTCGCGAGATGGAGGAGCAGGCCGCGGCGCTGCGGGACTTCACCAAGAACTCGCGTGAGGCCGGGCGAAAGGGTCTGCGGGACGGGCTGATCAAGGAGCTGCAGGCTGCTGGGCCTGAGGGCGCGATGCGGATGAAGCAGCTCGCGAACGCGACCGACGCGGAGATCAAGCGAGCCAACCGGGCGTGGCGCGAAGGCCGTGCGGCGATCCGGGAGTACGTGGACCTGGCTGGCGGCGTCCCGCCGACGACGCTGGACGTGAACAACCTGCCCGCCCTCAACGGCATCGACGAGGTCGCGAACGCGCTGCGGCGTCTACATGACCGGACCGTCCGCATCAACGTGCAGCGCTTCACCAACGAGGGCAAGGGCGGGGCTGGCAAGGCCGGCGAGCAGAAGGCTGCCGGTGGTCGCATCGTCGGCCCGGGTGGCCCGACGGACGATCTGATCCCAGCATGGCTGTCGAACGGTGAGTACGTGATCAGCGCCGCGGCGGTCGCTCGATATGGCGCCGGGTTCTTCGATGCCCTGAATGCCCAGCGGCTTGCTGCTGGCGGCCAGCCCGGCAAGGGCAAGGGCACGCTGTTCGTGCGTGATGACCTTGGCATGACCCTGGACACGCTGGGTCCCCGGAAGGCGCTGAAGCAGCTCGAGAAGGCGTTGGAGCGGTCGAAGGCGGCGGTGGACAAGGAGCGGTCGGCGCGCGATGACCTGGTCTCGCGGCAGTCGCAGCTGTCGTCGTCGGTGACGGACAAGTTGACCCAGGGTCTGTTCGATCGGGCGCCCTCGGACATGACGTGGCTCTCGGCGGCGGACCGGACGACGGCGATCCAGAGCTCGGTGTTCGCGGCGCTGGATCAGACTCGGGCGGACTCGGCGGCGTGGAAGTCGGCGGAGCAGATGCTGGCCGCGAAGGGCGTGAAGGGTGATGCGTTCTCGGCGTTGGTCGAGCAGGCGCGCAATCCGATCGAGCTGCAGGCGATCGCTGCGATGTCTCAGGCCGACATCAGCCGGTACATCAACTCCTATGCGACCTCGACGGCGCTGGCGACCTCGGCTGGGGTGACGGCTGGGGATCTGCGCTATGGCGCGGAGTTGAAGGCGCAGAACGCGATCTTGTCGGCCTCGGAGGCGCATCAGGCCGCCACGGCCAAGGACGTGAAGGTGCTGACCAAGGAGGTCAAGCAGCTGAAGAACGCGATCGCCTCGGGTGCTCAGCACGTGGCCAGTGGCGGGAAGAAGTCGAAGCAGTCCTCGGCTGCCGCGGTGAAGACGAAGCGGAAGTGAGGTGCCCCCGGTGGCGGTCTCGATCACGGCGACACCTGAGTCGGACAACCTGCCGCCGCGGGTGCGGATCGACATGGCCTCGGGGGCTTCGGAGACGCTGGCCACGATCGAGGTCCGCCGCAATGGCACGGTGCTGCGTGGTCAGCCGACGCCGGGGTCTGATGCCGCGGTGGCCTACGACTATGACGCGCCGTTCGGCGTTGCGCTGACGTACCAGGCGGCCGGTGGCTACTACCCGTCGGCGGCGGCGGAGTGGTCCGAGTCGTGGTCCTCGCTGGCGTCGTGGACTGGTGACACGAGCGATTTCACGGTGGCCTCGTCCCATGCGCGCTCGACGGTCTCGGACAAGGCGATCAGCCGCGCCACGGTCGCCGAGGTCGGCAAGGTCGTGGTGGGCGGGACGCCGGAGTACGTCTTGCTGGATCTGCTCGACGCGGGCGGGTCGGTGCTCGGCTCGGTGGGCTGGATCACCAACTACGCCGCGCTGGTGCTCTATGACGCCGCTGGCATCGGGGCCGCGAGCCTGGGCCTGGCGGCCGGCGGTGCGACGGTCAGCATCTATGGCGGGCAGGTCTCGGTGACGCTGACCTCGGATGGTCGCGGGATGGCGGCTGCCCTGCCTGGGGTGGTGCGTGGCGTCCAGGTGCGCAGCGCGGACTACATCGCCGGGCTCGGGGTGACGGCGAAGATCGGCTCGATCGCGGTGACGCCGACCCAGTCGCTGACCGGCTATCAGGTCGATGACTCCGCGACGTTGGACGTCGACCAAGCCTGGCTGCTGCACCCGGTGGACCCGGACCGGTCGGTGCCGCTCTCGGGTGGCGCGTCGGCGTACGGGGCAGGTTTGTACGGCATCGGCCTGTATGGCGGGGCGCTGGTCAGCGAGCTGATGGTCACCTCCGAGTCGGGTCGCACGATCACGCGGGAGGCGCAGCGCGAGGTGTTCGCGCCGCTGGGGCGCTCTCGTCGGGTGCCGGTGACGTTCGGCAACCGCCGGCCCGGAGACTGGTCGCTGCAGCTGGTCGCGCCCACGATCGCTGACCGGGACGCTCTGGTGGCGCTGCTGGAGGATCAGCGGCCGGTGCTGCTGCGCCGCCCACCTGGCAATCTGCGGGTCGGGATCGGGGATCTGCCCGATGGCTGGTACAGCGTCGGGGATGTCGAGGACGAGCGGATCGTGGATCTGCCCACCCAGATCGTGCGGGTGCTGACGCTGCCGCTGATCCCGGTCGATGAGCCGGTGCTGACCCAGGGCGCGCAGTGGACCTACGCCGACGTGCTCGCCACGTACGCGACCTACGCCGATGTGCTCGCCTCCTATGCCACCTACCTCGACCTGCAGGTCGGACCATGAGCGGGACGACGCGATGAGGCCGGTCTCGCAGCGGTACCTGACCGCGATCGCCGGCCCGCACCGCAGGGTCGCGGAGGTGAGCGTCACCCTGCCCGGGGAGACCACGGCGACGCCGCTGGAGATCGAGGCAGACGGCTGCACCGTGGAGATGTCGGCCACCGGGGCCCGCTACTCCGCGCAGATCTCCCTCTCGCCTGATGTGAGTCAGGAGTCATGGGAGGCGGTCTCCACCCCTGGCGCGCGCATCTCGGTCCGCTCTGGTGTGGACTACGGTGCCGGGCAGGTCGAGTGGGTCGACTGCGGCGTGTACGTCGCGGTCGGCGCTAGTTCCGACCTGACCGCTGGGGATCTGCCGCTGACACTGGTCGATGACACGGGCTGGCTGGAGGAGTGCCGCTTCAGCGCCCCGTGGGCCGTGGTCGACGGGTCGGCTCGGCCCGAGGCGATCGCCGCCATGATCCTCGACGCCGCACCCGACACCACGGTCCTCGACACCACCACGCCGTCCCAGATGGCCGCGGCGGCCTACGAGCGCGACCGGCTCCAGGCCATCGCCGACATCGCCAAGGGCGGCCGGATCGACGCGGCGTACGACGCTGCCGGCGTCTGGGTGATGCGCGACCTGCCGACGCTGACCGCCTCCGCGCCGGTGTGGACGCTGCGGACCGGGGAGGCTGGCACGATCTTGCCCGGCGCCCAGCGCACCATCCCGCTGTCCCGGCTCTACAACGCCGTGATCGTCGGCGCGTCGGAGTCCTGGCAGACCTGGGGCGCGATCACCATCCAGATCGCCGACCCGAACCACCCTCGCCACCACTCCAAGATCGGCACGCGCCCGTTCTTCCTGCTGGACCCCACCCTGGTCTCCGAGGCCCAGTCCCGCGCCGCCGGCGAGGCCGCGCTGGCCCAGCTCCTCGTCGCGACCGAGGAGATCCGCATCCCCACGCTGGGCAACCCGGCCCTGGAGTACGGCGACACGATCTCGGTGGTCCACGAGGCCACCGACTACGACCCCGGACTCGCCGCCTCGTACATGGTGACCGGCTGGTCGTTCAACCTCGGGACCGGCGCTCAGGACATCGTGGCGCGCTCCACGGACCTGCCGACGCTGGAGGAGGCGTGATGGCCGACCTCGACGACGACCCGGTCACCGCGGCCCTGCTCGACGCGATCGCCGAGGCGCCCGGCGTGCGGGTCGTGGCGATCAAGGTGCTCGACACCTCGCCCTTCACCGTGTCGATCAACGGCGCCGGGTCGGTGCCCGGCCTGGTGATGGGCGGCCACAGCTTCTCCCTCGGCGCGACCGGCTACGCCCTGTGGTCGCCGCCCTCTCTCCCGATCTGCTTCACAGCCACCTAGGAGGACTGATGGCGACCACCGGCAAGGGCCTTGCCTACCCCAGCGTCAGCGCGGCGCCGAACGTGCCCGCGGACATCCAGGCGCTCGCGGAGTCAGTCGATGCCCGGTACGCCCTCGCAGTCGCCAACGCCGCGGCCCTGTCTGGCATCACCTCGCCGTACAAGGGCATGCGGGTACACCTCGACGACACTGATGAGGTGGCCGTCTACGACGGCAGCGCCTGGACCGGCTACTGGGACACCTACACGCCGTCGCTGACCAACCTGACGCTCGGCAACGGCAGCCGTCTGGGTCGCTATCTGCGGGTCGGCAAGACGATCCACTTCCGAGTCCAGATCACAGGCGGCAGCACGACCGCGGCAACTGGCGCGGTCGCGATCGGCCTCCCCGTCGCCGCACATGGCACCGGCATTCAGCGGGTCCCCGTCAGCGCCTACATCGGCTCGGTCTACGTCGGGATACTGGACATCGCTGAGAGCGCCACCTCCGGCGTGGTCTACCTCGCCAAGGGCACCAACGGCGCCTCATCGACCGTGACCGCGTTCGGCAACGGCAACTCGCTGATCGTCGAAGGCACCTACGAGGCCGCCTGATGCCGTCACCCGAGACCCGCGATCAGATCCAATGGATGCTCGGCACCCTGCTCGCCGTGCTGGCGCTGGTCGGCCTCCTCGCCCGCTACGTGGTCCTGCCGTGGATCAGGTCGCAGCTGGTGCAGCCGCTGGCTGAGACCCGGCACCAGGTCCTCATCAACGGAGGGACCTCCGAGCCGCCCACCGTGCGCGATGAGATCGCTGCCCTGGCTGGCGAGATGCGCTCCTCGCACGCGGAGATCAAACGCGACATCGGTGGCATCCGGCAAGAGCTGCGCGAAGAACGCACCGAGCGCCGCGAAGCTGTCGCCGAACTCCGTCGCCACCTGTCCTAGCCCCCGCTCCCCGACCCGGCGGAGCCCTGACTGCCGGGGAGGCAGCAGCATGTCCAAGATCATCGTCACGACGCGCCAGCGCATCCGTGACCGCCGTATCGAGAGGAGCCGATAGTGGCGATCACCAAGCCCACTCCGGGCGGAGACCGGGACGCGTGGGGCCCGATCCTCAATGCCGCACTGGATGATCTGGACGGACGCACCGAGGCACTAGAGGCGCTGCTCGACCTGATCCAGGCCAAGGGCGACCTGATGGTCGGCACCGGCTCGGGGACTCTGGGCAGGGTCCCGGCGGGCTCCAACGGGGCTCTGATGGTGGCTGACTCGGGCGAGACGGCGGGGGTCAAGTGGAGCGACATCCAGCACCTGACCGGCACCGGCTCTCCCGAGGGCGTCGTCTCCGCCCCAGTCGGCTCGACCTTCACCAACACCGAGGCGGGCGGGTACAACGGCGCGCGGGCCTGGCGCAAGGCGAGCGGGTCGGGGTCCACGGGGTGGGTGGTCACCGAGGGCGACACGGGCCCCCGGTCCCTGGTCTCGGCGGGGCTGGCCTCGTCGTTCGTCGGCGCCTCGTCGCATCCGCTGTGGACGCTACAGCGCGTCGGGCCGCGCGTGACGACCACGTTCCGGCTCAACCCGGCATCGGCCGGGGGCTCGTGGGCGACCCCTGCGAACATCTTCAATGCCTCGGTCCCGACCGGGTTTCGCATTGGTGCTGCGAGCCAGGATGTCGCACTGGGCACAGGCTCGGTCAACGGTGCCGCGCCCGCAGCGATCAACGCGCTGTGGAACAACACCTACCTCCAGGTCGACGTCTTCGCCTCCGGCACGTGGGCGACCTCCGACCTGCTCATCGGCTCGGCGTCCTGGATCACGACCGATGCCTGGCCGTCCTCGCTGCCCGGATCCGCACTCTGACAGGAGCACCCATGACCGACCCCGACCTGACCACCCTCCCCGACGCCGACCTCGACGACCTCCGCGTCCGCGTCCTCGCCGAGCAAGAGCGCCGCATCTGGCTCGCCTCGGCACCCGGACAAGTCGCGTCGATCGCCACCCGGTACGCCGAAGACGGCGGGGACGTGAGCGACCTGACTTCAGCGATCGCTCCCTGAGCCCCACCACCTGACCCCGCTCCCCCGGTGGAGCCCTGACGCACCGGGAGGTCCCTGCATGTCGCATCGTCGCATCTACCACGTCGCCAAGGGCGAGCCGTACCACAGGGGCAACAGCCTGCGCGGCATCCGGAGGGCCGCACGGCTGGGCTATGACGCGATCGACCTGGACCTGCAGATCACCTCCGATGGCGTGGTGGTCAACACCCACTGGGGTCAGCCGCTGCTGCGCGATGGCTTCTACGATCCGCGCGGTCGCATCAAGCGGACGGCGCGGGTCCGGGACCTGACCTGGCGCGAGGTCAAGCGGCTCCGCACCCGTGACGGCTACCGCATCCGTCGGCTGCGTCGAGTGCTGCGGGCCTGCAAGCGCCACGGCATCGAGGCATGCCTGGAGCCCAAGAACGACCCCCGCTTCACCCGCGACCGGGTGTGGGCCTCGATCCGCGCCGACGCCGACCTGACCGGGGCTCACGTGTCCGTCCGTGCCCTGCGCCACCTCGGTCGCGGCGTACGCCGCGTCAGGGCAGCCCGCCGCGCGGGCTTCACCGCGTGGACCATCTGAGGAGACACCATGACCCGCTACGCCCCACCCTCGCCGCCGATGATCCGTGCCCGCTGGCACGGCGGCGCGCAGATCCCGCGGCTGATCGTCATGCACTCGACGGTCTCGCCCTGCAAGCCGGGGCAGGCTCGCGCGACCGCGAAGTACTTCGCCGGTCTCCCCGCCACCCGCAAGGCATCGGCGCACTACTGCGTGGATCCGGCTGAGGTGATCCAGTGCGTGGGCGACCACACCGTGGCCTACCACTGCGGCTACAACCAGGACAGCCTCGGGATCGAGCTGTGCGAGTACCCCTCCTGGGACAAGACCCGCTGGGACGACCAACCCCACCGGCAGATGGAGATCCTCGCCGCCCGGCTGGTCGCCGAGCTCTGCCTGGCGTACGACATCCGGCCCCGCTTCGTGGGCCGGCTCGGACTGCTCGCCGGCCGCAGGGGCGTCACCACCCACCGGGCGATGAGCAAGGCGTTCAAACGCTCGACGCACTGGGACCCCGGCGCGTGGCGGCGACGCCGGTTCATGCGCCGCGTCCGCCGCCAGATCAAGCGAATCAAGGCCGAGACCCGCTGACGCTCCAATCCGCCCGCCCGCCGGGGTTGGATCTTCGACCCCACCCTGCAACCCCACTAGGAGGCACCATGCTCCGCGACATCCTCCCCGCCGCCCGACGCCGCGCCGCGTACGCGGTCTACGCCGTGGTCGGCGTGCTCATCGGCGCTCTCCAGGTCGGCTACACCGCCGCGTCCGCCGACCAGCCCACCTGGCTCACGGTCGCGCTCGCGGTCTACGCCTATCTCGGCATCGCGATCGGCGCCACCGCAGCCAGCAACACCGCGCCGGCCAACGACCCCGCGCCCGGGCAGGACTGACATGCCTGTCCCGCCCCGCATCGCCCTGACCGTCGCGCTCGTGGAGACCGTGCTCGGTGCCGCTGGTGTGGTCTGGGAGATCGCCCAGCGGGTCCGTGACCGACGGGTCAGCCGGGAGTAGCCTGGACCGCAGCCAAAGAGGCACTCAGCCGCCCATCATCCCTCTCGGCAGGGATGGTGGGCGGCTTTCGTCACGTGCGGGGCGAGGCGTACGCTGGCTTGGTCCCCCGCAGCACGCCAGAACTCACGGAAGCCAGGCCCTCCGGGGTCCACATGCCGGTCGCGTGTGGATGAAATCTGGGGCCCGTGACGGGCCTGCTGCGGGGGCGCTCACCCGAGCGGCGGGTAGCGCTTAAGCCGCTGGGAGACCGTCGACTGATTCACTCCGGCGACCTCGCTCAGTGACGTCGATGTCACCCCGTCAAGAGCCAGCAGGACCCGGGCGCGATCGGCCCACTCCTGGAGGTCCCAGTTCGCCTCGGCCAGCCAGGCAGCCTCCTCCTTGGTCAGCGGGCGCCCGCGTCGAGCGCGGCTCTGCGCGGCGGCCTTGGCTCGTACCGCCGGCGCCCACGGCTTCCCGGTGTGCGAGCGGGAGAACCGCCGGGCCTTGTCGGGGTCGCGGTGGTTCTCCAGCATCGCGATGTGCAGTGCCCGGTTCGCCTCGAACTTCTCCCGCATCTTCCGCTGCGTCTCCGCGCCGACAAGCGGCACGGTCGCGGCAAGGCCGTGCGCCTCGCGGTAGGCGGCGGCCTTGGTCCCGTGACGGCCGCGGACGTGAGTGGCCAGGTGCTCCCAGTGCTCCCCGCACTCGTGACACAGCAGCCGTCCCGCCTCGTCGGCATCGAGTACGCCGAAGTGGCCGTGGCCGTCGGGGTCACCGATCTTCATCGGGGCCGCTTCCCCAGGACCCGCCGCACCGTCATGCGGTCCAGGCTCGCGCGGCGGGCGGCTTCGGACTCGCTCATCCCGTCCTGGACCGCCATCCGCGCGACCTGCTGGGCAGCCAGCGACGCCTCCGCAGCAGCCACCTGGGTAGCTGCGCGGCGAGCCCCGGCGGCGTCGACGTCAGTCTCACCGAGCAGGTACTGCACCGCGGCCGACAGGGCGGCCTCGCGCTCGGCGACCAGGTCCGGGTCCTCGCCGATGCGCTCACAGATCGCGTCGTACTCCGCGTCAAGGCGCTCGCGCTGCTCGGGGTCCAGATCCTCGGCAGCAGGGCCGAGCCAGGTCGTCAGGTCGGTGCTCATCGCTCTCTCCTCAGTAGTCCATCTCGGGAGCCTCGGGGACCTCGATGCCCATAGCGGCCATGTCCTCGTCGGTGGCGTACTCCCCGCCCATCGCCTCGGCGAACGCCGCGCCCTCCGGGGTGCAGCCCCAGGCGGCGGCGTGCTTGAGACCGGCCAGCTGCGCGTCGGCGGCCTCGTAGAGCGCCCGGGCGATGCCCTCGCCGCGGTGGGCCTCGTCGACCTCGACGTTCATGATGACCTCGGTGGTCATGTCGACGTAGAGCTCGCCGATCCGCTCGCCGTCGGCGATCGCGAACCAGCGGTGGTTGTCACCGGCCTCGCTGTAGTACTGGCCGATGCTGTAGGTGATCTCGTATCCCGTGCTCATGTAGAACACTCTACACCATCTGTAGAGCACTCTACAGGGGTGGTCTAGCCAAACCCGCCCACTGGTCTACCCGTCACGCGGCGAGGTCTCCGCCAGCCGGATGTGGTGCGCGTCGTGCCACCCCTGCCTGACGTACGGCTCCACCCCATCGCCCGTCGAGTACGCATCAGCCGCGATCACCCAGCCCTCCCAGCCCCGCGGGCCCTTGCGCCGGGCGATCAGCACACCAGGGCTCGGCGACGACCACGCGCCGGTCACGTCCACGTAGCAGTGACGCGGGTGGATGGGCTCGTACTCCATGGGGCCGAGAGTAGGCAGTCGCCCCGACACACGCCTTTCTGTCGGACCCACCCGCCACACTCCCGCCATTGCTATCCTGATTGCTGTCTTCAGGGCTCCAGAGGCCCGCGTTGAGCGTGGGATGCGATTCACTCGTAATGAATAGGTCGTCGGTTCGATTCCGACAGGCGGCTCCACCGGGCCCTCGGTCAGCGTCGGCGCTGGCCCGGTCTCTCGCCATGACGAGCGAAACGTTCGCGTCGTGATCCGTGTCAGTGAGTGCTCGACCACGCTCCTGGTCGCGCGCTCTGTCAGAGCCTGGGCATGTCCTGAGCCGTCTGGATGGCCGTATTTTCACGCGCGAGCAGATCAACGCCGACCGGTGGATTAGCTCGGTGCGATGGGACTCGAGTGGCTTCGCTCGCCGCAGGCCGGGCACCCGCCTGGATTGATCTGGATTTCGGCCGTTTCCTAGGTCGTCTAGGTACTCTTGTTGACGAATAACTTCGCCTAAGCGAACATGTATGTCATGTCATTGCTCCCCGTCTCCGAGGCAGCAGAGCGGCTCGGTGTCTCGACGCGTCAGGTGCAGCACCTGGTCGCGCGGGGCGAGCTGCGTTCGCTGGCCAGGGGAGTGGTCGACGAGACCTCGGTCGAGCGACTGCTGGCCGTTCGCCGCGGCTCGCACACGAGGGCTTGGGCCGAGTCGACGGCATGGGCTGCCGTTGCTTTGCTGTCGGGACGTGAGGCGGGATGGCTAGGGGAGAGCCAGCGGTCCCGGCTCAGGGGCCGACTCCGTGGTCTCGGCGCCGAGGAACTGGTCGAGCGTGCGCGTGGTCGGGCCAGTGTGAGCCGGTACGTCGCGCATCGCAGCGCGAGGGAGCGGCTGCGCGCGGAGCTGGTTGACACCTCATCGGCCGCCGAGCGTTTGGGACTGGCAGCGACGAACGCGATCGACGGCTACCTGGAGACGACCGCCTTGGAGGCGGTCGTGGCGCGGCATGGCCTGATTCGCGATGACGAAGGAGCCGTGACCCTCCGCGCGACCTCCATGGATCTCGGCGTGGTTCGGGATCTTGTCGGCGCCAGCGAGGTTCTGGCCGCGCTCGGTCTGGCCGAGTCGCTCGATGTCCGCGAACGCCGAGCGGGCATCGACGCGCTCGAGCGCGCGCTGGGAGAGTTCCGTGGCTGACCGGCCGACGATCGACGTCGCGACGCCCGCCGGTGGCTGGGGCGCGCCATGGCCGAACGTCGCGGAGATCGAGGCCGTTCTGTCTCACGACAAATGGACGCTCGTCGGCGGCCTCATGGCTCAACTGCACGGCATCCACGCCGGCATCCACGCAGCACGCCCCACCAACGACGTCGACATCGTCCTCCACGTCGAGACCACCCGCGGCATCGCGTCGGAGACCGCACGGGCGCTCGAATCGCTCGGCTACGAGCTGGCGCCGTCGATCGACGACCGGAACAACGCCGCCCACCGGTTCAAACGAGGGGAGTCGACGGTCGATGTCGTGACCAGCGACTTCGACGTGGTCGATGTCCTCGTCGCCGACCACGCCGCGCCGCGAGTGGTGGAGCAGCTTCGGGGGCGCGCGATGGTCGCCATCGAAGGCGGCACCCAAGCTCTACGTCGAACGATCAACGCCCGACTCCAGATCGCCGCCGGCCGCACCACCACCGTGAGTGTGCCGTCGCCATTCGGTGCGGTCGTCCTCAAAGCTGCCGCGTACCAGACCGACTCCCGCGATCGCGAACGTCACCTCCAGGACGCCGCGCTCCTCCTCGCGGTCATCGAGGATCCCTACGTCGAGCGCGAGCAGTTCGCCGGCTCGGACCGCTCCCGACTCCGGACGTTGGCTCGCGCCCTACCGGACTCCGCGCCGCAGTGGCGAACGCTGCCAGCAGCTGTTCGCACCGACGGCCAGGCCGCGCTGCGGATCCTCAACGCCTGACGTCAGCTGCAAGAAGTTTCCGGACGGAAGCGTGCTGCTGCGGCGAGTGCCGCGCGTGAAACCTGACCTCTATGTCGGGCACCCGGGACCCGCGGTGGCAGCGGCGACCGAGTTGCCGTCGTTCGGGAAGTGGCCTACGACTGGACCGGAAAGATGATCGGGCCGACCGCCTTTCCCTCAGCGAAGATACTGACGGACTTGAGGACTTCCAGTGGTGTCGCTCGCAGCGGAGTGAGCCCGTCGCGGACTAGGAGTCTGATCCGGAGGCGCCGGGCACGGTACTTGGCCAGTGCCGACTCATGTAGTCGTTGATCATCGCGTCTCCCTGTGACCGGAACCGAGCTTCGTCCTCAGAAGTCGTCTCAGTGGCGACCACCACTACGACGACCTTCCGGTCTGCGCGCAGGTCGGGGTCGGTCTGGAATGTGGCCACCTTCCAGCCGAGCATGCGCCCAGCTCGCCTGCCGGCGGAGCGGATGAGAGCGATGTAGTCGGCGTCTGAAGGGTCGGCGTGCCGTACGAACTGGCTGCTGATCTCGAGTTCCGTAGCGATCTGAGTGGCAAGGGTGTCTCGCGCCAACCGGTCCTCCATAAAGACGATCGTCGCACCTCGGGCATCTGCTGACCACTGCGGTGCGCGCATTCGCGGCGGTGTGACGCAACCAGCGCCGTGAATGCGGCGCGGCGGCGGGCGCCGCACCCACGGCCTCGGCCTCGGCCTCGGCCAGGGATCAGCCCTTGCCGAGGGTCTTGCCTGCCTTCGACTTCGCTGACTTGGAGGATCCGTTCGACGCCAAGGTCTTGCCTGCCTTCGAAAGCGCGCCCTTGCTGGGCTTGCCACTGCTCTTAGCCATGCTGCTCACCTCCTTCGCCTCCGGCTGCAGTCCAGGTCTACTGGAAGACGCCGACACAATCTGGTCGGCCGCACACGTCCGCGGTCAGGCGGCGGTGTGACGCTCGGCGAACTGCACGGAGTGCGGCATGAGCGGGTTCTGACGGCGCTTGGCGCAATGAGAACCTCGACGGTGACTCCGAGGTGCGGATGTCGGACACTTGGGGGTCGCCGTGGCTACAGCGAGAGATCCGGATCTGCGGCATCACGCACCACCGACGGGTCGAAAGGTGTCGTGCCATACCGCGAATGACATCGGTGGTCGGGGGTGGTGGGTCTTGCGTGTGGTGCTGGGCGGGCGCATGGTCGTGTGCCTGGTGGCCCTCCTGGATGCTCGCGGGCGGGTGCTCACCTCCCTAGGCCACAACGACGTGCCGAGCGATCACTGGAGTGACATCTAGGACAGGATTCGCCGCGCCCGAACGCCTCTTAAGAGACCCGGACGGTCCCTTGATGCGACCGTCCGCAGACTCGAACGACCCCGCTGGTCGGCCGGGTCGTGACCGATGTCGGTGGTGGGGTGCACAGTGGGGGCATGAGCACACCCATCAACGAGTTCCTCGCCTTCACCATCGACTCCGCCGACGCGATGAGGACGGCGCGGTTCTATGCGGATCTGACCGGCGGGGAGGTGACGGGGGAGTACCCGGAGTACGGCTTCGCCTCCGCGACGGTCCTCGGGATCCCGTTCAACTTCCAGAGCGTCGCCGACTACACGCCTCCGCAGTGGCCCGGGCAGGAGCATCCGCAGCAGTTCCACCTGGACTTCCGGGTGCCCGATCTGGAGGCAGCCACCGCCCACGCCACCGGGCTGGGCGCCACGGTCGCCGACATCCAGCCGGCGGCCGAGGCCGGTGGCGCCTGGCGGGTCATGATCGACCCCGGCGGCCACCCCTTCTGTCTCTGTCCCCCGCCGGCGGAGTGATGGGCCTGGGCGCGCCATGAGCATGAGCGAGGCGACGCAGGTCGGGTTCGTCGGCGTGAGCGACCTCGACGCCGCGCAGGCGTTCTACGGCGGCGTGCTCGGACTCGATCTCGTGGACGCGCGGCCGTTCGCGCTGGTGCACGAGACCCCGGCGACGCAGTTGCGCATCACCCTGGTCGAGGAGGTGCGTGCAGCGCCGTACACGGTGCTCGGCTGGAAGGTCGCCGATCTCGAAGGTGAGATCGACCGCCTGGCGGCCGACGGAGTGGTGTTCGACCGATACGACGGCATAGGCCAGGACGACCGCGGCATCTGGACCGCTCCGGGTGGCACGCGCGTCGCGTGGTTCCACGACCCCGACGGCAACACCTTGTCCCTGCAGGGCTGAGCGGTCCCCGCAGCGCTGAGCGCGGGCCCGCTACTTGTTGGTCGCCAGACGGTACTGCCTGACCGAGATGGGGCCGAACACCGCGAGGATGCCGACGACCCAGATCAGCGTGTAGGCGACGGGGTGCTGCATCGACCAGGCGTCCGAGCCCGGGCCGAGGCCGGTGTTGCCGAAGAGGTCGCGGCTGGCCTGGGTGACCGCGGAGACGGGGTTCCACTCCACGATCGGCTTGAGCACCTTGTTGAAGTTGTCGGTCGGCACGAACGCGTTGGAGATGAAGGTCAGCGGCATGATGACCATGAAGGAGGCGTTGTTGATGACCTCCACGCTCGGCACCATCAGGCCCACCCAGGCCATCACCCAGCTGATCGCGTAGCCGAACAGCAGGAGCAGGGCGAACGCGGCGAGGGCGTCGAAGAGGCCTTCGCGGATCCGCCAGCCGACCAGCAGGCCGGTCAGCGCCATGATGATCAGCGAGAGCACGTTGTAGACCACGTCGGAGCCGGTCCGGCCGACGAGGACGGCGGAGTTGGACATCGGCAGTGACCGGAACCGGTCGATGATGCCCTTCTGCATGTCCTCGGCGAGCCCGGCGCCGGTGAAGGTGGCGCCGAACACGATGGTCTGGCCGAAGATGCCCGCGATCAGCCACTCGCGGTAGTTGACGCCGGGGACGTCGATCGCGCCTCCGAAGACGAACGCGAACAGCAGCACGAACATGATCGGGCTGATCAGGACGAAGACCAGGATCTCCGGCACCCGCTTGATCTTGATGAGGTTGCGCTGGGCGACCACCCAGCCGTCGCTGAGGGCCTGCACGGGGCTGCTCACTGGCCGGCCTCCTTGTCGTCGTCGCTGTCGTCGTTGCTGGACTCTTCGGCCGCGTGGCCGGTCAGGGTCAGGAACACGTCGTCGAGCGTCGGACGCCGCAGCCCGACGTCGAGCACCTTGATCGCCTCCCGCTCGAATCCCTGGAGCACCCGGAGCAGATCGTTGGCAGCCTCGTCGCCCGCGGCCGCCCTCAGCTCACGCCCGGAGCCGCTGACCTGCACCTCGTCGACGGCCACCTCGTCGAGCACCCGGCTGGCCGCCTCGGTGTCGGCGCCGCTGGCCAGCACCACATCGATCCGCTGTCCGCCGATCTGGGCCTTGAGCTCGTCGGCGGTGCCGTGAGCGATCTCGCGTCCATGGTCGATCACCACGATGTCGTCGGCCAGGATGTCGGCCTCCTCGAGGTACTGCGTGGTGAGCAGCAGCGTGGCGCCCTCGGCCACGAGGTCACGGATCACATCCCACATGAGCTGCCGGCTCCGTGGGTCCAGACCGGTGGTCGGCTCGTCGAGCACGATCACCGGCGGAGCCGCCACCAGGGCGCACGCCAGGTCGAGCCGTCGTCGCTGGCCACCGGAGTAGGTCTTGGTCGGCCGGCCGGCGAACTCGGTGAGGTCGAACCGGTCCAGCAGCTCGTGGGCTCGCTCGCGGGCGCGCTGCCGGCCGAGGTGGTACAGCCGTCCGATCATGACGAGGTTCTCGAACGCCGTCAGGTGCTCGTCGACGGCGGCGTACTGCCCGGACAGGCCGATCTTGGGCTTGGCCGACGCCGGATCGCTCAGCACGTCGACTCCGGCCACGGTCGCCGTGCCCTCGTCGGGCTTGAGCAGGGTCGTCAGGCAGCGCACGGCCGTGGTCTTGCCGGCGCCGTTGGGCCCCAGCAGGGCGAGCACCTTGCCCTCGGGGACGGTCAGGTCGAGGCCCTTGAGCGCCTCGACGTCCTTGTAGCGCTTGACCAGGCCGGTGGCCTGGATCATCGGTGGAGCGGCAGTCATCTGTGGTCCTCTGGCGGTTGCGCAAGGGGCGGAGGCCCCGTCGTAGGCGGAGTTCTACGGGACGTTGCCCAATCTAGAGGCAGCGTCCGACAGTTCTGCCTCGTCGTCGGCGGTGACCAGGCGGTCCGCCGCCTGGAGGAGCGCCGCTGCTGGGATCGAGACCGGCTCAGGCGCGGCCGAGGCGCTGCTCGTAGGTGTCGAGGAGCGCCTCGACCTGGCGGTACGTCGCGGAGCCGTAGGCGCCGATGCCGCGCTCGGAGGCGAGGGCGTCGCGCATGGCGTCGAGGTAGCGGCGCTGGAGGATGAGGGACTGCTCGAGGGCGTCGGGGCGGGCGTGGTCGACCTGGCGGAGGCCGGTGAGGATGCGGGGGAGGATCTGCTCCTTCAGAGTGGTCGCCAGCTGGGGGTCGACCGGCTCGCCGTCGATGGTCTGCTCCTCCAGCGGCCCGAGGGTGTCGACGGCCGACTCGCCGACCTGGCGCAGCAGCGCCTGGAAGGCATCGTGCTTCTCCCGGCTGCTCTGCGGCCGGAAGCCCATCCGGGAGATGAGGCCCGGGAGGGTGAGGCCGAAGAGCACCAGGGTGATGAGGGCGACGAAGAAGGCGGCGAGGACGACGGTCGCGCGATGGGGTGTGCCGACCGGGATGGTCTGGGCGGCGGCGACGGTGACGACGCCGCGCATGCCGGCCCACGCCAGGACGAGGGTGCCGCGCGCGGTGATCGGCTCGCGCTCCTCGAACTCGACGTCCGCCTTGCCGCGGGCCAGCCGGCGGCGCGCCCACGCCAGCCGGTTCTCCTCGCGCCCGTCGGCGGGGGTCATCGCGTCGAGCTTCTCCTCGAACTCGTCGAGCCGCGCGCGCATCTGCTCGCCGCGGTCGGTGCGGCCGAGCCGGGGCGAGAGGGCCGGCCAGGCGAGGCCGAGGAAGCGGAGCGCGATCAGCAGGCCGAGCACGATGAGGACCAGCGCGGTGATCTGGCCGACGCTGGTCTCCGCCCGCGCCGCGTTGACGAGCTGCGGCAGCTGGTAGCCCATCGCCAGGAAGACGCCGCTCTCCAGGATGAAGCTGATCGTCGTCCAGGTGGTGGCCTGGGTCTGGCGATCCCGCGCGCTGAACCGCCGGCTGCCCTGGGCGCCGGTGACGAGACCGGCGAGCACCACGGCGAGTACGCCGGACGCATGCAGCTCCTCGGCCGGGAAGTAGGCCAGGAACGGCACCGCGAAGGAGATCGTGGTGTTGAGCACCGGATCGTCCAGGCGCTGGCGGAGCCGGACCGTGAGCAGGCCGACGAGGTAGCCGATGGCGGCCGCGCCGGCCACCGCCCAGGTGAAGTCCAGAGCCGTGTGCCCCAGGGAGAACCCACCGGTCGCGGCGATCCCGGCCACGGCGGTTCGCAGCACGACGAGGGCCGAGGCGTCGTTGACCAGGCTCTCGCCCTCCAGAACGGCCATGAGCCGCGGCGGCAGCCCGACGCGCCGCCCGATCGCGGTCGCGGCGACCGCGTCGGTCGGGCTCACCACGGCCCCGAGCGCGGTGGCGAGCGCGAAGGAGATGCTCGGGAAGACCCAGTGCACGACCGCGCCGATCGCCAGCGCCGAGACGATCACCATGACGACCGAGAGCCAGGTGATCAGCGAGAGGTTGCGGCGGATGTCGATGACCGGGAGGTTGACCGCCGAGGAGTAGAGCAGCAGCGGTAGGACGCCGGCGAGGATCAGCTCCGGCTCGATGTGGACGGTCGGCGTGCCGGGCAGGTAGCTGGCCCCGATCCCGAGGCCGACGAGGAGCAGCGGCGCCGCCACGCCCGTACGACGCGAGAAGACGGAGGCGGCGATCATGATCGCCAGAGCCGCCGCCGCGATCAGCACGAACTGGTGGTCCACTTCGCCGCAGTCTAGGGGCGTACGACGGCCCGGAGCCGACGCCTACAGCGGAACGTCGTTCCGACTTTGCCAATCGGCTGACAAGGGAGGCAGGTTAGGGCATCCTTGACGCAGGCCCCGCGGCGATCCGAGACGTCGCGGGGCCACTTGTCTCCCTGAGGACCGAAGGGCCCGGGGCAGGACTCAGTCCCGCACCACGACCGAGCTGACGATCATGTCGTGCCAGGCGCGGTTCTTCTCGTCCCACAGCGGCCAGAGGTAGTTCACGAAGCAGGCGTTGCCGAGGATCGTCATCAGCAGGTAGCGCAGGAAGGCCATCCCGGCGCCGAGCACCTGGCCGTCGGCCTCGCGCACCACCTTGATGTGCATCATCGACTTGCCGACGCTCGCGCCCTTGTTGCCCTGGCGGAAGACGAAGTTCCACACGCCGAAGGCCAGCGCCAGCAGGCCGGCCAGGATGAGCAGCACGATGCCGAGCGGGTTGGTGTTCGAGATCGTGGTCGTCGTGCCCGTGTCGGTCGTGGTGGTCGTCGTCTCCGAGGTCTGCACCAGGATCACGATGCCGATGACCGCGGGGATCAGCGCGACCAGGAAGGCCACGAGACTGTCGAGGATGCTGGCGACCACGCGGGAGATCCAGCTGGCGTACGCCGGCTGCGGGCCCCCGGCGTACGGCATGGGAGGCGGCGCCATCGGAGCGCCGGGCGGTGGGTAGCTCGGGTACTGCTGCGGGTCGCTCATCGATGGTCCTTCCACGTGGCGGGATCTCTGCGCTGTAGCCTGTCACGACGGCGCTCGGATGGGACCATCCAGGGATGGAGCTCGTCGTGTCGGTGGTCCTCCTCGTCGCGCTGGTCCTCGCCTGCTCGTGGGTGTGCGAGCGGCTGGAGCTGCCCGAGCCGCTGGTGCTCATCGGCGTGGGGATCGCCGTCTCCTACCTGCCGGGCGTGCCGGAGTTCCACCTCGATCCCGACCTGGTGCTGCTCGGGCTGCTGCCGCCGCTGCTCTTCTCCGCCTCGATCCAGACCTCGCTGATCGACTTCAAGGCCAACCGGCGGGTGATCATCCTGCTCTCGGTGGGCCTCGTCGTCTTCACCACCGTGGGCGTCGGCCTGCTGGTGCACGCGCTGCTGCCGTCGGTGGGATGGGCCGGCGCCTTCGCGATCGGCGCGGTGGTGGCGCCGCCCGATGCCGTGGCCGCGACCGCGATCGGCCGGCGGATCGGCCTGCCACGCCGCATCGTCACCATCTTGGAGGGCGAGTCGCTGCTCAACGACGCGACGGCCCTGGTGGCGCTGCGTACGGCGATCGCGGCGACCGTCGTCGCCGTGACGGCCCGGTCCGTGCTCGTCGACTTCATCGTCGCGGCGGGCGGAGGAATCCTCGTCGGACTGGCGTTCTACGCCCTGATCGGCGGCATTCGCCGGCACCTGAGCGACCCGGTGCTCGACAGCGGACTCTCCTTCCTCACCCCCTTCGCCGCGTACGTCGTCGCGGAGGAGATCGAGGCGTCGGGAGTGATCGCGGTCGTCGTCGCGGGCCTCCTGCTCGGACACCGGGCGCCGGTGCTGCAGACGGCGATGTCGCGGCTGCTGGAGCGCTCGAACTGGCGCACCATCGGCTTCCTGCTGGAGAGCTCGGTGTTCGTCATCATCGGCCTGCAGGCCCGCTCGATCATCAGCCATGCGGCCGAGGACACCCTCAGCCACGGGGATCTGGTCGTCCTGTGCGGCCTCACGCTGGTCGCCGTGATCGCGCTGCGGCTGGCCTGGGTGTTCGGTGCGCGGACGTTCCTCGGCAAGGGCCGGCAGCGACCGCCGGCGTCGTACGTCCTGCTGGTCGGCTGGGCGGGCATGCGCGGTGTGGTGACGCTGGCCGCCGCCTTCACCATCCCGCTGGACATGCCGCATCGCTCGGTGCTGCTGCTGATCGCGTTCGTGGTCACCGTCGGGACGCTCTTCCTGCAGGGACTCACCCTGCCCTGGCTGGCCCGCCGGCTCGGCGTGCCTCCGCCCGATCCCGCCGAGGACGCGCGGGCGCGAGCCGAGCTGCTCTCGGAGGCGGCGGTCGCCGGCCTGGCCGCCCTCGACCGGATGGAGCAGGAGACCGCGCACCCCACGGCGGCGGTCCTCCGCGATCGGGTCGAGCGCCGCGATCAGATCGCGTGGGCCCATCTCGCCGAGGACGACGACTCCGGTGAGGTCTACGCCCGGCGCCGTCTGGCGATGCTCGCGGCCGAGCGTGAGCGGGTGCTGGAGATCCGCTCGACCGGCGCCGTCGCGCACGAGGTGGTCGAGGACGTGCTCGGCATGCTGGATGTCGAGGAGTCCATGCTGGTCACCGATCAGCGCAACCGCGAGCGCCTCCGCGGCGAGGCTCAGACGTAGGCGTAGTCGTCCAGGCTGAACGACTCGACCGCGCGCCGGGCGTCGGAGGAGGAGGTCGGCCGGAGCAGCACCGCGTCGCCCTCGTTGGTGTAGTAGTAGCTGCGCGCGGTCGAGCACGAGCCGCGGTTGAAGACGGTGTCGTCCATCCGGCCGAGCATCCGCTCCAGGAATCGCTGGTCGGCCTCCTCGCGCACCTCGAAGACCTCGGCGTCGCGGCGACGTACCTCTCCGAAGAGCCTCTCCAGATGGCGCATCTGCACCTCGATGGTCATGAAGTACGACAGCCCGGAGTAGGAGTACGGCGAGTTCAGCGTGACGAAGTTGGGGAAGCCGTGGACCGTGACGCCCTCGTAGGCGTGATAGCCCCTCTCCCGCCAGGACTTGCCGAGGTTGCGACCGTCGCGGCCGAGCACCTCGAACGCCGGGAAGTTGGTGTCCCAGAGGTTGAAGCCGGTCGCCAGGACCAGCACGTCGATCTCGGTCTCGTGCCCGTCGGCGGTGACGATGCCGGTCGGGGTGATCCGCTCGATCGGGTTGGTCTCCAGGTGGACGTGCGGCCGGTTGAAGGTCGGGTAGTACTCGTTGGAGAACGTCGGCCGCTTGCAGCCGAAGCTGTAGTCGGGGGTGAGCTTGCGGCGCAGCTCGGGGTCGCGGACCTGGCGGCGCAGGTGGGCCTTGGCCAGCGTCGCGGCGCCGGCGTTGAGAAACTGGGCCTGGCGGTAGTGCAGCACCGCGGTGACCATCATCCCCTCGAGCCACGCGCTGTTGGCCCGTCGCGCCAGCCGCTGCGTCGCGGGCACGCGGGCGAAGAGCTCCTGCATCGGGCGCGGGATCGGCAGGTCCGTCTTGGGCGTCACCCAGATGGGCGTGCGCTGGTAGACGGTCAGCTCGCTGGCCACCTTGGCGATCTGCGGGATCAGCTGGACGGCGGTCGCGCCGGTGCCGATGACGGCGACGCGCTTGCCGCCGAGGTCGGCCTCGTCGTCCCAGTCGGCCGTGTGGATGACCGTGCCGGCGAAGTCGTGCACGCCCTCGATGTCGGGCAGACGGGGCTGGGAGAGGAAGCCCGTCGCGGTCATCAGGTACGTCGCCGTACGGGTCTCCTGCTCCCCGTCACGGGTCAGCGTCACCGACCAGTGGCCGGCCTCCTCGTCCCAGCGGGCGCTCTCGACGAGCAGGCCGAACTCCATGTGCCGGCGCAGGTCGTACTTGTCGGCCACGTGCTCGGCGTACTGCTTGAGCTCGGCGCCGCGGGCGAACCAGTGCTTCCAGTAGGGGTTCGGCTCGAAGGAGTAGGAGTAGGTGACGCTGGCGATGTCGACGGCCAGTCCGGGGTAGTGGTTGACGTGCCACGTGCCGCCGAGGTCGTCCTCGCGCTCGACGATGGCGAGGTCGGCGGTCTCCGTGCCGATGCCCAGTCGCTTGAGGGCGATCGCCGCGCCCATGCCGCCGAATCCCGCGCCGACGACGATGACCTGGTGATCCGTCATGTGCTCACTCGCCTTCTTGAACGAAGTTCAATAGCGGTCCGAGCCTAGTCTGTCCTCATGCGGATCATCAAGCACGGGCATGCCTGCGTGCGGCTGGAGGATGCCGGGCACGCGCTGGTCGTCGACCCCGGGATGTTCACCGACGCCGCCGCGGTCGAGGGCGCGACGGCCGTCCTGCTCACCCACGAGCACGCCGACCACGTGGACATCGCGAACCTGCGCGCCACCGACGCGCCGGTCTTCACCATCGGCGCGGTCCACGCCAAGATCGCGGCCGAGGCGCCGGACGTCGCCGAGCGGGTGACCGTGGTGGCGCCCGGCGACCTGCTCGACATCGGCGTGCCGGTGCGCGTCGTCGGGGAGACGCACGCGGAGATCCTGCCCGACCTGCACTTCGACAACAGCGGCTACCTGATCGAGATGGGCGGCCTGCGGATCTTCCATCCCGGCGACGCGCTGACCGTGCCGGAGGAGCCGGTCGACCTGCTCTGCCTGCCGGTGAGCGCGCCCTGGCTGAAGGCCTCCGAGTGCATCGGATTCGCCACCGCCGTGGGCGCTCCGCGCTCGCTGGCGATCCACGAGCTGATCTACTCCGAGGCAGGCCTCGGCGTCCTGGAGGCCCACATCAACCGGATCCTCGGCGCCCGCAAGCAGGACTACGTGCGCCTCCGGCCGGGCGAGGAGCTCTAGAACCGGCAGTGCATCCGGGGTCCGCCCCAGATCGTCGTCTCGCCGGCGAGGCCGCCGGCCGAGAGGCTGATCGTGTCCAGCAGGGCGATCAGCGACGGACCGCGGTAGACGTGCACCGGGTCGCTGCCGCGCTCGATCCACTGCGTGGCCCGCGCGGTGTCGCCGGAGTTCGCGGTGTCGCCGGTGTTGTGGCCGCCGAGGATGGCCTGGCGCTGCTCGGCGATCCCGCCGCCGGAATCCGGGGTGAGCCAGACATGCGCGTCGAAGGCATCGCACCTCCCGTCGATCCGGTAGCGCGCGCTGCCGCTCCCGTCGAACACCAGCGAGGGCCCGAAGACCAGGTCGTGCGAGGCGGCCGAGGGGACCGCCGTCACCGAGGAGGACGGCGCGCCGTTGGGCGGCAGTGAGCTCATCGGTCGCCACTGCCAGCCGGTCAGCGAGGCCGGGGCGCTGGTGCCGGCGCGGTGTCCGCGAGCGCGTGGCTTCACGACGCGGTACGACGTGGGGCCGGCATGCCCGATGCGGATCGTCGCGGCGTACCGGCTCTTCTTGGTCAGCCTGGCCCGCGCGACCGTGCGCCACGTCGTCGTGCCCGGGGCGAGCTCTTGGACGCGCACGCGCTTGTGCGGCGCCTTCGGCCGGACGCGGCCGGAGACGGTGAGGACCTGGCCGACGTCGCCGCGGACGAGGCTGAGATGCGCGGTGACGGCGTACCTCCCGCGTGCCTCGGCCGGACCCACGGGTGTGAGCAGCGCGGCGAGGAGGAGCAGCGTGACCGGAACGATGCGAGCGCCCATGGGGTCTCCCGAGTGAGTGCGGATCGACCCAGTCTGCGCGTCTTCGGCGCGACGGTGAAGAGGCCGGCTCAGTCCGTGGTGAGGGCGTCGCGCACGGGGACGAGCTTCGCCTGGGACTCGGCCAGCTCGGCCTCGGGGTCGGAGTCGGCGACGATCCCGCAGCCGGCGAAGAGGCGGACGGTCGTGCCGGCGTACTCGGCGGAGCGCAGGGCGATCCCGAACTCGCCGTCGCCTGAGGCGTCCATCCAGCCGACGGGGCCGGCGTAGCGGCCGCGGTCCATGCCCTCGATCTCGGCGATCATCGCGACCGCGTCGGGGGTCGGGGTGCCGCCGACCGCGGCGGAGGGGTGCAGCGCGGCGGCCAGCTCGAGCACCGAGGAGCTGTCGGTCTCGGGCACGACGCCCGCGACGTCGGTCGCCAGGTGCATGACGTTGGGCAGGTGCAGCACGAACGGCGACTCCGGCACGTTCATCGACGAGCAGTGCGGCGCCAGCGCGTCGGCGACCGAGCGCACGGCGTACTCGTGCTCCTCGAGGTCCTTCGACGAGCGGGCCAGGGTGGCGGCCAGGGCGAGGTCCCGCTCGTCGTCACCGGTACGCCGGATCGTGCCGGCCAGCACGCGGGAGGTGACCAGCCCGCGCTCGCGACGGACGAGGAGCTCGGGCGTCGCGCCGAAGAGCCCGTCCACGTGGAACGTCCAGCACATCGGGTACGCCGCCTCGAGCCGGCGCAGCGGCCAGCGGACGTCGAGCGGCCGCTCGGCCGTCGCCACCAGCTCGCGCGCCAGGACGACCTTCTCCAGCTCGCCGGCGTTGATCCGCGACACCGCGCGGCTGACGATCGCCTCCCAGGCGGCGCCGTCCACGTCGCCGTCGGTGAAGACCACGGTGCCCGGCGACGGCGGCTCCGGCTGCGCCCGCAGCTCGGGGGCCGGCGCCAGCTCGTCCTCGCCGATCACGGTGACCCAGGCCTGGTCGCCGCGACGGCCGACGACGACGTGCGGGACGACCAGCACGCTGTCCCCGGGCTGGTCGGCGAACGCGAAGCTGCCCAGGCAGATCAGCCCCGTCCCGGGGGTGGCGACCTCGTCGCGCACCACCGCGGCGGCGGCGATGCGCTGCCACCACTCGACGGCCTCGTCGAAGCGCTCGGGGCCGGAGGTCCGGATGGACGCGGCCACGCCCCAGCCGACCACGCCCTCGCCCCGGCGCAGCCAGGCGGTCGGCGCGTCCGCGGGGAGCAGGTCCAGCAGCGGGCCGGGGTCGCCGACGGCGACGGTCCGGGCGACGAGCCGGGTCCCCGCTCCGGGGCTCACGTCTGGCCCCATCTCTGGGCTGGGTGAGACGGTCACGAGGGGACAGCCTACGACCGGCCCGGGCATCCGCCCGGACGACCTCTGCGGCGGGCCCTATTCTGGCCCGGTGACCCGTGCCGATCTGGACAAGCAGCCTGCCCAGGTGCGGGCGATGTTCGACGACGTCGCCCCCCGCTACGACCTGACCAACGACATCCTGTCGATGGGCCAGGACCGGCGCTGGCGCAAGGTGGTGCTCGACGCGGTCGACCCGAAGCCGGGCGAGCGGGTTCTCGACCTGGCGGCCGGGACCGGCACGTCGAGCCAGCCGTTCCGCGACCGCGGCGCGACCGTGGTCCCCTGCGACTTCTCCGTCGGCATGCTCCGGGTGGGCAAGCGCGCGCTGCCGCACCTGCCGTTCGTGGCCGGCGACGGCACCCGGCTGCCCTTCCCCGACGACACCTTCGACGCGGTGACGATCTCCTTCGGGCTGCGCAACATCGTCGACCCCGACGCCGGCCTCCGCGAGCTGCTCCGGGTGACGAGGCCGGGCGGCCGGCTGGTGGTCTGCGAGTTCTCCGCGCCGACCTGGTCGCCGTTCCGCACCGTCTACATCGAGTACCTCATGAAGGCCCTCCCGGCCATCGCCCGCGCGGTCTCCTCCTCGCCGGACGCCTACGTCTACCTGGCCGAGTCGATCCGGGCCTGGCCCGACCAGGCCGGCCTGGCGGCCCGCATCGGGCAGGCCGGTTGGAGCCGCGTGGAGTGGCGCAACCTCTCCGGCGGGATCGTCGCGCTGCACCGCGCCACGGCACCCTGAGGACCATTTAGACAACGTTCGCGTTCGCTAAATCCGCAGGTCAGAGCCGGAATCGCGGAGGGGGAGGCGGGTTCGCATCGAGCCACGCCGGGCCTTATGCTGCCCCTTGTCGCGAGTTCGTGAAGATGTTCACAAGCGCACAACATCCGTGACGCGAGACACACGTCGGAAGGTGAGGCATGGAGCTCTACACACCGATCCTGGCGCTCCTCATCCTGGCCACGGGATTCGCGGTCTTCTCCGTGGTGATGAGCGCGGTCGTGGGGCCCAAGCGCTACAACCGGGCGAAGCTGGACTCCTACGAGTGCGGCATCGAGCCGACGCCGCAGCCGGTGGGGGGCGGCCGGTTCCCGGTCCGCTACTACATCACCGCGATGCTCTTCATCGTCTTCGACATCGAGATCATCTTCCTCTACCCGATCGCCGTGGCCTTCGATCAGATGGGCACCTTCGCGCTGGTGGAGATGGTGCTGTTCATCGTCCCGGTCTTCGTCGCCTACGTGTACGTATGGCGCCGCGGCGGCCTCGACTGGGACTGAGGGAGTCACTGACTTATGGGTATTGAAGAGAAGCTGCCGTCCGGGGTGCTGCTGACCACGGTCGAGGGCGTCGCCGGCTACATGCGCAAGGCCTCGTTCTGGCCCGCGACCTTCGGCCTGGCGTGCTGCGCGATCGAGATGATGACCACCGGCGGCCCGAAGTACGACCTCGCCCGCTTCGGCATGGAGGTCTTCCGGGCCAGTCCCCGCCAGGCCGACCTGATGATCGTCGCCGGCCGGGTCAGCCAGAAGATGGCCCCGGTCCTGCGGCAGATCTACGACCAGATGCCCGACCCGAAGTGGGTGCTCGCGATGGGCGTGTGCGCCAGCTCCGGCGGCATGTTCAACAACTACGCGATCGTCCAGGGCGTCGACCACGTCGTGCCCGTCGACATGTACCTCCCCGGCTGCCCGCCGCGCCCCGAGATGCTCATCGACGCGATCCTCAAGCTGCACGACCAGGTCCAGCACACCAAGCTCGGCGTCAACCGCCTGGCCGAGATCGAGAGCCAGGAGGAGTCGGCGCTCAACGCCCTGCCGACCAGCCAGATGAAGGGGCTGCTGCGGTGACCGACGAGGACAAGAGCCAGCTCGAGACCCGCGAGGGCGGCACGCAGGACCCCTCGCTCGACGCCGTCTCCGTGGATCGTGAGGCCGACCGGCGCGAGGTGATCGGCGAGCGGCACGGCATGTTCGGCGTGCGCGGCACCGGCGACACCTCCGGGTACGGCGGCCTCGTCCGCACCGTCGAGCTGCCCGGCGCCAGCACCCCGCCGTACGGCGGCTGGATGGACGACGTCGCCCAGGCGCTCGCCACCGTCACCCGCGAGGCCGGCGTCGAGCCGGCCGTGGAGAAGATCGTCGTCCACCGCGGCGAGATCACCTTCTTCATCCGCCGTGAGGACCTCGCCACCGTGGCGCAGCTGATGCGCGACGACGAGCGGCTGCGCTTCGAGTTCTGCTCCGGCGTCAGCGGGGTGCACTACCCCGACGACCACGGCCGCGAGCTGCACGCGGTCTACCACCTGCTCTCGATGACCCACAACCGCCGCATCCGGCTGGAGGTCACCGCTCCCGACGCCGACCCGCACATCCCCAGCGTGGTGGCGACGTACCCCACCGCCGACTGGCACGAGCGCGAGACCTTCGACTTCTTCGGCATCGTCTTCGACGGCCACCCCGCGCTGACCCGGATCCAGATGCCCGACGACTGGCCGGGCCATCCGCAGCGCAAGGACTACCCACTCGGCGGCATTCCCGTCGAGTACAAGGGCGGGACCGTGCCCCCGCCGGACCAGCGGAGGTCCTACAACTGATGACTGAGAACATGAACGACCCGTACGCCGCCACGGAGACCGAGACCACCCAGGGCAAGGTCTTCACCGTCACCGGTCAGGACTGGGACTCGATCGTCTCCGGCATCGCCGAGGACTCCGAGGGGTACGCCGACCGCGTCGTCGTCAACATGGGACCGCAGCACCCCTCCACCCACGGTGTGCTCCGGCTGATCCTCGAGCTCGAGGGCGAGACGGTGACCGAGGCCCGCTGCGGCATCGGCTACCTGCACACCGGCATCGAGAAGAACATGGAGTTCCGCTCCTGGACGCAGGGCGTCACGTTCTGCACCCGGATGGACTACCTCTCGCCGTTCTACAACGAGATGACCTATGTCCTCGGCGTCGAGCGACTGCTCGACATCACCGATGACGTGCCGGAGAAGGCGCAGGTCATGCGCGTCCTCCTGATGGAGCTCAACCGGATCTCCTCCCACCTGGTCTGCATCGCGACCGGCGGCATGGAGATCGGCGCGCTGACGGTGATGACGATCGGCTTCCGCGAGCGCGAGCTGGTCCTCGACCTCTTCGAGCTGATCACCGGCCTGCGGATGAACCACGCGTTCATCCGGCCCGGCGGCGTGGCCCAGGACCTCCCGGCCGGCTCGCTGCAGGAGATCCGCGACTTCGTCGCGCTGATGAAGAAGCGGCTCCCCGAGTACGCCGACCTGTGCAACGCCAACCCGATCTTCAAGGCCCGCCTCGAGGGCGTCGGCCACCTCGACCTGGCCGGCTGCCTGGCGCTGGGCATGTCCGGCCCGGTGCTGCGCTCGACCGGCTACCCCTGGGACCTGCGCAAGTCCGAGCCCTACAGCGGCTACGAGGACTACGAGTTCGACGTCTGCACCTGGGACACCGCCGACGCCTACGGCCGCTTCCGGATCCGGCTCAACGAGATGTGGGAGTCCCTGCGCATCGTCGAGCAGTGCGTGGACCGCCTGGCCGGCCTGGAGGGCGCGCCGGTCATGGTCGCCGACAAGAAGATCGGCTGGCCGAGCCAGCTGGCCATCGGCAGCGACGGCATGGGCAACAGCGCCGACCACATCAAGCACATCATGGGCGAGTCCATGGAGGCGCTGATCCACCACTTCAAGCTGGTCACCGAGGGCTTCCGCGTCCCGGCCGGTCAGGCCTACGTGCCGATCGAGTCGCCCCGCGGCGAGCTCGGCGCGCACGTCGTCTCCGACGGAGGCACCCGGCCCTTCCGGGTCCACTTCCGCGATCCGTCCTTCACCAACCTGCAGGCGACCAGCGTGATGAGCGAGGGAGGCATGGTGGCCGACGTGATCGTCGCGATCGCCAGCATCGACCCGGTGATGGGTGGGGTGGACCGTTGATCGACGAGACGACGTACGCCGAGCTGCGCGAGATCGCCGCGCGCTACCCGCAGAAGAGGTCTGGCCTGCTGCCGATGCTGCACCTGGTGCAGTCGGCGCAGGGCCAGATCACCCCCGAGGGCATCGAGGCCTGCGCGGAGATCCTGGAGATCACCCCGGCCGAGGTCAGCGGCGTGGCGACCTTCTACACGATGTACAAGCGCCGCCCGGTCGGCGACTACCACGTCGGCGTCTGCACCAACACGCTCTGCGCGATCATGGGCGGCGACCTGATCTTCGAGCGGCTCAAGGAGCACCTCGACGTCGGCAACGACGAGACCACCGAAGACGGCAAGATCACGCTCGAGCACGTCGAGTGCAACGCGGCCTGCGACTACGCCCCGGTGATGATGGTCAACTGGGAGTTCATGGACAACCAGACCCCCGAGTCCGCGGTCCAGGTCGTCGATGATCTGCGCGCCGGCAACGAGGTGCACTCCACCCGAGGGCCCAGGATCTGCACCTGGCGCGAGGCCGAGCGGGTCCTCGCCGGCTTCCCCGACGGCCTCGCCGACGAGGGTCCGACCGCGGGTCCGGCTTCCCTGGTGGGCGTGGAGATCGCGCGTGAGCGCGGCTGGACGGCTCCGCCGACCGACGCCTCGGGCAGCGCCGACGCGGTGCCGGACGACAAGGTGCAGGCGGTCGAGGAGGCCGACACCGCGCGGGCGGAGTCGGAGACGCAGGTTGAGGAGGCGGACAAGTGACCGACACGCTCACCCCGGTCCTCACCGACAACTGGGACGGCGACCGCGCCTGGACCCGCGCGGCGTACGAGGCCCGCGGCGGCTACGGCGCACTGCGCAAGGCCCTCGGCATGACGCCGGACGACGTCATCACCGCGGTCAAGGACTCCGGCCTGCGCGGCCGTGGCGGCGCGGGCTTCCCGACCGGCATGAAGTGGTCCTTCATCCCACAGGACAACCCCAAGCCGAAGTACCTCGTGGTCAACGCCGACGAGTCCGAGCCGGGCACCTGCAAGGACATCCCGCTGATGATGGCCAGCCCGCACACGCTGGTCGAGGGCGTGATCATCAGCTCCTACGCGATCCGCGCCAGCCATGCCTTCATCTACGTGCGCGGTGAGGTGCTGCACGTGATCCGCCGCCTGCAGCGCGCGGTCCAGGAGGCCTACGAGGCGGGACACCTCGGCCAGGACATCCACGGCTCCGGCTACAGCCTCGACCTGGTCGTGCACGCCGGCGCCGGCGCCTACATCTGCGGCGAGGAGACGGCGCTGCTGGACTCGCTGGAGGGTCGTCGCGGCCAGCCACGGCTGCGGCCGCCGTTCCCCGCGGTCGCCGGCCTGTACGCCAGCCCGACGGTGATCAACAACGTGGAGAGCATCTCCTCGGTCCCCAGCATCATCGGCAACGGCGCGGACTGGTTCGCGTCGATGGGCACCGAGAAGTCCAAGGGCTTCGGGATCTTCTCCCTCTCCGGGCACGTCAACAGGCCGGGTCAGTACGAGGCGCCGCTGGGCATCACCCTGCGCGAGCTGATCGACCTGGCCGGCGGCATCCGCAACGGCCACCAGCTGAAGTTCTGGACCCCCGGTGGCTCCAGCACGCCGCTGCTGACCAGCGAGCACCTCGACGTGCCGCTGGACTTCGAGGGCGTCGGCGAGGTCGGGTCGATGCTCGGCACCCGGGCGCTGCAGATCTTCGACGAGACCACGTGCGTGGTGCGCGCCGTACTCCGCTGGACCGAGTTCTACAAGCACGAGTCCTGCGGCAAGTGCACGCCGTGCCGCGAGGGCACCTGGTGGCTCGCCCTGGTGCTGGGCCGGCTGGAGCGGGGCGAGGGCACCGAGGAGGACCTCGAGGTGCTGCTCGACCAGTGCGACAACATCCTCGGCCGGGCCTTCTGCGCCCTGGGCGACGGCGCCACCAGCCCGGTCACCTCCTCGATCCAGTACTTCCGTGAGGAGTACCTCGCCCACGTCGAGCAGGGTGGCTGCCCGTTCGACCCGATGGCGTCAGCGGTCTTCGAGAGGGAAGGAGCGAACGCATGAGCGCGCCTGCTCCGGAGAAGCGTGGCGGCGAGGTCGAGAAGTCGGACCTGGTCACCCTGACCATCGACGGCGTCGAGGTGAGCGTTCCCAAGGACACGCTGGTGATCCGCGCCGCCGAGCAGATCGGCGTGCAGATCCCGCGCTTCTGCGACCACCCGCTGCTCGCGCCGGTCGGCGCCTGCCGCCAGTGCCTGGTCGACGTGCCCGACGCCGGCAACGGCCGCGGGTTCCCCAAGCCGCAGGCCTCCTGCACGCTGCCGGTCGCCGAGGGCATGGTGGTCAACACCCAGGCCACCAGCGCCGTCGCGGACAAGGCCCAGCAGGGGATCATGGAGTTCCTGCTGATCAACCACCCACTGGACTGCCCCGTCTGCGACAAGGGCGGCGAGTGCCCGCTGCAGAACCAGGCGATGAGCAACGGCCGCGGCGAGTCCCGGTACGTCGAGCCCAAGCGGACCTTCCCCAAGCCGATCAACATCTCCGCCCAGATCCTGCTCGACCGGGAGCGCTGCATCGTCTGCCAGCGCTGCACCCGGTTCGCCGACGAGATCGCCGGCGACCAGTTCATCTCCCTGCTCGAGCGTGGCGCGCAGCAGCAGATCGGCACCGCGCCGGGAGCCGACTTCCTGTCGTACTTCTCCGGCAACACCATCCAGATCTGCCCGGTCGGCGCGCTCACCTCCGCGGCGTACCGCTTCCGCTCGCGGCCCTTCGACCTGGTCTCCACGCCCTCGATCGCCGAGCACGACGCGTGCGGCTCGGCCATCCGCGTGGACCACCGGCGCGGCAAGGTGATGCGCCGCCTGTCCGGCGACGATCCCGAGGTCAACGAGGAGTGGATCACCGACAAGGACCGCTTCGCCTTCACCTACGCCCGCCAGGCCGACCGGCTCGGCACGCCGCTGGTGCGCGACGCCGACACCGGCGAGCTGCGGCCGGCCTCGTGGCCGGAGGCGTTCGTCGTCGCCGCGCGCGGCCTCGCCGCCGCCGAGGGCCGCACGGGCTTCCTGTCCGGCGGCCGGCTGACCGCCGAGGACGCCTACGCCTGGAGCAAATTCGCCCGGGTCGTCTCGCGCAGCAACGACATCGACTTCCGCGCCCGCGCGCTCTCCGGCGAGGAGGAGGCCTTCCTGGCGTCCTCGGTCGTGGGCCGCGCTCCGGGCAACGGCGGCGTGACGTACGCCGACCTGGAGAGCGCGAGCGTCGTCGTCCTCGTGGGCCTGGAGCCCGAGGACGAGGCCGGCACGATCTTCCTGCGGCTGCGCAAGGCCAACCGTGCCACCGGCCTGAAGGTCGTCTCGATCGCGCCGTTCACCACGCGCGGCCTGCGCAAGCTGGGCGGCCGTCTGGTCGCCACGGCTCCCGGGGCCGAGGCCGAGGCGCTGCGTGGCCTGAGCGGTGAGCTCGACGCCGACGCGGTGATCCTGGCCGGCGAGCGGCTGGCGACCTCGCCCGGCGCGCTCGGGGCGGCGGCCGATCTCGCGGCCGCGACCGGCGCCCGGCTGGCCTGGGTCCCCCGTCGCGCCGGCGACCGCGGCGCCCTCGAGGCCGGCTGCCTGCCCTCGCTGCTGCCCGGTGGCCGTCCGGTCTCCTCGCCCGAGGCGCGCGTCGACCTGGCCGCCGCGTGGGGCGTGGACGCGCTGCCCGAGCAGCCCGGCCGCGACGCCGAGGGCATCCTCGCCGCGCTCGTCGCCGGCGATCTCACCGCGCTGGTCGTGGGTGGCGTCGACGCGCGCGACGTACCGCTCGACGAGGCCCGTCGCACCGCGCTGCGCAACGCCTTCGTGGTCTCCCTGGAGCTGCGCGAGACGCCCTACACGGCGCTGGCCGACGTGGTGCTGCCGGTGGCTCCGGTCACCGACAGGTCCGGCTCGTTCGTCAACTGGGAGGGTCGCCTCCGCTCCTTCGGCACCGTGCTGCACAACCCGCTGTCCCTGCCGGACGTCCGGGTGCTGGCCGGCATCGCCGAGGAGGCCGGTCGTCCGATCGGCATCCGCACGCCGGAGCAGGCAGCCGCGGAGATGACGCAGGTCGGGCCGTGGGAGGGCGCGCGTCCCGCGCTCGATGTCGCCGCCAAGGCGACCCAGGTGGGAGGCGACGGCGCCTACGTCCTCTCCTCCTGGAAGCAGCTCCTCGACGACGGCTGCATGCAGGACGGCGAGGAGCACCTGCGCGCGACCGCACGGCCCAACGTCGTGCTCGCCGGCCCCGCGGTCCTCGCCGAGCTCGGCGTGGCCGAGGGCGACCTGGTCACGATGAGCGGTCCCGCGGGCAGCCTGGACCTGACCATCGGCGTAGCCGAGGACATGGCTCCCGGCGTGGTCTGGGCCCCGGCCACCGCGCCGGCCGGAGCCGTCCGCGAGCTCGTCGGGCCGGCCGGATGCCGCGTGACCCTGGCAGCCATCAAGGGAGGGGAGACCGCGTGATCCCGCTCGACACCAACCCCGGCCTGGAGGCCTTCGGGCAGGACCCGGTGTGGATCGTCATCGTCAAGGCAGTGCTGATCTTCCTGATCCTGGTCCTGCTGACGCTCTTCAACATCTGGTGGGAGCGCCGCGTGGTGGCCCGGATGCAGCACCGCATCGGCCCCAACGTCAACGGCCCCTTCGGTCTGCTGCAGAGCCTCGCCGACGGCGTGAAGCTCGCGCTGAAAGAGGACCTCATCCCCAAGGCCGCCGACAAGGTGGTCTTCCTGCTGGCACCGGTGCTGGCCGTGGTGCCGGCGTTCCTCACCTTCGCGGTGATCCCCTTCGGGCCGGAGGCCAACTTCTTCGGGCATCGCACGCCCCTGCAGCTGACCGACATGCCCGTGGCGGTGCTCTTCGTGATGGCGATCGCGTCGATCGGCATCTACGGCATCGTGCTGGGCGGCTGGTCCAGCGGCTCGACGTACTCGCTCCTGGGCGGCCTGCGCTCCAGCGCGCAGATGATCTCCTACGAGGTCGCGATGGGCCTCGCCCTGGTCGCGGTCTTCATGTACGCCGGGTCGATGTCGACCTCGCAGATCGTCGAGGCGCAGGACCGCTTCTGGTTCGGCCTGCTGCTCGCGCCGTCGTTCGTGATCTACGTGATCGCGATGGTCGGCGAGACCAACCGCGCGCCGTTCGACCTGCCCGAGGCCGAGGGCGAGCTCGTCGGTGGCTTCCACACCGAGTACTCCTCACTGAAGTTCGCGCTCTTCTTCCTGGCCGAGTACATCAACATGGCGACCGTCTCGGCCCTGGCCACGACGCTCTTCCTGGGTGGCTGGCACGCGCCGTTCTGGATCGACGAGGTCTGGGCCGGCGCCAACGAGGGCTACTGGCCGGTGCTCTGGTTCATGGGCAAGGTCATGTTCTTCATCTTCATCTTCATCTGGCTGCGTGGCTCGCTGCCGCGTCTGCGCTACGACCAGTTCATGCACTTCGGCTGGAAGCGGCTCATCCCCATCGCCCTGGGCTGGATCGTCGCCGTGGCGACCGTCCGGGCGGTCATCCCCGACGGCGGCATCAACCGCTCGTGGGTGTACGCCGCGATCGGCCTGCTGGTCGTCCTGGCGGTGGGGCTCTTCTTCATCGAGGAGAAGAAGGAGTCCGACGCCGACGCCGAGGCGGAGCGGGAGTTCGACGCCTTCGCCGGTGGCTACCCGGTCCCGCCGATGCCGGCCTGGACCTCCAAGGGCCGTGAGGGCATGACGCCGGTCGAGCCGGTGCTCGACCCCGTTCCACGCGCCGCTGTCGTCGACGACGTACGAGAGGGAGGGGCGCTCTGATGGCCTCGCTCAAGGAACAGCTCTGGGATCCCGTCGCGGGATTCGGGGTCACCTTCCGGACGATGTTCCGCAAGGTGGTCACCGAGCAGTACCCCTTCGAGAAGCAGCCCACCGCACCGCGCTTCCACGGCCGGCACCAGCTCAACCGCTGGCCCGACGGCCTGGAGAAGTGCGTCGGCTGCGAGCTGTGCGCCTGGGCCTGCCCGGCCGACGCGATCTATGTCGAGGGCGACTCCAACACCGAGGACGAGCGGTTCTCGCCGGGGGAGCGCTACGGCCGCGTCTACCAGATCAACTACCTGCGCTGCATCCTGTGCGGGCTCTGCATCGAGGCGTGCCCGACCCGGGCGCTGACGATGACCAACGAGTACGAGCTGGCCGACTCCTCCCGGGAGAGCCTGATCTACGAGAAGTCCGACCTGCTCGCCCCGCTGCTGCCCGGCATGGAGCAGCCGCCGCACCCGATGCGGCTGGGCGACGACGAGAAGGACTACTACCGCGGCGCCGGCCAGGCGGGCGCCGCGGACCGGGCCGAGAGCCAGGACGGTGACTCGTGACCGCGTTCTGGATCCTGGCGCCGGTGATGGTGCTGGCCGCGCTCGGCATGGTGCTGGTGCGCAAGGCCGTGCACTCCGCGCTGCTGCTGGCCGTCGTGATGATCAGCCTGGCCATCCTGTACGCCGTGCAGGACGCGCCCTTCCTCTTCGCGGTGCAGATCATCGTCTACACCGGCGCGATCCTGATGCTCTTCCTCTTCGTGCTGATGCTCGTCGGGGTCGACGCCTCGGACTCCCTGGTCGAGACGATCCGCGGCCAGCGGCTCGCGGCGATCGCGGTCGGCCTGCTCTTCGGCGTCACGCTGACCCTCGGCGTCGCCCAGGTGACCTTCGGCGCGGCCGTCGGGCTGGACGCGGCCAACGAGGGCGGCAACATGCCGGCGATCGCGCAGATCCTCTTCACCCGCTACGTCTTCGCCTTCGAGATCACCTCGGCGCTGCTGATCACCGCGGCGCTGGGCGCGATGGTGCTCGCCCACCGCGAGCGGCTCACGCCCAAGGTCACCCAGGCCACGCGGGCCGCCCAGCGGATGCGTGACTACGCCGAGCGCGGCGAGCACCTCGGGCCGCTGCCGCCACCGGGCGTCTACGCCCGGCACAACGCCGTCGACACCCCCGCCCTGCTGCCCGACGGCACCGCGGCCGAGGCGTCGATCTCGCGGGTGCTCGCGGCCCGCGGCACGGTCAAGTCGGCCGACATCGCCGACGCGATCAAGGAGCTGACCGGCGACGAGGAGGAGGCAGACTGATGGCCGTCACCCCGTTCATCGTGCTCTCCGCGATCCTGTTCACGATCGGCAGCATCGGCGTCCTGGTACGCCGCAACGCGATCGTGGTGTTCATGTGCGTGGAGCTGATGCTCAATGCCAGCAACCTGGCGCTGGTCACGTTCTCCCGGGCGCACGGCAACCTGGAGGGCCAGATCGCCGCGTTCTTCGTGATGGTGGTCGCCGCCGCCGAGGTCGTGATCGGCCTCGCGATCATCATGACGATCTTCCGTACCCGCCGCTCGGCCTCGGTCGACGACGCCAGCCTGCTGAAGTACTGAGGACCTGCCGATGACTAGCGCGTCTCTCGTTCCCCTGCACACCGGAGCCCCCGTGGTCGATCCGGCCAGTGCCGACGGGGTGTTCTCCCTGATCTGGCTGGTGATCGCGCTGCCCGCACTGGGCGCGGCGATCCTGCTGCTCGGCGGCCGGCGCATCGACCGGTGGGGCCACTGGCTCGGCGTGGCGATGTCCAGCGCCTCCTTCGTGCTCAGCCTGGTGCTCTTCATCCAGCTGCTCGGCCGCGACGAGGCCGACCGGCAGGTGGGCCAGACGCTGTGGACCTGGTTCACAGCGGGCAGCTACCAGGTGGACATGTCGCTGCTCTACGACCAGCTCTCCGCGCTCTTCCTGCTGCTGATCACCGGTGTCGGCTCGCTCATCCACCTCTACTCGGTGGGCTACATGGAGCACGACGAGCGGCGTCGGCGGTTCTTCGCCTACCTCAACCTCTTCGTCGCGGCGATGCTCACCCTGGTGCTCGCCGGCGACTACGTGGGCGTCTTCCTCGGCTGGGAGGGCGTCGGCCTGGCGTCGTACCTCCTGATCGGCTTCTGGCAGCACAAGCCGACCGCGGCGGCCGCCGCCAAGAAGGCCTTCGTCATCAACCGTGTCGGCGACATCGGCCTCTCGCTGGGCACCGCGCTGATCTTCGTCACCTTCGGCTCGACCGCCTTCACCGTGGTCTCGGCCAACGCCGAGGGCGCCAGCCAGGGCGTGCTGACCGGCATCGGCCTGCTGCTCCTGCTCGCCGCCTGCGGCAAGTCGGCGCAGTTCCCGCTGCAGACCTGGCTCCTGGACGCGATGGAGGGCCCGACCCCGGTGTCGGCGCTGATCCACGCGGCGACCATGGTGACCGCCGGCGTCTACCTGATCGTCCGGTCGAACTTCATCTTCAGCCTCACCGAGGACGCGCGTACGGCGGTCGTCATCATCGGCACGATCACGCTGCTGATGGGCGCGATCATCGGTTGCGCCAAGGACGACATCAAGAAGGCGCTGGCCGGATCGACGATGAGCCAGATCGGCTACATGATCCTGGCCGCCGGTCTCGGCCCGGTCGGCTACGCCTTCGCGATCCTGCACCTGCTCACGCACGGCTTCTTCAAGGCCAACATGTTCCTCGGCGCCGGCTCGGTGATGCACGGCATGAACGACGACGTGAACATGCGCCACTACGGCGCGCTGGCCAAGGCCATGCCGATCACCTACGTGACCTTCGGGATCGGCTACCTCTCCATCCTGGGCATCCCGCCGTTCTCCGGCTTCTGGTCCAAGGACAAGATCATCGAGACGGCCTTCGCCGACAACACGGTCGTCGGTCTCGCCGCCCTGCTGGGCGCTGGCATCACCGCCTTCTACATGACCCGGCTGATGCTGATGACCTTCTTCGGCCAGAAGCGCTGGGAGAAGGGCGTCCATCCGCACGAGTCGCCGAAGGTGATGACCATCCCGCTGATCGCGCTGGCCGCGCTCTCCGCGGTGGCCGGTGTGCTGCTGATCGGCGACTGGATCGTCGAGTGGCTGAACCCGGTCGTCGGCGAGGCGCACGAGCACCACCTCGGTGTGCCTGCCTGGGTCTTCAGCCTGATCGTCCTCGCCGTCGTGGCCGTGGGCATCGCGATCGCCTGGCAGCTCGTCGGGCAGCGGCAGATCCCCAAGCGGGCGCCGGAGAAGGTCTCCTTCGTCACCCGGGCGGCGCGCGCCGACCTGTACGGCGACGCCTTCAACGACGAGGTGATCATCAAGCCCGGCATGGCGACCATCCGCGGGCTGGCGACCTTCGACGACGGCGTGGTCGACGGCGCGGCCGAGGGCACGGCGTCGGCCTTCAGCGCCCTCTCCAGCCGGCTCCGGCTGGTGCAGAACGGCTACGTCCGCTCCTACGCCCTGGCGCTGCTCGCCGGCGCGACCCTGATCCTGCTGACCCTCCTGGCGGTGAACGCGGCATGAGCGACTTCCCGATCCTGAGCGTGATGCTCTTCGTGCCGATCATCGGCGCGGTGGTGCTCGCGCTCGCTCCGGCGAGGACCTCCGACAAGGCGGTGAAGACCGCTGCCCTGGCGGTCTCGATCCTCACCCTCGCGATCGGCATCGCCCTGGCGATCGGCTACGAGCCCGACGGCGGCATGCAGTTCACCGAGACGCACGAGTGGATCGCCTCCTTCGGCGCCCACTACGCGCTCGGCGTCGACGGCGTCGGCCTGAGCCTGGTGATGCTCACCGCGATCCTCACCCCGGTCGTGCTGCTGGCGTCGTGGAACGACGCCGAGGGCGGTCGCTGGTCGGTCAAGGCGTTCTTCGCCTGGATGCTGGCGCTGGAGGGCCTGTCGATCGGCGTCTTCGCCGCGACCGACGTGTTCCTCTTCTACGTCTTCTTCGAGGCCACCCTGATCCCGGTCTACTTCCTGGTGGGCGGGTACGGCGGTCCGCAGCGGGCCCGGGCCGCGGTGAAGTTCCTGATCTACTCGCTGCTCGGCGGGCTGGTCATGCTCGCCTCGGTGATCGGCCTCTACGTCGAATCCGCGAAGACCGACGGCGGCGCGTCGTACCTCCTCTCCGATCTGGCCAAGCTGGACTTCAGCACCGACGTGGGCCGCTGGCTCTTCCTCGGCTTCTTCATCGCCTTCGCGATCAAGGCGCCGATGGTGCCGGTGCACACCTGGCTGCCCGACACCACCGAGCAGGCCACGCCCGGCACCTCGGTGCTGCTGGTCAGCGTGCTCGACAAGATCGGCACCTTCGGGATGATCCGCTTCTGCCTGGAGCTCTTCCCCGAGGCGTCGAAGTGGGCCACGCCGACGGTCGTGGTGCTGGCGGTCATCAGCATCATCTACGGCGCGTTCATGGCGATCGGCTCGGACAACATCCCGCGCCTGATCGCCTACACCTCGGTCTCGCACTTCGGCTTCATGGTCCTGGGCATCTTCGTGATGAACAGCCAGGGCCTGGTCGGCGCGAACCTCTACATGTTCAACCACGGGCTCTCCACCGCCGCGCTCTTCCTGGTCACCGGGTTCCTGATCTCCCGGCGCGGCTCGGCGCGGATCTCCGACTTCGGCGGCGTGGAGAAGGTCGCTCCGATCCTGGCCGGGCTCTTCCTGGTCGCCGGGCTCTCCTCGCTCTCGCTGCCCGGCCTCTCGCCGTTCGTCTCGGAGTTCCTGGTGATCGTCGGCGCCTTCGCGCACAGCAAGGTGATCGCGGCGTTCGCGGTCACCGGCATCGTGCTGGCGGCGATCTACATCCTGCTGATGTACCAGCGCACGATGACCGGGCCGACCCGCGACGAGGTCGCGGACATGAAGGACCTCAAGCCACGCGAGATCGCCTCTCTGGCCCCGCTGGTGCTCCTGATCGTCGTGCTCGGCTTCTTCCCGAAGCCGCTGCTGTCGGTGATCAACCCCGCCGTCGACCACACCATGACCAGGGTCGGCCTGCATGACGCCGCTCCCACGGTCGCCGAGGAAGGGGCCCACGAGTGACCTTCACCGCTCCCCACATCGAGTACTCCCTCGTCTCGCCGATCCTGATCATGCTCGGCGTCGCCGTGGTCGGCGTCCTGATCGAGGCCGCCGTACCCCGTCCGCGCCGGTTCGTGCTGCAGCTCGTCGTCGCCCTGGCCGGCGTGATCGCCGCGATCGGCGCGACCGTCTACGTGCTCAACAAGCTGAACCCGCGGGCCGACAACCCCAAGGCCGGCTTCGTCGTCGCCATGGACGCGCTGGCCCTCGACGGCCCGACGCTCTTCGGCTGGCTGATCGTGCTGATCCTCGGCCTGCTCGCCGTGCTGCTCTTCGCCGAGCGCAGCCTGGAGGGCGGGGTCACCGCCTTCGCCGGCCAGGCCGCCGCGCTGCCGGGCACCGAGGCCGAGCGCCAGGCCTCCGCCAAGGGCCTGGAGCACACCGAGGTCTTCCCGCTGCTGTCCTTCGCCGTCGCCGGCATGCTGATGCTTCCGGCGGCCAACGACATGCTGACCATGTTCGTCGCCCTCGAGGTGCTCTCGCTGCCGCTCTACCTGCTCTGCGGGCTCGCCCGCCGGCGCCGGCTGCTCAGCCAGGAGGCGGCGCTGAAGTACTTCATGCTCGGCGCGTTCAGCTCCGGCTTCCTCGTCTACGGCATCGCGCTGACCTACGGGTACGCCGGCTCGATGCAGTACTCCCACATCGCCGAGGCGGTGGCGGCCGGCAGCGGCAGCCACGCGCTGCTGCTCGGTGGCATGGGCCTGATGGCCGTCGCGCTGCTCTTCAAGGTCGGCGCCGCGCCGTTCCACTTCTGGACCCCCGACGTGTACCAGGGCGCGCCGACCGCGGTGACCGCCTTCATGGCCGCCGGCACCAAGGTGGCCGCGTTCATCGCCCTGCTCCGGCTCTACTACGTCGCCTTCGGCGGCGCCCGGTGGGACTGGCTGCCGGTGATGTGGGTGATCGCCATCTTGACCATGGTGATCGGCTCGGTGCTCGCGCTGACCCAGACCGACGTGAAGCGGCTGCTGGCCTACTCCTCGGTGGCGCACGCGGGCTTCATCCTGACCGGCTTCCTGGGCGCCCGCGCGCTGGGCGACATCCCGGACGGCAGCATCACCGCCGTCCAGGCGGTGCTCTTCTACGTCACCACCTACGGCTTCATGACCATCGCGGCCTTCGCGCTGGTCACCGTCGTCCGCGACTCCGGTGGCGAGGCCACCCACATGTCGCGCTGGGCGGGCCTGGGCAAGGAGTCTCCGCTGGTGGCCGGCATCTTCGCCTTCCTGCTGCTCGGCATGGCCGGCATTCCGCTGACCAGCGGCTTCACCGGCAAGTGGGCCGTCTTCGCCGCGGCGCTCTCGGCGGGCGCCTGGCCGGTGGTGATCGTGGCGGTGCTGATGTCCGCCGTGGCGGCGTACTTCTACATCCGGGTCATCGTGGTGATGTTCTTCGCCGAGCGTGTGGGCGAGGGCCCGACGGTCGCGGTGCCGAGCCTGATGACCACCGCGGTCATCGCCGTTGGCGTCGCCGCGACGCTCGCGCTGGGCGTCGTTCCGGGCCCGCTGCTCGACGCGCTCGGCGGTATTGCAGAATTCATCAGGTGAGCCCCACAGCAGCCGGACTGGCCCTGCCGATCCTCGACGAGGATCTGGCCAAGCGGCTGCGCGCCCGGATGGACGAGGTCGAGTCCGCGCTGCACGACCACGTACGCAGTGAGGCGGACTTCGTCACCACCGCGGCCCGTCACCTGATGGACGCCGGCGGCAAGCGGTTCCGGCCGCTGCTGTGCTTTCTCGCGGCCGAGGCCGGCGAGGGCGCCGGGCCGGCCGTGCTCGACGCCGCCTGCGTGGTCGAGCTGACCCACCTCGCCTCGCTGTACCACGACGACGTGATGGACGAGGCGGCCCTGCGCCGGGGCAGCGACTCGGCCAACGCCCGCTGGGACAACCATGTCGCGATCCTCACCGGCGACTGGCTCTTCTCCAAGTCCTCCGAGCTCACCGCGGGTCTCGGGCCCGACGCCGTGCGCATCCAGGCCGAGACCTTCAGCCGGCTGGTCGAGGGCCAGATCCTGGAGACCCTCGGCGCGGGCGAGGACGAGGACCCGCTGGCCCACTACCTGCGCGTGGTCGCGGGCAAGACCGGCTCCCTGATCGCGACCTCGGCGCGGTACGGCGCGATGTTCGGCGGCGCCTCCTCCGAGGTCGTCGAGGCGCTCACGGCGTACGGCGAGAAGGTCGGCGTGGCCTTCCAGCTCTCCGACGACATCCTCGACATCGCCTCGGAGAGCGAGGAGTCCGGCAAGACGCCGGGCACCGACCTGCGCGAGGGCGTGGCCACCCTCCCGGTGCTCTACGCGCTGCGCTCCGCCGACGACGCCGACGCCCGCCTGCGCGAGCTCCTCTCCGGCGACCTGACCGAGGACGCCACCCACGCCGAGGCGCTCGCCCTCCTGCGCGCCCACCCCGCGATGGCCGAGGCCCGTGCGTACGTCGCCGGCCTGGCCGCCGAGGCCAAGGCCCTGCTGTCCGCCGTCCCCACCGGCCCCGTCCGCGACGCCCTCGAGGCCTTCGCCGACGTCGTCGCCGACCGCTCCGCCTGATCCGACTCCAGGTACCCCAAGAGCGGTGAGCCTGTTCCCTTTCCGTGGGTCGGATAGGGAACAGGCTCACCGGCCCGGCCGATGATAGGGAACAGGCTCACCGGCACAGGGAGGTCCAGCTACAGCGCGCTGGCCTGGGCGGCGAGGCGGAGCTGGGTGCGGCGGTGGCGCAGCGCCTCGGTGGTGAAGATGACCAGGGCGATCCAGACGAGGGCGAAGCCGGCCCAGCGCATCGGGGTCATGGTCTCGTGGAAGACCGCGATGCCGACGGTGAACTGCAGGATCGGGGCGAGGTACTGGATCAGGCCCAGCGTGGAGAGCGGCACCCGGATGGCGGCGGCGCCGAAGAGCAGCAGGGGGACGACGGTGACGATGCCGCAGCCGATCAGCAGCAGCGTGAGCGTGCCGCCGTCGCCGAGGTGTCCACGCGGGCCGAGCCAGACGAGATAGCCCAGCGCCAGGGGAGTGATCACCAGCGTCTCGAAGCCCAGGCTCTCGATGGCCTCGGTGTCCGCGGCCTTCTTGGTGAGCCCGTAGATGCCGAACGAGCCGGCCAGGGTCAGCGCGACCCAGGGCGGGTGGCCGTACTCGACGGTCAGGCCGACCACGGCGATCCCGGCGACCGCGACCGCGATCCACTGCCAGCGGCGCAGGCGCTCGCCGAGGACGAGCACGCCGAGCAGCACGGTCACCAGCGGGTTGATGAAGTAGCCCAGGGAGGTCTCGACCACCCGGTCGTGGTTGACGCCCCAGATGTAGGTGCCCCAGTTGACCGAGATCACCAGGGCGCCGGCCGTCAGCAGGACCGCGCGGCGGCGATCGGAGAAGATGCCGCGCAGATGGCGGATCCGGCCCGTCGCGGCCACCAGGATCGCGGTCGTCACCAGCGACCACACCACGCGGTTGGCCAGGATCTCGACGGCGCCGGCGGGCTTCAGCAGCGGCCAGTAGAGCGGGAAGAGACCCCATAGCAGGTAGGCGGAGACGCCGTACGCCAACCCCCGTCCCTGCGCTCCCACCCCGGAACGGTAACGTGACGGTGCCTTGCTCGGAGAGGCGCCCCTGGGGGTCGGTGATGTCCGGTCCGCGAGGTTTGCGGGTTCGTCGGGTGGGCAGGATCACGACGTTCGCCGGCCGCCCGGCCGGACCATCTCACTCGGGGGGACCTTCCATGCGCCTGTCCAGGCTCGTCGCCGCGTTCGCGGCTGTGACACTCGGTTTCGGAGGCGCCGTCGCGGCTGCCTCGCCTGCGGCCGCGGCGCCGCCGTCGCCCAACCCGGTCCCGGTCACCAGCGTGACGATCGCCGAGGCCGCCATCGGCTCCAGCACGAACGTCTACGCGAAGACCGCCGTGACCGTCAACGCGCACCCGACCGCCACCTCCTGGTACGCCTACGCCGACATCTACGTCAACGGCATCCTCCGGTCGGCCGACCGGATGGTCGCCTCGAGCTCGGGTCCGCTCTCGGCCTACTGGCCCCGCTCGGCCGGCGTCGGCACGGTCCAGCTGCGCAACCTGCGCGTCTCGGCCTACGGCAGCGGCTGGAGCACCAACAAGGTCGCGCAGGCCGCCGTCAGCAACCTCGCCCCCGTGCGCAGCACCGTCTACTTCCTCGCCGGGCTGCGGATCAGCAAGAAGGGCTCGAAGCTCAAGGCCAAGGCCCACGACCTGAAGTACTACCGCGCCGACGGTGGCTTCGCGTCGCTGGGCAAGGTGGCTTTGCAGCGCTACAAGAAGGGCAAGTGGCGCGGCTTCAAGACCATCAAGCTCAACTCCGCCGGCAACGGCAAGATCAAGTTCAAGCAGAGCAAGAAGATGAAGTACCGCCTCTACGTCCCGACGACAGCGACGCTGTACGGCGGCTACACCAAGTCGAGCTCGAAGATCCGCGTCGCACCGTGACGTGAGCCGGCGGGGGTAGGGTCCCGGTATGGCCTCGACGTTCACCGTCCAGCGCACAGCCGAGATCCCCGCCCCCGCCGCGGTTCTGCACGCTCTCGTCGACGACTTCCAGCAGTGGCGGCGCTGGTCGCCCTGGGAGGGACTCGACGACAACCTCCACCGCGAGTACGCCGGCGCCGAGCGGGGTGTGGGCGCCACCTATGCCTGGCGGGGCAATCGCAAGGCCGGTGAGGGCCGCATGGAGATCGTCGGCTCCACGCCGGAGCAGATCGACGTGCGGCTGGAGTTCGTCAAGCCGTTCAAGGCCGTCAACCCGACGACGTTCCGCTTCGAGCCGGTCGAGGGCGGGACCAGGGTCACCTGGACGATGACCGGCACCCAGAACCTGGTGATGCGGCTCTTCTCGATCGTGATGCCGATGGACAAGCTGGTCGGCGGCGACTTCGAGAAGGGCCTGGCCGGGCTGGCCGAGGCCGCCGGCCAGGCCGGCTGACGCCTCAGCCTGCCGGTCGGCTCAGAGCACGCTCCAGGTGTCGCTGCCGGTGATGAGGCCGGCGAGCGCCGCGGAGTGGTCGCTCTGGGCGGCCGTGGCGGTGGCGACCTGCTCGCGCGCCTGGTCGTCGTACGTCGGGCGCTCCACGGAGCGGAAGACGCCGATCGGCGACTGGTGCAGGATGCCGGCGTCGGTGAGTCGCGAGATCGCGAACGCCGTGGAGGGGTCGGCATGGTGAGCGTCGTGGACCAGCAGCTGGCCGGCGTTGGCGTCGGTGACCTCGACGACCTCGACCCCGCCGCCGGCGGAGCGGACGACGCCCTTGGATCCGAGGCCGTCCTCGCCGAGAGTGCCGAACCGGATGGGCTGGCCGTGCTCGAGGGGGATGATGGCGTCGGCCTTGGTCTCGTTGTCCTTGATGGAGTCGAAGGCGCCGTCGTTGAAGATGGGGCAGTTCTGGTAGATCTCGACCAGCGCGGTGCCGCGGTGCGCGGCGGCCGCGGAGAGCACCGAGGTGAGGTGCTTGCGGTCCGAGTCGATGGTGCGGGCCACGAACGAGGCTTCGGCGCCCAGGGCGAGTGAGACCGGGTTGAACGGGTGGTCGACCGAGCCGACGGGGGTGGACTTGGTGATCTTGCCCAGCTCGGAGGTGGGGGAGTACTGGCCCTTGGTGAGGCCGTAGATCCGGTTGTTGAACAGCAGGATCTTGAGGTTGACGTTGCGGCGCATGGCGTGGATGAGGTGGTTGCCGCCGATGGAGAGCGCGTCGCCGTCACCGGTGACCACCCACACGGAGAGGTCCTCGCGGGCGGTGGCGATGCCGGTCGCGATCGCCGGGGCCCGGCCGTGGATGGAGTGCATCCCGTAGGTGTCGAGGTAGTAGGGGAACCGGCTCGAGCAGCCGATGCCGGAGATGAACACGATGTTCTCCCGGCGCAGGCCCAGGTCGGGCAGGAAGCCCTGCACGGCGGCCAGCACGGCGTAGTCGCCGCAGCCGGGGCACCAGCGGACCTCCTGGTCCGAGCCGTAGTCCTTGCGGTTCTGCGGCTCGTCGGCCGCGGGAACGCCGGCCAGGCCGGGGAAGGGAAGATCGGTGGTGTTTCCTGGGTTGGTGATCGGGGCAGTCACGAGATGGCCTCCATGTCGCCGGTGGCCGCGCTGGGGACCTCACCGGTGGTGTGCTGGATCAGGTCGGTGATGGCCTCGGCGAGCTCGGCGGCCTTGAGTGGCATGCCGTTGACCTGGTTGTAGCCGACGACGTCGATGAGGTACTTGGCGCGGATGAGCAGGGAGAGCTGGCCGAGGTTCATCTCGGGGATCATCACCGCGTCGTAGCGCTTGAGGATGTCGCCGAGGTCCTTGGGGAAGGGGTTGAGGTGACGCAGGTGGACCTGGGCGACGTCGAGGCCGGCCTTGCGGGCGCGGCGGCAGGCCGCTCCGATCGGGCCGTAGGTCGAGCCCCAGCCCAGCACCAGCACCTTGGCCCGTCCTGAGGGATCGTCGACCACGGTCGGGGGCAGGGAGTCGGCGATCCGGTCGACCTTGGCCTGGCGGGTGCGGACCATGTAGTCGTGGTTGGCGGGGTCGTAGGAGATGTTGCCGGACCCGCCCTTGATGCCTTCCTTCTCCAGGCCTCCGATGCGGTGTTCGAGGCCCTTGGTGCCGGGGATGGCCCAGGGGCGGGCCAGGGTCTCCTCGTCGCGCAGGTAGGGCCAGAAGACCTCGGTCGCGGTGCCGTCCTTGGCGACCTCGGTGTGATTGGGGCCGGTGGCGAAGGCCGGGTCGATGAGTGGCAGCTCACTGATGTCGGGGATGCGCCAGGGCTCGGAGCCGTTGGCCAGGTAGCCGTCGGAGAGCAGCATGACGGGGGTGCGGTAGGTGACCGCGATCCGGGCGGCCTCGACGGCCGCGGCGAAGCAGTCACCCGGGGACTGTGGCGCGATGATCGGGACCGGGGCCTCGCCGTTGCGGCCGAACATCGCCTGGAGCAGGTCGGCCTGCTCGGTCTTGGTCGGCAGGCCGGTCGAGGGGCCGCCGCGCTGGACGTCGATGATGATCAGCGGGAGCTCGGTCATCACCGCCAGGCCGATGGTCTCGGACTTCAGCGCGATCCCGGGCCCTGAGGTGGTGGTCACCCCGAGCGCGCCGGCGAAGCTGGCGCCCAGGGCGGCGCCGATGCCGGCGATCTCGTCCTCGGCCTGGAACGTGGTGATCCCGAACCGCTTGTGCTTGCTCAGCTCGTGCAGGATGTCGGATGCCGGGGTGATGGGGTAGGTGCCCAAGAACACCGGCAGGCCCGACTGCACCCCGGCGGCGACCACGCCGTAGGCCAGGGCCAGGTTGCCCGAGATGTTGCGGTAGGTGCCCACCGGCAGCGCCGCGGGCTTGATCTCGTAGGAGACCACGAACGTCTCGGTGGTCTCACCGAAGTTCCAGCCCGCCTTGAACGCGGTGATGTTCGCATCGCGGATCGCCGGCGCCTTGGCGAACCGCGCGGTCAGGAAGTCGATCGTGGTCTCCACCGGGCGGCCGTACATCCACGACAGCAGACCGAGGGCGAACATGTTCTTCGCCCGCGCGGCGTCCTTGCGGGACAGACCGAACTCCTTGACCGCCTCCACCGTCATCCCGGTCAGATCCAGCACGGTCAGGTTGTACTTGTTCGCCAGGGAGTCGGGACCCTCGTCCTCCAGCGGGTTGGCCTCATAGCCGGCCTTGGCCAGGTTGCGGCCCGAGAAGTCGTGGGAGTCCACGATGATCGCCGTGCCGGGCTTCATGTCCGCCAGGTTCGCCTTCAGCGCCGCCGGGTTCATCGCCACCAGCACATCGGGGGCATCGCCCGCGGTCAGGATGTCGTGATCGGCGAAATGCACCTGGAACGACGACACGCCCGGCAACGTGCCCTGCGGCGCCCGGATCTCCGCCGGGAAGTTCGGGAACGTCGCCAGATCATTGCCGAACGCCGCCGACTCAGCAGTGAACCGATCACCCGTCAGCTGCATCCCATCGCCGGAGTCCCCCGCGAACCGAATGACCACCCGATCCAGCTGCTTGACCTGCTTGCCCACGCGAACCTTCTCTTGATTCTCCTTGCCGTCCCCGGGACGGCAATGTGACACCGACTCGTGCGCTGGTGGCGCTGAGCCGGCGATGGTTACCCCCAAAAGTAGAACACGTTCTTGTTGCCGTGTTCCACCATCCACGATAGTCCGCCGCCGGCTAGTACCACATCGGTCTCACCATAGCACCAAATGTCGGACGTCTGACCTTAAGACGTGATCCACATCGCAGTCTAGAAAGTAGGTCCAGTGAGTTAAGTGTAGTAACTTACGCGAGTAACGAACAGTTCTCGGGACAGCCCACAAGGAGATCAAGGCACATGAGCAGATTTGGAATCGGCCGAGTACGTCGCGCTGTGGTCCTCGCCGCGGTCGCGAGCACGACCCTTGCCTTGACGGCCTGCGGCAGCGACGGCGGCTCCGACGCGGGCGACTCCGGCGAGACGATCTCGATCGTCGGCTTCGCGGTCCCCGAGGCGGCGAACAAGGCGATCGCCACCGAGTTCAACAAGACCGACGCCGGCAAGGGCGTGAAGTTCAAGACGTCGTACGGCGCCTCGGGTGACCAGAGCCGCGCCGTCGAGGCCGGTCTCAAGGCCGACTACGTGCACCTCTCGGTCGCCACCGACGTGGACCGCCTGGTCAAGGCCGGCCTGGTCGCCGACGACTGGAACGCCGGCCCCAACAAGGGCATCGTCTCCACCTCGGTCGTCGTCCTCGGTGTCCGCGAGGGCAACCCGAAGAACATCCAGGGCTGGGACGACCTGATCAAGCCCGGCGTCGAGATCGTCACCGCCAACCCCGCGTCCTCCGGCGCCGCCCGCTGGAACGCGCTCGCCGCCTGGGGCAACATCACCCAGAACGGCGGCACCGAGGCGCAGGCCACCGAGTACCTCGACAAGCTCTTCAAGAACGTCGTCTCGCTGACCAACAGCGGCCGCGACGCCACGACCAGCTTCCTCGGCGGCACCGGCGACGTCCTCCTGGCCTACGAGAACGAGGCCATCCTCGCCGCGCAGAACGGCCAGGGCTTCGACTACATCATCCCGGAGACCACCCTGCTGATCGAGAACCCCGGCGCCGTTCTCGAGGACGCGACGCCGGCGGCGACCGACTGGCTGGACTTCGTCCTCGGCACGGAGGGCCAGAAGCAGTTCGCGCTCAAGGGCTTCCGCCCGCTGAACCTGGAGAACCCGGGTGTCGCCGACCTCGGCGCGGTCGGGCTGAAGGCCGCGGACATCAAGGGCGCGCCGGACCCGTCCGACCCGTTCCCCGCGGTCAAGCACCTGCTGACCCTGGACCAGGACTTCGGCGGCGGCGACTGGTCCGGTGTCAAGGACAAGCTCTTCGGCGACGGCAAGGACGGCGCGCCCGTGGGCATCGTCACCGACGCGATCGCCAAGTCCGGCAAGGCATCGGAGTAGTCACCTCGATGACCACCGTCTCCGACGTGGTGGCAGGCCGGCCGAGCACCGCTCGGCCGGCCTTGCGCCACGACCTCAACCGGTACTCCGGGATCGGCCTGGGCGTCAGCCTGCTGTGGTTCAGCCTGCTGGTGCTCATTCCCCTCAGCGCCGTCGTCGTCACCGCCACGACGGACGGCTGGGAGGCCTTCTGGAGGAACATCACCAACGAGCAGACCGCCTCGGCCATCCGGCTCACGGTCACGGCTGCCGCGTCGGTGACCGTCTTCAACGTCTTCGCAGGCACCGCGATCGCGTGGGTGCTCGTCCGCGACCGCTTCCCGGGCAAGGGGCTCCTGGAGCTCCTCATCGACATCCCGTTCGCGCTGCCGACGATCGTCGCCGGCCTGGTGCTGCTCTCGCTGTACGGCGTGGACAGCCCGCTCGGACTGCACCTGGCGAACACCCAGTGGTCGGTCTACCTGGCCTTCCTCTTCGTGACGCTGCCCTTCATCGTGCGCACGGTCCAGCCGGTGCTCGAGGAGCTCGACGCCGACGTCGAGGAGGCCGCGGCCTCCCTGGGCGCGAGCCGGTTCACTGTCTTCCGCCGGATCATCGTGCCCAGCCTGGCCCCGGCGATCGCCGCGGGCGCCGCCCTCTCGTTCGCCCGCGCCGTCGGGGAGTACGGCTCCCTGGTGCTGCTCTCGGGCAACCTGCCGTTCACGTCGGAGGTCACCTCGGTGCGGATCCTCAGCGCGATCGAGCACGACAACCCCGGCGCCGCGGCGGCGATCGCCACGCTGCTGCTGGTGATCTCGCTCGGCGTGATCCTCCTGCTCGACGTGCTCCAGCGACGGGTGGTGCGACGTGGCTGACACTCGGCGTACCTACAACAAGGGCCCGCTCACCTATGTGCTCCGGTTCTTCGTCATCGCCTACCTCGTGCTGCTGGTGGCGTGGCCGGTCTCCCTGGTCGTCACGCACACGTTCGAGAACGGCACCGAGGCGCTGCGCGGCATCTTCAACGACCCGGACCTGGTCGCGGCGCTGCGGCTGACCTTGTTCGCGGCCGTCGTCGCGACGGTGATCAACACGGTCTTCGGCGTCGGCATCTCACTGCTGCTGGTCCGCACCGAGTTCCCGGGCAAGCGGCTGCTGAGCGCGTTCCTGGACCTGCCTCTGGCGGTCTCGCCGATCGTGGTCGGCCTGGCGCTGCTGCTCGTGTACGGCGGTCGCGACGGCTGGTTCGGCCCCACGCTGGAGGGCTGGGGCTTCCAGGTCATCTTCTCGACCCCGGGCATCATCATGGCGACGGCGTTCGTCTCGCTGCCCTTGGTGATCCGCGAGGTGGTGCCGGTCCTCACCGAGATCGGCACCGAGCAGGAGCAGGCCGCGCGCAGCCTCGGCGCGAACGGCGGCCAGACGTTCTGGCGGATCACCCTGCCGAGCATCAAGTGGGCGGTGACGTACGGCGTCGTGCTGACGTTGGCCCGCTCGCTGGGCGAGTTCGGCGCGGTCAAGGTCGTCTCCGGCAACGTGCTGGGGGAGACCCGGACGGCGACGCTGGCGGTGGAGGAGAAGTACCTCAACTTCGACCAGCCCGGCGCCTACGCCATCTCGTTCCTGCTGGCCGGCATCTCTGTTCTCAGCATCCTGGTCGTCTTCGTGCTCCGTGCGCGGGCGGCCCGTCATGAGTCATCGGAAGGAATCGCCTCATGAGCATCGAGGTTCGTGGCATCACCAAGAAGTACGGCGACTTCGTCGCTCTCGAGGACGTCTCGGTCTCGATCCCGACCGGGCAGCTCACCGCGCTGCTCGGCCCGAGTGGCGGCGGCAAGACCACGCTGCTGCGGATCATCGCCGGGCTGGAGTCCGCCGACAGCGGCTCGGTGGAGATCGAGGGGGTCGACGCCACCCGCCTGCCGGTGCAGAAGCGGAACGTCGGGTTCGTCTTCCAGCACTATGCGGCCTTCAAGCACATGAGCGTCGCCCGCAACGTGGCGTTCGGCCTGGAGATCCGCAAGCGCCCCAAGGACGAGATCAAGCAGCGGGTCGACGAGCTGCTGGAGCTGGTCCACCTCTCCCAGTTCGGCCACCGGCTGCCCTCGCAGCTCTCCGGCGGCCAGCGGCAGCGGATGGCGCTGGCCCGGGCCCTGGCCGTGGAGCCGTCCGTGCTGCTGCTGGACGAGCCGTTCGGGGCGCTGGACGCCAAGGTCCGCAAGGAGCTGCGCGAGTGGCTGCGCCGGCTGCACGACGAGGTGCACGTGACCACCGTCTTCGTCACCCACGACCAGGAGGAGGCGCTGGAGGTCGCCGACGAGATCGTGGTGATCAACGACGGGCACATCGAGCAGGTCGGCTCGCCCGACGAGCTCTACGACCGGCCGGCCAACGACTTCGTCATGGGCTTCCTCGGCCCGACCACGCGCCTGGGCGGCTCCCTGGTGCGCCCGCACGACATCGACGTGCTCGACCACCCCGGCGTGGCCGGGTCGATCCCGGCGCGGATCACCCGGATGCTGCGCGTGGGCAACGAGGTGCGGCTGACCGTCGAGCTGCTGGACGCCCAGCACGACGAGGTGCAGGTGAGCATCACCCGTGCCCACCAGCGGGCGCTCGGCCTGCGCGAGGACGCCGACGTGTGGCTCTCGGCCACCCACGGCTCGGCCGTGCCGACGATGAGCGTGGTGAGCTAGCCGGGCCGGCTCGGCAGCGTCCAGGACTCGCCGGGCATGAGCTGGACCAGCTCGGTCTCGGGGGCGAGGTGGGCCATCGCCTCGATGAACTCCTGCAGCGGGCGGTCGATCCAGCCGCGGTCCCACTTGTCGACGATCGGCGGGTGGAGCGTGCCCCAGTGCACCGGGAGCGCGTAGCGGGCGCCCGTCCGCGAGCAGGCGACCGCGGCCTCCTTCGGGCCCATGTGGCCGGGGGAGAGTCGCGGTCCCCAGCCGGCGATGGGCACCAGGATCACGTCGAGCCGCCGGCCCAGATGCGCCGGCACGTCGGCCATCGCGTCGTACAGGCTGGTGTCGCCCACGGCGTACACCGTCGCCGAGTCGCTCCGGATCAGGTGGCCGTTGGTGGCGTTGGGGCGGTGCGGCATCGGCCGGTGGTTGTGGATCGCGTCGACCAGGCGGACGCCGACGTCGGAGGCGACCGGCGCCCACTCGTGGCCGATGCCGGTGCCCCCGGGGATGTGCCGGCGGCGGAGCCAGGTGGCGTTGGCGTGCGCCGTCAGGACCGGTACGCCGGGCAGCTTGCGCAGCGAGCCGAGCTCGGTGTGGTCGGTGTGCGTGTGGGAGATCAGCACCGCGTCCGGGTCGCGCCACTGATCGGGATCGGGCTGCGGGAAGCGCCGCCGGAGCGGGCCGACGTGGCGCTTGAGCAGCGGGTCGGTCAGCAGCCGGGTGCCGTCGAGATCGACCACGACCGTCGAGTGGCCGAGCCAGGTGAGGGTCAGCGCCATGGCCCCTCCGTCCGCTCGCTCATCGGACCTCCGGGGGTCCCGTCAGCAGCGTAGACCCGGGCCCGTCGAGCATGATGGGTCCCGAACCCTCGCGAGGAGTGAGACATGGCCGGGACCGGCGATCGCCAGCAGACCGTCTACGAGCGCCTGGCGCCGCCGATGGCGAGCGTCGACGCCGCGCTGGCGCCCACCGAGCGCGGTGTCTTCTGGCTGGCCGACGTCCCCGACCCGGCCCGGTTCGAGCCGCTGACCGCGGACATCACCGCGGACCTGGTCGTGGTCGGCGGCGGCTACTGCGGGCTCTGGACGGCCGCCCTCGCCAAGCGTCGCAGCCCCGCGTCCCGGGTGCTGCTGCTGGAGGGGCAGACCATCGGCTGGGCCGCGTCGGGCCGCAACGGCGGCTTCTGCGAGGCGAGCCTGACCCACGGCGAGGAGAACGGCCGCGGTCGCTGGCCCGAGGAGTACGACGTCCTGGAGCGGCTCGGCCTGGAGAACCTCGACGCCTTCGAGCGCGACCTGGCGGAGTGGCAGGTCGACGCCCAGTTCGAGCGCACCGGGTCCCTCGACGTCGCGGTCGAGGAGCACCAGGTCGACTGGATCCGCGACGAACCGGGCTTCCTCGACGCCGAGGCGGTCCGCGCGGAGATCGACAGCCCGCTCTTCCTCGCCGGCAACCTGGAGGTCGGCGCCAGCGCGCTGGTCCACCCGGCGCGGCTGGCCGACGGGCTGGCGAAGGCGGCGGCCTCGCTGGGCGTCGAGCTCTTCGAGGGCACGCCGGTGATCTCGCTGGGGGAGGAGAGCGCCGGCGGTCCCGTCGAGGTGCGGACACCGCGGGCCGTCGTACGCGCCAGCCAGGTCGTGCTCGCGACGAACGTCTTCCGCCCGCTGCTGCGCCGCAACCGGCTGCGGATCGTGCCGGTCTACGACTACGTGCTGATGACCGAGCCGCTCAGCGCCGAGCAGATGGCCTCGATCGGGTGGAGCGGCCGGCGTGGGCTGGGCGACATGGCCAACCAGTTCCACTACTCGCGGCTGACCGCCGACAACCGGATCCTGTACGGCGGGTACGACGCGATCTACCACCCAGGCCGCCAGGTCCGGCCCGACTACGAGGAGAGACCGGAGTCCTACCGCCGGCTGGCCTCGCACTTCCTGACGACCTTCCCGCAGCTGGAGGGGATCACGTTCTCCCACCGCTGGGCCGGCGCGATCGACACCTGCACGCGGTTCTGCGCCTTCTACGGGACCGCGCGCGGGCGACGAATCGCCTACGCCACAGGGTTTACCGGCCTCGGCGTGGGCGCGACGCGGTTCGCCGCCGAGGTGATGCTCGACCTGCTCTCCGGCGCGGACACCGAGCGGACCCGGCTGGAGATGGTGCGGCGCAAGCCGCTGCCCTTCCCGCCCGAGCCACTGGCCACGGTCGGCATCGAGCTCACCCGCCGCTCGCTGGACGCCGCCGACCACCGCCGCGGGGAGCGCAACCTCTTCCTGCGCGCGCTGGACGCCGTCGGCCTGGGGTTCGACTCGTGAGCCGGCTGTCCGGGCGGCTGCTCAGCGACGACGCGATGGGCCACCCGCTCGCGGCGTACGACCTGGAGCCGGGCGATGTCGTGGCCGGCACGCCGGCCGCCTCCGCCGCCGAGCTCGATCGCCTCGGCGGAGTCGGGATCGGGCTGTGGGAGCTGACCGAGGGCACCGTCCGCGACACCGAGGTCGACGAGGTCTTCGTCGTGCTCCGCGGCGACGGCGACGTGACGTGGGAGGACGGCTCGCTGGTGCGCCTGGGACCGGGAGTGGTCGTCCGCCTGCGCGCCGGGGAGCGCACCACCTGGACCATCCGCGCCACCGTGCGCAAGGTGTACGTCGCGGTCGACTGAGTTCAGGAGCAGATGTCGCGGGAGTCGCTCGCGCGGGCCGAGGTGAGGTGACGGGCGCTGTTGACCAGGCCGACCAGGCTGAAGGCCTGCGGGGTGTTGCCGAGATGGCGGCCGGTGCGGGCGTCGTACTCCTCGGAGAGCAGTCCGACGTCGTTGCGGACCGTCAGCAGTCGCTCGAAGAGCTCCTCGGCGCGGGCGTTCTCGCCGATGCCGTGCAGTGCGTCGACCAGCCAGAAGCTGCACGCCAGGAAGGCCGCCTCGCCGCCGGGCAGGCCGTCGGGACCGCCGTCGGCGCTGTTGTCGTAGCGCATCAGGAAGCCGTTGCTGTCGAGCTCCTGGGCGACCGCCTCGACCGTGCCCACGACCCGTGGGTCGTCCCAGGGCAGGAAGCCGACGCGGGGGATCAGCAGCAGCGCGGCGTCCAGGCCGCGGGAGCCGTAGAACTGCGTGAAGGTGGTGCGTTCCGGGTCGAAGCCCTTGGCGCAGACATCGGCATGGATCCGGTCGGCCAGCGCGCGCCACCGCTCCAGGTCGCCCTCCAGGCCGTGCTTCTCGACCGTGCGGACGGCCCGGTCGACGCCGGCCCAGGCCATCACCTTGGAGTGGACGAACTGGCGTCGCGGCCCGCGCATCTCCCACAGCCCGTTGTCCGGCTCGTGCCAGTGCTCGGCCAGCCAGTCGACCAGCGCCCGCTGCAGGTCCCAGGCCGCCTCGGTGAACTCCAGACCCGCCTCCCGAGCCAGGTAGAGGCCGTCGAGCGCCTCGCCCCAGACGTCGAGCTGGTGCTGCTTCGCGGCTGCGTTCCCTATCCGCACCGGCGCCGAGCCGAGGTAGCCGTCGAGCCAGGGCAGGGTCTGCTCGGGCAGCCGGCGGGTGCCGTCCAGGCCGTACATGATCTGCAGCGTCGCCGGATCGCCCGCGACCGCTCGGACCAGCCACTCGCGCCACGCCTGCGCCTCGCCGGTGTGGCCGGTGCCGAGGAAGGCCTGGAGGGTGAAGGTCGCGTCGCGCAGCCAGCAGTACCGGTAGTCCCAGTTGCGCACGCCGCCGGTCTCCTCCGGCAAGGAGGTGGTGGCCGCGGCGACGATGCCTCCGGTGGGCGCGAAGGTCAGCGCCTTGAGGAGCATCAGCGACCGGCGTACCTCCGCCTGCCAGCGGCCGCGGTAGGTGCAGCGGCCGATCCACTCCTTCCAGAACAGCCGGGTGTCCTCCAGCGCCTGGCGCGGATCGGCCATGTGCGGCCGGGGGAGGTGCGAGCGCCGGTAGGTGAGGACGAACGCCACCCGCTCGCTCTCGGCTACGGTGAACGTCGCCCGCAGCGCGTGGTCCTCCAGCTCCAGTGGGGCATCCGCGCGCACCCAGACCGCGTCCGGCCCGGCGACCGCGGACACGCCCCGGACGCCGTCCGGCTCGCCGGCGGGGAACCAGGGGACGACGCGGCCGTAGTCGAACCTCAGCCGCAGCGTGGTCCGCATCTCCACGCGACCGCTGATGCCCTCGACGATGCGCACCACGTCCGCCGCTTCGCCGCGCGGCGGCATGAAGTCGACCACCTCGACGACCCCGTCCTCGGACTCCCAGCGGGTACGCAGCACGAGGGTGTCGTCCTCGTAGCCCCGCGAGGTCGCCGTCCCGCCGTACGCCGGCGCCATGGCCCATCGCCCCGCCGACTCGTCGTGGAGCAGCGCGGCGAAGCACGCCGGGTCGTCGTAGTGCGGCAGGCAGAGCCAGTCGATCGACCCGTCCCGTCCCACCAGGGCCGCCGTGTGCAGGTCGCCGATGAGGGCGTAGTCCTCGATCGCCTGCGGTGCCGCCGCCTGCGGTGGTGCCCCCTCGCCCCGGTTGCCCATACCGTCATTGATACTCCGTCCAGGCCGACAGGGAGTGGGGTGAGCGGGATGTGGCGGGTGTTCGTCGTGGCTGTGGTGCTCGCGGTCGCCGGATGTGGCGGGCCGAGCGAGGAGGGTCCCGATCGGCCCGGCGTCCGCTCGACCGAGCTGAGCGCTGCTCCTGCCGGGGTGGCGAGGGTCGGCGACGAGGTCTGGGTCGCGCTGCCGTCGGCCGACGCCGTGCGCGGCGAGGCCGGCGCCATGCTGCGCGTGCCCGGTGAGCCGTCCTTCCTGCTGCGCGTCGAGGGTCAGGTGTGGGTGAGCACGACCGGCGGCCTCCGCCTGCTCGACGCAAGCGGCTCCTCGGTGGGCGCCATCCGCCTGCCCGGCGCTTCGCCCGGCGGCATGGCGCTGGCCGGTGACCTGGTCTGGGTGGCCGACGGCGCGCGCGACCGGGTGCTCGGCATCGACGTCTCGTCTCACGCCGTCGTACGCCGGGTGAAGGTGGGCGCGCAGCCGCGCCGGGTCGCCGCCGCGGACGGCCTGGTCGCGGTGAGCGGAGGCGACGGCGTGACGGTGTTCTCCGCCGGCGACCCGTCGCCTCGGGCGGTGCCGGTGCCCGGATGCGCGGAGGCTGGCGGCGTGGCCGTCGCGGCCGGGCTGGTGTGGGTGGCCTGCTCCGCCTCCGGTGAGGTGGTCGCGGTCGACCCCTCGTCGGGAGAGGTGCGCATACGGGTCCCCCTGCCCGGCGTCGACGCCGTCGCGGTCCTGGGCGGCCTGGTGGTCGCCGGTGGGAACGGGCCGACGCTGGTCGGGATCGATGCGGCCTCCCGGCGTACGGGCTCGCCGGTGGAGGTCGCGAAGACCGGGTCCGCCGTGGGCCTCGCCTTCCTCGAGGACGAGGTCGTCGTCGCCGACGCGCTCGCCCGGCGCCTCCACACCGTGCCCCTGGACCTCCTGCTGCCCTGAGACTCTCGGACGCGAAAGAGCCCCGCGCGTCTCCGCGCGGGGCTCCTCCGTCGTCCGGGACGCTACGCCGTCGTGTCGGTCGCCGTGGTGTCGGCCGACGCCGGCGCCACGCGGGTGCTGACGTCTCTGATGCCCAGGCCGATCATGATGAACAGGACGCCCATCGCGGCCGCCATCGCCGCGACTCCGAAGGCCAGCACGGAGGTGAACAGCGAGGCCTGCAGGAAGGCGCCGTTCATCGCGGTCTCCCGCAGCGGGTCCTCGCGGTCGAGCTCGGCGTAGGTCTTGCCGCCGGTCGCCTCGAGGGTGTGCTTGTCGATGACCTTGGCCTGGCAGTACGCCGTGAACGGGCCCTTGACCTGACGGTCGCCGAGGCACGCGTCTTCAGAGGTGGTGATTCGCTGGTCGGACAGGGTGCTGCTCACCATGACCCAGGTGGAGATTCCACCGATCACCATGATGGCGCCGAGCACGATGGCCACGATCGAGGTTGCCTTGCGCATTGCTCACCCTCCTCGGGTGTGGAACGGTCGAAGAGAACCTGGTCCCGGGCAAGCCCTGAGGGGGCCGACCGGCGGGACCCTGACCTGACTCAGCCTGTCAGGGCTCGGGAGCGGTAGCCAGCCCCCAAGGGCCCCTCGCGGAGGGTCCAAGGCCCCACCCGGTCGCGAGATCGAGTCCGCGGACGGAAAGAGCCCCGCGCATCTCTGCGCGGGGCTCCTCGGCTGGTGGCAGGTGCAGTGTTCTGGTTCAGGACATCGGTCACTGGTGTCTCAAGACATGGTGGACTGA